>NZ_JANCLV010000001.1:0-629655 GCF_024294965.1 Pseudarthrobacter humi
GTGGGAGGAGCTTTTCAGGTGGCTCTCAACCACGCCAATCGTGGCTCTGAACGACACGATCCGTGATCTGGCCAGGTGGCTCTGAAGCGCACGGCACGTGGCTCCCTTGGAAGCCAGTATTCATGTGAGTACCGGCGCTGATGTTCGCTGCGGTGGGGGTTGTGTTCATATCCCTGTTCATTCGAAGCCGCGAGAACTGGTGGGCGGCAATCCCCGGCTCGGTTTTCCTGGGCGTGGCCGCCGTCATCACCGTCACTCAACTCACGGCTGGCAGTGCGGGCGGAGCCTACCTGTTCCTGTTCATGGCAGCCGGATTCGCCGCGGTTTACCTGCGCGAACCGGCCAACTGGTGGGCCCTCATCCCATGCGGGGTGATGTTCACGCTGGCCGTCATCGTGGCCCTCCCGCAGGCGCTCCAAGGCACGCCCGTCGCCGCCGTCCTGTTCCTGGGCCTGGCGGCCACGTTCGGCGTGCTGTCCCTTGTCCCGGTCCGAACTTCCGAGAACACCGGCCGGATGAAGTGGCCCTTGATTCCTGCTGCCGTTCTCGGCGGACTGGGAGTGATCTTCGCTCTCCAGGCTATGGCGCTGCTCATCCCCTTGGAATACGCCGTCTCGGCCGTCACGATCCTGGCGGGGATCGCCTTGCTGGTCTACGCCTACCACTCCTACCGCCACGGACAGGACAAGGCGCACGGCCTCTAATCGCGCGCCCTAACGCGTATCAACATCCTCAAACACCAGGAACGTCTGCGTGTCCTGGACGCCCGGCATGGCCTGCAGCTGATCGAAAATCACCCGCCGCAGGTCGGTGTTGTCGATGGCGCGCACCAGCAGGATCACGTCAAAATCGCCGCCCACGAGGGCGATGTGGTGGACCTCCGGGATGGCGCGCAGCTGCTCGCGAAGCTCACGCCATGAATGCTGGCTCACCTTCAGCGTCACGTAGGCGGAGGACTTCAGCCCCGCCTTGATGGGGTCCACCAGAGCCGTGAATTTGGTCAGCACGCCTTCGCCGGTCAGCCTGGCGATGCGGGTGTACGCGTGGGCCCGGGAGATGTGGACGTTCTCGGCCACCTGCGTCACGGACATCCTCCCGTCCCGGGTGAGTTCGGCGATGATCCGGCGGTCGACGTCGTCCAGCGGCACCTCCCCGGAATCTCCTTCAAGTCGTGCCAATTCGTCCACCGCTCCCGCTCGTTGCCCAGATCACATTTCAATTCGTCTTCCAGAGTAGGTCCATCCGGCGGAACCTTCCACGATTTGGCGAACTACTGGATACGAAACTTCCCCGAGGGCCATACTGGAACCGACTAGTGGCTACAGAAGGACGGACCAATGACGATCTCCGCGGACCACCCTGCGCCGGACCAGGCCCAGCGTTTGCCGGCTGAAGATGCAGTATCCGAAGCGGTGCGCAAGTTCGGCATCACGGTGGAGGACTACATGCTGCCCGCCCGGCACCAGATCCAGATGGTGGACCCGGAGGGACGGCTCAAAGCGGAAAGTGAGCAGGGCACAGAACCCGGCCACGAGTACCCCCTGCCCTCCGATGAGGAACTGCTGGCCGCCTACGAGCAGCTCGTCGTCGGACGCCGTGTCAACGACCAGAACTCGGCGCTCGTCCGCCAGGGCCGGATGGCCGTGTACCCGTCCAGCCACGGCCAGGAAGCCTGCCAGGTGGCAGCAGCACTCTGCCTTTCCGACGGCGACTGGCTGTTCCCCACCTACCGGGATGCCGTGGCGGTCATGGCCCGGGGAGTTGATCCGGTGGAGACCATGACCATCTTCCGCGGTGACTGGCACAGCGGCTACGATCCCTCCAAGCACAAGGTGGGCATCCAGTGCACGCCGCTCACCACCCAGCTGCTCCATGGCGTGGGTGTTGCGCACGCGGCCAAGCTCCGCGGCGAGGACACCGTGGTGCTGGCCATGTGCGGGGACGGCGCCACCAGCGAAGGCGACTTCCATGAGGCCCTGAACTTCGCCGCCGTCTTCCACCTGCCGGTGGTCTTCTTCGTCCAGAACAACAAGTACGCCATCTCGGTGCCGCTGGCGCACCAGTCCGTGGCGCCGTCGCTCGCCCACAAGGCCGTGGGCTACGGCATGGCCGGCGAACGGGTGGACGGCAACGACGTGGTGGCCCTCCTCGCCGTCCTGGACCGGGCCGTGAAACTCGCCCGCGAAGGCTCCGGGCCGCTCCTGGTGGAGGCACACACGTACCGGATGCAGGCCCACACCAACGCCGACGACGCCACCCGCTACCGGCAGGACAGCGAGGTGGCCGAGTGGCAGGCCAAGGATCCGATCAGCCGGATGAAGACGTACCTCACCGGGCGCGGACTGCTGGACGACGACGGCGCCGCGCGGATCGCTGCTCACGCTGAGGACGTTGCCACCCAGCTCCGGGACGGCCTGGGCGAGGACGTCCCGGTGGACCCCCAGGAACTCTTCCGGCACGTGTTCTCCGTGCCCACACCGCAGCTGAAGGAACAGTCGGCCATGCTCGCCGACGAACTTGCCCGCGAAGCGTCATCTGAGGAGTCCGCGAAATGAGTCCCACCATCACCACCTCGTCCGAGGCGAACGGCAACGTCAGCGCGGCAACTGCCCGGGCTGCGGCGTCCGCCGCTTCTGTGGCTGAAGCTTCCGGGCCCCAGCCGGTCACCATGGCCAAGGCCCTCAACACGGCTTTGGCGGATGCCATGCACGCTGATCCGTCCGTCCTGGTCTTCGGCGAGGACGTGGGTCTCCTCGGCGGGGTTTTCCGCATCACCGACGGCCTCACCAAGACCTTCGGGGAGCAGCGCTGCTTCGATACGCCGCTGGCCGAGTCCGGCATTGTGGGCATGGCCGTGGGAATGGCCATGAACGGGATGCGGCCGGTGGTGGAGATGCAGTTCGACGCGTTTGCGTATCCGGCGTTCCAGCAGATCGTCAGCCACGTGGCCAAGATGCACAACCGCACCAAGGGCGCCGTGAAGCTGCCCATGGTGATCCGCATTCCCTACGCCGGCGGCATCGGGGGAGTGGAGCACCACTGCGACTCCTCCGAGTCCTACTACGCCCACACCGCGGGCCTGAAGGTGTTCACGCCCGCCACCGTGGCCGACTCGTACCGGATGCTCCGCGAAGCCATCGACTCGGACGACCCCGTCATGTTTATGGAACCGAAGAAGCTCTACTGGTCCAAGGACCAAGTGGACCTTGAGGATCTCCGGGCACAGCACGTCGCCAACGCGGCAGCCGGGACATCCTCGGAAGGCCGGGCCGCCGTCGCCCGTCCCGGCACCGACGCCACGCTCATCGCCTACGGACCGTCCGTGCCCACGGCGCTGGCGGCTGCCGCAGCTGCTGCGGAGGAGGGGCGCTCGCTGGAAGTCATCGACGTCCGCTCCATCGTGCCCTTCGACGACGAGACTGTCTGTGCTTCCGTCCGGAAGACCGGCCGGGCCGTGGTTATCGCGGAAGCGCACGGGTTTGCCTCCGTGTCCTCCGAGATCGTGGCGCGGGTCCAGGAACGCTGCTTCCACTACCTCGCCGCCCCCATCCGCCGCGTGACCGGATTTGACGTCCCGTACCCCGCACCGAAGCTCGAGCACTACTACCTGCCCGGCGTGGACCGCATCCTCGACGCCGTAGACGACCTCCAGTGGGAGAACTGACCATGAGTGAACCGAAAGTATTCCTGCTGCCCGATCTCGGCGAAGGCCTGACCGAAGCCGAACTGGTCAACTGGCTCGTGTCCGTGGGCGATGAGATCCGCGTGGACCAGCCCATCGCCGAAGTGGAGACGGCCAAGTCCATGGTGGAAGTCCCGTCCCCGTACGCCGGCACTGTGACGGTGCTCCACGGCGAGCCCGGCCAGACGCTGGACGTGGGCAAGCCGCTGATTTCGGTGCTTCCGGTGGGCTCGGTGGTTGAGCCCGCCTCGGTGGTGGAGCCTGCCTCAGTGGTTGAGCCTGTCGAAACCAAGCCTGCGGAGACCGGCGCTGCTGAGACCTACCGCGAGGAGGAGAAGGCCGGGTCCGGAAACGTGCTGATCGGCTACGGGACCCCCGGCGGCAGTGGCGCTGCCCGGCGGACCCGGGCCCCGCGGACAGTTGCTTCGGTGATTGAGCCTGTCGAAATCCCGGATGTGGACATCTCGCTCCTCCGCACGCGCGTCCCGGGCAAGCTCGGCGCCGTCATTTCACCGCTCGTCCGGCGCATGGCACGGGAACACGGCGTGGACCTGGGCAACATTCACGGGTCCGGGGACAGCGGGCTGATCATGCGCCGGGATGTTGAGGCTGTCATCCATCCGGCGGTTGAGGCGAGCCCGGAGGCTTCGGTTTCGGCAGGCTCCACCACCGAACGCCCGGTGGTTGAGCCCGTCGAAACCCAGGGGGCTGTCGATTCCCGCACAGGTCTGGGCATTTCCTCCCGGACGCCTGTCAAGGGTGTCCGGAAGGCCGTTGCCGCGAACATGTCCCGCAGCCGTGCGGAGATCCCCGAGGCCACCGTCTGGGTGGACGTTGATGCCACGGCGCTGGTGGAACTCCGTGCAGGCCTCAAGAAGTCTGATCCGCACAATACGCCGGGGCTGCTCGGGTTCATCGCACGTTTTGTCACGGCCGGGTTAAAACGATTCCCGGACCTGAACACCCGCATCGAAACGGCAGCCAACGGCGCCCAGGAGATCGTTGGCTTCGCCGGAATCAACCTGGGCTTCGCGGCCCAGACGGACCGCGGACTGATGGTCCCCTCGATCCGCAACGCGGACAAACTCAGTGCCCGCGAACTGGACGCGGAGATCCGCCGGCTCACCGCCGTCGTCCGCGAGGGCAAGGCGACACCGGAGCAGCTGGGCAGCGGTACTTTCACGCTGAACAACTACGGCGTTTTCGGGGTGGACGGATCCGCAGCCATCATCAACCACCCCGAGGTGGCAATCCTCGGAGTGGGCCGGATCATCGACAAGCCGTGGGTGGTGGCGGGGGACCTCGCGGTCCGCAAGGTCACCGAACTGACGCTCACGTTCGATCACCGCGTGTGCGACGGCAGCACAGCGGCCGGATTCCTGCGGTTCGTTGCCGACGCGATTGAGAACCCGGCGTCGGTGCTGGCTGACATCTGACCTTCCGCGGGTCTAGTTTTCCACCTCACCCATTTCTGCCTCATGTATGCCGCGATCGCAAAGGCGTCTCTGGATATGAGTGACCAAATTTTCTAAATAAAACTGGACGTCTTGTACGAGGTCGGGCGCTCCGGCCTTCCGCGGTGCAGTGTGATTCCATAGCCACGCGGAAGACGGCCACTGCGGAGGCCCTGGAATTTCGCTGGCCAAGACGAGGGAGTCGTCGTCTCGCCCAATGAGGTGGAGGGCCAGCACCTGATTGACGATTCGAATCTGTGTTCCGTCTCGGCTGAACATCGCGGACTTTCCAAAGGAATGCAATGCAGCCGCGGGGTCAAATGCGATTTGGCAGAAGCCTAAGTTATTCCAGACGACGGCATCCGTGGGCCGCAGTTCGGTGACACCTGTGAAGATTTTCGCAGCTCCTTGAGGGTCACCGCATTGTAGGAGTTCGATGGCGCGGTCTACGAAATGATTCGGATCGAAACCTTGGCTGGGAGTCTCGGCGCTGCTGGAGGAGAGTCGTTGCAGCACCGCATTCGAGATGATGGCGGGTTGAATGACTCGTTCCCCAAGGATCCGCCGCGGAAAGCCGCGGGTCTCGTCTCGTGCCTGCCAATCCCATTCGTGAACAAGCGAAGATTCAGACCAGCCATCAAGAGATGTCTGCGTTAGCCGTGTCCAGAGCCAGTTCCCTGGGTCATCTGAATATTGTGAGGGGTCTAATCCCAGAAACAGATGTTGGTCTGGAACCGATGCTCGGAATACTCGACGATGATCATCGGTGAAAAGGCGACCAAACCACTGGCTAAGCCGAAAAACGAAGTCGGGACTGAAGGCTACGCGCAACAAATCATCCGATGCGATGGCAGTGGACAAGCCTTTATCGCTATCGAGATCGGCAAGCCACGTAGGAAGAACTAGCCTGTGGCCACCTGCGTTGCCAGATCTCGGCCGATGTGTATCCGACAGTAACGGTGCTATTTTTCCATGAATAGACGCGAGGAACTCAGCCCATGGATCCGACTCCAAAAGCTCATTCCCAATCCCGGAGCCGATGAGGCCCAACGCCGTCAACCGGCTGAACGTGGCTCGGGAGACAGCTGCTCTCGCCAACTGCAAACTCAGTCCGGCGGCGGCGCATCTCGGTGTCGGGAAGTCGCGGCGATCTAATTCTGCCCAAATGGCAAGCGGAACGCTTGATTGATCGGTGTGTGTTTCATTGAGGACAATGTTGATGCTGTGGTGGCGCAATGCGAGCAACAACGCAGTGGTTGTCTGCTCAGCGACGGGAAGATCTCTCCCCGCAATGTAAAGTCGAGTTGCATCGAATTCTTCAGCCCCAGCAGCCGCAGATCGCGGGATTTCACGTCCGGTGAGGACAAGGCCACCCAACTGGTGCGTTGCCACCTTCCGTGACGTATCACCGAGAGACTCTGCAATTCCGCGGCACTGCTCGTCGCACGTAGGACCGGTGTCGGTCTCCTCGTAGAAGGGGCAAGTCGGTGTCAGCTTTGGGCGGGTACAGGCATCACCAAAAGCGACGGCAGCGTTGAGAAGAAAGTCCTGACCACGAGCATCGTACTGCTCCATCCGTACCCCTAAATTCCGGTACGTCCGAAGTTACACGACGGTGCAGCATTCAAGAAGCATCGGCTCAGGGATGGGGAGTAATCGTCACAACGGTGATCACGCGGGTTCCCGGGCCGTAATGCCAGAAAATACGCCATGCAGAAGGAGTGTTGTTTTCCACATATGAGTCCCAAACCTCTTCGCCGTTGGTGCCGGCCATGGATGAATACTTGTGTGAATTCAGTCCTGGATGGGACGGATTAGTCTGGAGCCGGCCAAGTGCCCTGCGGACCTTCTTCAGCTTCTTTTCCGCGTGGCCATCACCAGTCAATGCTTCCATCTGCTCAGCCGCTACCCGTGTAAAGCGCAGGTCGAACGGTTCGGTCACTCGTCGTCCTGATCGTCTGCGTACTGGCTGAAGTCGCCCAGGCTCGTGGTCTCGCCGGCAGCGGACTGGAGGAGGCCGAGGCTCACGGCCTCGCGGATTTGAGCGTTCTCCCAGATCAACAGTTCCCGTTTCGGGATGGAGACGAGCGGAGTTAAGAGGATTTCGCCGTCGTCGTTTACGGCAACGGCGTAGCGATCGTCCCTGCGCACCCCGGCCTTGCCGACGGCGATCCTTGAGCGTTCGTCGGCGCTGACTTCCCCGACCGGCACAAATTTGGCAGCGCTGTCCACGGTTTCCTCCCACATGGTTCCTGCATGAATTCTTTGATGATCATACGCCCTGCGTGGGGATTTGCCCATATTCCCATTTGTTACATCGCTTCCTTATCCCTTGCAGCCAGGACGAAGTTTGGTCCTTCCGACGCCTGGACAATGTGAAAGCGCTCAAATCCCGGCGGAGATCGTTGGCTTTGCCGGCATCAACCTGGGCTTCGCGGCCCAGACGGACCGGGGGCTGATGGTCCCCTCGATCCGCAACGCGGACAAACTCAGTGCCCGCGAACTGGACGCGGAGATCCGCCGGCTCACCGCCGTCGTCCGCGAGGGCAAGGCGACACCGGAGCAGCTGGGCAGCGGTACTTTCACGCTGAACAACTACGGCGTTTTCGGGGTGGACGGTTCCGCAGCCATCATCAACCACCCCGAGGTGGCGATCCTGGGTGTCGGGCGCATCATTGACAAGCCGTGGGTGGTGAACGGGGAACTCGCGGTCCGCAAGGTCACCGAACTGACGCTCACGTTCGATCACCGCGTGTGCGACGGCGGCACAGCAGCCGGGTTCCTGCGGTTCGTGGCAAATGCCATTGAGAAGCCGGGATCGGTGCTAGCTGATATGTAGTTTGAGCGACCTTGCCCAAACCTGCTGGAAACCTTTTGCGGAGGTGGGGCTAACTGCCGGAATCCTTGAGCGTGGACGCGCACTCTTGGATCAAGGGCATGCAGTTGCAACCAGACCAAGCATGCGAACAGGCAACAAAGCATGTGAGGGAGCAGGGAACGTCATGAGCCAAGCAGCAGTACTGGAGGCAGGCACCACCGGAAGTGTCATCGCCGAGGATGTCGCCCCGGACTTCCACACCTGGGGGCTTGCCGGCTGCATCTACAGGCTGACAGAGCCGCTACGCCAAGAGGGTGCCGGGGTGCGGCTGGAAACCCCCCACCACGGCATCGAAGTCCCGGCAACTTCCGCGGCGCTGCTCTACCGTGCTGGGCAGGAAATACTCACCAACACTTTCAGGCACTCCCGGGCAACCGAGGTCACCGTCCGGCTCGAGGCCGTCTACCACGGCATCCGGCTGACCATCACGGACAACGGCATCGGCTTCAACCCTGAGCACCAGGGCCTGGCCTCGAGGGACCACGGGTACGGGGTGTGCCTGATGACCATGGCCGTGCACGAGGCAGGCGGCACCATCACCACTGATTCCGCTCCCGGCAGGGGAACCCGGGTGTCCATCACCCTTCCCCTGGACTGACCACGCTCCATGATCCCGGCCGCCGGACCGACGACGGCCCCGGCCCAACAGATTGCATCCAAGCGCGGCCTTGATGGGGAGAATCCATTGGGGAAACATCTGGCCCAGACTTGTGTCCCGCGCAGGTTTCGGCACCGCCGCCTGGCTATCCGGTTGTCCATGGGCTCAGGCACAGCGGTCCTTGCTGTCGGCTTTGCGCCACTGGAACTGGTGCCCAGCTCGCCCTACGGGCTCCGGACCAATCCGATGACAGGAGAGGAAGGGGAGTTTCACTGGGGCGTGGACTTCTCCGCATCCTGCGGAACGCGCGTCCACTCGGCGGATGCCGGCGTCGTGCGGGAAGTGGGATGGCACCAGTGGGGCGGAGGCAACCGGGTGGAAGTTGACCACGGCAACGGCCTCATCACCAGCTACGACCACCTCGAGGGCATCGCCGTCAGGAAGGGCCAGCCGGTGCAGGCCGGCGAAGTCATCGCCAACGTGGGGACCACCGGTGCGTCAACAGGGGCTGTGTCAGGAACCGGACCCGGAACCGACGGCCGTGCCATCCGCCGCCGGCTCTGCCGCACCGCCTGCGCCCTGACGAGGTTCCTCGGCGGCGCGCGGTCGACGGCACTGGTCACGAGCTGACCGCGAGAGCGGCTCGCTTGACCGAGGGCTGACCGAACAGCTGCTCTCTTTACGTTCGCAGAATTCCGGCGACTTCGCGGGCGCGCCCCAAGGCCTGCAACGAGACATTTGCGAGACTGGTTCGCCCCATTGTCCGGTACAAGTCGTGAGCCCACTCAAATTCGGCCGCTGCTTCCTGATAGCGCGCCTCGTCGAAGAGCCGACGGCCGATCTGATGGCGAACGAGTGCTTCCCGTGCCCGTGTGTGTGCCAGGCGGAGGGCCTCTTCCTGCAGTCTTGCCGCTTCATGCCATCGGTACTGGCGCTGATAGGCCTGTGCGAGCACGAGGAGGGGGCGGAACCGGCCTGATGCCGATGCAAGTAACGCGTGGCCTTCTTGGATGGACTCCTCCGTCCGTCCAAGAAGGGACAAGATCCATACCCGTTCCAGTGCCGGACAGTCCTCCAGCCGGCCTTGCATCACTTCGGCGTCCAGCACCACATCACGGAGTGTTGCGGGGTCTGTGGTCCAAACGTCGTCCTCACTTTTCACCAGCTGTGCCGTCCCTCCTGTATCCTCGCCGCCAGAACGACTCTACTGCCCCGACGCCACCGGGCGGCTGATGCACCCCTACAGTGCTTGACCAATCTTGCCGGAAACCAACTTCCGCGGCGCTGCTCTCCCGTGCCGGGCAGGAAATACTCACCAATACTTTCAGGCACTCCCGGGCATCCGAGGTCACGGTCCGGCTCGAGGCCGTCGACCACGGCATCCGGCTGACCATCACTACAAAGGCATCGGCTTCAACGGGTACGGGGTGTGCCTGATGACCATGGCCGAAAGTTGGGTGTGAATAGCAGGGGGATTCAACAAAAAGTCGTTGTAGTCTTCTGTCAGGCTGATGCTGCTGCGCTTCAACGCCGGAGCGGTGCAGGTGAGGTCTGGTGCCGGGCTCAGCCGGCACACGCAGCCATAAAGGAATAGCCGATGCCCAAGGACGAGTCCACTGGTCCAGCAGCCACCGGCGCAAGGCAGTCAGCGGGTCCGGGGGGACCTATCCTACCGCCACAGGCGGCGGAGACTGCCACTCTGCGCGGTCAGGTGCTGGCGTTGATCAATGACGTTCTGACCGACCCTGATCCTGAAGGGGAATGGGCGAGATCGCAGTTGCGGAACCACCTTGCGTCCCACCCGGATGAACCGGAACGGGCACTGCTGGAGCATCTGATGGGAACACGGGAACTGAGCGGTCCGAAGCATCGGCTCGCTGCCCCCGCCGGGCCGGTGGTCACGGAGCGACTTTCGGCTCCGGTCCTTCAGCCGGGTGCCCAGGCCGGAGGCATCCGCAAGAGAATCCAATCAGTACTCGGCAACAGGCTGTTGCTGACGGCGCTCCAGCCGGTATACGAATTGCCCGGCGGACGCATCACCGGGTTTGAAGCGCTGACACGCTTCGTCAGCAGCGACGGAAAGGACGCGGATACCTGGTTCCGGGAAGCCGAGGCCGTCGGCCTCGGCCCCGAGCTGGAGATAGCGGCGCTCGAATGCGCCATGTCCGCCGCGCAGGGGATCCCCCCTCATCTGTTCGTCGCGTTCAACCTCAGCCCTGCATCACTTGCGGACATCCGGGTGCAAGGCATGTTGGAGAACTGCGGCCTGGCGATGGACAAGATCATTATTGAACTCATCGGCCGGGCAAGTGATGAAATCTGGAGCTCGCTCATCCAGGCGCTGGTCCCCTTCCGGAAGTGTGGCCTGCGGGTAGCTGTGGATGGCTCCGGTAAGGGCTTCACCCCTGCTGAGCAGGTTCTCAGCCTCCGGCCTGACATCATCAAACTTGACCGTACCGTCATCGACGGCATCCTTCTGGGAACCGAACGGGATGAG
The DNA here is from genome assembly GCF_024294965.1 of Pseudarthrobacter humi. Classification (NCBI taxonomy): domain Bacteria; kingdom Bacillati; phylum Actinomycetota; class Actinomycetes; order Micrococcales; family Micrococcaceae; genus Pseudarthrobacter; species Pseudarthrobacter humi. The sequence continues at coordinate 11,110 of NZ_JANCLV010000001.1, forward strand.
CCTGCCGTGATCGGCCTCGCCAACGAGGTTGGGGCGGTGCTGGCGGCCGAAGGAATTGAAACCGAGACGGAGCTTGCTGCGGTCATTGAACTGGGAATGACCGCGGGCCAGGGCTTTCTGCTCGGCAGGCCCTCGGTGGATCCGCTGGAGTGGTCCGCATGGGTCGTGCAGGCCGAGGCGGCCCCGGCCGAGCCATAGGCAGCTATGCCCCGGGACGTCTACACTTCACCCACACGTGCTGGGCACTGCGGTACCGTTTCGGACAGACCTCGGGGGGATCAATGGCGGGAGAGCATCACGATGACCTTCTGACACAGTCGTTACTGCTGGATGAGATCGGCCAGTCGGTGATCGGCATGGACCGCAACTGGCGGGTCACCTACTGGAACCGTGCATCGGAGCGTCTGTACGGTTTCGGTGCGTCCGAGGTGCTGGGGCTGACGCCTGTTGATCTGGGAATCGTCGGCAGTCTCCCCGCGACGGGTCCGGGTCCGACCGGTCAGGAGATAGTCGACAGAATAGCGCAGGACCAGGACTGGTCCGGGGAGCTGTGGATGCGGCACCGGACCGGGCGGGAGTTCCCGGTCCACGGTACGGTCAGCCCGATCAGGGGCAGGCACACTGTGCCCGTGAGCATCGTTGCCATTTCCAAGGACATCACTGACCGGAAGCACACAGAGGCCATCCTGCGCCGGTTCTCGGCCATGGTGGAGTCCTCCGGGGACGCAATCATCGGGGCTGACCTGACCGGGAAGATTACCAGCTGGAATGCAGGTGCAGCCAGGATGTTCGGCTGGACCTCAGCCGAAGCCGTGGGGCAGACCCACCGCCTGCTCACCACCCGGGATGCCGCGGACTTTAGTGACCAGGTCGCTGCGCGCATCAGCAGTGGGACATTCGTCACAGGAGTGGAGGCCCGGTGGAAACACAAGAACGGGTCCTTGATTGACGTTGAACTGACAGTTTCCCCCGTTTATGGCCAAGAGGGCGAGCGGCTCGGGGCTTCCGCCATCGCCAGGGACATTACGGAGATCAAGCGGTTGAAGTCAGAAGCCGCGGCGGAGCGGCGCCGGCTACTTGCCGCACAGGAGATGGCGCATGTGGGAAGCGTCGAGTACACGGTGACTACCGGGGAGATCTGGCATTCGGAGGAATTTGCCCGGATCCTGGGCATGGGCCCGGGCGAGTCCTCATCGCGGGAGTGGATGCTGGAACGTACCCATCCGGAGGACCGTGAGCCTGTCCGCCAGGTCTGGAGGAGCTTGGAGGCCGGCCAGGGAACCGCGGATTTCGAATACCGGTTCATCAGGGCCGACGGCGGAGAACGTTGGCTGCATTCACGGATCCGGAGCATCAACGGCCCCGACGGGAAACCCCATCGGTTCCTTGACACGGTATTGGACATCACGGACCGCAAGAACGCTGAACAGATCCTGGAATGGCAGGCCCGTCACGATGCCCTGACCGGGCTACCGAACAGGTACCTGATCACCGAGGTACTTCAGGGTTTCCTTGACCGGGGCGCCCGGCCGGTAGTGATGTTCGTCGATATCGACCGGTTCAAACTGATCAATGACGGCATCGGCCATGGAGGAGGGGACAAGATTTTGAGGCTCCTGGGGGACCGCCTGCTGAAGGCGGTCCGGGCCGGGGACACCGTTGCCCGGTTCGGCGGCGATGAATTCATCATCGTTTGCGAGAACATGCTGATGCGCGCCGCCAAGCTGCTGGCTGAACGGGTCAGAGACTGCGTCAGGGCCCCGTTCGAGGTCGATGGCCGGCAGGTTTTTCTTAACGTCAGTGTAGGTATTTCGCTGGCCGGCCCGGACGGCACTGCCGAGTCCATGCTGGGCGGGGCGGACACGGCAATGTACCGGGCGAAATCAACCGGTGGCGACGCGTCGGTCATTTACGACGCGCGGATGACCCGGCAGGCCAGCGGGCGGCTGGATCTGGAGTCCGATTTGCGGGTGGCCCTGGACCGGGGAGAACTGTGCCTGGACTACCAGCCGGTAATGGACCTCGATGCCGACGCGCCCATCGGCTTTGAGGCCTTACTGCGGTGGAACCACCGGGAACATGGCCTGATAATGCCGGACACGTTCATCCCCATCGCCGAAGAGACAGGCCTGATCCTCCCCATCGGCGCATGGGTTCTCCGGGAGACCCTGCGCCAGGTGCAGCAGTGGCGCACGGAGGTGCCTGGTGCCGGCGGCCTCACCGCAGCGGTGAACATTTCCGGGCGCCAGCTCGTCGCGAAGGATTTCCCCGACGTCGTGGAAGCCGCAATTCTCGCCGCCGGCATCGACCCGGCCGCTGTGCATCTGGAAATAACCGAAACAGTGCTCATGGGCGAACCGGACCTGCCCAAGGAGAGCCTGCAGCGTCTGCGCCGACTGGGTTTGGGGATCTCGATCGACGACTTCGGCACCGGCTACTCATCCCTGAGCTACCTCAAATGGCTCTCAGCCCGGACCTTGAAAATTGACCGCACGTTCATCTGGGAACTTGGCATCGATTCTCACGGGGGAACAGTGATCGAACTCGTCGTGGGCATGGCCAAAAGCCTGAAAATGGACGTCATCGCAGAAGGTGTCGAAACCAGCGGACAGCTCACCGAACTCCGCCGTCTGGGCATTACCTTGGCCCAGGGCTTCTTATGGAGCGAGCCGTTGACCTCGGAACAGGTTCCGGCTTGGCTCAACACGCAGACCGCACTTTCGCGCACGCAGGAATTCACACCGCGGGAGGCTTAGGCGTATGCCGCCGGTGGTCAGGGAATCGCTTCGGGGAGGCGTGTGAAGAACCAGACAGTAGAAGGGGAGCGGGCTGCCGTGGATCTGCGCGGCGGCGTCGTTCATCTGCGCTGGACCCATGGAGCCGTGGTGACAGAGGCGGACGTCCGTGACGTGATGGCCAAGGTCAGCATCCTGTGTTCCGGACGCCGCCGCCCCCTGCTGGTCGACATGCACTGGATGGAGGGTTTGGGTTCCAAGGCGCGGGATGCCTTCGCCGGTCGCTGGCCGCTGACCCGCGTTGCCGTCGTCGGGACTTCCCCCGTGGACAATGTCATTCTCGTTTTTTACCTGGCCAGGCACCGGCCTGACTGCCCAACCAGATTTTTTACCTCGACTGCCGACGCCATGGCATGGCTGAAGACAGCGTAGCCGGGCATGCTTTCCTAGTGTCCGTCATTGCGAAGATTTAGCGCCGTGTTTGGTCGGCGTGCCGTCCAGGTCCGAGGGTCCCGTATCAGTGGAAGCCCCTCGCCCAGGGAGGTCTGCGTTCAGGCCGCCAGACGCCGGCAGCCCGACTCCGGCCAATCGCCGGCCGGAGAACACGGAACGAAACGCTCCGACGCACGGACATCCTGTCCTTCATCGGAGGCCACCTTCTCCTCTGCGTCCTGTGTGTCCAGGTTGCGTCCACCCTGGCTATCGCCGCCGCGATGCATCCCGGCGGAACGCCCGTCTGGATGGAAGCGTCGGGTAAATCCCGCCGTCGCCCGGACGGAACCCGTCTTGGTTCAGAAGGCATCCGGACGGTCTGGCCTGGCAGCATCCGGCTGATGCCGAACGCCCAGTGGTTGAGCCAGTCGAAACCCGAGGATCTCGACAGACTCGATCAGCAGAGGCCGTTCCCGGAACGGACGGGCGGACAGGTCTGGGCATTTCCGCCCGGACACCTGTCAAGGGTGTCCGCAAGGCCGTGGCCGCCAACATGTCCCGCAGCCGTGCGGAGATCCCCGAGGCCACCGTCTGGGTGGACGTTGATGCCACGGCGCTGGTGGAACTCCGGGCAGGCCTCAAGAAGTCTGATGCGCACAATACGCCGGGGCTGCTCGGGTTCATCGCACGTTTTGTCACGGCCGGGTTAAAACGATTCCCGGACCTGAACACCCGCATCGAAACGGCAGCCAACGGCGCCCAGGAGATCGTTGGCTTCGCCGGAATCAACCTGGGCTTCGCGGCCCAGACGGACCGCGGACTGATGGTCCCCTCGATCCGCAACGCGGACAAACTCAGTGCCCGCGAACTGGACGCGGAGATCCGCCGGCTCACCGCCGTCGTCCGCGAGGGCAAGGCGACACCGGAGCAGCTGGGCAGCGGTACTTTCACGCTGAACAACTACGGCGTTTTCGGGGTGGACGGATCCGCAGCCATCATCAACCACCCCGAGGTGGCAATCCTGGGCGTCGGCCGGATCATCGACAAGCCGTGGGTGGTGAACGGGGAACTCGCGGTCCGCAAGGTCACCGAACTGACGCTCACGTTCGATCACCGCGTGTGCGACGGCGGCGCAGCGGCCGGGTTCCTGCGGTTCGTGGCCGACGCGATTGAGAACCCGACGTCGGTGCTGGCTGACATCTAGGTGGCACTGGGCGACTCGGGAATTTGCCTCGACGCGAAGTTACGAAGGCCAGCGCCCCATCACCTGGCTTATCTGGACAGGCTCAACCCGGGCACAGCCTTCTCTGCATTTTGCAAGTGCCTACACTTTGGTCAGTTGGAGATGTCCTTTGCATCGCTGAGCCCGGCGAGGGCTTTGCGAAGTCGGGCATCGGCTTCGTCCGCGACCTCCCGGACGGCCGGGCTGTCGCTGAGCTGGACCATGGTTTGTGGGTCGATGGCGTCGATGGTGGTTTCGTGCGCGTTCTTGCCTCGTCTGACAACGACATTGCATGGAAGCAGCGCACCGAGTTCCGGCTCGGCTGCGAGGGCGCGGCTCGCCAGGGTGGGGTTGCAGGCGCCGAGGATTACATAGTCGCCGATGGCGTCGGCGGCGGCGGTGCCGAGTTTGGCTTCAAACGTGGAGCGGACGTCGATTTCCGTCAGTATGCCAAAGCCTTGTTCACCGAGCGCCTCGCGGGTGCGCTGGACAGCATCCTCCCAGGACAGCGGGACGGTAACAGTGTGGGTATAGCTCATGAGCCTGCTCCTCATATGTCGTTACAGATACGGCCGGTTCGGGGTGGGGGCCGAGCCGGGGCAGTTTGGGGGAACCTGCCCCGGCACGGGGTCTGAGGTCCCTGCTTTTCAGGCGAGGGAGAGGAAGAGCTTTTCGAGTTCTTTTTTGTCCATGGTGGTGTCTTCACGGACGATGCACTGCTCAAGGCCGCTGGCGATGATGGCGAACCCGGCCCTGTCCAGGGCCTTCGAGACGGCAGCCAACTGCGTGACGATGTCCTTGCAGTCCCTGCCCTCCTCCAGCATGCGCGTGACAGCTGCGAGCTGGCCCTGGGCGCGCTTGAGGCGGTTGACCACCGGGGTCAGTTCGGTCGGATCGAGTTGCATGAAGTCTCCAAAAGAGTGGGCGTCTTGCCACCAACTATATACCCCATGGGGTGTTTTGCATACCCCCATGGGTATCTGTAATACTGGGTGGGGTATCCACCAACCCCTTCGAGAGGCCCCCATGACTTCCCTTTCTCCATCCATCGCCATTACCGCCCTGGCGCCGGAGTCCTTGCGCAGCTGGATCTCCGATCATCAGGACCTTGTGGTTATCGACGTGCGCTCTGCCGCTGAGTTCGAGTCGATGCACATCCGCGGCTCCTACAACGTTCCACTGCCGCTGCTGTCCGAACACACCGATGAGCTGGCCGACCGCCTGGGCAGCCGGGTCGTCCTGGTCTGTCAGTCCGGCGCCCGTGCCGAGCAGGCGCGTCAGCACCTGGCCGGTTCCGGCATCGATACGGCCTACGTCCTGACCGGCGGAGTCCCCGGCTTCGCAGCAAGTGGTGGCGACGTGGTCAAGGGCAAGGACCGTTGGGACCTGGAGCGGCAGGTCCGCCTCGCCGCCGGGTCCCTGGTGGTTCTGGGCCTGGCCGGCGGCAAATTCGTTTCGCCGAGGATCCGGATGCTTGCCGGCATCATCGGCGCAGGCCTGACCTTCTCCGCGGCCACCAACACCTGTGCCATGGGCCAGGCCATCTCGGCGATGCCATGGAACAAGGCCGCCAAGGAACCCACCCGCGAAAGTGCCATCCTGCAGCTCCCGGTGGCCGAAGCCAAGCAGGCTGCGGCAGCATGATCGCCGCCCTGTCGCTGGGGCTCTTTGTCGGGATTGTCCTCGGTGTAGTCGGTGGCGGCGGCTCGATCATCGCCGTCCCGGCTCTGGTCTACGGTGTGGGCATGAGCCCGGCGGAGGCTATCCCCACCTCCCTTCTGGTGGTGGGGATCTCCTCCCTTGCCGCGCTGATTCCGCGGCTGCGCGAGGGCATCAACTGGCCTGTGGTCCTGATTGTCGGTGCCGCGGGCATCCCCGCCGCGTGGGGCGGGGCTGCTGTAGGCCGGCTTCTGGATCCAAACATCCTGATGCTCGTCTTCGCTGTCATCATGGTGATCGCGGGGGGCCGGATGCTCTTGCGGACCACGGAAACGGAGGGTTCGTGCAGCACGGGGCCCAACCGCGCCTTCCGCTCCTGCGCCCCCAAGGCGGTTGGGGTCGGGGCCCTCGTAGGGTTCCTCACGGGGTTGCTCGGTGTGGGTGGGGGTTTCCTGCTCACCCCGGCTCTCACGCTGTTCCTGGGCCTGCGCATGAAGCAGGCCGTTGGTTCATCCCTGGCCATCATTGTGATCAATTCGGCGGCGGGCTTCGGCGCCCACGCCGCGGGATTTACCCTCGACTGGCCTAGCGTCCTGTCCTTCGCGATCCCGGCGATCCTCGGATCCCTCGTTGCTGCCCGCCTCGCCCGCCACCTGAGCGACAAGCACATCCGCATCTCGTTCGCCGTGCTCATTTTTGCCGTCGCAGCCTGGGTCACTGCGGGCACCGTTACCGCCTGAAATCCACCCCTCGTTCCGAAACAAAGGAGAACACCATGGGCCTCATCAGCTCCCTGAAGAAGGCATTCAGCAAGCCCTACAAAACCATCACGGTCGCTGAGGCGAAGGAACTCCTGGCCTCCGGTGCCGCCTTGATCGACGTTCGCACCGTCCAGGAATGGCGCTCCGGACGGGCCCCGCAGGCCAGCCATGTCCCGCTGGACAGGCTCCGGACCAGCACCACCGGAATCCAGAAGACCCGGCCCGTCATCGCCATGTGCCAGTCCGGGATCCGATCCGCTTCAGCCGCCCGCCTGCTTGCTGAAAAGGGCTATGAGGCGTATTCCCTGCGCGGCGGTATGGGCGCCTGGCTCCAGGCCGGCGAACCCGTCCGCTAAGGACAACAGCCCAACTATCCGAAGGAGAAACCGATGACTGAAATCACCGTCAACGAAGCCGACCAGCGCCGATCCACTGACCGGATCCTCGATGTCCGCGAGGACTTTGAAGTCGCCGAAGGCATGATCCCGGGAGCACTGCACATCCCCATGGGGCAGCTGCAGGCACGACTGTCCGAGATGGACCCCAGAGTCCCCGTCATCGCTGTCTGCCGCAGCGGCAACCGGTCCGCCCGCGTCGCAGACGCACTCAACGGTGCCGGCTTCACCGCCGACACCATGGCCGGCGGCATGATCGCCTGGACCCGCGCAGGCCTCCCCACCACCTGACCACCGGTCAGGACCATGCACCCGATTTAGAGGACACCCGAAGGACACGAACTCGTCATGGCAACCATCGACATCACTGAACAGAACTTCGCCGAAACCCTTGAGAACAACGAGATCGTCTTCGTTGATTTCTGGGCAGCCTGGTGTGGCCCCTGCCGCGTGTTCGCACCCACTTACGGCGCCGCCGCCGAACGGCACGCGGACATCACCTTCGCCAAGGTCGACACCGAAGCCGAACAGGCCCTCGCCGCCGCGGCCGGCATCACCTCCATCCCCACCCTGATGGCTTTCAAGGACAAAACCCTGGTCTTCTCCCAGCCCGGAGCGCTCAACGCCACCGGACTCGAAGAAGTCATTCTGGGCGTAAAGAACCTGGACATGGACAAGCTCCGCGCCGACTCAGCGCAGCACCACCCCTAACATCCCCAACAAAAGACAGCTGCTACACCCAGCATGGCGGCATACCCCCAGGGGTATTAGAATTGATGCAGGAACAGACACGAAACTTCCCCTCATGAAGGAGAGAACCAATGCTTATCGAGCGCATTTACGATGAAGACCTCGCCCAGGCCAGCTACCTGATCGGCTGCCAGGCCAACGGAACCGCAGTGGTGGTTGACGGCCGCCGGGACATCGCGGTCTACCAGGATCTGGCGAAGAAGAACGGCATGAAGATCGTGGCGGTCACCGAAACCCACATCCACGCCGACTACCTCTCCGGCACCCGCGAACTCGCCGCCGCCACGGGCGCGAAAATCTACGTCTCCGGTGAAGGCGGTCCGGACTGGCAATACGAATTCGACGGCGAACGCCTTTACGACGGTGACACCATCACCATTGGCAACATCAGCATCCAGGCCCTCCACACCCCCGGGCACACCCCCGAGCACCTGTCGTTCCTGGTGACCGACGGCGCATTCAGCGACCAGCCCGGCTACCTGCTCTCCGGCGACTTCGTCTTCTCCGGTGACCTGGGCCGTCCGGACCTGCTCGACGAGGCAGCCGGCGGCATCGACACCCGCTTCGAGGGCGCCAAGCAGCTGTTCGCCAGCCTGCGGGACAAGTTCCTGACCCTGCCTGACTACGTACAGGTCCACCCTGCCCACGGCGCGGGCAGCGCCTGCGGCAAGGCCCTCGGCGCCATCCCCTCCTCTACCGTCGGCTACGAGCGCCTCTACGCCTGGTGGGGCCCGTACCTGGCCGCCAACGAGGAACAGGGCTTCATCGATGAACTCCTCGACGGCCAGCCCGACGCGCACGCCTACTTCGGCCGCATGAAGCGCGAAAACCGTGAAGGCCCGGCCATCATGGGCGAACGCGCCCCGCTTCAGGAACTGGACCCGGCCGACGTCGCGAAGGACCTCGCCGAGGACACCGTCACCTTCATCGACACCCGCCCCCACGCCGAAGTCCACGAAGGCACGGTCACTCGCTCACTGAACGTTCCCGCCGGCAAGTCCGTGGCCAGCTACGGCTCCTGGGTGGTCAACCCGGAAACCGACAAGAACCCTCTGGTGCTCTTGGCTTCCGACCAGGAAACCGCGCAGGACATGTGGGACCACCTCGTCCGGGTCGGCATCGACAACGTCGCCGGCTACGTCACCACCCTTGAAGGACTCCCCACGTTCACCCCGAAGCTGATCCAATCCGCCGCCCTCGCCGGCTTCGATGCGGCCATGGTGCTGGACGTCCGCAACCGCACCGAGCACACCGCCGGGAACATCCCCGGCTCCCACCAGCTCAGCGGCGGCCGCGTCATGTGGCACCTCGATGAGCTGCCCACCGAAGGCACCATCGTGACCTACTGCCAGTCCGGGGTCCGGAACTCCGTGGCTGCCAGCGCCCTGCGCCGCGCCGGGTACGACGTCGTCGAGCTCGACGGCAGCTACGCCGCCTGGGACGCCTGGCAGAACTCTGGCCAGTCAGCCAGGGCATAGAACCACCGGCACCAGCGCGTCCCGGCGACGGATACTGGAGGAGGACGGCAGGTGAGGCCGCTGACACGCCGCCAGCTGCTGGCACTGGGTGCGGTCGGGGCCGGCGCTACGGCTGCCGGCGTCGCCGGGCTGTGGCTGACCACCGGCAACGGACCCGGATACACCGGGGGTGAGGACCTGACCGAACCCCAGGTGCTGGCCAGCCGCGACCGGGTGCTGGAGCTGGACCTGACCGCCGCGCTGGCACGGGTCCGGGTCGGCGGGCGGGATGCCTCCGTCCAGGCGTTCAACGGCTCACTGCCCGGTCCGACCCTGCGGGTCCGCGCGGGCGACACGATCCGGGTCACACTGCGCAACGGGCTGCAGGCTCCCACGAACCTGCACGTGCACGGACTGCACGTCTCCCCACAGGGCAACAGCGACAACCCGTTCGTAAGCATTGACCCGGGCGGGTCCTTCGACTACGAGTTCACCCTGCCCGGGGACCACCCGCCTGGTACCTACTGGTACCACCCGCACCGCCACGGGCACGCCGCCGACCAGGTCGCCGCCGGCCTCTACGGGGCCATCGTGGTGGAGGACCCCGACCCGGTCCCGGTCACCCGGGAGCGGGTGCTGGTGGTCTCCGACCTGTCCCTCGACGCTGCCCGCAATCTCGCCGAGGTGGACCAGATGCAGCAGATGATGGGACGTGAGGGAGAGATCGTCCTGGTCAACGGGCAACTCCGCCCGCAACTGCGCGCCGCGCCCGGAGAACGGGAGCGGTGGCGGATCATCAACGCCTGCCCCTCCCGGTACCTGCGCCTGGCACTTGACGGACAGCAGGTCCGGCTGCTCAGCAGGGACTTCGGGCGCCTGCCGATTCCCGAGGACGTCACCGAAGTGGTTCTCGCCCCCGGCAACCGCGTAGAGCTTCATCAACGGACGGGAATTCGACCCCGAACGGCTCGACGAGACGGCCGCAGCCGGGACGGTGGAGGAGTGGACCCTGACCAACTCCAGCCCCATGGACCACCCCATCCACCTGCATGTGTGGCCGATGCAGATCGTCCAGGACGGCGACCGCAACGTGACCAGGCCCAAATGGCAGGACGTAGTCAACGTCCCCGCCCGCAGCCAAGTGAAAGTCCGGGTGGCCTTCGACGACTTCGCCGGCCGCACCGTGATCCACTGCCACATTCTGGACCACGAAGACCAAGGCATGATGGCCACCGTCCAAGCCCGCTGACCGGCACCCCTAACACTGACAGGATCCGCCAATGGCCTTAGGCAACACCCAATCCCGCCAGCAGCCTCGGACAACCGACGTCATCACGCTGGGCCTGCGGCAGAACCTGGCGCAGTTCATGCTCCTCGTTGCCGTCAACGCCCTGGTCGGCGGAACCCTCGGCCAGGAGCGCACGGTGCTGCCGCTGCTGGCTGAGCGAGTCTTCCACCTCGATAAGTACACCTCCGCCCTGACCTATATCCTGGCGTTCGGTCTGGCCAAAGCCGCGACCAACTACTTCGCCGGAACCCTCTCGGACCGTTACGGCCGCAAACCGGTCCTCGTCGCCGGCTGGCTCATCGCCCTCCCGGCGCCCCTCCTGCTGATCTTCGGGCCTTCCTGGGGCTGGATCGTGGCAGCCAACGTGGTTCTGGGCATCAGCCAGGGCCTGACCTGGTCCACCACCGTGATGATGAAAATGGACCTCGTCGGTCCCGAACGCCGCGGCCTGGCAATGGGGCTGAACGAAGCAGCCGGCTACCTCGGCGTCGCAGGCACCGCACTGGCCACCGGCTACATCGCTTCCTCCTACGGACTGCGCCCCGGGCCCTTCCTGCTCGGCGCTGCCTTCATCGCCGTCGGCCTCGGCATGTCCGTGCTGACCATCGGCGAAACACACCACCACGCCAAAGCCGAAGCCGCAGTGCACGTCCCGGTCCACGCCGGCAGCCATGCCGGGCTGAGGAACCGTGAGGTGTTCACTCTGACCAGTTTCCGGGACAAGTCCCTGTCCTCCGTCAGCCAGGCCGGGATGGTAAACAACCTCAACGACGGCCTGGCCTGGGGGCTGTTCCCTGTCCTGTTCGCCGCCGCAGGGCTCAGCATCGAACGCATCGGCATCCTCGCCGCCGTCTACCCGGCCGTCTGGGGCGCCGGTCAACTGATCACCGGCGCCCTCTCGGACCGGATCGGGCGCAAACCGCTGATCGCCGGAGGCATGCTCGTCCAAGCCCTGGCGCTCGGTATGGTCGCCCTCGGAAATGACTTCGGAACCTGGCTTGCCGCCGTCGTCCTGCTCGGTGCCGGCACCGCCATGGTCTACCCCACATTGCTTGCAGCGATCGGCGATGTCGCCCACCCCGAATGGCGGGCCAGGTCAGTCGGCATCTACCGGCTGTGGCGCGACGGCGGGTTCGCCGTCGGCGCCCTGCTCTCCGGCATCATCGCCGACGCCTACGGCATCCCGGCAGCCGTCGCCGTCGTCGCCGGCCTGACTGCGCTCTCCGGCATCATCGTGGCCGCACGGATGCGAGGCAGCGACCACCGCGGCCAGGGATGAACGAGTGGAACCACTTCAAGGACGGATGACCGGGATGCCCAGGTCGGTCGGGCTGACCCAGAATCAAGCGGTCCAGCGACCTCAGCGTCAGACGGCTTCCTCCGCATGCTCAGCGCACCGGACCGTCGCGATCAGCTGGCCACCGCCGTCGGCCTTTATATAGTGGGTCACGTGGTTCGTGATCCTGCCGCAGTGATCGCAGAAGGACGCGTGTTGTTTTGTCTGCATAGCGAGATGTTACGCAGTTCGATGGATTTAAGGCGAAATCCCGGCTAGGAATGTGGATCTCCACATGCGGCCCGGACCGCGTCCCGCATCCCGGAAACTCCAAGGGCCTCCGGAAGATGTCCTCACGATGATCGTGGACAGGGGCAGTGGATACCCGGTATACCTCAACTGAGCACGGACCTCTGCAACATCCGGCAGCAACGGAATTTGCTCCTCACTGAGGATGACCTGGCCGGCGGCTTTCCGGAACTGTTTACCAGGACAATGCGAGGACTCTCGCCAGTGGAGCAGAACCTTCTTCAGGCTGCGGCACTCATTCCCGCCTTTAATATCCTGCTGCTGGAGGATCTCGTCCCGCAGGCCCTCCCGACGGAGCTGAAGAAGTTTGTTGAACGTCACTTTATCGAAGAGAACGACTCCCCGTGGCTTGATCTCCGAGTTAGCGAGGGAGTGCGTCACGTGGTGGCCTCGAGCGTCGAACAGGGCACTGCCTGGACTGCCGGCCAGCAAGTATCGCTGCTCACCAAGGCAGCTCGTTGGGTGAGCGAGAATGCCGTTTCCAGGCAGACGGATGTCCTGGGGCGCGCCCGCGTGTTCCAGGCCGTGCGTTTCCTGGAGGAAGTCTCGAGCCTCGGTGCCGCTGTACCGCAGGCCGCGGTTTCCTTGATCTTTGCCGCCAACAGCGCGGGATACGGCCGGCAGCTTGCGATGGAAGCTGGCCGGGCCGCACGCCATGCTGGCTTATCCGGTCTGGTGTACTCGGTGTGCCAGCTGGAGGGTGACGCCCCAGGAAATCTGGGGGAACGCGACCCTTCCTCGGACGAAGGCTCCGACTGGATGGCCGATCTGGCGCGCGTGGCTGCCGGCGGACGCCTGCTCCTGCGAGGTGAGATCAGGGAATGCCTGAACGTTCTCGCGATCGGGCAGACCAGCGATGAGCCTGAAATCCGTCGCCGAAGGAGGAAACTTGAAGTGCTCGCGGCTCTTCGGAGTGGGAAGCTCGAAACCGCCCGGCACGAGCTGGAGGAAATGGAAGTGGACTGGTGCTCCACGGATGAGCAGGCCGATCTCCTCGGCCACCTCTGGTTTTGGAATGGCAGCTTCATGCGCGCCCGAATGTCTTTTGCCCTAGCCACCCAATATTCCCGGGAACATGGCCGGCACTTGGAGCTCGCCCGGGGCTTGCGCCATCTGGCACGGGTGGAGGAGATCATTGGCACGAGCAACTGCCAGGACGTACTCGAGGAGGCGAGGGAGCTGAACGCCGCACTGGATTCCTCCATCGGCATGGCCCAGGTGGAATCCATCGATGCGCTCGTGGCGGCCCGCCAAGGAGATTCTCAGCGCGCCCACGGACTCCTTCAGTCCTCGCTGGAACGAATGCAGGCGCATTCCGCGGTAGACGATGTGCATGAACTGTGTGTCATCGGGGCCCTGGCCTGCCTCCGGCTCGATGAGCCGGGCAAGCTCCTGTCGTGGTCAACCGCCAGTCACGCAGGGGCGGACTCGAAGCGGCTCTCGGCGGTGGTCCTGGCGTTCATGGGGGAAGCGCCCCAGGGGCTTCCCATGGGGCAGGACAGTTGCGAGTTCGCCAGCCTAGGGGAAGCCAGGGCCGCGTGGCGGCACGTGGCTGGGCTCCGGTGAGATGCCCGCGGATGGCCCCGGCCTCTTTAACGCAGGTTTTCCGCCTCAGACGCAGGTTTTCCGCGATAACTCCAATGAATGGATAGAAGGGCCGAAAGGTTCCCGCAGGACCGTCCAAGATCCCGTCCCGCGGGCGTTTTCGCTTGCTACCTTCGTTTCATCGGTGCACGACAAACCGCAAAGTTCTTCTTCTTCACAACGGTTCACTGATAAAGGCAAACCCGGCGGAAGCCGGGGACGCAAAGCCACGGGACCTGCCAGGTCAGCCGGGCCACCCCTAAACCGAAAGAGAAACATCACCATGCGCAAATCCGCCAAGATCATCACCGCCCTGTCCGTCGCCGGCCTCGCCGTAGCCGCGGGTTCCGCTTTCACGGCGGGCAACACGTTCGCTTCGGATGCCACCAAGCCACTCACCGGTTACGCCACCACCACCGTCAGCGGCGCCACGGTGAACTCGCTCCAGTACAACCTCAATGCAGTGGGCGACAGCATCGATTCAGCCACACTGGTCCTGGCCGGTGACACCAGCACTTCTACCGTCAAGATGAACTACAATGGCGGCACGTCATTTGCGTGTGGTACCGGTACGGTAAGCGGAACCACTACGATCATCACTACCTACACCTGCACGCAGAGCCAGTCCACCAGCGGCCTGACCTCAACGGGCGTCGTCGTCAACTAGCAGCATCCTGCGGGCTGAGGCCGGCCAGACACCCTAAGGGATTCTGGCCGGCCCGGCCCGCTGTTTCTTTTCAGGCCGGATAAGGATGAGGAAAACAGTGCGGCGAGCTTTCTGGGTCAGGGCAGTGGCGATCGTCGCGTTCGCCGGCTGGCTGTGGCTGGCATGGCCTGCGGCACTGGGTGGCCAGACTACTTATCTCAGCACCTTCGGCGACAGTATGGAGCCGCAGTTCCGTGCCGGCGATCTCGGGATCCTTCGTCCTGCAGAGCGCTATGACGTCGGTGATGTGGTGGCCTACAGAAGTGATTTGCTCCAAACCATGGTTTTGCACCGCATTGTTTCCATTGAGGATGGCCACTACACCTTCCAAGGTGACAACAATCCCTGGCTCGATCCGGAGCAGCCAACCAGAGACCAGCTCATCGGTGAACTCGCCGTACAGATCCCGCAAGGCGGGTTGTGGCTCGAACGCCTTACCAGCCCACCCGTCCTCGGCGTCATCGCCTTCGCATTAGTCGCCGGAGGCGGCACGGCCGCCACCACACGCAAATTACGCAAGAAGAGGAGAAGCACCGTGTCCCGCCACATCAGCGACCGCCCCGCCATGCGCCTTTCGGCAGGAGGTCTTTCGGCCGGCATCCTCACCCCGTCGCTTCGGATCCCCGCGGCCGTTCTGGGACTCCTCGGGATCGTAGGCACAGCGCTGGGTGCTGCAGCCTGGGCCGGACCCCTCGACGCGCCGTCGTCCGCCGAGGTCAAGAGCGGCACCAGCATGAAGTTCTCCTACACCGCCGACGTCGGGCGGACCGCCGCCTACGACGGCACCACTGCCACCTCCCCGGACCCGATATTCCGCAAACTGGCCAACCGTGTTGACGTCACCTTCACCTATGAAGGCGATCCGGGAACAGTCGCTGTTGCTGCGGAACTGACCAGCCCCAGCGGCTGGCACTCGACCGTGCCACTGGCCGGCCCGGAGTCGTTCACCGGCAACGGCTACGAAGGCACCGTCACGCTGGACCTCAACGCCCTCGAAGACAAGGCCGAGGCGGCTGCTGCCGTGACCGGGGTCAGCGCCGCCCCCGTATCCATCGCCCTCATGCCGCAAGTGACCACTGAGTCCGGCGCTGAGTTTATGCCCAAACTACCCTTGAACCTGACCCCGCTTCAGCTTTCCCTGACAGGCGGGGAACAGGCCCTCACCGTGACAGACAGCGCCACGAGCCAACAGACCATCCTGGCGCCCAGGACCATTGGACTCAACGGCTGGAACATCACCGCCGCCACCGCCCGCGCCGTGTCCGCCGTGCTGCTGCTCGCGGTCATCGTTGCGGGGACTGTGCTGCTGGTACGGGCACGCCGCGCTGCGCCGCTGGATGAAGCCACGGGCATCCGACGCCGTTACTCATCTCTCCTGGTCCGGGTGCATCCCATGACTGCGCCCCAGGGGCGGCCGGTCATCGACGTGACGAGTTTCGCAACGCTCGCAAAGCTGGCCGAACGCTACGGACTCCTGGTCCTGCACTGGAACCGCAGCGGCGTGGAAACCTTTATTGTGCAGGACGAAAGCGCCACCTACCGCTACCGCGCCGCCGGAGGCCGGGCTGCCGGTGCCGAATCTGATCAGGCGAAGGACGAGAACTTCTTCATGGACGCCGACAGCCCGGAACGGAATGCCTAGCCAGGTACGCAGCGGGTCCTGCCCGGAGGTTCCCGGCGTCGGCCCATCCTTGCCGGAACCTGCTGAAACCCTGCATCGGTACTGGGGCTAACTGCCGGAATTCTTATGGCTGGCGGGGCATGCTTGCCGAAAGGGCGCACCGTATAGCCAGCCAGGCGCACAAAGAACAACACATGCAGGGAAGCAGGGGAAGTCATGAGCCGAGCAACAGCACTGGAGAAAGACCACGCCGGAGGCGCCATCACCGATGACCTCACCCTCGACTTCCACACCTGGGGACTTGCCGGCTGCATCGACCGACTGACCGTACCGCTTCGCCAGCAAGGCGTCTGTGTGCGCTTTGAAACGCCGCACCATGGCGTCGAAATCCCGGCACCATGCGCTGCCCTGCTCTACCGTGCCGGGCAGGAGATTCTTACCAACGCGCTCAGGCATTCCAGTGCAACCGAGGTGACCGTCCGGTTGGAGGCCGTCTACCACGGCATCCGCCTGATCATCACGGACGACGGCATCGGATACAGCCCCGAGTGCCAGACCCCCGCCTCCACACATCATGGGTACGGAGTGTGCCTGATGACCATGGCCGTGCACGAAGCACACGGCACCGTCGGTATTGAGTCCACTCCCGGCAGGGGAACCCGGGTCTCCGTCACCATTCCTTTGGACTGACGACGAATCGTACAGATCCACGTGTCGCGGTGTTCCGATGCCAGAAAACACCCGCCACGGCCGGGACCGCGCTGGGTCCTCCTGCCCTCCAGCAGCGGCGGCACCACCAGTCGTAGAGTATCCGGGGAATGTGCTCTTGGCGCAGGCTGGTGGAAAGCTCGCGCGGCCGCACTTCGTCTTGCGGCAGCGGCTTGTCAAGACCGGTTCGCCGGCGCGGTCAACGCGACGACTTGACGTTCGGATTTGCCGGCATTGAGTTCGCAAGGAGCTGGCCGGGCTCCTATGGCAACTACTCCGTGGCTTCCAGGGAAGCGTGCCTAAGCTTCACGCGGCTTCCCCGGCGTGCTCGACGCACTGGACTTTGGCGATCAGCTGGCCACCGCCGTCGGCCTTTACATCGTGGGTCACGTGGTTCGTGATCCTGCCGCAGTGATCACAGAAGCACGCGTGTTGTTTTGTCTGCATAGCGAGATGTTACGCAGTTCGATGGATTTAAGGCGAAATCCCGGCTAGGAATATGGATCTCCACATGCGGCCCGGACCGCGTCCCGCATCCCGGAAACTTCAAGGGCCCGCGGGTAGAATCGGGGCCAAGAAGAACGCAGTCGCTTTCCGGAGGTACGGAGAAACAATGTCAGAATGGCTCGAAGTCGGCGCGGACAACTACGTGCTGGTCACCGAAGGATCACTGCTGAACACCGGCCTGATTGTGGGCTCCGAGCGGGCCATGGTGGTCGACACCGGCTGCGGGCCGCGGCAGGGGCGCGAGATCATGGACGCGGTGCGGGAGAAGACCTCTTTGCCCCTGGTAGTGGTCAACACGCACGCACACTACGACCACTTCTTCGGCAACGCTGTCTTCGCATCGGACGGCGCCACCGAGTTCTGGGCACACGAAAACTGCGCGCAGGAGATCGACGACCACGGGGACCTCCAGCGCCGGTTCGTGGGAACGCTGGAACCGGAGATGTCCACGGGCGAGGGTGAGAACGTGGAACTGGTGGTGCCCAACGCCATCGTCAAGGACCAGCCCGTGCTGGTGGACCTGGGCGGGATCACCGTGACGCTCTTCTACCTGGGCCGAGGCCACACCGACGGCGACCTCCTGGTGGGAACCCCCACCACTCTCTTTGTGGGCGACCTCGTGGAGCAGGGCGCGCACCCGTCCTTCGAGGACTCCTACCCGGAGGAATGGGCCGACTCCCTGCGCCACATCTCGGCCCTGCGCCACCGCTACGAGTTCCTGATCCCCGGCCACGGCCAGCCGTGCAGCGACCAGTTCGTCAAGACCATGGCCAACACCATGACCACTGCCGTCCGCCAGGCCCAGCAGTCCATCCGCGAAACCCCCACCGACGCCACCAAGGCCATCCCCGTGCTGCCGTACGGCCCGGAGCAGTCACGCTGGTTCATCAAGCGCCTGCAGGAGACGCGGCCGCTGCACTGACCACTGCTTTTGCTCCCAACGGAGTATCCGTGGCTTTCACCGCCACGGTCGGGGAACTTTTTTGGAGACTTTGTGGGGATTCAACCATTGGATGGCGACAAGGACGTAGTCGAACTACACGACGGCGTCGTTTACCTTCGCTGGGCCCCTGGCGCAATGGTGACGGCAAAAGACGCGCGCGCCGTGATGGCCAAGGTCAGGGACCTGTGTTCCGGCCGCCATCGTCCTATGCTCGTCGACATGGCCAGAATGGAAGGCGTGGAGCATAGGGCGGGGGAAATATTTGCCGCCCCCTGGCCGCTGACGCGCACTGCCATTGTGGGCACCTCACCGGTGAACCGCGTCATAGTCAGTTTTTACTTGGCCCGACATTCCCCCGTCTGCCCCACGAGGTTCTTCTCATCCTTCGCCGATGCCATGGCCTGGCTCGGGGTGGCGGCCAGCCATGGACACAAGCCGCAGACGTTCCTGTCAGTCAACGATGCCATGAGTGACGGGACCGGCGACGAAGCGCTGAGCACGCTGGACGCGAACGCCATGCTGAACGCTCTGCTGCGGCGGCTGGAAGAGGCGCTTGCGGAATCGCAAGCCACCGCGAACGGAATGCCCACGTGCGGCGGCGGCCCTAAAATGCAGCATCCGACGGATGCCTGATCGATGAAAGTTCATGCACATCAGTGGCGTTCCTTGTAGCTTAGGGACTGTGGTCTGAATACCGCGCCAGCGCTGGGCTGACAGGGATTCTTCAGATTGACGTGGGGGGGCCATGAGCGACCTGGGTGTGGCTGTAGTAATAGAGGATGACCTGGACATGCGGAACCTGTTGGTGGGTGTGCTCCGTCAATCAGGATTTGAGGTCCATACGGCAAGCGACGGTAGAGAAGGCGTAGCGGCGGTCCGGGAAATACGGCCCGATGTGGTGACCCTGGACGTGGGTCTGCCTGATATTGACGGGTTCGAGGTTCTGCGCAGGATCCGGCAGTTCAGCAACGCCTATGTCGTGATCCTTACCGGAAGGACGGAGGAGCCCGATCTGCTGGAAGCACTCCAGGCAGGGGCCGATGACTACATCACCAAACCGTTCCGGCCCCGGGAGCTGCGGGCGCGGATAGCGACGATGCTGCGCCGGCCACGTCCGCAGACGCTGGACACTACTGCGGCTACGTCCCCTTCGGAACCTTTGCCTCCCCAAGCCGGAGTCGGGCAATCGGTCCTCCGGCACAACGGGTTGGCGCTGGATTACCGGAAACGGACGGCCGCAGTGGGCGGGAAAGGTGTGGAACTGACGCGAAGCGAATTTGATCTCCTCCACGAGTTGCTCCGGGCGTCGGGAGCAGTCCTTTCGCGAGCTGAGCTCGTCCGCGCCGCCCGGGGTGAGTACTATCGCGAGGACGCTTGCATCAGTGACTCCGATGAACGGGCTGTCGAGGTACACATCGGCAACCTCCGCCGTAAGCTCGGCGATAATCCGGAGTCGCCGCTGTGGCTGCAGACGGTCCGCGGCGCGGGCTACCGGCTGGCCAGCCCATCTACGCCCGGCGGGTCCGCGTAACCGCAGGCGCCGCTCCGGAACCGTGGCTTAGCCCCGTTGCTGCCGAAGGTACTGGTGCTGGAGTTCGTTCACCGTGGCAGGGCCATGGATCGAAATCAGAGCCAGGACGGACGCTGCGTGACGGAGGTCGCCATGCCGGACGGCTGCCTCCAGCATCTGAGCATGACATGCCAGGCGTAACCCGCCGACCATAGCGGAGGAGACTTTCAGGCTGATGGCCGCGTCAAGCGCGGCGGCCTGATCCTCACGCTCTAGTGAGTCGACGAGACGGCGCTCCCGCTGCCCCCACAGCGCCGAATAATCCTTCGCAAAGTTCCGTGCCATGTCCGGTCGCCCCAGCTGTTCTTCCAAGGTTTGCAGAACGGTCCTGTCCACCAACGGCAACTCCTCATTGCCAGGTAACGGGGTCAACGTTCCGGCCGGCGCGGAAGTCTCGAGGGCACTTGCGGAGTTCGCACCCCCTGCGGTACTGAAGGGGGCGGATGCTGAAAAGACCATCCTTTGAGGCTACGGCCCCGGCGACGATAAAGCCCCGACTTCGGGTGATACTGCGCAAACCTTGGCCCTCCCTTGAGCGCGTGAAGGATCTGCCGTTGCCGATGAATGCACGTCCAGCGAGGGTGCCGAGCTCCAACCAGGATTTCCCCTTTCGACAGTCTCCACGGCGCGGTGCCACTGTTTCCCCGGATTTTTTGCATCTCCTCAAGGGTTTCCGCAGGTTAGTCCAAGGAACGGATTTATGCGGCCTCCGTACTGTTAGCTTCGAGATGTCGATGGAACGCGGACCGCAGTCCGGTCTGTGTCTTCCTTGGCAGCGGCATCCAGTTGTAGCTGGGGTTGCAACCGCCGCGGGGCCCGCTCAGGGGCTGCCGGGCTTCCTAGCCTGCAGCCTGCGCCATGACCGGTTTCTACCGCTGGGCTTCGTCCGTGACGATGGCGTTTCCCTGTGCACCTGCTTCTGTCTTGGACAGGTGCAGGCTGGCCGACTGGAGCGTGCTTCTCAGCAGCGTGCCGGCTACAGCGAGCAACGGCAGAACCTCGGGGCTGCTGAGCCGGTAGTGGATCTGGCCGTCAGCGCGGGAGGAAACGATGAGCTGCTGCCGACGCAGGACACTGAGGTGCTGGGACAGGTTGGAAGCTTCCAAGTCGGTCGACTTCCGCAGCTCGCTCACCCGCACGGGACCGTCCGCCAACAGCTCCAGCACCCGGATGCGGACTGGATGCCCCAGGGACCTGAACAGGTCCGACTTCGCTTCCGGCATCGCGGCCGGCGCGCTGGATACCTCACTCAAGGGGCACCCCTTCCGTTCTTTCTGGTCTTCTTTTCGTCGGCGGCACTGGTGGCCCATGCTGCCGTCAAGGGACAGACCTGTCTGTCCTATTGACGTAGAGCATACGCCTGGATGGCGTTGATTTTTCATATTTCAGACAGAAGTATCCCGTTTTGCACTTGCGTGCGGCGACGGACCTGAGTCAGACTCTTTAGCATTTGATGAATTCGTAAATTACGTTGATACGACCACATGAGCGGGGGAGCGGATGCAGGGATACGTCCCTGATGCTCCGTGGCAAAGGTGCCGCGCAGGACCCGCAGGCGGAAGGACACTTATGGCCGGAATGTTTGTAGTTTTTGTTGATGCCGACTCCTGTTTCAGGTTCCGGCTGACCGCGCCGGATGGAACCGTCATGGCCGTTTCCAAGGCGTTTGAGGGCAAAGCTGCGGCTGTGGCCGGCATCGCCGCCGTGCGTGAGTACGCCGGCATGGGGCTGATCACGGACCTTTCCGCGACCGCCCGCCCGGCACCCCCGCCGGCGGCACATGACGCTTCCCCTGCCCAGGTCCATGAAATCCGGCGCATACCGGCCGACGTCCACCCCCGTGCTCGGGCCATCCAAGGGGCGGCAGCCGGTTCCCGGTGGGCCGGAGGAACCTAAACACCGCCGGGTTCACCGGACTTCCCCGCACCGGCGCGGCCAGCAGGCTAGCATGGTGAAGGGGTACAAATGGCCAAATCGCGCGGATCGAGCATCCTGTCAATCATCGGCAGTCGCCTGCTCCTGTGTGTCCTTTGCGTGCAGGTGGCCTTCGTACTTGCGATGGCCATCTTCGCCGGAGACCTCGGCTTCCTGGACTCCACCGTGGCACAAGGAATTGTTGGCTCCGCCGCCATAGGGCTGATCTTGGTTGCTGTCGGCGCCGTGGCCACGGGCATCCGCAGCCAAAGCAGGCTGCGTGCCCGGGCCCGGGTCATGACAGACCTCATGCAAACGGTACTCAATGCCACTCCGGACTGGCTCTGGGCCGTTGATGACCGCGGGACTTTCACATTCTCCAGCCGGGCCAGCACCATGCTGCTCGGCTACGACCCCTCCGAGTTGGTGGGCCACCCGATCAGCATGGTGATCAGTCCGGATGAGCTTGCCAGTGCGCGCCGGGCAGTGGCCGACTCCCTGGATGGCCAGGGTTCCGGCTGGACCGGCGTGGTCGTAGCACTCAGGCACCGCAGCGGGGCGCCTGTCTGGATGGAAGTCTCAGGGCGGGCCAGCACTGACCTGGACGGGCTGGATGCAGGGTTCTCAGGGTCCGGCCGGCGGCTTCCAGCGCCCACGGTACGGGCGTACCTCAACGAACGCATCACGGAACGCATCGACAAAACTGTCCGGGACGACCTGATCGTCACCGCCTTCCAGCCCATCCAGGAACTCGCTACGGGCCACATGATCGGCGTCGAAGCCTTGGCGCGCTTTCCCAGCGACGACGGCCGGAGCCCGGACCGCTGGTTCAAGGAGGCCGCCAGCGTCGGCATGGGCGGGGAACTTGAGTTCGCCGCCCTGGAGGCGGCGCTCCACAATACGGCCAAGCTGCCCGAGCACCTGTATGTGGCACTGAACCTCTCGCCCGAGACGTGCCTTGATCCCCGGCTGCCCGGATTCCTGGAACGGTCCGGGCTCCCCGTTGACCGGATCGTCCTGGAACTGACCGAACGGCTGGCCGTGGCTGAGTACGCGCCCCTGCTGGCTGCCCTGGCGCCGCTACGCCGGCGCGGCCTGCGGATAGCGGTTGACGACGCCGGATCCGGCTTCGCTTCAATGCGCCACATCCTCCAGCTGAGGCCGGACATCATCAAGCTGGACCGTAGCCTCATCGCAGGTATCGACAGCAACCAGGGCCAGCGGGCCCTGGGTGCGGCGATGGTCGAATTCGCCAGCCAGATCGGCGCCCGCATAGTGGCCGAAGGCATCGAAACCCCGGCGGAACTCGCAGCCGTCACGGAACTCGGCATGACCTCGGGACAGGGCTACTATCTGGGCCGCCCCACCATCCATGCGGCGGACTGGGCCGCGTGGCACGAAGCCCGCGTCGGCGATTCCGGCGCGCATTGATGGGTGCCAGCAACCCGGCGGCCACAGACGTCACATTGGGCGTGACTTGAGCAAACCTTGAGCCTGTGTTCATAGCCTTGAGGCATGGGTAAGTATGGGGGCACACAGTACGCGCGCGACTCCCGGAGTGAGCTCCGCCGTCGCAGATTTCAGGCTATTTCCTACGTTGCGCTGGCTGCCCTGACAGCGGCCACAGCAGCGGTGGTGGTGCTCGCGCTCAACCGGTGACAGATAGCGGCGCGCCGCGCCGTTGACGCGATTTGTCAATCCCGTGACGGACCGATAGCGTGACCTCTGATCGCATGGGGCATCACTCTAAAGTTCGGAGACCGTTGTGGCTCTAATTGACTATGTTCTGGCGCTGTGCGCACTGTTGGGCACACTGCTGATTCCCTTCGCTGCGATGTACCACGTGCTGCGCCGGAAGCGACGCGCAGTGCGGGTGACCGCCACGAGGAGTATTCGCAGCTAGCCATGCCCTATATCGATATCAACCCGCATAAGGGCCGCCCCAAATGGCAGGCCTACGCCATCCTGGCCGTTCTTCTGGTCCTCACCGCCGGCGTGGTGATCGCCGCGCTCACCCGCGGCTGACCGATCGTGTCATCCTGAGCGGAGCCCAACGCGGGACGGTCCGAACGGTACGCACTTGGCTGCGGCCTTTCTCAACCGGAGCTGATCTGCATGTTCTTCCACCATTGACCGGTAACGGCGATGCCGAGCACGGAGACCGGAACGCAGAGGAAAAGTTGGAGTGGGCTGACCGTTTCGGCGGCCGCCGCGCCGCCCATGCCCATCCACAGCCCGGGCGCTGCATAGGGAAACCACGCCCCGGCTCCGAACGCCGTCACCACCTGCGTGAGGACCACAAGCAGCACCAGTGCGCCGACGCCGGGAAGATAGCCGCGGGCAACGCTGGCCACGACTGCGAGCGGACAGGCCAGCAGGGCTGCCAGCGCCCCACCGCACAATGACTTGGCTGCGGCCACCAGATCATCCGGGCCGGGCGCGCCCAGTCCGATGACGGCACCGGCAAGAAAGGCGACCGCAACGCTGACCAGGCAGAGCAGCAGGGCCCAGAGCAGGATCACCGTAAACTTCGCATAGGCGAGCCGGGCCCGGCTGACAGGCAGGGCAAACAGGCAGGCCTGGGTCTTTTCGGTGAACTCGCGGCCGAAGCACCAACACACCACGAAACCGACGCCCATCAGTGCGCCGACGGACAGAAGCATTCCCACCATGGCCAAATACCCGGCCCAGCCGGCACCTGTCAGCATGGCCGCGGCTTTGAGGCCGATCTGGCTGGACCCTTCGGAGGTCGCGGCGACCATAAAGGCCGCTGCGAGGACCGGCAGGGCGACACCGAGCAGGACGGACACCGTCCGCACCACGGGCGCCCGGCGGAATTTCAGGGCCTCGAATTCCCGGGCCTGCCCGGAAGCGCTCATCCTTGCTCCTGCTCGTGCATGTCCGACTGCAGCACCAGGTCAAAGAACCGGCGTTCAAGGTCCACGGTCCCGGGCTGCAGCGACCCGATGATCCTTCCCCGGTGAAGCACACTGATCCTGTCTGCCATCCGTGCGACCTCATCAAGGTGGTGGCTGGAGACCAGGATGGCGGCGCCCCTGTCCCGGCAGGCCTCCTGGAGCAGCCGGCGGAGGACGATGACACCGCGCGGGTCCAGTGAGTTGGTCGGTTCGTCAAGGACGAGCACATCCGGACCATGGACCAGGGCGGCGGCCAGGCCTACGCGCTGCCGGTTTCCCAGTGACAGCGTCCCGGCGCGCCGGGTGGCATATTGCTCCAGGCCAAGATCAGTTAATGCCCGTCCCGCGGCGGACCCGGCGGCGTCCCGGTCCATCCCGTGCAACCGGGCGGAGCAGTACACATTCTCGCGCGCGGTCAGCTCCGGGTAGGCGAACGGGGTCTCCAGCATCTGCCCGACCCGTGACCATACCTGCGCGCCTGCGCCGGATACGGGGAGCCCCGTCAGGTGAGCCCCGCCCAGGTCGGGTTTGAGCATCCCCAGAAGGATCCTCATCAACGTGGTCTTTCCTGCTCCGTTCAGCCCCACCAGGGCGTGGATTTCCGAGGGCCCCACGTCCAGGGACACGTCGTCCAGGACGGGTATTCCGCCCAAGGCCTTCGATACCCGCTCCGCCTTAATTGCCGCTGACGTTTTCATCGGGTACGCCGCCCTGTCCCGCCCGATTCGCGCATCAGGTCCAAGGCCGTATTCATCCGCTCCCGAAGTTCCTGCCCGTCCGGCGCCGATGCCCAATCCAGCAGGGCGGCCGTCAACCCGCCCAGGCACGCTCCTGCGGCAACCCGTGCTTCAATGCGGCCTACGCCGGTTCCGGTCAGGGCTTCAACGATCAGGTCCTCGGTTCTGCGGTTGTTCTCCCAGATGCCGGCAGCAAGCCGCGTATGGCCTGCTATCAGCCTGATCCTGTCTCTGAGCGCATCGTCGATCGGGTCGGGCACCGAGCTCCACGCGGCCAGCAAGCCCAGCCGGACACGCTCCAACGCCGGCAGCCCGGCGTCCTGGGCGGCAACCAAGTCAGCGATCACCGGATCGTAGGGGTCATCAAAGACCACGGCGTCCTTCGTCGGAAAATACCGGAAGAAGGTCATCTGCGAGACACCGGCCGCGTCGGCGATCTGCGCGACAGTGGTCTCGTCGAAACCCTGTTGAACGAACAGCGCCATGGCCCGCTCCTGCAGGAGCGCCCGGGTGGCAGCGGCTTTTCGCATAACGAAAATGTTAGTCTCTAACATTTAAGGCGGTCAAGAGTTGCGCCCGGACTTTCTCACCGTCGCGTGTTCTTCCACCGGTGTTCCGCCCCTGGACAACCAGCAGGCACAAGGCGGGGGACCGCTGGGTCTTCCGCTCCTACGGGGACATCCGATGCCGGCCGATGCAGCCTCCTGACATCGCAATTCCGCCCCAGCGCCTAGACTTACAGATTGAATCAGTCCGTAAAGTGCCGCAGAACCTTGTGCCGAAAGTCCTGGGGGGACAGACATGCCCGATCCGGCGGATCAGAACGCACGCCCTATCGCAGAAGATGCAGGGCTCCCGCAACCGCCCCGGCGACGCCGTGACCTCCGTCGCGCCGACGGTGCGCTGTCGGATGCCCAGACAGGAACCATGCCAGCTGTAACGCCAGATCTTTCGAGCACCCCCGACGCCGGCACCCCGGTACCGCGCCGCAGTTCCTGGGCGGAGGCGGCGGCCGCCGCCGACCAAGGCAGTCCCGCGCCCTCTGCCCCCGTCTCTGCTCCCATCAGCTCTGTCCCGGCGCCCACCCGCCGGCCGGCCAGGCCGCCGGTGACCCCGCTGCCGCAGGCGGCGCCGCAGGACGGGCAGCCGGCCGAACCGGACTATGGCACCCCCGCAGTGGCGTACGACGGCGACGAAGCCGCGCCGCCGTCGTCGTACCTTCCTGAGGAAGCACTGGAGCCGGCACCGGCGTTCCGGCGCATCCGCCCCACCACCGCGGACATCATCGCCGACAGCCCCATGCCCGACTTCATCAGCTCCCCGGGCCTGTTCGTCAAGGAGCAGAAGCCCCGGCCGGTGGGCGGCGTCCGCGGCGCCCTCTACACGCTCACGGGCGGGGCCTGGAACATGGGCCCCAGCGCCAAGCAGCGCGAGGAGGACGAGCTGGGCCGCCGTATCTCCCGCCAGCTGCAGGGCAGCTACAACACGGCGGTGCTGAGCCTCAAGGGCGGCATCGGCAAAACCTCCACCACGGTGGGCGTGGGCCTGACGCTGGCCGAATTCCGCGGCGACCCGCCCTGCGCCATCGACGCCAACCCGGACTCCGGCGACCTCGTGGAGCGCGCCCTCGGCGAGGGCATCTACCAGCAGGCCAGCCCGCGCACCATCACGGACCTGCTGGCGAACATCGAGGGCGTTGACTCGCTCACCGCGCTGGCCCGGTACATGCACCACGCCGGCCGGCTGCACCTGATCGCGGGGGAGCAGGACCCGGAGGTCTCGGACTCGCTGACCGCCGCCGAGTACCTGCGGATCCGCAAGCTGATCTCCAACTACTACTCCGTGGCCCTGACCGACTGCGGCACCGGCGTGACGCACAACGCGATGAGCGGGATCCTGCAGTCGGCGGACAACATCATCATCGCCGCCGGGTATGCGGTGAGCGGGGCCAAGCGTGCCCGCAGCACCCTGCACTGGCTGGCGAGCCACGGGTACGAGGACCTGGCCCGGAACGCCGTGGTGGTCATCACCGACAAGGAAGAGGTCTCCTCCCGCGTGGACAAGGACGCCATCGAGGAACACCTCGCCGGGATCTGCCGCCAGCTGATCGCCGTACCGCACGACCGCGGTGTGGCCGACGGCGACCTGGTCACCCTGGACGTGCTGAAGCCGGAGACGCGCCGGGCGTACAAGGAAATCGCGGCGTCGATCGTGGACGGGTACCGGTAGGGTTTTTCCTGCCCCGCCTCCCCTTCCCCAACTAGGTAGCAGCAGGTGTCGTTTTGAGCCCTCAAAACGACACCTGCTGCTACCTACTTCTGGGTGGGCGACAATCTTGAGTGAACGCACCCGGCGATCCTTCGCTGATCCTGAGCATCGATCATTAGCGTCAGCGCATCAGCCCTATGAAAGGTGCGTCAACGATGACCATTCTTGAATACCTCACTGGCCTGGCAATCATCCTCGGCTCCCTCATGGGCACCATGGGGCTCGCGGCGGCGGTCATGCGCCACAGGCAGCGCCACTAGGCTGCCGGACGCCTGGCTTCCAGCCACTCGTGAAACGTCTGGAGCCCGACGGCGGAGCCTGCCGCCGGGACCAGGTCACCACTGCGCATGGCCTGACCCATGGCGCCGGGAGCCGGGACCTTCACCACCAGCTTCCGCTGCCCGGATTTGCGCAAGTACTCGCGGACCAGGTCCGCGAGCTGCTCCCGACGGGGCCCGCCAAGATCAGCAACCCGTCCGCGGGGTCCCTGTTCTGCCGCGTCCACTAACGCCTCAGCCACTTCCCGCGCCGCGACCGGCTGAGTGATCATCTGGGGAACCAGGACCACCGGCCCAATCGAGGCGGCGCTGATGGCCATGGGCACAAACTCGTGGAACTGAGTGGACCGCAGGATGGTCCACGGCACCTCTCCGTTCCGGACGGCATCCTCCTGCGCGAGCTTCCCGGCGTACAGCCCCGACGCAGCCTTCTCGATGCCCACGATCGAGAGCGCAATATGGTGCCTGGACTGAACCGCTGCCTCCGCTGCGAGCAGGTTCCGGGTGGCGGCGGTGAAAAAGTCCACGGCCTTCCTGGTGGAAAGCGTCTGGATTCCGGAGACATCAATTACGGTGTCCACACCCTGCAGGGCTTCGTGCAGCCCGCGGCCGGTGACCAGGTCCACGCCTTCTGACCGGGTCAGGCTTGTCACGTCATGTCCGCGGTCCCGGGCAAGAGAGACGACATGCTGGCCAACGGTTCCGGTACCTCCTGGAACGGCAATATGCATGCTCCAGATCCTACGGCCGTCCCTCCACGAGCGCGGCCATTTTGTCGAGGCACTGCTCAAGGCCGCTCTGCGACATGTCCCGGGCCTCCTGGGTGCCGTACCCGCGCTCGGTCATGTGCAGCATGGTGCGCCCGTCACCGACGTCGGTCAGCACCACCTCGTGTTCACCGTCGGCGGGAACGCCATCGGCGGGAATGCCCGCCTCTGCGGGCGTGATGCGGTTGCCCTCGGCGTCGGCGAAGTTGAACACGTAGCGGATTAGACGCAAGGGTTCCAGCTCGGTGATATTCCAGGTGCTGTGCTGCTCGAACCCGCCCCACTCCGCGGGCGCGCGCATCGTCACGAGGATCCGGCCGCCGGGGTGGACATCGGCTTCCGCGCGCGGGCATGTGAAACCTGTGGGTCCCCACCACTGGCGCAGGTCGCCGGGTACCGTCCAGGCCGCCCAGACCCGGCTCGGCGGAGCGTTGAACTCCCTGACCACATCGACGTCAAACGTGCCGGACATGCGAATCCCCCTCTGTAGCTGAGATTGGGCCAACGTATCAGACGTCCCGGTCCGGCGTCCCCGTTTCTTTGGAGCTCTGGAGGTCCGCCGAGACCCATGACCAGGTGGTTATCACCAAGAACGGCGTACCCGCTGCCGTGATCATCGGAACCGATGATATGGGAGGCACTGCAGGAATCACTGTTCTGGCTTTCCCAGCCGAACATCCGGGAAGTCCTTGCCCGGGCCCAACAGGACATAGCCGACGGGAAGGGCCTGTCCGAGGAGCAGATCCGGGCAGAGTTCGGCGTGCCCAAGCACCAGGGCTGAGCCCCCGTGGCATATGAGGTCATTTTCTCGCCCACCGCACGCCGGGACCTGCAGTCGGTACCTCCCCGGATACTGCCGGCCATCATCGAATTCGTCTGCGGCGACCTCTCCAGAAACCCTCAGCGCGTAGGCAAGGCCCTGGAGCGGGACCTGGCAGGCTTCCTCTCGGCTAGGCGCGGCCCCTACCGCGTCCTGTACTCCATTGATGAGGAACACAGCAGCATCAGCATCCTGCGGGTCGACCACCGAGCCGAGGTGTACCGGCCCAGGTAGTCCTGAGTACGCGCTGGGGTGTGCGCGACATATCTGGGCTCAAATGTTGCGCACATCACTTTCGTTACCTACTCTGGATGAGGCTGCAGAGGCGCGGCCCTTGGCCGCAGCGTCGCGGCCTCCCCGGCTGCAGCGTCGCAGCCAAGCAAGGAAGGCATGATCATATTGTCCGAAAAGCTCAGCATTCTTGTCCGTGTAGATCTCGACCATGCGAAGGCCCAGGTTCTCGCCAAGGGCCACGTCACCGTCCACAGCATCCAGGCTCTCTACGTGGTGGTGAAACGCGCCAACGCCTTGAAGCACAACCTGGACCTGGAATTGGACGTGCGGAACGCCCGCGTGGATCCCGAAGCCCTGCGTCAGCTTCAGGTCTGTTCCGAGACCCATCACCTGCCCGCCAGGATCGACCCGCAGCAGACCCATTGCACGCTGAGCATCCTCGCGCCCCGCCGTGCCACCACCCATGCGGCCGAGTTCAGCCACGCCGCAGCCTGACCCGCGACCCCATTAGCGCGAACCGGCAGCTAATGACCTCAAACCTCAGGTTTGTCGTCATTTGCTGCCAGTTCGCGCTTAAAGGCGGGGCTTGACTGTCCGTTCGCGCTGTGGTGGAATGCCGCCGTCGGGGGTTATCCGACAGCGGGAATCCCGCCGGCCAGCTCCGCCGCAGCAGCGAGGGCCCAGCGGTCGTTCTCCGGATCGAAGAAGACCACCATGGATGAATCGGCTTCGCGGGCCTCGTCGAGGGCGAACAGCAGCGCATCCTCCAGATGCTGCGCGTGCTCCAGCCGTTCGGGAAGCCTGCCCGGCAGATCGCCGTCGTCAATGACGACGTGGGCCTTGCCGTCCACGATGACCTTCAGCGCAAAACCCTGGTCCTCATGCAGAGACCCCCGGGTAGATGCGATTTCCGTGACTTTGTCGGCCCGGACCAAGCCGTTGTTGATGGTGCGGATCCACACTTCACCCATGAGACCTCCTTGGCTGTGAGGGGCAGGCGGAAGTGCCCCACAAGGCAAACGTTAGTCCTCGCGGGGCCGCTTGTGACCCCCTGAAAGCTGGCGAATTTCCGGCGGCATAAGATAAATCTGATGACTTCGCCCGGAACCCCGCAGCCGTTCAACTTCCGAAGCATCGCCATACCCGCGTTCGGGCCGGCGCTGCTGTTCTGCATCGGCGAAGGCGCGGTCCTCCCGGTGGTGGTCCTCTCCGCCCGTGACCTCGGCGCCTCGGTGGCGGTCTCCGCGCTGATCGTCACCCTGATCGGGCTCGGCTCGTGGTTTTTCAACCTGCCGGCCTCCCTCATCACGCTCAAGTTCGGCGAACGCTGGTCCATCGTCGGCGCCGCGGGGGTGGGCGCCCTGGCGCTCGCGGCCGCCGCCATGTCATCCATGATTCCCAACGGACTGTGGCTGCTCGCGGTGGCGATGGCCGTCGTCGGGATGGCCGCCAGCGTCTTCAGCCTGGCGCGGCAGAAATACCTCACCGAGGCCGTGCCCGTCCAGTTCCGGGCGCGGGCGCTGTCGACGCTGGGCGGGGTCAGCCGGATCGGCGTCTTCATCGGGCCGTTCATTGGTGCCGGCGTGATGCAGTTCGCCGGGATCGCCGGAGCGTACTGGGTGGGGGTGGCGGGCATGGCGGCCGCCGCCGTTCTGGCGGTGACCATCCCGGACCTGGCGGTCCCGCCAGCGCCCGACGGCGGCCACAAGGGTCCGGAGCCGACGCTGCGGAATGTGGCCGTTTCGCATGCCCGTGTGTTCCTGACGCTGGGGGTGGGGGTGCTGCTGCTCAGCGCGCTGCGCGCGTCCCGCCAGGTGGTCATCCCGCTGTGGGCGGACCATCTGGGCATGGATCCGGCCCAGGCTTCCGTGATTTACGGACTGTCCGGGGCGATCGACATGCTGGTGTTTTACCCGGCCGGCAAGGTGATGGACCGCCGCGGCAGGCTGTTCGTGGCCATCCCGTCCACCATCATCATGGGCATCGCGATGCTGCTGATCCCTTTGTCTGCGTCTTTTGGCGGTTTGCTGCTGGCGTCGCTGCTGATCGGCTTCGGCAACGGCATCAGCTCCGGCCTGATCATGACGCTCGGCGCCGACTTCTCGCCCGACCGCGGCCGCGGCCAGTTCCTGGGGCTGTGGCGGTTCATCGCCGATGCGGGATCAACCGGCGGGCCGGTCCTGCTCTCCGGGGTGACGGCGCTTTCTTCTCTGGGTGCGGGTGTCTCGGCGACAGGCTTCCTGGGGTTTGCCGCGGCCGGAGTGTTTGCCCTTGTGCTGCCGCGGCTGAAGCACCGGCGGAATTACTGACGGTCAGTGCCCCCACCTTTTCGCAGCGCACCACTTCTGCGGCGTCGAGCCGCCGGCCGCCGTGGAGGAGCGACCCCGGGTTGTCGAATCCAAGTTGAGGGCGGGCTTGATCAGCTGCAGGTGTACGTGCGAAGCAGCGGCTGACTGGTCCAAGCGTGAGTGGCGTCTACTTTGTAGATTGCTCGGATTTCGAGCTTGAACAAGACTGTCTGACCGCCCGAGTTTGCCGTAAATACTTGATTTCCGTTGTATGCCAGCGCTTGATCCTTCGAGGACACGGTTCCACCGGCGTCCGCCGTGATCTGTAGTGCGTTCGCGTACGGCAGCGAGCCCGTGGCGGCCAAGGTGACAGTGAGCGTCCTCTTGTTCTGGCTGCAGCTGGCATTCAGCGAAATCGTGGAAGTCGTCGGCGTGTTTAGGGTGGCCGTGGAAATGCCTGTTGACGCTTGGCTGGCAGACCTGAAGGAGGCGCTTGCTGCGGGGGCGAGAATCAGGCCCAGAACGACGACGAGCGTAACGCCAGTGGCCCGGGCCACCCTTGCGGCAGCCGAAGTGCGGCTACCCACTGACTGCTGGTTCCGGGTCCTTGCGCCAGATGGACGCCAGCAATCCAATCACCAGCACGGCCGGTGCGCCGTACATAAGGGTGTTCAGGACAACCGGCTGACGCAAAGTGCGAATGACTTGACCCACATAGGGGACGGTCAGGACGTGCCGGTCAACGGTCGCTCCGTTGAGCGTTGCGGTCCATGGATCTACGCCGTTGTTGGCGTCACCTTTGGTCCGGACAGCCGTCGTCCCGTCCGCATTTGTGATTATCTGCGTGACGCGGTGGGTTTCCACTCGATGGTTCTCAACAGGAATGAGATAAGTGATGACGTCGCCCACTACGATTTCACCCACTGCGGTGGGGACCGTGACCACAACGTCGCCCGCATGGATCAGTGGGGACATCGAGCCGGTGAGCATCGTGGACGTCTGATAACCCAGGGCCCGGGGACCAACAGCGAGGAAAAGGAATGCAAACACTGCCACGACGAGCATCGTCGTTGTGAGGACGTTGGCCCCGCGGCGAAAGCCGGTTTTGACGCGCGACGCAGCCCGTGCGGAGATGAAGGTCCCAGCGCCGCCGCGGGGGGTGCGGGGGCGCTGGGACAGCTCAGTTACCTGGGCGGCGCTGCGTGCCGCTGTCGGAATTTCAGTTACTGCGCTCATCGCTATCCAGCCTTGAGGACGGTCTGTTGGTGCTTCTGGCTATGGGTTCGCTGTGCCGGGTTCGTGACTGCCCCCAACGCACAGGACTGTCTGCTACTTGACTTGGCCCGTGCGCTGCGTCGCGTCGAACGTGAAGCCGATGGTGCTGGTCAGGCCCTGGAAGGTGTCGTCTGCCGTAGAAGGCAGGGAGGTCGTGATCTTGAGCTTGTCCTCAGCACCAGACGTAACGGATGACAGGCCGGTAAGTGCCGTGCCCGAGCCGATGATCGCGCTCTTAGCCAAAATGGTGGACTTGACCCCTGAGCAAGTGTCTTCCGCGGCAGCCACGACTGTCCAGGCTACGGTGCAGGACTCGATGGTTAACTGCAAGCCGTCAGTTGTCTCAGTGGTGAGCTTTGAGGCGACGGTGGGCGCCGTGGTGAGCGTCACGGTGTTCAGGTTGGAGTTGCCAGTATTCTTCAGTGTGGCGAACTTTTCGACGGAGTCACCGGGCAGCAGGCCGGTGACGGCGACACTCAGGGTCCCCGGATCGGTCAGGTCGATATCGACGGTACCGGCGGTTACCTGCTCATCGACCCGTGTCGTGGTTCCCGTGAATGCGCCGTAGGTGCCCATGCCTGCGACTGCGGCGGCGGTGCCCACCAGTGCGACGGAAGCCAGAATCTTGCCGGAAGTGGTTTTCAAGCTGATGCCCATGAGGAGAATCCTTTTCGCCGTTGCCCACCCCCAGGCGGGCCAGCCGCCCCCCAGCGGGCCGACTGTGAATGCCAGGCTCACGTGGGCTGGCAAGAACCACTTTTCCCGACGAGGCGCAACTTACACCTGCGTAATTCCTCAAGATTTTGTCAAGGTTTCTTGACGTTTCCGCAGGTCAGAGGCAGATACCATCCATTTGATGGACTAAAGGGCGGGTTTGTCGGGGTCATGAGCAGGGTTCGTCGCCGTAATTTTCCGGAGTTGCTCGCGCCCGGCTTACTCGTTGCCAAACGAACGCGGAAGGATCACCCTGAAGTTGGCCACGTTGATGGATGAGTGTGGAGGTCAGGGCGATGAGCACCACTTCAGATGACCTGTTTCCGGCAACACCGGAAGCGGAGCCCCACGAGCTCAAGCGGGTCCTTGGCCCCAAACTCCTCCTGCTGTTCATCGTTGGCGACATCCTCGGCGCCGGCGTGTACGCAGTCACCGGAACCATGGCCGGGACAGTGGGCGGCATCGTCTGGCTGCCGTTCCTGCTCGCGTTCGTCGTCGCGACGCTGACCGCGTTCTCCTACCTCGAGCTCGTCACGCAGTACCCGCAGGCGGCAGGCGCGGCGCTCTACACTCACAAGGCGTTTGGCATCCACTTCGTCACGTTCCTGGTGGCATTCGCCGTGGTCTGCTCCGGCATCACCAGCGCCTCCACCTCCGCGAACGTCCTCGCACAGAACTTCTTCGGCGGCCTGAGGATCAACGGCTGGATGGAGGTGCCCGCCCAGGGCGTGATCACCGCCGTGGCCATGGGCTTTATGGTCCTGCTGGCCGCGATCAACCTGCGCGGGGTGGGGGAGAGCGTGAAGTTCAACGTGGTCCTCACCCTGGTGGAGGTCATCGCACTGTGCATCGTGATCGGCGTCGGCTTCTATGTCCTGGCGCAGGGCACCGGGAACCTGGGCGAAATCTTCGTCTTCAACGATTACCAGGACAAAGGCCTGTTCCTGGCCGTCACCGCCGCAACGTCCATCGCCTTCTTCGCCATGGTGGGCTTTGAAGACTCGGTGAACATGGTGGAGGAGACCAAGCACCCCGAGAAGATTTTCCCGCGGACCATGCTGACAGGCCTCGGCATCGCCGTGCTCCTCTACATGCTGGTGGCCGTCTCCGTGGTCAGCGTGCTGTCGCCCACCGAGCTGGAGAACATCCGCGAGGCTGAAGGCGCCGCGCTGCTCGAAGTGGTGCACAAGGGCTCGCCTGACTTCCCCATCGACAGGGTCTTCCCGTTCCTCGCCGTGTTCGCCGTTGCCAACACCGCGCTGATCAACATGCTGATGGCGAGCCGGCTGATCTACGGGATGGCACGCCAGAACGTCCTGCCGCCCGCCCTGGGGAAAGTCCTGCCGGGCCGCCGCACCCCGTGGGCCGGCATCCTGTTCTCCACCGTCCTCGCGCTGGGACTGATCTGGTACGTCACGTCCGACCCCAAGAGCAACATCGTGGCCAACCTCTCCGGCACCACGGCGTTCCTGCTGCTGTGCGTCTTCACCGTGGTGAACGTGGCCTGCCTGGTGCTTCGCCGCAAGCGCGACCTCAGCCGCAAGGTGTTCTTCACCTCGCCCGGGCAACTGCCGCTGCTCGCCACCCTGCTGTGCGCCTTCCTCGCCGGGCCGTGGGTGGGCCGCAACGTCATCCAGTACCAGATCGCCGGGGGTCTGATGGCGATCGGGGTGGTGCTCTGGTTTATCACCTGGCTGATCAACAGGCGGACGAACAGGGCGGAAGGCGAGCCGGTAGGGACCCGGAACATCGGCAAGGACGACGCCTAGCCGATGATGGGGCGTTCCTCAGGCAGGCTGTAAAGGCGGGGTCGGGAGGACAAAGCCAGCGCGGACGCGACCGTCACGGTGCCGATTCTGCCGAGGAACATGAGGGCCATGAGTACCCATTCTGCCGACGGCGGGAGGTTGTAGGTGATGCCGGTGCTCATCCCGACGGTGGCGAACGCGGAGATGGATTCGAACAGCACCTTCTCCAGGCTGTAGTCGGTCACCATCAGCAGAGCCAGCGTGCCGGCCACCACTGCGGCCACCCCGAGCAGTGCGACGGACAGCGCCTGGCGCTGGGACGAGGCGCTGATGGAACGGTGGGCGATGGTCACCTCGTCCCGGCCGCGGACCTCGTTCCAGATGGAGAAGCCGAGGACCAGGAACGTGGTGATCTTGATGCCGCCTGCGGTGCCGGCGCTGCCGCCGCCGATGAACATCAGGATGTTGGTGACCATGAGGGTCTCCGGTGCTGCCGCACCGTAGTCGATGCTGTTGAAGCCGGCAGTGCGGGGGAAGACGCCGCCGGCCAGGGAACCCAGCAGCTTCCCGGTCAGGGACAGCCCGCCAAGTGTTTCGTCCCTGTTCCATTCGAACGCGGCGAAAAGCGTGATGCCAACAACGAGCAGCAGCACGGTGCCATAGACGGTCAGGCGGAGGTGGACGCTCCAGTTCCGGGCTTTGACGTTTCCGCGGAGCAGCTGGATGATGACCGGGAACCCGAGGCCGCCGGCGATGATCGCCAGGCAGATGGGGACGATGATCCAGGGATCCTCCGCGAAGCCGATGAGGTTGTCGCTGTACAGCGCGAACCCGGCGTTGTTGAACGACGAGACGGCGTGGAACACACCGTGCCACAGCGCCGTGCCGGGGTTCTGGTCGTAGGCCAGCCAGAAGCGTCCGGTCAGCACCACGGCGGTGGCTGCCTCGATGCCCACCATGAGCCTGGCCACGCGGAGCAGCACGGCGCTGACGTCGCCCAGGTTGAGCGTGTGCGTTTCGGACTGCGCCACGAGCTGGCCGCGGAGGCCGATGCTTTTGCGGACCAGCAGGGCCAGGAGCGTCGCCAGCGTCATGATGCCGAAGCCGCCCACCTGGATCAGTCCCAGAATCACGGTCTGCCCGAAAGTGGTCCAGTAGGTGGCCGTGTCCACGGTGATCAGCCCCGTGACGCACACGGCCGAGACGGACGTGAACAGTGCGGCCAGCAGGGGATCGGCCCCGGGGTCGCTGCCGGTCCGGGCAACGGGCAGCATCAGCAGGGCGGCGCCCAGGACAATGACGGCCAGGAACGCCAGGGGCACCGACCGGACGGGGTGCGAGAGCGCCCGCCGGATGGCATTCTCCTTGCGGGCCCTGGCCGTCTTGCCAGCCTTGCCTGCCCACCGTGCCGGGCCAGGACCCTTCACTCCGGCGGTGTCGCCCCGTGATGTCATCGGACTGCCCGTCAGCCCACGTGGATGCCGGGGCGGCGGACAGGATCAGGTTCGTTTTCCCTGATGATTTCGCGGACCACGGGGGCGGTGTCGCCCCGTCCCAGCAGCAGGTAGCGCATGAGGTGCGCCAGGGGGTTGCCTTCAGCCCACTCGAAGTACGCGTGCGGCCGGACACCGGTGGCGTCGCGGAGGGCCAGCAGGATGGCGGCGATGGCGTTGGGTGCGGCCGGGCTTTCGGCGCGGAGCACGCGGTGTCCGTCCACTTCGATTCCGCGCACCTCAAGGACATCGCTGAATCCCGAGGGGTCGGTGACCTCGATTTCAAGGAAGATCACATCGGCCGTTCCGGGCACGGGGTTGTTCTCCCGCTGCTCTGCTTCCTTCTCACGGTATTCTGCGGCATCGCGGGCCTGCGGGCGGTTCGCGATCAGGTTGATCCGCCCGTCAAAGTCCAGGGTGTCGGTGATGAACCGGCGGGCTTCGTCGTCGAATTCGATGTTGTGGACCCGGAGTTCGGTGGTGCGGCTGACCCGGGAGACGAGCGAGACCACAATGATGCCCAGGATGAAGAAGCCGGATATTGCGATGCCGTCCGGCTTGGCGATGACGTTGGCCCCCAGCGCATAGAGCAGGATCAGCGTCAGGACGGTGAAGCCGACGGCGGCGCGCCGCCTCTTGCTGCGGGCGGCAGAGATGCTGACCGCAACGGCGCCCGAGACCATCATGGCCAGGATGCCGGTGGCGTACGCGCCGGCCTGGGCGTTGACGTCGGCGTTGAAGCCGATGGTGATCAGGATGCTGATGGCGGTGTACACCAGCACCACCGGGCGCACGGCCCGGGACCAGTCCGGGGCCATGCCGTAGGACGGCAGGTAGCGGGGAACGATGTTGATCAGTCCGGCCATGGCGGAGGCGCCGGCGAACCACAGGATCAGGATGCTGCTGACGTCGTAGACGGAGCCGAAGCCGTTGCCGAGCAGCTCGTGGGCCAGGTACGCCAGGGCGCGGCCGTTGGCCTCGCCGCCTGCCTGGAAGGCCTCGGCCGGGATCAGCACCGTCGTCACAAAACTGCTGCCCAGGAGGTACACGCTCATGATCAGGGCGGCTGCAGTGAGGAGTTTCCGGGTGTTGCGGACGCGGGCGGCCAGGCGTTCCTCGGCGGTGGCGCCGTTGGCCGCGACCAGTGGCATCATGCTGACGCCGGTCTCGAAACCCGACAGGCCCAGGACCAGCAGCGGGAAGGCGAGCAGGGCGGGTCCGGCGATATCGCCGAAGCCGGTGCCGGAAGAGGTGAGCGCCGCGGTCCAGTCAGCCAGGGCACCCGGCTGAGTGACGGCGTCGTACAGTCCCACCCCGATGATGACGGCGTTCAGCACCAGGAAGATGGCGACGAGGGGAATGGCGACGGCCACCGCTTCGGAGAAGCCGAGCAGGAACACGCCGCCCAGAATGAGCAGGAGCACCACCGTGATGAGGACCGCCTGGCCTTCGAGGAAGTGCGGCAGGTAGGGGTTCTCCAGCATGTGGACGGTGGCGTCGGCGGCGGAAAGGGTGATGGTGATGATCCAGGACGTGGCAACGAAGCCGAGCAGGATCAGCACAAAGATCTTGCCGCGCCAGAACGGCAGGAGCCTTTCCAGCATGGCCACCGATCCTTGTCCGTGCGGGCTTTCCTGCGCCACCCGTCGGTACATCGGCAGCATGCCCAGCAGGGTGAGGCCGACGATCAGCAGGGTGGCCAGCGGGGAGAGCGCCCCGGCGGCGAGGGCGGCGATGCCGGGCAGGTAGGAGAGGGTGGAAAAGTAGTCCACCCCGGTGAGGCACATGACCTTCCACCAGCTCTGGGTGGGGGCGTGGTCCTCAGCAGTTTCGGGGCCCACCGGCTGGTGGACGGTGTGTTCGAGCAGCCACCGGGTCAGCCGGTTCCCGGGTTCGCCGTCGGGCTCCGGGTTGGGAACGCTGGCGGGAATGGAGAAGCGGGTGGATGCAGTCAACGGGTTACTTTCTGTACCCCACGCAGGCGGGATCGGGGTGAATAACCAACGGAGCGTAGCACCGGGCCGAGGGGACTTTGCGGGAAAACCCGGGATCTTAACGCATCCTTAACGCCTGCCTGCGCTGATGTTTTGAGGGCTTGCGCTTCCACTACTTAGCACTACTATGTACTAGTAGCTAGTAATACTGAGTAGTGGAGGAGGTGTCCGATGGGCAAGCAGATGACGGAGATGCTCAAAGGAACACTGGAGGGCATCGTTCTTGCCCTCCTGACCGGGAATCCGGCGTACGGGTACGAAATCACCACGCTGCTCCGGGCGCAGGGGTTCCCCGACATTGCTGAGGGCACGGTGTACGCGCTGCTCGTCAGGATCGAGCAGAAGGGCCTGGTGGACGTCGAGAAGCGGCCGTCCGAGAAGGGCCCGCCCCGCAAGGTGTACACGCTCAACGCCCAGGGCACGAAGGAGCTGGACGAATTCTGGAACACATGGAGCTTCCTGTCCGAACGGCTTGAAGAGCTCCGCAAGGGAGGAAAGTGATATGGCAGCGAAATGGATCGAGCTGGTGACCGGCTCGCTCGAGCAGAAGAAGCAGTACAAGCAGGCCAAGGCGCGGCTGGATGCGCTGCCTGAGCCCTACCTCACCGTGGCGAAGGCCTTCAACCGGTACTTCATGTACTACGGCGGGGTCACCGAGGGGGACACCATGGTGCAGATGCTCTCGGACCTCGCGGACCTGTGGGAACGCGCGGCCATCGACGGCACGCCCGTGAGCGAGATCGTGGGCGAAGATCCCATCGAGTTCGCCGATAGCTTCGCCCTGGCATACGGCGGAAAGCGGTGGATCGACAAGGAACGGGCCCGTCTCAACGAGGCGGTCGACAAGGCGAAGGAGACGGAATCATGACCGGCGGACCGGCTATCCGGGTGCAGGGCCTGGAGAAGTCCTTCAAGGACCTGCACGTGCTGCGCGGCGTGGACTTCGAGGTGGCGGCGGGCAGCATCTTCGCCCTCCTCGGCTCAAACGGGGCCGGGAAGACCACGCTCGTGCGCATCCTCTCGACGCTGCTGAAGGCGGACGCGGGAACCGCGACGGTGCACGGCTTCGACGTCGCCGCCAACCCCGGCGATGTGCGCGAGTCCATCAGCCTGACCGGGCAGTTCGCCGCCGTTGACGAAGTGCTCACGGGCCGGGAGAACCTCGTGCTGGTCGCGAAGCTCCGGCACCTGAAGAACCCGGGGGCGATCGCGGACGACTTGCTCGGGCGCTTCTCGCTCACCGAGGCCGGCGGCCGCAAGGCAGCCGAATACTCGGGCGGCATGCGCCGCCGGCTCGACATCGCGATGAGCCTGATCGGCGAGCCGAAGGTGATCTTCCTCGACGAGCCGACCACCGGGCTTGACCCGCAGGCGCGCATCGACGTGTGGCAGACCGTCAAGGATCTCGCCCAGAACGGCACGACAGTGCTGCTCACTACTCAGTACCTCGACGAGGCCGAGCACCTCGCCGACCGCATCGCGATCCTGCACAAGGGCACGATCATCCAGAACGGCACGCTCGACGAGCTCAAGCGGCTGTTGCCGCCGGCCGAGATCGAGTACGTCGAGAAGCAGCCCTCACTCGAAGACGTCTTCCTGGCGCTCGTCGGTGAGACGGCTGAAGAGCAGGAAGAGAAGGAGGCATCCCGATGAGCACCCACGTCCTCAGCGATACCGGCGTCCTCACCGGCCGCTCGCTGCGCCACATCCTGCGCAGCCCGGACACGATCATCACCACCGCGGTCACGCCGATCGCGCTGATGCTGCTGTTCGTGTATGTGCTTGGCGGCGCGATCAATACCGGATCCGACGAGTCGTACGTCAACTACATGCTCCCCGGCATCCTGCTGATCACGATTGCCTCCGGCATCGCCTACACCGCCTACCGCCTGTTCCTCGACATGCAGGGCGGCATCTTCGAGCGCTTCCAGTCCATGCCGATCGCGCGGTCGAGCGTGCTCTGGGCGCACGTGCTCACCTCGCTGGTGGCCAACCTTGTCTCGGTCGCGGTGGTCGTCGGCGTGGCCCTCCTCATGGGGTTCCGCACCGGAGCATCCGTGGGCGCCTGGCTTGCAACCGCCGGCATCCTGGTCCTGTTCACGCTCGCCCTGACCTGGCTGGCCGTGATCGCGGGGCTCTCCGCGAAGACCGTCGACGGCGCCAGCGCGTTCAGCTACCCGCTGATCTTCCTGCCGTTCATCAGCTCGGCGTTCGTTCCGACGGCGACCATGCCGGGCCCGGTGGCCTGGTTCGCCGAGAACCAGCCGGTGACCTCGATCGTGAACTCCATCCGCGCGCTGTTCGCGCAGCAGCCGGTTGGGAACGACATCTGGACCGCACTGGCCTGGTGCGTCGGCATCCTCGCACTCGCCTACGTGTTCGCCATGGCCGCCTACCGGCGCAAGATCACCTAAGGCGCCGGCGGCGCCGGTGTCCGACGGCGGCTGGTGCGCTCAGCGCGTTGGTGCGTCCCGCCGTCGTGCGGCATATGCGAACAGTGACGTGGTGGCCACGGTGGCCAGGTACCCGGCGATCACGATGAGCGAGATGCCGGCCCAAAAGTAGTTGGTGGTGCTGTCATCCTGGAGCGGCCCCGGGGCGATCCTGGCCAGCGAATACACGGCCACCCCCGCGGAAGCCAGCCCGATCACCACCGGCAGCGTGAGCCAGATCTTTGCCGAGCCCACGTGACTGTCGAAGCCGTCCCACACGTTCCACGCCGCGCCGTTCCGGATGATCAGCCAGCCGGCGGGGATCATAAACGCGCCCACCAGAAGGAAGGCCGCGACGACGTCGGCCGGGCGGTGCCACTGGTTGATCAGGGTGGAAACCCCGGAGGCGATGGCGAAGGTGCCGCCCACAAAACCGGCCAGCGGACGCCACCGCGGCGAGGCCATCAGGAACACCGCCGCCGCAGCCGACGCGGCCAGCGTGGTGTGACCGGACGGCAGCGAGTTCAGCTCCAGCGTCACCACACCTTTGTCCGGGCGGGCGGGCAGCACTTCCTTCAGGACCTGCGTGGCGATATTCGCACCGATGCACGCGGTGACTGCGATCCCGGCGGCCGACCACCGCCGTCGGATCACCGTAACAAACAGGACCACGACGGCGGCCACCACCAGCGAGATGGTGGGCAGCCAGTCCAGGAACCCGGTGGCTGCCTTGCCCGCGGGCCCGTGGATGTCCACGGCTTCAACCAGCGCGGATTCGTCGATGTACTGGCCCGTGGTGGTCTGGACGAAGTAGTAGTACGTGGCGGTCAGGCCGACGACGCAGGCGAGCCAGGCGAACGCGAACATAAAGCCGGAGCCCGTGGAGGGGCGGGCCGGGGTCCGCGGTGGTGCCTGGCGTGGAATGGTCATCGGTTAAGGGTGTCACAGAAAGCTGGGAGGCGCTTTCAGCCAACTGGGTAGCAGCAGGTGTCGTTACGGACGCTCAGAACGACATCTAGTGCTACCTAGTTGGGCGGGGTCGCGGCAACCCGGATGTGACACTTGACACGTGTTAGGTCGGCGCCATAAGCTACCTGACACGTGTTAGGAAGGAAAATTGAAATGACCGGTGCCACAACTGGCCGTCTGCGTGAATTCTCGCGCCGGACCGCCCTGGGTGCCCTGGGAGCAGGAATTGTGGGAGCGACGGTGGCATCGTGGCCCCGGCTCTCCGGATCCGACATTCCCGGGCGGGGCGACAACAGCCTCAGCATTGCCATCATGGGGACAGCTGCCGATGCCGCAGCGCGCCAGCGCGCCATCGACGCGTTCACCCGCCTCCACCCGGACATCCGGGTCAAGGTCCAGGCCATCCAGGCCGTGGACTGGAAAGACTTCTTCACCAAAATCCTCACCATGGTGGCCGCCGGCACACCGCCCGACGTCGTCTACGTTGCCACCGAGGGCGCGCAGCTGTTCGCGGACAAGCTGGCCCACCCGCTGGACGAATACCTGCGCCGCGACGCCGCGGACATGGCCGAGTTCTTCGCCGACGTCCACCCCAGCCTGGTGGAGGCCTTTATGTACAAGGGCAGCCTCTTCCAGCTCCCCATGGACTGGAACGCCGCCAACATGTACTACAACACCACCGCCTTCGCCCAGGCCGGGCTGGAGCGTCCGGCGGACGACTGGACCCACGTGGACTTCCGCAACAGCCTCGCCGCCATGCGCAAGGCCCGGCCGACCGACTTCACGCCGTATTACTGGACCAACCGGCTCTTCGGCGGCGTGGTGCCGTGGCTCTACGCCAACGACACCAGCTTCCTGAAGGAGACCCGGTCCACCGGCGGGGACTGGCTCTGGGACTCCTTCTACGCCAACGATCCCTCCCGCAACCTGCGCTCCGGCGGCTACCAGTGGCTGGAACCCAACGCCGACGACCCCCGCGTCTTCGAGACCTTCGACTACCTCCGCGGCCTGGTCAAGGACGGCCTCGGCGTCCGGCCCGAGGAAGGCGGCGGCAGCTCCCTGGTGGGGCTCTTCGCCTCCAACCGGATCGGCACCACCCCGGCCGGCGGCTACTGGGTCCAGGGCCTGCACGAGGCCGGCATGAAGGAGAACGACTACGACGTCGCGTTCTTCCCCAAGTGGCGGAGCCAGCGGCACCAGTTCGGCACGGCCGGCTACGCCATCATGAAAACTGCCAAGGACAAGGACGCCGCCTGGGAATGGATCAAGTTCAGTGCCAGCCGCGAGGCCATGGAGCTGATCTTCCCCAACCCGGTCACCACCCCCGCCCGCCGCTCCATGGTCAACGAGGCGCTGTATTCGGGGAAGGGCCCGGCGCACTGGAAGGTCTTCTACGACACGCTGGACAAGTACCCCACCACCGGCCCCATCCCGGCGCCGCCCCAGCAGGCCGCCGTCGAAACGGCCCTGATGAAAAACGTCTCGCTGGCCGTCAGCGGCGACGAGCGCCAGCTCAAGCAGGCCCTCGAGTCCATGCAGCGCGATCTTGAACTGGCCCTGAGGAGGCAGTCATGAGCACCACCATCCCTCGCCGGGAGCGGCCGAAGCAGGCCGCCAAGGCCGCCAAGCCCGGTACGCCCGTCTCCGCGAACACCGCGTACGGCCGGCACAGCCAGCGCTGGCTCGCCTGGATCTTCCTGGCCCCCACCATCCTGGGCATGGGCCTGTTCACCCTGGTGCCCATCGCGGCGTCGGTGGTCCTGGCGTTCTTCCGCTGGGACATCATCTCCGCCCCGACGTTCGTGGGCTTCGACAACTTCGCCGAAGTGGTCCAGGACCCCACGGTCCGGGTGTCCTTCCTGAACACCATCGTGTTTGTGATTGTGGCGGTG
The DNA here is from genome assembly GCF_024294965.1 of Pseudarthrobacter humi. Taxonomy (NCBI): domain Bacteria; kingdom Bacillati; phylum Actinomycetota; class Actinomycetes; order Micrococcales; family Micrococcaceae; genus Pseudarthrobacter; species Pseudarthrobacter humi. The sequence continues at coordinate 55,774 of NZ_JANCLV010000001.1, forward strand.
GCGTTCCAGCTCGGCCTGGCACTGGCGCTAGCCGTGATGGTGCAGGAGAAAATGCCGGCCTGGCTGCGGACCTTCTTCCGCTCCGCGTTCTTCTTCCCGCTGATCCTCTCCGCCGCCTCGGTGTCCATCTTCATGCGGTACCTCTTCAACGAGCAGTTCGGCGTGGTCAACTGGTTCCTGTCCCTCGCCGGCATCCCCGCGGTGCCGTGGCTGACCACCCCCGGCGGGTCCGCCGCCGTCGTCATCCTGGTCTATGTCTGGCAGAACTTCGGGTTCTCCTTCCTGCTGTTCATCGGCGGGCTGGCGTCGATCCCCGTGGAAACCTATGAGGCCGCCTCGCTGGACGGTGCCACCGGCTGGCGCAAGCACGTCTACGTCACCCTGCCGCTGCTCAGCCCCACCACCCTGCTGGCGTCCGTGATGGCCATCATCAGCGCGCTCCAGGTATTCGACCAGCCGTACGTCCTGACCCGCGGCGGGCCCGGGGACTCCACCCGCACCGCCGTGATGGTGATCTTCGAATCCGCGTTCCAGCGCCTGGAATTCGGCGAGGCCTCGGCCATCGGCGTGATCCTCACGCTGATCATCATGGCCATCACCGCCGCGCAGTTCCGGCTCAGCAAACGATTCGTCTTCTACCAGTAAGGCCCGCCATGACTACCACTACAGAGCGTGTATCCACCCGCACCCCTGCCGTGCCTGCCCGGTCCCGGCGGAAGCCGAACTGGAACCTGGTCCTCCGTATTGTCCTGCTGCTGATCGCGGCCGTCCTGACGCTGGGGCCGGTGATGTGGACCCTGTCCACCTCGCTGCGGTCGCCGTCGGAATCGTTCAAGCTGCCGCCGTCGTTCTTCCCCTGGAATCCGGACTTCACGTCCTACGCGCAGGTCTTCCGGCAGCTGGACATCGTCCTCCTGGTGCTGAACAGCGCCCTGGTCACCGGGCTCATCGCCGTCGGACAGATGGTCACCGCCGCGATGGCCGGCTACGCCTTCGCCAACCTGAAGTTCCGCGGCCGCGGCGCCCTGTTCTCCATCGTGCTGGCCACCATGATGGTGCCGGTGCAGGTGACCATCGTGCCAGTGTTTATGCTGATCCGCGGCATGGGGCTTTCGGACACCCTCCTGGCGCTGATCCTGCCGGCCATCCCGACGGCGTTCGGCACGTTCCTGATGCGGCAGTACTTTATGGGGCTGCCCACCGACCTCGCGGAAGCGGCATCGATCGACGGCGCCTCACCCTGGCGGACCTTCCGCTCGGTCTACGCACCGCTGGCCATTCCCGGGATGGCGATCGTGGGCATCCTCGCCTTCAATTTCCACTGGAACGAGTTTTTCCGGCCGCTCATCATGACCATCTCGGAACAGAACTTCACCCTGCCGCTGGGCCTCGTTTCCCTGCAGGGCAACCTGGGCACGGGCAGCATCTCCGTGGTGCTGGCCGGCGTTGTCCTGTCCATGATCCCCGCCCTGGTGGTCTTCTTCTTCGGCCAGCGCGCGCTGCAGGACGGCCTCACCGCCGGCAGCGGCAAATAGCCCACACCTCTGAAAGGCTTACTTCCATGTCATCCTCGGACCTCGCCGCCACCGACTTCGCCAGCCTGGCCGCCGCGCACCCCGACCCCGCGTTCCCGCACTTCCACCCCCGGCCCGCCCAGGGCTGGATCAACGACCCCAACGGCGTCAGCCACCTCAACGGCCGCTACCACGTCTTCTTCCAGTACAACCCCGCGTCCGCCCGCCACCACAAGATCGCGTGGGGCCACGTCAGCTCCGCGGACCTGGTCCGCTGGGAGGAACACCCCGTGGCTTTGAGGCCGCAGGACGGCGGGCCGGACGAGTACGGCTGCTGGACCGGTGTGGTGACGGACGACGGCGGCATCCCCACCGCCGCGTACTCGGGCGTGCGCGGCGACGGCGGCCACTCCCAGGTGGTCATCTCCCGCGGTTCGGCGGACCTGGTTTCCTGGACGCAGGACGGGCACGTCGCGGCGTCCATGCCGGCCGATCCCCTGGTCACCGCGGTCCGCGACCCCTTCATCTTCCGCCTCAACGGCAAGCGCTACGCCATGCAGGGCGCGGGGCTGGCCTCCGGCCACGCGGCGCTCCTGCTCTACACGGTGGAAGACCTGGCCGACTGGAAGTACCAGGGCATCTGGCTCACGTCGGAGAACCCGGTCGCTGCTGCCCGGACGCCGGCCGAGATCTGGGAGTGCCCGCAGCTGGTGCGGGTGCCGTCCGGGGACGACGGCGACGCGTGGGTCATGATGTTCTCGCTGTGGCTCTCCGGCGACGGCCACGAGCACGCCAACGGCGTAGGCCACCTCATCGGCTCCCTGGCCGAGGACCCTGCCACCGGGCTGCCGGTGTTCTCCCCGGAGACCGGCGGAAAATCCGACCTGGGCCGCGACTTCTACGCGCCGCAGATCGTGCAGCTGCAGGACGGTGCGGGTGCCGGTGCTGCCGGTGCTCCTGCTTCTTCCTCTGCGCTTGCTGCCCTCGCGGAGCCCAAGGCCCTGCTGTGGGGCTGGGCCAACGAAGGACCGGGGCGGGACGGCCGCCGCGGCCGCAGCCAGGAACAGATCGACGCCGCGGGCTGGGCCGGTGTGCTCACGCACCCGCGCCTGCTGTCCGTGGTGGACGGTGCCCTGGCCGTGGCACCGGCGCCGGAGGTGGATGCCTACCGTGGCGCGCAGCTGGCTGCGCAGGCTGCCGGGAGCGTTGAGCTGCCGGCCTACGCCGAAGCTGTGGTGACCGCCCGCTCCGGTGGGCCGGGCGCGCTGGCCGCGGACGCCGTCGTCGAACTTTCCCTGGTGGCCGATGGTTCGCAGGAGGCTGAGCAAGTGGTGTTCAGCGGGGCGCTGGCGGCGGGGGAGGAGCTGCGGGTGTTTGTGGACGCGTCCCTGGTGGAGGTGTACCGGAGCGGTTCGGTGGCCACCACGCTGCGCGCCTATCCCGTTCCCGGCGAGCGCTGGGTGCTGCGGCTTCCCGAGGGCGCGGCCGCGGACGTCTGGCAGCTGGCACAGCCCGCATAACGTACAACGCGGGGTCACATAATGCCCATCCGGAGGCCTCGGACGGGCATTAAGTGACCCCGCGTTGTGCTGCTGTTGCGGGGACCGGGGACCGGGTCAGGAGGGGACCGGGCCGGTTGACTCGCGCACCACGAGCCGGCACGGGACCAGCGTCTGGCCGGGACGGCCGTGTTCGGCGGGGGCGCCGCCGTCGTCGTAATCCTCCGGCTCCTCCGACAGTTCCCGGAGGAGCCCGGTCATGGCGGCGGCCCCCATCTCCCGCAGCGGGAGGGCCATGGTGGTGAGCGCCGGGACCATGGTGGACGCGATGCGGAATTCGTCGTCGTACCCCATGACGGAGACATCCTGAGGCACAGCCAGGCCCAGCCGGTTGGCCGCGAGCACCACGCCGACCGCCAGCCGGTCGTTCGCGCACACGATCGCCGTGGGCCGGTCCGGCGCAGCCACGCCGTCCAGGAGCTTCATGGCGCCATGGAACCCGGCATCGATGTCCCAGCCGGCTTCGAGGATCCGGCCCGGCCGCACCGGCAACCCGGCGGCCTCAAAGGCCTCCCGATGGCCCTGGATCCGGCGCGGCGCGGCGGGCGTGACGCCGTCACCGGCGAGGAACGCGATGTCCCGGTGGCCCAGCTCCAGGAGGTGCGTTGCCGCCTCCCGGCCGCCGCGGACCTCATCCGGAATGACGGCCGGAACGCCTGCCTCGGGACGGTCATCGAAGCAGTTGGCCAGCACCGACGGCACACGCAGCATGTTGAGCGGGACGTGCAGGGGGCGCAGGCCCACGGTGACATACATCAGCCCGTCCACCTGGCGGTCCAGCAGCGTGGCCACCGCACTTTCATCACGGGTCTCGTCCAGCTCCGTATCCATCACCACGGTGACAAAACCCTGGGACCTGGCCACGGCGTCGGCGCCGGCGATGATATTGCCGTCGAACGGGCTGGTGACCACCTGGTCCGAGACGATCCCGATGATCCGCGACCGGCGGTTCCGCAGGCTCAAGGCGATGGCGTTGGGCGTGTAGTTCAGCGTGGCCGCCGCTTCACGGATCCGGACCTGGCTCTCCTTGGCCACATTCCCGTCGCCGCGTCCGTTCAGGACCAGCGACACCGCGCTGCGGGAAACTCCGGCGAGCTTGGCGACGTCGAGCGCTGTGGCTTTGCGGTTCATACTGGGGTTCCTCCCGCGTGCGGTATTTCCTGCAGTCTACCTAACGCGTGTGAGGTGCGCCCGGACCCGGGGTGCCGACGTTTGAGCCTCTCCCACGTGAGCAATGCAACGCGGGGTCACTTCCTGCCCGAAAACCTTCGTTTATCGGGCAGGAAGTGACCCCGCGTTGCTTGGGAGGTGCGCTTCAGGCAGGCGCGGGAGGCTGGCCGCCGCGACCAGCAGCGCCAGGGCTCCGAGGCCAAACGGGAGGGCGGTAAGTGTGGCGATCCCGCCTACCAGCAGCGGCCCGCCGGCGTCGCCGAGTTCCCGGCCAAGTTCCGCCGAACCCATGGTCCGGCCCATCCGCTCCGGCGGCGTGGTGTCGGCCAGGTGCGCGAAGCCGAGCGGCGTGGCGAGGCCGACCCCAGCGCCAATGGCCGCCGCGGCAATGAACAGCGTGACCGGGCCCGGGGTGAGGGCGATGAGTGCGACACCCGCGGCTGTAAGGAGGAGTCCCGCCGTCGTCCCTTTGTTATCGCTGATGCGGTGCGCGTCCCGCAGCCTGCCGATCCAGGGCTGGGTGAGCACCGACGTGATGGCCAGGACGCTGACCGCGGCCGTGCCGGCAACCGGGCCCAGGCCGTGCCGGGTGGCCAGGGCGGGAATGAATCCGATCGCCGCGCCGAGCGCCCCGGTCGAAGCTGCCAGCACCAGGGTCGGCACCAGGAAGCGCCGCTCGGCGACCTGGCGGGCGAGATCGAGCACGGTGTAACGCTGCCGGGGGAGCGTGGCCAGGTGCGGGACGGACACCAGCACCCACACGGCGGTGGCCGCGGCCAGCACCGAGAGGGCCCCGAACAGCAGGGCAAACCCGCCCGCGAGGATCAGGCCCGCCCCCAGCAGCGGACCGATGACGTACCCCAGGCTCTTCCACGAACCATACCGGCCGAAGTAGGTCCCGGCCTTCTTCCCCGCCGCCAGCCGTGCAACCATCGCGGACGACGCCGGCGAGAACGCCGAAGCCGCTGCGCCCTGCCCCAGCCGCGCGAGTCCCAGCATCAGCGGATTCGCCGCCCAGAGGCCGATCAGCGACAGCACCGCGAAGGCAAGGAGGCCGCCGACGATGACGGGTTTGGTTCCGATCCGGTCGCTCAGGGCGCCGAAGACCGGCTTGAGGAAAACCTCGGAAACGTCATAGAGGGCCAGCAGGATGCCCAGGTTGAGCAGCGTCAGGCCGATGTTCTCGCTCTGCGCGCCCATTCCGGCGGCGATGCTGTGGGCGCCGAACGCGGTGACGAAGCCGGCCGCGTACAGGGGGCTTGAAGCGGGGCGCGTGGCGAGGGGGGCTGGAGTTGTCACACCGTGGAGTGTAACAAGGTCCTCCCACTGCAACGCGGGGTCACCTCCGGCCCAATGATCTTCGTTTATCGGGCCGGAAGTGACCCCGCGTTGCGTTAAGAGAGGGGGATGGGGGCGTTTAGGTGAGGGACGCCGCCAGCTCCTCGATGATCTCGAACTGCTCGCGCACGCCGCCTTCCATGCCGGACTGCGCAATCATGTCCCGGACTTCCTTGCTCCCCGCATCGGTGCGGATCCGCACGGTGGTGGCGCCGCCGTCGGCCCCGTCAAAGGTGACCGTATTAAGCACGGCGCCCTCCTCGCTGTCCGGCGCAGTGCCCGGCATCTCCATGACCTCCGTGTGGACGATCCGCTCGTTGGGCACAATCTCCCGGTAGATGCCGTGGAAGGCAACCTCGAATTCGCCGTGCGCCACCATGACGTACCGCCACGCGCCGCCCACGCGGAAGTCCATGGCCGCCACAGTCATCTCACCGCGCCGGCCGGGCCACCATTTCCTGACGAGTTCCGGCGTTGTCCAGGCCCGGTAAACGAGGTGCGGGGGTGCGTTGAGGGTCCGCGTGATCAGGATTTCCGTGTCGCTGGGGAACGTCACATCCATGGTGCTGCTGCCTGCCTGTGCCATTGTCCTGCTCCTTTCAGTGCTCATCTTTGAGATCCCCCAGCACGTCCTCGAGGAGATCGAACCGCTCCTCCCAGAGGTGCTGGTAGCTGGCCACCCAGTCGTGGATGGGCTTGAGTGCCTGCGGATTGAGCCGGTAGAGCCGCTGCCGGCCTTCTTCACGCACGACGACGGCGCCCACCTCGCGCAGCACCCGCAAGTGCCGCGACACGTGCGGCTGTGCCAGGCCCAAAAGGGTCACCAGCTCGTTGACCGGGCGCTCGCCTTGAGTGAGGGCGTCCAGGATTTCCCGCCGGCGGGGCTCAGCCACCGCGTTGAACGCATCTGCCGTTGTTGCTGCCCGGGCCATGCCGCAATTGTATACCCATATGGATATGCATTGGAAGGGCGGACAGCTCATCTGCCACGCAGTGCCGACGAATTGAAAAGTCGAGTACCAACTACTGATGCTTTCGGCATCCCCGGCCGCATAGCGTCGTATGGGGGACCTGCGAGACGTCCATCGGTACACCGCTTCTGGGGGCAGGAAGGACAGCAATGGCGCCGGACGAGGGCAATGCCCTTCCCCTCCTGGATCCGGATGTCCTGGACCGGCTGCGGACAGAGCTCGAGGACGACGACGGCGTGTGGAAAGTCTTCGTGCAGAACTTCATCGAAAACCTGCCCCACAGGACTGAAAAGCTGCGTCTGACCCTGACCACCGGCGACCTGGCCGGTGCGATGGACGCGGTCCTCAGCCTCAAGACCTCCAGCCAGATGGTGGGCGCGGAGCGCCTGGCCGGACTTGCCATGGAGCTGGAACATGCCCTGCGTCACGAGACCCTCCACTCCGAACCCGCCCGGGTCCTGCCGCGGTTGGCGGCGGACCGCCTGCGCCAGATCATTCGCTGCGCCCGGCAGACCACCAACATCCTGCAGAAGTACCTGCACGCCGGGTGAGGCCCGCCTGCCCGCACTCTGGACGAGTGGGAGCGCGAAAGGAACACTGGGGTCAGGCGATGTTCCCACAAGGAGGCCCGGCCATGACCATCATCGATAACGCGGTGTACGTGGACGGGGTCAGGACGGCGGACCCCGTCAGTTTGGACGAGACGTATTTCGTCCTGAGGCAGCGCGAAGGAATGGCGTGGATAGGACTGTACCGCCCGGACGCCAAGGAAATCAGGTCGGTGGCCGAGGAATTCGACCTGAGCCCCCTTGCCGTGGAGGACGCCCTGGCCGGGCACCAGCGGGCCAAGCTGGAGCACTACGGCGAATGCGTCTTCCTGGTGCTCCGCCCCGCCCGCTACCTCGACGACGTGGAGAAAGTAGAATTCGGCGAGATCCACGTTTTTGTCGGCGCCGATTACGTGATCACCGTCCGCCACGCCGAATCTCCGGACCTGGCAAGGGTGCGCCAGCGGATGGAATCCACGCCGGAGTTCCTCGCCTTGGGCCCGGAGGCCGTGCTGTACGGGATCCTGGACCAGGTGGTTGACGAGTACGAACCCGTGGCCGCGGGTTTGGAGAACGATGTGGACGAGATCGAGGATGACCTCTTCGGCGCCGATCCGGACGTGTCGCGCCGGATCTACGAGCTCTCGCGCCAGGTCATCACCTTCCAGCGCGCCACCAGTCCGTTGGTTGGCATCCTCCAGGCCCTTATGGCGGGAACGCCGGAGCGCGAACCCGGACCCGAGCTGCAGGACCACTTCCGCGACGTGCTGGACCATGTGATCCGGCTGAATGAACGGGTGGCGTCCTTCCGCGCACTGCTGCAGAACGCCCTGGCCGTCAACGCTGCGCTGGTGGCGCAGCGGCAGAACGACGAAATGCGCAAGCTCACCGAATCCAGCTTCGCCCAGAGCGAGCAGGTGAAACGCATTTCGTCGTGGGCAGCCATCCTGTTTGCGCCCACGCTGGTGGGCACCATTTACGGCATGAATTTCACCAGCATGCCCGAGCTGAATTGGGTCTTCGGCTACCCGTTTGCCCTGGGCCTGATGGTTGCCATGGGGCTGGGGCTCTACTGGACCTTCAAGCACAACAAGTGGATTTAGGGCTGCCGGTACAGTGAATCCATGCCCGCCGCCTTGCCCTCCCTGGACGAACTGCTCGCCACTGCCCACGTGGTGAGCCTGCCTATGCGGGTGAAGTTCCGCGGCATCATGGAGCGCGAAACGCTGCTGCTGCGCGGCCCGCTCGGCTGGGGCGAGTTCTGCCCGTTCCCCGAATACGCCGACGCCGAAGCTTCCGGCTGGCTCGCCGCCGCCATCGAGGCCGGCTGGAACGGTTTCCCTTCGCCCGTCCGGTCGCTGATCCCCGTCAACGCCACCGTTCCCGCCGTTTCCGCGGACCGGGTGCCGGAGGTCCTGGCCCGGTTCGGCCGGGTGGACGCGGTCAAGGTCAAGGTGGCCGAGCAGGGGCAGACGCTCGACGACGACGCCGCCCGGGTCGCCGCCGTCCGTTCCGCGCTGCCGGACGCCGCCATCCGGGTCGACGCCAACGGGGGCTGGGACGTCGCGGAGGCCGTCGAGGCACTCACCCGGCTCGCCGCCGTCGGGCTTGAATACGCGGAGCAGCCGGTGCCCACCATCGAGGGGCTCGCCGAGGTGCGGCGGCAGTTGCGCGCCGCCGGGACGCCGGTGCTGATCGCCGCCGACGAAAGCGTGCGCAAGGAATCCGATCCGCTTAAGGTGGCCCGGGCCGGCGCGGCGGACCTGCTGGTTGTTAAGGTCGCGCCGCTCGGGGGAGTGCGGCGCGCGCTGGACATCGTGGCGCAGGCCGGGCTCCCCGCCGTCGTCAGTTCCGCGCTGGACACTTCCGTCGGCATCCGCGCCGGGCTGGCGCTGGCCGCTGCCCTGCCCGAGCTGCCGTATGCCTGCGGGCTGGGGACGGTGTCGCTGTTCGAATCGGACATCACGGTGGATCCGTTGGTGGCCGACGACGGCGCCATCCGCCTCCGCGAGGTCGCCGCCGACGCCGGGCTGCTGGAGCAGTATGCGGCTGCCGCGGAACGCCGCGACTGGTGGCTGGCCCGGCTGGGCCGAGTCCACGCCCTCCTCGCCCCCTGACGCTCTCTCACTTAACGCGGGTTTCTTGCGGACGCTCTCTCACTTAACGCGGGTTTTTGGGCAACGCTCTCTCACATCCCTGCAGGTCACGCGGGGTTAACCGGAACTTCACCCGGCGGACGGCTGGGCGTCGGAACCGGCTGACAGGGTGGCCGGGACCCGATCGTAAATTTGGAGGCACCCCTTGTCTGAAACGACAGCCCGCAAGTTCACCCTGCTGCCCATGCTCGGCCACACCAAGGGCAAGCGCAGCGCCGTCACGTGCGCCTTGAAGTGCGACAACGCCTGCGCCGGCGATGTCTGCAACACGAGTTCCAACAGCTATTTCCGGGACATCGCGTCCGCCACCATGTCCCGCCGCGCCGCCCTGGGCTTCGGCGCCGCCGGTGCGCTCGCCGTCGTCCTTGGCAGCGCCATTACCTCCGCGGAACCGGCAGTGGCCGGCGGCCCCGGGCTGGCCCCCGCCGCGAAGGAGGGCTTCGGCACGTCCAAGCTTCAGTTCACCGCCATTCCCTCGATTGATGCAATGGTGGACGCTGTCACCGTGCCGGAAGGCTTCACCTGGAAGCCGGTCATCCGCTGGGGCGACCCCATCTTCAACGACGCGCCGGAGCTGGACCTGAACAACCAGACGGTTGCAGCCCAGGAAAGGCAGTTCGGCTACAACAACGACTACACGGACATCCTCGAGATTCCGGGCAGCAAGGGCCGCCGCGCCGTTCTGTTCTCCAACCACGAGTACACCAACGACGCCATCATGTTCCCGCCCGCCATGCCGGCCGAGCAGCAGCGCAAAGTGGGAGCAGCCGCGCACGGGCTGTCCGTTGTGGAGCTGGAGCGCCACAACAAGAACCAGCCGTGGACCTATGTCAAGGGCGCGGAACTGAACCGCCGCTACCTGAACAGCACGGTCTACGAACTGACCGGCCCCGCTGCGGGATCTGCACTGGTCAAGACCGTCGAGGACAAGGACGGCCGCTTCATCAAGGGCACCCTGGGCAACTGCGCCGGCGGAACCACCCCTTGGGGCACCATCCTCTCCGGTGAGGAAAACTTCCAGGGCTACTTCGTCGGGAACGGCACTTCCCCCGGAGACAAGCGCTACGGCATCACCAGCAAGCCAACCGCCCGCCAGTGGGAACTGGACGAGGACCGCTGGGACACCCGCAAGCCCGGCTACGGGAACGAGGCCAACCGCTTCGGCTGGATCGTGGAAGTCGACCCCTTCGACCCCACCTCCACCCCGAAGAAGCATTCCTCCCTGGGCCGCTTCAAGCACGAGGGTGCCAACGTCATCATCGCCGAGTCCGGCCATGTGGTGGCCTACTCCGGCGACGACGAGCGCTTCGACTACCTGTACAAGTTCGTTTCCAAGGACAAGTACATCGAGGGCGACCGCAAGCACAACATGACGCTGCTCTCCGCCGGCAACCTGTACGTCGCCAAGTTCACCGGCAACTCACCGGCCACTGAAATCACCGGCACCGGGGCCGTCCCCGCCGACGGTGCGTTCGACGGCATCGGCCAGTGGCTGCCGCTGGTGGTGGACGGCAAGTCCGCTGTTGCGGGCATGACCGTCGAAGAGGTCCTGGTCTACACCCGCCTCGCGGCCGACAAGGTTGGCCCCACCAAGATGGACCGCTGCGAAGACGTGCAGCCCAGCCTCCACACGGGCAAGGTCTACGTGGCGTGCACCAACAACTCGGACCGCGGCAAGGTGGGCAAGGAAGGCGCCACCGAGGTCAACCCCCGCAACCAGAACCGCGACGGCCACATCGTCGAAATCACCGAGACCGGCGACCAGACCTCCACCACCTTCACCTGGAACCTGCTCATGGTCTGCGGCGATCCCAAGCAGGGCGACGTCACCTACTTCTCCGGCTTCCCGGTGGACCAGGTCTCGCCCATCTCCTGCCCGGACAACCTCGCCTTCGACTCCGTGGGCAACCTCTGGATCTCCACCGACGGCGCCCCCTCCGGCATCGGCCGTGCGGACGGGCTCTTCAAGGTCACCTTGGAAGGCGCAGAGCGCGGCAAGGTGGAGCAGTTCCTGGCTGTTCCGCGCGATGCCGAGACCTGCGGACCCGTCATCCACGATGAGGAGCGCACCGTGTTCGTCGCCGTGCAGCACCCGGGCGAGGACGGCACGTTCGAGAAGCAGGTTTCCTTCTTCCCGGACTACGTCACGGAAGGCACGACGCCGGCTCCCGGCCAGGTGCGCGCACCCCGCCCGTCAGTGATCCAGGTGTTCCGCACCGACGCCTAGCCTCACCCACGTACCAGGACGCTCTCTCACGTATTGAGGGTTTTTGGCCAACGCTCTATCACTTCCTGCTGCTCAGGCAGCGGGAAGTGATAGAGCGTTTGGCTTAAAGCGACATTACGTGAGAGAGCGTCCTAGCCGATCAGGCCGGCGCCGAACTCCTCTTCGGCGATGAGCGGCCTGATGACCGCTTCCACCTCGCCCTGAACGAAGTTGCGGCGGATCACGTTGTTGCCGAACACATTGCCGATGGCGCCCAGCACCATGGCCTGGTCCAGCGAGAGGTAGCGCCGGGCGATGGTGCCGGACTTTACGGCCACGGCATCGAAGAACCCGCCGGCGCCATAGGCTGCGAGGTCCCGTTCGATCTTCACCAGGTTGTCATACGCCTCGCGGGGCTCGTACTCCATGGCGAGGAACGCCGCGTGCGGAGTGACCACACCGTCTCCCCAGGCCGGCGTCGGGTTCGTGGCCGGCCGGCAGCCCTCAAAGCCCACGTCAACGCTGGTGCGTTCGACGTCGGACGGGTAGCCGTCGCTGCTCATGCCCAGGATGTCCATGCCCCACTCGGAATATCCGCCGTTGGGGTGGCTGGCGGGGGAGAATCCCCAGTAGCCGTACCTGGCGTCGTCCAGGCCGAACTCGCGCTGCGCCCGGACCGTCAGGGGGTGGTTGACGCCCCAGGCCTTCGGCGCCCAGGTGGATTCCGGCACGAACAGATCCGGCATCAGCGACTCAAACATGTCCCCGCCCCAGCTCGGCACGATCCGCATGCCGCGGTAGGTGTAGGCGCCTTCGAACACGTCGATGCCCATGTAGGTCCGGTGCTCGCCCACTGGCTTCTGCTCCTGCCAGGACCAGTCGCACGTGTCCGGGAAGACCCGCATGGTGGCGAAGTAGTGCGCGGGGGGAAGCTGGCCCAGGGCGATGCCGATATAGCTGGCGATGCGCGGCTCGGAGTTGGTGACGTCGTAGTGGTTCATCGTGTAGAAAACGTCGGGGCCCTTGCCAAGGTAGTTGCCCTGGACCGTCTCCACGGATGGTTTGACGTCGTAGAACCCGCCGCGGAGCAGGCCGGCAGCCACCCCGGGCCGGGCGTCCTTGTTGTAGAAGATCCCGAAATCCATCCTGCCAAGGATGGTGTTGGCCAGCCCGGCGAGCTTCGGCTCGGCGTTGCGGACCACCATGAGGGCCGCGGCGAACCAGCCGTTGTCCACGCTGGACATAAACGGCGCTACGGGGTTCCCGTTCTCGGGCCAGATGGTGATGACCCCGCCGGTGGCTTCGTCGTACCAGTTGTAAAGCATGCCGCTTGGTTCGTGGTGCTTGAGTCCTACCAGCGTGGTGAGGGTGCGCGTCAGTCGGTCGCGGCACTCGTCGGCGCTGATGATGTTCAGCTCCCGTGCCACCACCGTGCTCCACATGTAGCCGCCGATGTTGGTGGGCGACGTAAAACCGCTGCGCTTGGGCGCAGTGATGGACTCGCCGATGTAGTCAGCGGGCAGACCGGTTGCGGGATCGGTCATGGCCACCAAAGACTGCCAGGTGTCGTGCGCCCAGCGGTTGATGATTTTCCGGTCGATGCCCTCATTGTTCCGGGGGCGCGACAGCGGCGATGCCCCGCGGGATGCCGTGGATGCTGCGAGCTGGGCGGCGTAGCCGGGAGTCGCCGTTGCCGCTGCGATGCCGGAAACGGCGAAGGCTGCCGCACCGGCCAGGAGCTGGCGGCGGGTAGCGCTGGAGATTCTGGGGTTCGGCTCGACGTGCTGGTTCATGGGGTCTGTCCTAACGTGTCCGTTGTGGAGGTGGCCGTTGCAGACGCGGCAGACGCGGCCGTGGCCGGCTCCGGCAGGCTCAGGCCGTGTCCGAACGGGAAAAGGGGATCGGCGGTATCGCCGGGGACGTCCGGCCGGGAGGCCCGCACGGCATCCATCGACCGCGGGATTTCGAAGGGAAGGCGTCCTTCGGGCCCAATGCGCCCGAACAGCGCGTCCAGGAGCGCCGTGTCCGAAACACCGAACGTGCCCACCAGGGCCGCGGCAAATCCGGCCAGGGGCGTGAGGATCGCCGGCCGGTCCAGCCGCACGTCAATAATCAGCGGAACCTTTTCGGCCAGGGTGCGGAGCCGGGAGACCAGCCCGGGCGGGAAATCCAGGCTTCCCGCATGGAAGTGCTGCTCCAGGAACAGATCGTCCCGGTGGTCCCACGGCGAATGCAGCCGGATCACCGCAACATCCGCCTCCTCCGGGTCCGGCACCACGGTGCCGAAACCGTCGAGGCTCAGCGGGTCCACGCCCTCGAGGTAGACGGCCGGTGAGCCGGACAGGGGAAGGGAGGGCCCGACGTCGGACGTTCCGTTGGTGAGGACCGTGACGGACCGTGACTGGGCGCGGTGTCCTTCGCGCCGGAATTCGGCGTTCCCCACGATGCTGGCGGCGGCGTCCTCATCCACGAAGGGGTTGTCGAACAGGCCCAGCTGGAATTTCACCAGCAGCAGCCGGCGCGCGGATTCGTCCAACCGCGACTCGCTGACCAGCCCGTCCCGGACCAGGCCGATGAGCAGCTCGGTGCATTCCTCGCCGCCGAACTGGTCCACGCCGGCGTTGAGGATCTTCAGCATGCGTTCGGGCGCGGTGAGCTGTTCAACGCCCCATGCACGGGCCGGCAGGACCTGGTCGCCCACGATGTTGTCGTTGACCAGTTCCCAGTCGCTGAGAACCACGCCGTCGTAGCCGAGCTTGTCCCGGAGCAGGTTGGTGATGATCTGTTTGTTGTAGCCGAAGCCGACCTCCTCCACGGGTTCGCCGTCGAGTTCCACGCCCACCGGCATGCCGTAATAGGGCATGATGGCGCTGGTGTTCTCGGCGATCGCCGCCCGGAACGGGGCCAGGTGCTCGTCGAAGCGGCCGCCGGGGTAGACCTGCTCCCGACCGTACGGGAAGTGCGCATCCTCGCCGTCACGCTGCGGACCGCCGCCGGGGAAGTGCTTTGTGGTGCAGGCAACGCTGTCCGGCCCCAGCTCCGCGCCCTGGAACCCCTGGAGATACTCCACCACGTATTTGGAGCTGAGCTCCGAGTCCTGACCGAAGGTTCCCGCCTGCCGGCACCACCGCGGTTCGGTGGCCAGGTCAACGGTCGGGTGCAGCGCAGCGCGGATCCCGACGGCGGTGTATTCCTGCCGTGCGATCCCGGCGAAGCGGCGGATCAGGTCAGCACTGCCCACTGCGGCCAGGCCGATCGGCTCGGGCCACTGCGAAAAGTGGGCGGCGGTGAACGAGACGCCGGAGTTTTCGATGAACGCATGCCGCGGGTCCGTGGAGATGGTCACCGGAATGCCGTGCGGGGTCTGCGCGGCAAGGGCCTGCAGGGCGTTGCTCCAGCGGGCGGCCTCGCGGGCTGGGCCGAGGGCATGGACGTTGAAGTGGTTCATGAACTTGCCCAGGAGCACGGTGCTGGTGGGCGACTTGCTGATGTTGCCCGGTTGCTCGAGGAGTGTGCCGTCCGGACCGGTTTCGATGACCGTGTGGAACATCAGCCCGGCCTTTTCCTCGAGGCTGAGGCGGGCCACCAGGTCGGCGGCGCGCTCCTGCGGGCTGAGGTCCGGGTTTTCGAAGGGATCCATGATCCCGTTTCCGTTGAGGTCCCGGAAGGCTTTTCCGTCGGCGTTTCCGTCGGCGACGGACGTCCCGGGGCGTGCTTGATTCTGGGTTGATGCAGTCATAGTGGCTCTCTCGGGGAGAAGGGGCGGGGGAGCGGCTACTTGATGCCGGTGGCCGCGACGCCCTGGATGAAGTACTTCTGGAGGGCAACGAACAGCAGGATGATGGGCGTGATCACCAGCACCGAGCCGGCCAGGAGCAGGCCGTAGTCCGTGGCGTTCTGGCCGGTGGAGTAGAGGGACAGTGCCACCGGGAGGGTGTACATGTCCTCGCTCTGCGCCACCACCAGCGGCCACAGGAAGTTGTTCCAGGAGCCTAGGAAGGTCAGGATGCCGAGCGTGGCCAGCGGCGGCCCGCACAGCGGCATCACAATCCGCAGGAACGTGCGCAGCTCGCCGGCCCCGTCGATCCGGGCGGCTTCGATGAGCGAATCCGGGATGCCGGCGATGAACTGCCGCATCAGGAACACGCCCATGGGCGCGGCGAGGAACGGCAGGATCAGGGCCGGGTAGGTGCTGACCATTCCCAGCTTGCTGACCAGGACGAACAGCGGCACAAACGTCACCACACCGGGGACCATCAGCATGACCATCACCAGCAGGAACAGGAAACGTTTGCCGGGGAAGTCCATTTTCGCCAGCGCGTAGCCCACCATGGAGCAGAACAGCAGGTTGCCGAGCACCGTGAACACGGCCACCACAACGCTGTTAAGGAAAAACGTGCCGATCTGCAGCTCGGTGAACCAGACCACAAAGTTCTCCAGCGTGGGCTGTTCCGGCCACCAGGTGATGGGCCGGCGGAGCAGCTCGCCCTGGGTCTTGAACGCGCCGAGCAGCATCCAGGCAAACGGCAGCAGCGTGGCGGTCACGGCCACCAAGAGGGCCGCGTAGATCAGCGCCCGGCGTCCGGACACGCGGCGGCCAGTACGACGGCGGCGGGCCGGGGCGGGCGGCGACGCCGGCACCTGGGTGCCTCCCGCCGTCGTGCGTGCCGCTTGTGCGCGGGGGATGGTTGGTGCGGTTTCCGGGATGGTCATGTCCTCAGTCCTTGGATCGCAGGGCTCGGAATTGGATGAGGCTCAACAGCGCGATGGCCACGAAGAGCACGTAGCTGGCGGCGGAGGCGAGCCCGTATTTGCCGAACCCGAACTGGTTGAACGTGAAGTAGCTGACCGACAGGGTGGAGTCCAGCGGGCCGCCCTTGGTCATCACGAACGGCTCCTCGAAGAACTGGAGGAAGCCCACCGAGAGCAGGACCGTGCCCAGGAGCAGGGTGGGGCGGAGCATAGGCAGCGTGATCTTCATGAAGCGCTGCCAGGGACTGGCACCGTCCACTTCGGCGGCCTCCAGGATGTCCGCGGGGACGGTCTGGAGCCCGGCCAGGAAGATGATCATCAGGGTGCCCAGGTTGCGCCACACGGCCAGCAGGATCAGTGCCGGCATGGACCAGGTGGTGCTGTTGAGCCAGTCCGGGCCGGCGATGCCCACCCAGCCGAGGATGAGGTTCAGCAGGCCGTCCGGCTGGAGGATGAAGCGCCACACCACTGCTACGGCCACGATGCTCGTGACCACGGGAGTGTAGAAGCCTACGCGGAAGGCCGTACGGAAGCGGGTGATGCCGTTGTTCAGGGCCACAGCGAGGGCCAGGGCCAGGACGGTGGTGAGGGGGATGCCGGCCAGCACGAAGTAGGCCGTGTTCAGGATCGAGTGCAGGAACTGTGGATTCTTGAACAGGGCAACGTATTGGTCAAGCCCAACGAACCCAACGGCCAGCGGGTTGTCGATGTCGCGGCTGGTGAAATCCGTAAAGGACATCAGGAACGACGACACCAGCGGACCCAGCATAAACACGCCGAAAATGAGGACGAACGGCGCGGCGAACAGCCACGCGGTGATGGCGTTGCGGCGCCGGCGCGAGCCCCCGGGCCTGGCCTTTGCGCGGGCCGGCGGCCTGCCGGCACCCCTTGAGGTGCCGGCAGGCATCGTGTTGGTGGTGGCAGCCACTGTTACTTCCCGGTGCCGATCGAATCTGCGGCCTGCTGCAGCGACTTCAGCGCTTCGGCGGGATCCTTGCCGGCCTTGACGATCTGTTCGATTTCGCTGTCCGCGGCTGCCGCAACCTGGGTCCAGGTGGAAACGGCCGGCGGGTTGTTGGTGGTCTTCAGCTGTTCGCCGAAGATGGAGAGCTTGCTGTCTGACGCAAGCGACGGGTCCTTCCACGCGCTCTGCTGCGAGGGCAGGTCACCGGTGGCCTCGTACCACTTGAGCTGGACCTCGGGCTTGGACAGCCACTGGAGGAGCTTCCAGGACGCATCGCGGTTCTCGGACTTCTTGAAGACCACCATGTTGGAACCGCCCACGAAGGACGTTGAGGTCTTCTCCTTGGGCATCGGGGCCACCTTGTACTTGTCCTCAAAGCCGGGGCCGCCGGCCTTGTTGAGCAGGCCGACATGCCACGGGCCGCTCATCATCATGGGGGCTGAACCGTCCACGAAGGATGCTTCGGCAGTGGTTCCGGTGGACACGGCCTTGGAGGCGAGCGCGTCAGCGAAGAAGCTGGCGTAGTACTTCAGCGCCTCAGCCGCTTCCGGGGTGTCGAGGGTCCACTTGGTGCCGTCGTCGTTCATCAGCTTGGCGCCGTTGGACCACTGGAAGGGGAGGGTGTCCAGGTAGGAGCCGGCGACGCCGGCGGGCAGCTGGACTCCGTATTTTGCCCCGGCCTTCTCTTTGAGTGCCGTCGCGAGGGCTTTGAAGTCGTCCCAGGTTTCGGGCGCCTTGGTGATGCCGGCCTTTTCCGCGAGGTCGCTGCGGTAGTAGACCACGCGGGTGTCAACGTACCAGGGCACGCCGTAGGTGGTTCCCTCAACCTCGGTGGACTTTACGGAGCCCGGGAAGAAGTCGCTGGTGTCGATCTCCTTCGGTGTGGCGTCGAAGGAGTCGGCGAAGTCGCCCATCCAGGTGGTGCCCATCTGGGCCACGTCCGGGGTGGTGCCGCCGGCGATGGCGGTCTGGTACTTGCTGAGGGCGGCGTCCCAGGGGATGGCCGTGACGTTCACCTTGACGCCGGGGTTCTCGGCTTCGAATTCCTTCAACAGGGCGGGCAGTGCCTCGCCTTCGCTGCCCTGCGCCCACAGGGTGATGGTGCCCGACGCCGGCCCGGAGGCTATGGCTTCGGCCGGAGACGATGCGGTGGGGCCGGCGTCGTTCCGCCCGCAGGCGGTGAGGAGCAGGGCGGCGGCGATGCCGACGGCTGCTGCCTTCTTAGCATTCGGATGGATCATCATTGTTCCTTTCGTGGTTCCGCGGGCCGGCAGGTGGCACGGCGCGGAGGGAGCAGGAGAGGTGGAGCCATCCCGCGAGGAAATATCTAAGCGCTTTGATTCGGTTCGTAAGATCAATCTAAGCGCATTGAATGTGATCTTGGCAACAGCTGGCGCTAACTTTTTTTCGACGACTGGGCGCGAGCGGACACTTGGGCCCCGCCGTCGTGCGGTGGCCGTAAGCCTGACCGTGCGTCTAGCTCGGCTGGCAGCCGCAGCTCTCGCGCAGCACCAACCGCACGGGAAGTTTCAGGTCCACCGGGGGCTTCTCCGGGTGGTCCAGCCGGTCCAGGAGCAGCTCCACCATGGTCCGCCCCATCCGTTCCATCGGCTGCCGCACTGTGGTCAGCGAAGGCCGGATGACCCGCCCCGCGGCGATGCCGTCGAAGCCGGTCACGGCCACCTGCTTCGGCACCGCAACCCCGGCCGCGGCCAGCACATCCATAACAACCAGCGCATCCTGGTCGGTGGCGCAGACAAAGGCCTGCGGCAGGGAGCCCTGGTGGCAGATGGTCCGGACTGTTTCCGCGACGGTGAGCTCGCCGCCCGCGGGATACCGGGGCTCGTGCCGCAGCTTCACGCCCGCAGCGGCGAGGGCGCCCCGGAATGCCTCGAGCCGTTCGTCGTTGTCGGTGGACGGCATGGCGCCGATGAACATCAGCTCGGTCAGTCCATGCCCCTTGATCAGGTGCTCGGTGATTGCCCGCGCTCCGGAAGCGTTGTCCACGGTCACATGGTCCATACCCCGGTTACGAAGGCTCTCCGAGACCTCCACCACGGGGATGCGGCGGGCTATGCGGGCCAGGGCCTCGACAGGAACCGAGCGCGGGAACACGGCCAGCCCGTCAACCCTGCCGGCAATGTCCGACAGCACCGCTTCGTTGTTCGCGGGGTTGCCGCCGCCAACCAGCAGCGCCTGCCCCCGGCGCCAGCACTCCAGTTCGACGCCGCGCTGCACCTCGTCCACGTACAGGGGGAACAGGCGGAGGTTCCCCTCCTCGCGGTCGCCCGGTGCGTCCACGTCGTGCGGCAGGCCGCCCTGCACGCCGGGGCCTCCCGACGGATCCAACAGGTAGTCGTAGGCGAACAGGCCCAGGGCGCCGGTCCTGCCTCGCGCGAGTCCGCGGGCGCTGGCACTGGGCACGTAGCCCAGTTCGTCGGCGGCCGCGAGCACCAGTTCGCGGGTAGACGCCTTGACCTTCTCCGGCTGCCGGAACGTAAAAGAGACGGTTGCGATGGAGACGCCCGCGCGTTCGGCGACGTGGTAAACAGTGGGGCCCTTTGCCATGTGATTCTCCTTCTGCCCCCGAGTCTATGCGCTTAGTACGTGCGCGCGGGAGTCCCGGGGCGGGCAAGCGTCCACAGGATGGCAAACTGGTTCGGTGACTTCCCTGAACTCCCTCGCCGCCGCGCGGATCGCCGTCGACGCCCTGATCGACGGCGGCGTCCAGTACGTGGTGGTCTCGCCCGGATCACGTTCCGCCCCCATGGCCTACGCCCTGGCCGAGGCCGAAGCGGCCGGCCGCGTGGACCTGCTGGTCCGCATCGACGAACGTTCCGCCGGCTTCACCGCCCTTGGCCTGGCCCTGTCCACCGGCTCCCCGGCGGCCGTCCTCACCACCTCAGGCACCGCCGTCGGGAATCTTATGCCCGCCGTGATGGAGGCCAACCACGCCGCCGTCCCGCTCGTGGTGGTGTCCGCTGACCGGCCCGAAGAGCTGCAAGGGACCGGCGCCAACCAGACCACCATCCAGCTGGACCTGTTCGGCGAGCACGTGCGCTTCGCCGCCGACGTCCCTGCCGGCAGCAACCCGCTGCGCGCGGTGGAAACGGCGCTCGCCGCGGCCACCGGAGCGTTTTCCGACCTCGCACCCGGGCCCGTCCAGCTGAACCTGGCGTTCCGCGACCCGCTGGTTCCTTCACCGGGGGAGGGGCTTCCGACGGCGGCCGGGCATCCCCGGTTCCGGATCGGCACCGACCCGCTCACCATGAACCTGCCGCCCGCCCCTGCCTCGCTGGAGGAAAGGCGCACCGTGGTGCTGGCAGGGCACGACGCCGGGCCGGTCGCCGAGGCGTTCGCCCGCGCACACGGCCTGCCGCTGCTCGCGGAGCCGTCCTCAAACGCCCGGTTCGGACCCAATGCCGTGGGCCCGTACCGGCTGCTGCTGGAGCATTTCGGAGCGTCGTCCGCGCTGCCTATCGAACGGGTGGTGATGTTCGGCCGGCCCACGTTGTCCCGCCCGGTTGCCGCGCTGTTGGAGCGTGCCGACGTGCCGTCCGCGCTGTACCAGCCGGTTCCCGTGGCCTGGTATCAGCCGGGCCGGCGCACGGAACTTCCGCTGGAGAACCTGGCCGATCTCGCCGATTTCGCCGGCCGCGGCCCGTCCGACTGGCTGGATGCCTGGCTGCTGGCCGGTGCCGCCGCGCAGCACGCGCTCGACGGCGTCCTGGCCGCCGAGCCAGCCGCTTCCGGACCCTCCGTGGGCGCCCAGGTCTGGCAGCACGCCCGCGGCCAGCTGGTGCTGGGATCCTCCAACGGCATCCGCGACGTTGATCTGGCTGGTCTCCCCGCCGCCGCGCCGGCGGCCACGGTGTACGCCAACCGCGGCCTCGCCGGGATCGACGGCACCATCTCCACCGCCACCGGGATTGCCATCGGCGGCCGCCAGGACACCACGCTGCTGCTGGGTGACGTCACCTTCCTGCATGACGCCGGCGGCCTGCTCCTGGGGTCCGGCGAACCCGAACTTGGGCTCCGGATCGTCGTTTTGAACGACTCCGGCGGGGCAATCTTTGATCTGCTGGAGCACGGGGCTGTGCGTGAATCCGGACGCTACACGGACGCCGTCGAACGGCTCTTCGGCACCCCCCACACCGTGGACATCGCGGCACTCGCGGCGGCGTACGGCGTCGGGCATTGCTCGGTAAGTACGACGGCGGGACTCGCCGAGGCGCTCGCCGCACCGCTGAAGGGGCGCAGCATCATCGAAGTCCGCACCGACCGTGTTGGCCTCCGCGCGCTCCACACCCGCATCAAGGCTGCCGTCGCCGCCGCCGTGTCGGCCGTCGGAGCGTAGGATCCTGCTCGCGGCTGGCTGACGCGTGGAAGACCCTATGACGCGCAAATGCCCTGTCGCTACCGGTATTTCAGTGGCGACAGGGCATATGCGCGTCGACAGGGAGGCGCCGCGTCGAAAGCGGCTACTCCTCGATCTCGATGTGCGTCGGGTCCAGTACCCGGCGCAGGAACTCCTTGGTGCGGGCCTGGGTGGGAGCGGAAATGACCCGCTCGGCCACGCCTTCCTCCACCACAACGCCGCCGTCCATAAACACCACGCGGTCGGCAACTTCGCGGGCGAAGCCCATCTCGTGGGTCACCACCAGCATGGTCATGCCCTCCTTGGCGAGGTTCCGCATGACCGAGAGGACATCGCCCACGGTCTCGGGGTCCAGCGCGGAGGTGGGCTCGTCAAACAGCATCAGTTCGGGGTCCATGCTCAGCGCCCGGGCAATCGCTACGCGCTGCTGCTGGCCGCCCGAAAGCTGGTCCGGGAAGCGGTCGGCGAGGTGCCCCAGGCCCACCCGGTCCAGGTTGTGCTGGGCCACCCGATCGGCCTCTTCCTGGGACCGCTTCAGGACCTTCGTCTGCGCGATGGTGCAGTTCCGCTTGGCGTCCAGGTGCGGGAACAGGTTGAACTGCTGGAACACCATGCCCACCTTGCGGCGCATTTTGTCGATGTCCACGTCGGGGTCTGTGGCTTCGAAGCCGCCCACATGGATGGCGCCCTCGTTGGGCTGCTCGAGGAGGTTGACGCAGCGCAGGAGCGTGGATTTGCCGGAGCCGGACGGGCCGATCAGGCACACCACTTCGCCGGGGGCGACGTCCAGGCTGATGCCCTTGAGGACCTCATTGCTGCCGTAGGACTTGCGGAGGTCCTTGATGGACACTCCGGCCGCGTTGATGGTGCCGGTGTTGCCGGCGGAGGAATTTACGACGTCGTTCATGGCTTCCCTGCCTATCGCTTGGTCCGCGCGGAGCGGCTTTCGAACTTCCGGGCCAGGAGGCTCAGCGGGATGGTGATGACCAGGTAGAAGGCGCCGGCTACGAGGAGCGGCGTCAGGCCTGCGCCCAGGCTGGAGATGCCGTCGCGGCCGAACTTGGTGAGCTCGTACTGCGATGCCGTGAGGCCCAGGACGTAGATCAGCGAGGAGTCCTTGGTCAGCAGGATGACCTCGTTGGTCAGCGGCGGGAGGACAATCTTGAACGCCTGCGGAATGACGATGGACACCATGGCCCGCCACTGCGGCATGCCCAGCGACCGTGCGGCTTCGAGCTGTCCCTTGGGGACGGCCTGGAGGCCGGCGCGGAGGGTTTCGGCGATATATGCCGAGGCCACCATACCCAGTGAGATCATGACCACCAGGGTGACGTTCCACTGGACGCCAAACGCGAGCGGGACACCGTAGCCGAACGCGATGAACACCAGCAGCGCCGGGATGCCGCGGAAGAACTCGATGTAGCCGGTGGCGATCCAGCGGTACAGCGGGAAGCTGGACAGCTTCATCAGGGCCAGCAGCAGGCCGCCGGAGAGGCCCACGACGAAGCCGAGGAACGTGTAGATCAGGGTGTTCTTAAGGCCCACCAGGAAGATGTCCGGGAACATCGGGCCGATCTTGCCGAAGTTGAAGACACTGGTGCCGACGGTCTTCCAGTCGGTGGCCAGGACCAGCGCGGCCACGGCCACAACGAAGATGCCGATCTGGACGTACAGGCTCACTTTGGCCCGTTGACGTGCGGTCATTGCCATGGGGTGCTCACATTCATTTGCGTGGCTGAGGCCCCGGACGGGCTGCAGCGCAGTCCGTGCGGGGCCCCAGCGGCGTGGTTCTCAGGGCTGTGAAGGTCAGTCCGGAATGCCGGCTACTTGGCGGTCTCGCCGAACCAGGTGGTTTCGAACTTCTTCAGGCTGCCGTCGTCGGTCAGGCGCTTCAGGGTTCCGTTGACCTTCTCGGCCATGGCGGTGTTGCCCTTCTTGATGGAGATGCCCAGTTTCTCGCCCGTGGCGTAGTCATCGACACGCTCGAACTTGGGATCATCCTTGATGGCGTAGGCCAGGATTGACTGGTTGCCCAGGGCAGCGTCGATGGTGCCGGCCAGGAGAGCCTGGACCAGGAGGCCACTGTCCTCGAACTGCTGGGCGTCGAGGCCGTTCTCCGCCGCGTACTTTGCGCCGGTGGTGGCCTGCTGGACGCCCACCTTCTTGCCCTTGGCGCTGTTGATGTCCGTGATCCCGGACGCCTTGGTGGCCACGAGGGTGAGGTCATCGTCCATGTACGGGTTGGAGAAGTCCATGACCGACTTGCGGACATCCGTGATGGAAATCGAGGAGATGGAGACGTCGCAGCCGGTGAGGGCGGTTCCGGTCTCGATGGCCTCGAAGGAGCTGTCCACAATGCTCAGTTCGGCGCCGAGGTCCTTGGCGACTTCATTGGCGATGTCGATGTCGAAGCCAACGATCTTGCCGTCCTTCTGGAATTCGAAGGGCTCGTAGGGGACGTCGGAGCAGACCGTGAGCTTGCCGGCGTTGATGAGCTGGATGCCGCCCTCGGTCGCAGCCGGGGTGGTGCTGCCGCCGCAGGCAGTGAGGGTGAGCGCGCCGGCGGCCAGGATTGCTGCTGCCTTGGCGGCGAACTTGGCCTGGGCCAGGGACTTGAGCTGCATGTTCTTTACCTTTTGTTGCAGGGGATATGCCGTACTAAATCGGTTCATAGTGTAGCGCCGAATGAGAGATGTGCATCACACGAAACTTAGTTTCACTATTGGATAACTAAATCACAGCCTAAATCAAGACCCGGGAGGCGGCGTGTGTCTGGAATTCCGGACACGGCCCCCAAGTAGGTAGCAGCAGATGTCGTTTTGGGCGCTCAAAACGACATGTCCTGCTACCTAGTTGGAAATCCCCAGCGACTCCAGCATCGGCCGGAACTTCGCCCACGTCTCCGCCAGTTCGGCCGCCGGCTGGGAGCCGTCCACTATGCCGCAACCGGCATATAACCGCACGGTATGCGGATCCTCAATCACGGCCCCGCGCAGCGCGATGCCCCATTCGCCATTGCCGGCGGCGTCGAGCCAGCCCACCGGCCCCGCGTACGGGCCCCGGTCCAGGTGTTCAAGCTTGCGGATCAGGGCGCCGGCCACCAGCGTGGGCGTGCCACAGACCGCGGCCGTGGGATGCAGCGCGTTGATCAGCGCGAGGCATGTTGGCACATGGCCCTCTACCTCGGCGAGCTCCGCTTTTACGTCCGATGCCAGGTGCCATACGTTCGGCAGCTCCAGGATGAACGGCTCGTCGTGCGCGTTCATGGCCTCGGAAAACGGTGCCAGCTGCGATGTCAGCGACTGGATCGCGATCTCGTGCTCGTGCCGCTGCTTCTCCGACCCGGCCAGCACCCGCTCGGCGTAATCCATGGGAATGCCGGCCTCGCCGTGCGCATCGCGGCGGTCCAGCGTCCCGGCCAGCACGCGCGCCTGGGCAGTGCGGCCCTCCACCTGGATCAGCATCTCCGGGGTGGCGCCCACCAGCCCGTCCACGCCATACGTCCAGCATTCGCGGTACCGCACGGCGAGCTCGCGCAACACCTGCGCCGCGTTCACGCCCGACGGCAGCGTGGCCACGATGTCCCGTGCCAGCACCAGTTTCTCCAGTGCGCCGGTCCGGATCTCCGCCACGCCGGCGGCGACGGCGGCCATCCAGTCCTCCTCGCTGAGCGAACCGGTGTGCAGGGTGGCCCCGTTGGCGGAAGGCAAAGGACGCACGACGGCGCCGGCCTCACCACCGGCGGGGACGTCAGCGGCGGTGCTGCCACCGCTCAGCCAGCCGGCGAGGGCGGCGAGGGCGCCCGCCTCCGTGAGTTCGCCGTCGTCGACCGTCAGCTGGGTGAGCCAGTACCGGCCGTCGCGGACGCCCACCACGATCTCCGGCACGATCAGGCGCGATACGTGGGTGGACTTCTTGGAAAACGCGAAGGAGCCGAAAGCCACCGGGCCGGTGCCGGGCAGTTCCACCGAGTCGGTGATGTCCGCTTCGAGGACCAGGTGGCGCCACCAGATATCCGCTTCGAGAAAACGCTCGGGGCCGGTGGCGGTGAAGCGGGCGATCTCGCCGAAGCCCACCAGGCCGGCTTCGCGGCGGGTCCAGCAGAGGACGTCGTCCCGGACCAGAAACTGTGGCAGTCCGCCGGCGGACGCGGTGCCATCCAGGGGGACTGTGAGGGTGCGGAACGTGCTCGTCATGATGAGACAACACTACTCCCGCGCGTGTCAGACCCGGGCCGGACGCCCCGTGCGTCGCTCGGTCACGGCGGGGGCGGAGAACAGGTCCGGCCGTGCGGCGCGCATGCTCGCGACGTCGTCCAGGATGAAGCGCAGGTGGCTGCGCAGCTCGTCTTCCGCGGCCGACAGGTCGCCGGCGAGGATCGCGTCCAGCACGCGTCGGTGGTCGGCCGCGTACTCCGTGATGCCGCGGTAGCCGCTGAGCCCCAGGTAGCGGGCGCGGTCCAGATGGCCTTTGGCGTTGGAGACGGTGGCCCAGGCTGTTTCGTGGCCGGCGATGGCCAGCAGGGTCCGGTGGAAGTCTTCGTCCAGCGGGTAGAACTCCTCCCGGGCGGTGCAGGCGTCCTGCCGGTCCAGGAGTTCGTAGAGCGCAGCTGCGTTTTCAGGGGTGATGTTGCGGGCGCAGTCAGCCAGCGACGCCACTTCAATGGCCTCGCGGATGAACTGGGCCTGCGCCACGATATCCGGGTCGAGGTAGGTCACGTAGGTGCCGCTCTGCGGCCGGATCTCCACGAGCCCTTCCTGGGCGATGAGCAACAGGGCCTCGCGGATGGGCTGGCGGCTGGTGCCCAGGTAGTGCGCCAGTTCGTTCTCGGAGAGGAGGGTCCCGGGCGCGTCCTCGCCGGAGATGATGCGCTCGCGGATCCGCGCATACGCCATCATCCGGGCGGAAATGCGCGGGGTGGTGTCAGGGGCGGCCATAACTCCACAGTAGCTGTGCCGCCTTGCCCGGGGTACTGCCTCCAGGGGAGCAGGGACGGGGCTGCGTCATCTGTTGACATACTGGTATGGCAGTGCTTGAATGGCAGCCGTTGTCCCGATGGAGGGACAAGACCAAGACGTCTGGCCATGCCGCATCGTTGACGCTGTGCATCCGGCTAGGCCCGTAGAACAGAGGGGTTCATGACGGCAACAATCCAGGTAGGCGCCACCCAGCGCACATCCAAAGACCTGATCAGGACGGCAGTATCCGGCTGGCTCGGAACCGCCATGGAATACATGGACTTCCAGCTCTATTCCCTCGCCGCCGCCATCATCTTCCCCAAAATCTTCTTCCCCAACTTCGACCCCGTAGTGGGCCTGCTGGTCGCCTTCATGACCTATGGCGTGGGCTTCCTGGCCCGCCCGGTGGGCGCCTGGTTCTTCGGCCGGATGGGTGACCGCGTGGGCCGCAAGAAGGTCCTGGTCATCACCATCATGATGATGGGCGTGTCCACCATGCTCATCGGCTTCCTGCCCGGCTACGCCCAGATCGGCCTCGCCGCGCCGATCATCCTGGTATTCCTCCGCCTCGCCCAGGGCTTCGGCGCCGGCGCGGAACTTTCCGGCGCATCGGTCATGCTGGCCGAATACGCCCCGCCCAAGAAGCGCGGCCTGATCGCCTCCTTCGTCTGCCTCGGGACCAACTCCGGCACCCTGCTGGCCTCCGGCCTGTGGGTCCTGCTGACGCTCCTGCCCGAGGAAGACCTCATGAGCTGGGGCTGGCGTCTGCCGTTCATCGCCAGCATCGGCATCACGCTGTACGCCCTCTGGATGCGCCGCAACCTCAAGGAAAGCCCCGTCTTCGAGGCCACCCGTAAGCAGGAAATCGCCGACGCCGCTGCTGCCGCCGCCTTCGCCGCTGAGCCCGGCACCGCCGTCGGGCAGTCCACCCCGGCGGCGACCGCCCCGGCCGCCACCGCCCCGGCCGCCACCGCCCCTGCCGTCAAGGCCAAGCGCAAGGGCAAGGCCTTCTTCCTGGCGATGGCCCTGCGGATCGGCGAATCCGGCAACTCGGCCATGATCCAGACGTTCCTCATCGGCTACATCGTCACGGGCTTGAGCATGGACAAGAGCGTGGGCACCTTCGCGCTGCTGATCGGCTCGTTCCTCGGCTTCGCCACGGTTCCGCTGGCCGGCTGGCTCTCCGACAAGCTCGGCCGCCGCAGCATGTACCGCGCCCTGTCCGGCTTCCAGATGATCTTCGCCATCCCGGCCCTTCTGATGATGCAGTCCCGCGATCCGTTCCTCGTCTCGCTGGCCCTGATCATCGGCCTGTCCGTCTCCGTGCTGGGCATGTTCTCGGTCCAGTCCGCCTACGTGAACGAACTCTTCGGCTCCCGCAACCGCTACACCCAGCTGGCTATGGCCAAGGAAATCGGTGGTGTGCTCTCCGGCGGCCTGGCTCCCATCATCGCTGCCGGCCTGCTGGCCCTGTTCACCAATTCCTGGTGGCCGGTGGCCGGGATGATGGTCCTCTACTCCGCCATCGCCTTTGTGGCCACCTTCTTCGCCCCGGAAACCAAGGGACGCGACCTGACCCTCGTGGAGGATGCAGTTTGAAAGCCGTAGTTGTCCATTCCGCCGGAGACCTGCGCCTTGAGGACCGTCCGGACCCGGACTGCCCGGCCGGCTCGGTGATCGTCGACGTCGAATACGGCGGGATCTGCGGCTCGGACCTGCACTACGTCACCCACGGCGCCTCCGGGCTGAGCATCCTGGCCGATCCCATGGTCCTGGGCCATGAGGTGGCCGGCCGGATCTCCCTTCTGGGTGATGGCGTGGAGGGCTTCGCAGTGGGCGACGCCGTGACCGTCCACCCGGCCGTGTACTGCGGCGACTGCACCGACTGTCTCGCCGGTCGCACCAACCTCTGCCCGCAGGTCACCTACTACGGCAGCGCCGCGCACCGGCCGCACACGGACGGCGCCTTCGCCTCCCGCAAGGCCGTCCCGGCGGGCCAGCTCCGGCGCCTGCCCGCAGGCGTCACCACCCGGCAGGCCGCCGTCGCCGAGCCGCTCGCGGTGGCGATCCACGCCGTCGGCCGGGCCGGCAGCCTCGCCGGCAAGGACGTTCTGGTCAACGGCGCCGGGCCCATCGGCGCGCTGCTGGTGGCCGCCGCCCGGCGCGCCGGCGCGGCCAGCGTCGTCGCCAGTGATCTCTCGGAGATTTCGCTGGCGATCGCCCAGCGGATGGGGGCCGACGGCGTTGTGCTGGTGGGGTCCGGCGCGCAGCTTCCCGAGGTGGATGTTGCGTTCGAGGCCTCCGGCGCTGCCCGCGCCCTGGGCGGTGTCCTCGCGGCCGTGCGCCGCGGCGGCACCGTGGTCCAGGTGGGCAACCTGCCGGCCGGGCCCGTGACGGCCGAGCTCGCCGCACTCGTTTTCCGGGAGATCGATTACCGCGGGACCTTCCGTTTCGCGGACGAGCTGGATGACGCCCTGGCGTACCTGGCGGACGGGCTGGATGTGGAGCCGCTGCTGACGCACACGTTCGACGCCGGTGACGTGGCCGAGGCGTTTGCCGTGGCTTCGGACCGAGGCACGGGCTCGTCGAAAGTCCTTCTCAAGTTTGTCTGAGACAATTGCATGGTGAACCGAGCATCCTTGGAAAAGCGTCCGGACGAAGTAGCCACGATGTTTGACGACGTCGCACCTAAGTACGACGTCGTCAACGATGTCCTCTCCATGGGGCAAACCCGCCGCTGGCGCAGGATCGTGGTGGATGCCATGGACATGAAGCGGGGCCAGCGGGTGCTGGACCTGGCCGCGGGAACCGGCACCTCCAGCGAGCCATATGCCGATGCAGGCATAGATGTCATCGCCTGCGATTTCTCCCTCGGCATGCTCAAGGTCGGCAAGCGCCGCCGCCCGGACATCAACTTCGTCGCCGGCGACGCCACCAACCTGCCGTTCGCGGACAACAGCTTCGACGCCAGCACCATTTCGTTCGGGCTGCGCAATGTCAACGAGCCCAAGAAGGCGCTGGCCGAGATGCTCCGCGTCACCAAGCCCGGCGGCAAGCTGGTCATCGCCGAGTTCTCCGCGCCCGTGGTCCCGCTGTGGCGCACCATGTACACGGAATACCTCATGCGTGCGCTGCCGGCCATCGCCGTGAAGGTGGCCTCCAACCCGGACGCCTACGTCTACCTCGCCGAGTCCATCCGCGCCTGGCCGGACCAGGACCACCTGGCCGCCTGGCTGCAGGAATCCGGCTGGGAAAAGGTCACGTACCGCAACCTGACCGGCGGGATCGTGGCCGTGCACCGTGCCACCAAGCCGCTGGAATCCACGCCGGAGGGCGCCGCGGAGGCCATCGCCGCGCACAAGGGCCCCGTGGCCAAGCTTCGCCGCAACATCGTCCGCTGAACGGCGTGAATGTTCTGATTGTCGGCGCGGGGCCAGCCGGCTCCACCGCCGCGTACTACCTTGCCAAGGCCGGCATCAGTGTGACCGTCCTGGAAAAAACCAGCTTCCCGCGCGAGAAGGTCTGCGGCGACGGCCTCACCCCGCGCGCCGTCCGCGAAATCCAGAAGCTCGGCCTGCCGCACCCTGAAGCGGACGGCTGGCGGAGGAACAAAGGCCTGCGCCTGATCGCCGGCGGCCGCACCATTGAGCTGCCCTGGCCCGAGGTTTCCGACTTCCCGCAGTACGGCCTCATCCGTACCCGGCTGGGCTTCGACGAGGAACTGGCCCGCCACGCCCAGGCCGCCGGTGCCGAAATCCTCGAGCGGCACAGCGTCACCGAAGCCCTGCGGTCTGAAGACGGCCGCGTGACCGGTGTCCGCGCAGCGCTCCTGGACGAGTCCGGGCGCAAGACGGGGGAGACACGCGAGTTCAGCGCCGACGTCGTACTCGCCGCGGACGGCAACTCCACCCGAACCGCGGTGTCGCTGGGCATCCACAAGCGCGACGACCGCCCTCTCGGCGTCGCCGTGCGCACCTATTTCACGTCCCCCCGGCACAACGACGACTGGATGGAAGGCTGGCTGGAGCTCCCCGGCCGCGACGGAAAGCTCCTCCCCGGCTACGGCTGGGTGTTCGGCGTCGGCGACGGCACCTCCAACGTGGGCCTGGGCATCCTGAACTCTTCCAAGGAATTCGGCAAGCTGGACTATAAGCAGGTCCTGCGCGAATGGACTGCCGGCATGCCCGCAGACTGGGGCTTCACCCCGGAGAACCAGGTGGGCGAAATCCGCGGCGCTGCTTTGCCCATGGGCTTCAACCGCACGCCGCACTATTCGCCCGGGCTCCTGCTCCTCGGCGACGCCGGCGGCATGGTCTCCCCGTTCAACGGCGAGGGCATCTCCTACGCGATGGAGTCCGCGCGGTTCGCGGCGGAGTTCATCATTGACGCGTCCTCGCGCTCATATGCCGCGGGCGGAATGTACGACGCCGATGCGCACCTTTCCGGCTACGCGGACTATGTTCGGGGCCAGTGGGGATCGCACTTCACGCTGGGCAGGGCATTTGCCGCGCTGATCGGAAAGCCCGCCGTCATGAAGCTCGCGCTGCGGACCGGGATGCCCATTCCCGTGCTGATGCGCTTTGTGGTGCGGCTGCTCGCAAACCTGACCGACCCGGCCGCGAAAGGCTTCGAGGACCGGGCCATCCGCGTCCTGGAGTCGCTGGTTCCGGCCACATCCAATACACCGTCGGCCTCGAATCAGCGGTATCCGCAACCTAAAGTTAGGGTTAACCCGTGACTAACTCCGCAGACCACAGCTGGACGCACGCCGGGCACGGCCTGCCGGACTCCGAACCCAGCCTTAATACCACCGCCATTGCCACGGGACTTCAGCTGCCCGCAGGCTTCGCGGCGATCGCGGAGGACGCCGAACTGGGCCCCGCCATCACCAACAACCTGGCGCGGGTGGAAAAGAAGCTGCGCGAAGCCATTGCCAACTCGGACCCCCTGGCTGACGCAACGTCGCGTCACCTCGTGGAAGCCGGCGGCAAGCGCATCCGCCCCTTGCTGACGTTGCTGTGCGCCCACCTCGGCGACGCCTCACTGCCCGCCGTAGTGCAGGCGGCCGTTGTGGTCGAGCTGACCCACCTCGCAACGCTGTACCACGACGACGTCATGGATTCCGCGCCGTTCCGCCGCGGGGCCCCCACGGCCCACGAGGTCTGGGGAAACTCCGTGGCGGTCCTCACCGGCGACCTCATCTTCGCCCGGGCCTCCATCCTGGTGTCCGAGCTCGGCTCGCGGGCGCTGGGCATCCAGGCCCGGACGTTCGAGCGGCTGTGCCTGGGCCAGCTGCACGAGACAGTAGGCCCGCGCCCGGACGAGGATCCGGTGGAGCACTACCTGTCCGTCATCGCGGACAAGACCGGTTCCCTGGTTGCCGCGTCCGGCCAGCTGGGTGCCATCTTCGCCGGCGCCGATCCCACCTACGAGGACGTCCTGGTGGAATACGGCGAGAAGGTGGGCGTGGCCTTCCA
Source organism: Pseudarthrobacter humi (assembly GCF_024294965.1). NCBI lineage: Bacteria > Bacillati > Actinomycetota > Actinomycetes > Micrococcales > Micrococcaceae > Pseudarthrobacter > Pseudarthrobacter humi. The sequence goes on from NZ_JANCLV010000001.1 coordinate 87,765, forward strand.
GCTCGCCGACGACGTCATCGATGTCACCGGCGTCAAGGTGAAGTCCGGCAAGTCACCGGGCACCGACCTCCGCGAAGGGGTGCCCACGCTGCCCGTCCTGCTCCTGCGGCGGGCCGCAGTGAATGGAGACCCGTCCGCCGTCGAACTCTTGAAGCTGATTGACGGCGACCTGACGTCCGACGACGCCCTGGCCGCCGCCGTGGCAGGGCTCCGCGAGCACCCCGTCACCGCTGAGTCCTGGGTGGTGGCCCGCCGCTGGGCCGACGAAGCCATTGCCGCACTGGCGCCGCTTCCCGAGGGTGTTGTGAAGTCCTCGCTGTCCAACTTCGCCCTGGCTGTGGTGGACCGCGCCAGCTGATTCTCTTTGTTTTGCAGCGGGGCCTCGGCGGGGCGAACCTTGCCGGGGCCCTCGCTGTTTGCCTGGGGGAGTCCGTTAAATGCAATAGCCCCGGTTCTCAGCAACGAAACGAATCACACGTTGCGTCGAACCGGGGCTATATCTCCGTTCGCATCAGACCCGCCGGAGGCGTTTAGCGGATCCGTGAACAGTCTATGACAGGTTTGTCACAAGATGCAAACCTGCTGTTACTGCGTGTGTCACAGGCTACTTCGTCCTTCGTGGGGCACATTGGTTCGCAGCAAGCGCCTTCCGGGCTGGAGAGACGGCGTGTCCGTGTCGAAGTGCCCCACGACGGCTGAGTTGTCCACATGCGGCACCTTGGGTCTGCCCTTTGCTGCAGTCCACGTGCACCGTGGAACGATGGATATTGAGACTTTTCTCGGCGCGCGGGCAGGCGTAGCCCGGGCCTCGACGCTCCGAGAGGCCGGATTTTCCCGAACTTCCCTCGACAAAGCACTGGCGGCCGGGCGAATTGTGCGGATCCGGCGAGGCATCTACAGCGCGCCCCGTGAGGCAGGCGTGTTAGCCCTGGCGCTGCAGCACAACGCCCTGCTGACGTGCTTGTCGGCCGCCCCCACGTACCGGCTGTGGACGCTTCATGAACCAAGTTCCGTGCACCTCAGTCCAGGGCATAGGAGGACACCGCCGGGGACGCTGACCCACGGCCGATGCCTGCACCCGTCCCACTCATGGCTGCCGGTGGCAGGCCTGGCCGACGTCCTGATTCATGCGCTGCGTTGCTTACCCGAAGTGGAATCGCTGGTCATGGTGCAGTGCGCAGCCCAGAGTGGCGACATCAGCCTGGACTTCCTGCGGCGGAAGCTCCCCGGCAACCGCAACGCCCGCGCCAGGTCCGTTTTGGACTACGTGATCCCTCGGGCGGATTCCATCCTGGAGGTGTTGGCCGACTACCACTTCCGGCGGGCGGGGCTCCATGTCCGCAGGCATGTGGAGCTTCCCGGCGTGGGCGAGGTGGACTTCCTTATCGAGGAGTGTGTCGTGGTGGAAACTGACGGCGACACTCATCTGGAGCCCGGGCAGGTTAAAAGGGACCGCAAGCGCAACAACGCCACCCTCATCGGTGGTCGTCTTGGCCTGAGGTTCGGCTATGACGACGTTGTCTATCACCCTGAGCGGATGGTGGGCCAGGTGTTGGCAGTACTGGAGCAGGCGCGGCAGGGGGCATTCGGTGCGAGGTGAGTCGCGCCGTCGTGGGGCACTTTGGGCGACGTAACCCGAGTAGACCGGCTCAGCGGGCGGCGTGTCTGTGTCGGAGTGCCCCGTTTCGGCCGGACAGGGCCCGCGCGGGCAGGCCGGGGAGGACCCTAGTTTTCTTCCTCGTCGTTGAAGGCCCATTCGAACATGTCGAAGACGAACTCCGAGAAGGTGCCTTCTTCGCTCTTCCACTGGCCACGGGCGTTGTTGCGGCGGTACACGATGGGGTCCGGGATGCCGAGGTCGCCTACACGGAAGCCCCAGGTGAACTGTTCTTCCTCGTCCTCGAGGAACATCAGGAAGCCTTCGTCATCCACTTCCAGCTCTTCGGGATCCCAGAAGTAGTGGTAGGCCTCCATGATGTCCTCACAGCCGCCCACCGCCAGGTAAAACTCTCGCAGGACCAGGGGAACCTGGAACTGGTGTTCGGCGAGGGCCGCGTCCAGTTCGTCCGCAGGCAGGCCGTCCTCTTCCTGCCATTCGTCCTCGAGATAGGTCGGAACAAGCGCGCGGAACTTCTCGAGGAACATGTCAGTCATGCTCATATCCTAGCTAACTGCGGCCTGCTCCCGAGCCGCTGCCGAACCCGCCACCGGGGCTCCCGCCGCCGGAGCCCCTCCGGTGCAGTCCGTGGACGGCGAGCGGAACATACCAGGACCGGCGCCAGGCAACCACGCGGAAAGCGAATACCACGGCCGCCACCACGCACGCCGTCAGCACGTTGAATGCCCCGGTGACCCACAGCAGCGCGGTCAAAGCCGCCCCGCTGAAGGCCGGCAGCGCGTAGAGGTCGCGGGGGTTGAACAGCTGGGGTACCTCGTTCGCGGTGATGTCCCGCAGCAGGCCGCCGCCCACGGCCGTGGTCACGCCGAGCAGTATGGCGGCCACCGGATTCATCCCCAGGGTGAGGGCCTTCAGCGTTCCGGTGATGCAGAACAGGGCCAGCCCGCCGGCGTCGAACAGCACCAGCAGCGAGGTGTACCGCTGCACGCTGGAGTACAGGAAATACACCAGGACGGTGGCCAGCACCGGGGGTACCAGGTAGGCGGGGTTGGAGAAGGCCGCCGGCGTGGTGTTGAGGATGATGTCGCGGATGACGCCGCCGCCGAGGGAAACCAGGGATGCCAGCAGCAGCGACCCCACCAGGTCGAACTGTTTCCGTGCCGCCAACAACGACCCGGAGACGGCGAAGAAGAAGACTCCGGCCAGGTCCAGCCACACCAGGTCGATGCCGAACGGCAACGTGTCGAACGGCAAAGTCATGTGGCGTCCCGGCGGTTTCATGGTGGGCGGACAGGGCGGCTCCAACGTTACGCTAGCCCCTATGAACAACCCGATCATGATCGCCTGCGCCCACGGGACGTCCAGCACTCAAGGCGCCGCGGAGGTCAACGCCCTGCGCGCAGCCATCGCTGCCCTGCGCCCGGGCCTTGACGTTCGCGAGGCCTACGTGGACGTCCAGCAGCCGGACCTCGTGGACGTGGTGGCAGGCCTGCCCGAAGAGGACATGGCCGTCGTCGTGCCGTTGCTGCTGAGCGTCGGATATCACGTCAAGGTGGACATCGCCCGGGCTGTGAAAAGCCGGCCGGGCAGCCTCGCCGCAGCACCGCTCGGCCCTGACCCGCGGCTCGCCGCCCTGCTGGACCAGCGCCTCCGGGAGGCCGGGGTAACGGACCGTGACGCGATTGTCCTCGCCGCCGCAGGGTCCTCCAATCCCAACGCCGCCGTCAGCGTGGAAGAGCTCGCCGACCAGCTCAGGGCGCTGCGCCGCAACCGGATTCTGCCCGCGTATGGTGCCTCTGCGAAGCCGTCCGTGCCCGACGCCGTCGCCATTCTTCGGCTGGAACTGGCCGGGGGCGCCGGGGCGGGGGAGTCCGCGGGGGCAGTGGACGACGGCGGCCGCGTGGTGATTGCCTCCTACCTCCTCGCGCCGGGGTTCTTCCACGACCAGCTGGCCAAAGCCGGTGCCGATCTCGTGACGGAACCACTGCTGCCGTCGCCGGTCCTCGCCGAGATCGCGCTGGAACGGTTCGACGCCGCCGTCGTGCACGGTCAATAGCCGCCCCGCCCGGGAACCCGGAACCAAGCACAGCGGGCGCCCTTCTTCAAGGCTCTCCGGCGGTTCGTGACGAATTGTTTCCCTAGGTGACCTCCCGTTTCCGGACCTTTGTGACGCGCTTCGGCGGCACCTACAGTCGATGCATGACTGATACAGCTCTAGCCGGAGCGTCCGTGGACCCCGCCAAGCGCCCCGCGCGTGCCTCCCGCCCCGCTGCAAAGCCGCACGGGCAGTGGAAAGTGGACGGCAAAACCCCGCTGAACGCCAACGAAACCTGGAAACAGGAAGACGACGGCCTCAATGTGCGTGAGCGTATCGAGACCATCTACTCCAAGGACGGCTTCGACGCCATCCCCAGCCAGGACCTCCACGGCCGCTTCCGCTGGTGGGGCCTGTACACCCAGCGCAAGCCCGGGATCGACGGCGGCAAGACCGCCACGCTCGAGCCGCACGAGCTCGAAGACAAGTACTTCATGCTCCGCGTCAGGATCGACGGCGGTGCCCTGACCACCGAGCAGCTGCGCGTCATCGGCCAGATTTCCGTTGACTTCGGCCGGGATTCCGCCGACCTCACGGACCGCCAGAACATCCAGCTGCACTGGATCCGCGTGGAGGACATCCCCGAGATCTGGACCCGGCTTGAGGGTGTTGGCCTGTCCACCACCGAGGCCTGCGGCGACGTGCCCCGAGTCATTCTGGGCTCGCCCGTGGCCGGCATCGCCAAGGACGAGATCATCGACCCCACCCCGCTCATCGCGGAGCTGGGCGAGCGTTTCATCGGCAACCCGCTGCTGTCCAACCTGCCGCGCAAGTACAAGACCGCCATCACCGGCCACCCCAGCCAGGACGTGGTCCACGAGATCAACGACTTCGCCCTGGTGGGCGTCCGCCACCCCGAGCTGGGTGTCGGCTACGACCTTTGGGCCGGCGGCGCGCTGTCCACCAACCCGATGCTCGGCAAGCGGCTCGGTGCCTTCGTGAAGCCCGAGGAAGCCGCCGAAGTCTGGCTCGGCGTCACCAGCATCTTCCGCGACTACGGCTACCGCCGCATGCGCACCAAGGCCCGCCTGAAGTTCCTGATGGCCGATTGGGGTCCGGAGAAGTTCCGCCAGATCCTCGAGGACGAGTACCTTGGCTACAAGCTGGCCGACGGTCCGGCCGCGCCCAAGCCCACCACCCCGGGCGACCACATCGGCGTGCATGAGCAGAAGGACGGCAAGTTCTTCATCGGCGCCACCCCGCTGGCCGGCCGTCTGTCCGGCGCCCAGCTGATCAAGCTCGCGGACACCCTCGAGGCCCGCGGCTCCTACCGCCTGCGCACTACCCCGCACCAGAAACTCGTGGTGCTGGACGTTGCCAAGGACCACGTGGAACCGCTGGTTGCCGAGCTGGACGCCCTGGGCCTCTCCGCACGCCCGTCCGTGTTCCGCCGCGGCACCATCGCCTGCACCGGCATCGAATACTGCAAGCTGGCCATCGTCGAAACCAAGGTCACGGCCGCCACCGCCGTCGCTGACCTGGAACGCCGCCTCGCGGACCTCGCGGAGTCCGGCGAACTGCCGCACGCGCTGTCCCTGCACATCAACGGCTGCCCCAACTCCTGCGCCCGCATCCAGACCGCGGACATCGGCCTGAAGGGCATGATGCTGCCAACGCCCGACGGCGACCCCTCCCCGGGTTTCCAGGTCCACCTGGGCGGCGGGCTGGCTTCCAACAGCCGGGAAGAGGCTGGTTTAGGACGCACCGTCCGCGGCCTGAAGGTGTACGTCGAGGACCTGCCGGACTACGTGGAACGCGTCGTCCGCACGTTCGTGGCCCAGCGTTCCGAAGGCCAGACCTTCGCCGAATGGGCCCACGCAGCAGACGAGGAGGCCCTCCAGTGAGCAACACTCAGCCGGTGGCGGCGCCTGCCGCCAACCTCCGCACCCACGACGAGCTCAAGGCCATCGCCGAATCCGGCGCCGCCGAGCTCGGCTGGGACGCCCCCGCCCGCGACGTGATCGCCTGGGTGGAGCGCAACTTCGACCTGTCCGCGGTTGCCGTCGCGTGCTCCATGGCCGACGCGGTCCTGCCGGCGCTGGTCGCCGACCAGATGCCCGGCGTCGACGTCCTGTTCCTGGAGACCGGCTACCACTTCCCGGAAACCTACGCCACGCGTGACGAGGTGGCCGCGAACCTCCGCGTCAACGTGGTGGACGTCCTTCCCGAGAACACCGTGGAACAGCAGGACCGGCTCCTGGGCAAGGATCTGTTTGCCCGCGACGCCGCCCAGTGCTGCGCCCTCCGCAAGGTGGCCCCGCTGCGCCGCACCCTGGCCGGTTACGAACTCTGGTTCACCGGCGTCCGCCGCGACGAAGCCCGCACCCGGACGAACACCCCGCTGGTGACCTGGGACGAGGTCAACGGCCTGGTCAAGGTCAACCCGGTGGCCGCGTGGACGTTCGACCAGCTGGTCCAGTACTCCGATGACAACCTCCTGCCCGTCAACCCGCTGCTTTCCCAGGGTTACCCCTCCATCGGCTGCCAGCCCTGCACCCGTAAGGTGGCGCCCGGCGACGACCCCCGCGCCGGCCGCTGGGCAGGCACCGACAAGACAGAATGCGGACTACACGTATGAGCACTTTCCTAACTGAGGAGACCACCCAGGTGACTGAAGCCGCCGTATCCACGCGCCTCTCCAGCCTGGACGCCCTTGAGTCCGAAGCGATCCATATCATCCGCGAAGTCGTGGCCGAGTTCGAGAAGCCCGCGCTGCTGTTCTCCGGCGGCAAGGACTCCGTGGTGATGCTGCACCTGGCCACCAAGGCCTTCTGGCCGGGCAAGGTCCCGTTTCCCGTGCTGCACGTGGATACCGGCCACAACTTCCCCGAGGTCATCGACTTCCGCGACCGCACGGTGGAGCGCCTGGGCCTGAAGCTGGTGGTGGGCTCCGTCCAGGAGTTCATCGACCGCGGCGAACTCGCCGAGCGCGCCGACGGCACCCGCAACCCGCTGCAGACGGTCCCCCTGCTGGACGCCATCCAGCAGAACAAGTTCGACGCCGTCTTCGGCGGCGGCCGCCGCGACGAGGACAAGGCCCGCGCCAAGGAGCGCATCCTGAGCCTCCGCGACGAGTTCGGCCAGTGGGACCCGCGCAACCAGCGCCCCGAACTGTGGAACCTCTACAACGGCCGCCACACTGTGGGCCAGCATGTCCGCGCGTTCCCCATCAGCAACTGGACGGAGCTGGACATCTGGCGCTACATCGAGCGTGAGAACATCGAGCTGCCGGGCCTGTACTACGCCCACGACCGCGAAGTGTTTGCCCGTGACGGCATGTGGCGTGCGGTGGGCGAGGTTTCCCAGCCGCTGCCGCACGAGGAAGTCATCACCAAGACGGTCCGCTACCGCACCGTGGGAGACATGTCCTGCACCGGTGCGGTCGAATCGGCCGCAGCCACCGTGAGCGACGTTGTGATCGAAGTTGCCGCCTCCACCATCACCGAACGTGGTGCCACCCGTGCAGATGACCGCATCTCCGAGGCAGCCATGGAAGACCGCAAGAAGGATGGTTACTTCTAAATGAGCACCGACACCTTGGCCGCCGAGCTGGAAACAGCCCTGCCCACCACCCTTTTCCGTTTCGCCACCGCCGGATCGGTCGACGACGGGAAGTCCACTTTGGTGGGCCGCCTCCTGCACGACTCCAAGGCGATTCTTGCCGACACGCTCGACGCCGTTGCCCGCACCTCCGCGGACCGCGGATTTGGCGGCGCGGCAGGCGGCATCGACCTGGCCCTCCTGACCGACGGCCTGCGCGCCGAGCGCGAGCAAGGCATCACCATCGACGTGGCCTACCGCTACTTCGCCACAGACCAGCGCAGCTTCATCCTGGCCGACTGCCCCGGGCACGTCCAGTACACCAAAAACACGGTGACGGGCGCGTCCACGGCGGATGCCGTCGTCGTACTCATTGACGCCCGCAAGGGTGTCCTGGAGCAGACGCGCCGGCACCTGTCCGTGCTGCAGCTGCTGCGGGTGGCGCACGTGATTGTGGCCGTCAACAAGATCGACCTGGTGGACTTCAGCGAGTCCGTTTTCCGTGAGATCCAGGCCGATGTGCAGCAGGTGGCCCGTGAGCTGGGCATCGGCTCCGCCGAGCTGGGCAGCGCGGACCACATCGATGACCTGCTGGTGATCCCGGTGTCCGCCCTCGACGGCGACAACGTGGTGGACCGGTCCGAACGCACCCCCTGGTACGACGGCCCGGCCCTGCTGGAGGTCCTCGAGACCCTGCCGGCCGCCGACGAGATCGACACTCAGCTGGAGAGCTTCCGTTTCCCCGTACAGCTGGTCATCCGGCCGCAGGGTGCACTGGCTCCCGACGCCGTGGCCGGTGGCCTGGACGTGGAGGCCTACCGTGACTACCGTGCGTATGCGGGCCAGATCACCGAGGGATCCGTGAAGGTGGGGGACAAGGTGTCCGTGCTGACCCCCGGCCAGGCTCCGCGCACCACCACGGTGACCGGTATCGACTTCGCCGGTGAGTCGCTGGAGGAAGCGTTCGCCCCGCAGTCGGTGGCGATCCGGTTGGCAGATGAGTTCGACGTCGCCCGTGGTGACACGATCGCCGCCGCCGGCACTGTCCGCGAGTCCACCGCCGACCTGTACGCCGCGCTGTGCTGGCTGTCGCCGAAGCCGCTGCGTGAAGGTGCCAAGGTGTTGGTCAAACACGGCACCCGCACCGTCCAGGCGCTGGTCCGCAGCGTCAGCGGCAAGCTGGACCTGGCCACGTTCAAGCTCGAGGGCGCGTCCAGCCTGGAGCTCAACGACATCGGCCACGCACAGCTCCGGCTCGCCGCGCCGCTGCCGCTGGAGAACTACCTGCACCACCGCCGCACCGGCGCATTCCTGGTGATCGACCCGCTGGACGGCAACACGCTGGCCGCGGGCCTGGTCAAGGACCACCCGGGCGACCATGAGGATGAGCGCTACTCCATCTGAGTTTCTGCCGAAACCGCGGCTTGTTCGCAGATCCTGGCCTTCACGGGCCGGTTTTGCGAACAAGCCGCGGTTTCGTCGTTTCCGTATCCTTAACAGTGGGAGGCGACGCGGTGGAGACCATGAACAGCAAGCTCATCAGCTGGGCCTCGATCCTTGACGCCAAGACCCGCGAGCAGGCGCTGGCCACGTCCACGCTGCCGTTCATCTACCCGCACCTGGCCCTGATGCCGGACGCGCACCTGGGCAAGGGCGCCACCGTGGGCTCGGTGATTCCCACCCTGCGCGCGATCATCCCGGCCGCGGTCGGTGTGGACATCGGCTGCGGCATGATCGCCGTGCGGACCCAGTACTCGGTCAAGGACCTGCCCAAGGACCGCAAACGGCTGCGCGAGGACATCGAACGGGCCATTCCGTTGTCCGCCGGGCATAACAACAGGAGCATCCAGCACACTGCCGAACCGCGCCTTGCCGAGCTCCGGAAGCTGGCGGCCAAGGCCGGCTTCAACCCGGCCCAGTACGTCGAAAAGTGGGAGCTTCAGCTGGGCTCGCTGGGCTCCGGCAACCACTTCATCGAGATTTCCGCCGACGAGACCGACGCCGTCTGGCTGTTCCTGCACTCGGGCTCGCGGGGCGTGGGCAACAAGATCGCGCAGCACCACATCGGCGTCGCCCAGCAGGTGACCCGGAAGCGCGGGACCAGGCTGCCCGACGCGGACCTCGCCTACCTGGAGGAGGGTACCAGCGAGTTCGTCCGCTACATCAAGGAACTCCGCTGGGCGCAACATTTCGCCCTCCTGAACCGCGAGGAAATGATGGACCGCGTCATTACTCAGTTCGGGCACTGGGTGGGCGGCCATGTCACGGAGCGCGAGCGGATCAACTGCCACCACAACTTCACCCAGCAGGAGACGCATTACGGCAAGTCCGTGTGGGTATCGCGGAAGGGGGCGATCAGAGCCGAGCACGGCGATCCGGGACTTATCCCCGGGTCCATGGGGACGGCGTCGTACGTGGTTGAGGGGCTGGGGAACCCCGTCTCGCTGAACTCTTCCCCGCACGGGGCCGGCCGCGAGTACTCCCGGACGGCTGCCCGCAAAACGTTCTCGCTGGCCGAGCTGAAGACGGCCATGCAGGGCATTGAGTTCCGGGCCACCGAGGCGTTCATCGACGAAATTCCGGCGGCGTACAAGCCCATCGATGTGGTGATGAGGGACGCTGCTGACTTGGTCAGGGTGCGGCACAAACTGCGGCAGCTGATCAACGTCAAGGGGGACTGAGCCGGGCCCGGAATGTGACGTAGCATGAACCCGCGTGACCCCCCGTTTCTGCTTCATTGAATGGGTTTAGGTCACTCCCTATGGTGAAACAATGACTAGTTCCAAGCCCGGGATGACCCGCATCGTGGCAGGCGAAAGCGCCGTACCCAAGCGCAAGCGCGCCATCGAGGCGGCCCTGGCCATCGTGCTGGTCTTCCTGATCGCCGCCGGCGCGGTGGTGGCGTCGTCCATTTCCCGTAATACGGCGGCAGAAGCATCCATACCCGCGCCCACTCCGGCTGCAGAACTGAAGCTGGGCTACTTCGGAAACCTGACCCATGCCCCCGCCCTGGTGGGCGTGAAACAGGGGATCTTCGCCCGGCATCTGGGCAACACCAAGCTCAGCACCGAAACTTTCAACGCCGGGCCTGCCGCGATCGAGGCTCTGAACGCCGGCGCGATCGACGCCGCATACATCGGCCCAAATCCCGCGATCAACTCGTTTGTCAAGAGCGAGGGGGAGTCCGTGAGCGTCATCGCGGGCGCCGCCGCAGGTGGGGCGCAGCTGGTGGTGCGTCCCGAGATCACCTCCGCCGCGGACCTCAAGGGCAAGACCTTGGCCTCGCCGCAGCTCGGCGGCACTCAGGACGTGGCGCTCCGCGCGTGGCTCGGCTCGCAGGGCTACAAAACGAACGTGGACGGCAGCGGCGACGTTTCAATTAACCCCACGGAAAACGCCCAGACACTGAAACTGTTCCAGGACGGAAAGCTCGACGGCGCGTGGTTGCCTGAGCCGTGGGCGTCCCGTTTGGTGCTCCAGGCGGGAGCCAAGGTCCTGGTGGACGAAAAGGACCTCTGGGACGGCTCGCTCTCCGGCAAGGCCGGCGAGTTCCCCACCACCATTCTGATCGTGAACAAGAAATTTGCCGCCGCGCACCCGGACACAGTGAAAGCCTTGCTGCGCGGCCACGTGGAGTCCGTGGCCTGGCTGAATGGCGCGCCTGCAGCAGAGAAAACAAGCGTCATCAACGGCGCCCTGCAGGAATCGGCAGGCGCGGCGCTTCCCGCCGATGTCCTTGACCGTGCCCTGCAGACCGTGGTGTTCACGGTGGATCCGCTCGCGGGAACCTACCCCAAGCTCCTCGAAGACGGTGTGAAAGCCGGCACCACCAAGCAGGCGGACATCACCGGTTTGTTCGACCTCCGTGCCCTGAACGAAGTCACCGGGACCGCCGAGCGGGCCTCAGCGGCTGGCCTTGGCCAGGACTGACCGCCACTTACCGCACCAACTACTTAAGGACGGGACCATGCCAGTCGTACTGGAAAACCTGGGCAAGCGCTTTGGCGACGGCGCCCCGGTGCTGGACGACGTCAACGCCAATATCGGCGCGGGCGAATTCGTAGCCCTCCTCGGTGCGTCCGGCTGCGGCAAATCCACCCTGCTGAACATCATGGCGGGCCTGGAGGTTCCGACGTCGGGCGCCCTCGAAGTGCCCAGCGACGGGGCGGCCTTTATGTTCCAGGACGCCGCCCTTTTCCCCTGGCTGACGGCGCGGGAAAACATCGAGCTGGCCCTGAAGCTGCGCGGTGTTGGAAAGACTGAACGCCGGATCAAGGCCGATGAGCTGCTCGAGCTCGTGCACCTCGGCGAGGCCGGGGACAAGCGCCCGCACGAGCTGTCCGGCGGCATGCGCCAGCGCGTGGCACTGGCCCGTGCCCTGTCGCAGGACCGGCAGCTGCTGCTGATGGATGAGCCGTTTGCCGCCCTGGACGCCATCACCCGCGACCTCCTGCACGACGAGCTGGAACGCATCTGGAAGGAAACCGGGCGCACCATCGTTTTTGTCACCCACAACGTCCGCGAGGCCGTGCGGCTGGGCCAGCGTGTGCTGCTGCTGTCATCCCGCCCCGGCCGCGTGGTCCAGGAGTGGGCCGTCACTGAGGAACACCGAACCGACGCCGGCCTCGCCGGACAGCTGACCGGGGTCATCACCGCCCGGCTGCGGGAGGAGATTCGCCGCCATGCCAAATAACCCCACGCCCCTCGCCGAGACCGAACCGGTGGCCGAGCCTCTTGAGAACAAGCCGGAAACCCGCAAAGTCCACGCTGCCCTGACCCGCACTTCCACCGGGCATGAGGACCTGCGCGAGCTCGAGGCCGGGCTGGATTCGCTCCAGTCCGACGCCGCGCGCAAGAACCGGATCGACTGGAGCCGGGTGCTCCTGCCCGTCGCGGCCCTGGTGGTCCTTGTCCTGGTCTGGCAGTTCTACGTCTCCCTGGGCGTCAAACGCCGCGACCTGGTTCCCGGTCCGCTGGACGTGCTGGGCCAGATCGGTGTGCTTTGGGGCGAGGCCAAGCTGCAGGAAGCGGTGTGGACCTCGCTGCAGCGCGGGCTGGTCGGGTTCCTGATCAGCGTTACCATCGCCACGCCGGTGGGGCTGCTGCTGGCCCAGGTTGCGCCGCTGCGCCGTGCCTTCGGGCCGCTGATTTCCGGCCTTCAGGTGCTGCCGTCCGTAGCCTGGGTGCCCGCAGCCATCATCTGGTTCGGCCTCACTGATGCCACCGTCTACTTCGTGGTGTTCATGGGTGCGATCCCGTCCATCATCAACGGGCTGATCTCCGGCGTGGACCAGATCCCGCCGCAGTACCGCCGCGTCGGCACGGTCCTGGGTGCCAACCGTTTCCAGATGGCCGTGCAAATCATCCTGCCTGCCGCATTGCCTGGCTACCTCAGCGGGCTCAAACAGGGCTGGGCATTCTCCTGGCGGTCGCTCATGGCCGCGGAAATCATCGCCGTGGGCGGCACCATCGGCTTCGGCCTCGGCTCACTGCTTGACCAAGGCCGGGTCCTGTCCGACATGACGGTTGTCATGGCCGCGATCCTGCTGATCCTGGCCGTCGGCATCCTGATCGAACTGCTGGTGTTCGCCCCGATTGAAAAGCGCCTCCTCCGCAGCCGCGGCCTGCTCGCCGGCAGCACCCGCTGACCCTCCCTCCAACGCGGGGTCAGATCCGGCCCAATAACCACCGTCTATTGGGCCGGATCTGACCCCGCGTTGGTTGTTAGTGCCCAGCAGAGCCCGACGGCGAGTCCCGGCGTCGGGCTCTGCTGTCTGTTGGTGCGACCCGCCGAAGTGGGGCACTTTGACACGGACACGCCGCGGTCCGGGATGGTCTGCGCCCAAATCCCGGCCAATGTGCCCCACGACGGCGATCGGCTGGGCTGGACGGACTCTGGCAGACTGGCGCCATGACTGTCAGCTTCGTGTGCCGCACGGCGTCCGCCCTCCCGCGGGAGCGCCTGTTCGATCTCGCACGCAGTATTGAAACGCACCTAGATTCCCAGAAAGTCGCCGGTGAACGCGCCGTAGGCGGGGTCACGTCAGGCCTGATCGGCGAGGGCCAGGAAGTGACCTGGCAGGCCCGGCATTTCGGCGTCCCGCTGAGGATGACCAGCCGCATCACCGCCCTGGACTTCCCCGGCAGCTTCACGGACGAGCAGGTCAGGGGCCCGTTCAAATCCTTCCGCCACGTCCACGAGTTTGAGGCCACGGCCACCGGCAGCATCATGACGGACCGGGTGGAGTTCGCGGCTCCGTTCGGGATCCTGGGCCGGCTGGTGGAGGCACTGGTCCTGCGCCACTACCTGCAGCGGCTGATCATCAACCGCGGCCGGTTCGTGGCCGGCATTGAAGAATAGACCGCAACTAACCAGCAGGGAACGGCGGCGGCCCGACGATCTCGATGCCGCCGTTCAGCTGCCCTGATTCACGGATGCGGTCAAAGTCGACAATTCCAGTTCCTTCGCCGTCATCGAGCGGTTCGCTCGCGCCGAAGTAGAAGGCCTGGGCGCCGCCGGGGGTGTGCAGGCAGAGCACGCGGGTCCCCTCCTGGAGGACTTTGAAAGCGTGCGGGACACCTCGCGGCGCGATGGTCACGCCACCCGCTGCGACGACATGCTCCGTGCCGTCCATATTCATCAGGATCTCGCCGGCCAGGATGTACAGCGTTTCGTCGGAGTCCGGGTGGGTGTGCATCGGCGTCACCTTGTGCAGGGCCATCTCGACTTCGAAAAGCAGGAAGGCCCCCGCGGTGTCTTCCTCCGTGGCCTTCCAGGTCTGCACTCCGCCGCCGAAGAACCAGCGCCTGGCCCCTTCGCCGGGCTGGAGGACAACTGCGGATGCTGAGCTCTTCGTCTTCATGGTGGTTGCCTCGAGTGTGGTCGGAAGACTTATGGGACTGCTGTCCCACAACAAGACTGGAGTACCATGAAGAGCATGTCAAGACCCTACGCAGACGTCGGCCGCACGGGCCAGAAGCGCCGCACCCTTGATGCGCTGGTCGCTGCGGCGCGCCAGCTTGTGGCGGATGGCGCCGCGCCTACAGTGGACGACGCAGCGCTGGTGGCCGGGGTCGCCCGCAGCACCGCGTACCGGTACTTCCCTGGGCAGCGGGAGCTGCTGGCTGCCGCCCATCCGGAAACCGCCGCCACATCGTTGCTGCCCGAAAATCCGCCGGCCGACGTCGCGGAGCGGCTGGACGCCGTCGTTGTGGAGTTCACCCGGATGATCCTCGAAACCGAAGCGCAGCAACGGACCATGCTGCGGCTCTCGCTGGCGCAGACCGCCGACGAGCGCCGCAGCCTGCCCCTGCGCCAGGGCCGGGCCATCACGTGGATCGCCGAGGCACTGTCACCGCTCCAGGGTCAGATGGCGGAGACGGACATACACCGGCTGGTCCTGGCCATCCGCAGCGCCACCGGCATCGAATCACTGGCCTGGCTGACGGACATCGGCGGCCTGAGCCGCGACGAGGCCGTGGCCTCCCAGCGTTGGACCGCCCGAGCCCTTCTCCAACAGGCTTTGCAGCACGGAGCTCCGCCCACTGAGGACTAGCCCCGCCGGCAACCAAACAGGGGCACTTTGACACGGACGCGCCGGTGATCGAGCGGGGTATGGCCTTCATCGCGGCCAATGTGCCCCACGATGGCGCACCGATGGCGCACCGTGGCGGCCCGTGGCGGCCCGAACGTATGTGACGCAGAGTTACCTTACGTGAACTGGTGTTTCCGCTGCCGTTGTTGGTGAAACGGCGCGGCCCTACCGTTGATTCATGGCAATTCAGGATATTTACCCCACAGCACTGCGGCTGCTCGGCCGCCCCGTGCTGGTGGTGGGCGGTGGCCCTGTGGCAGCCCGCCGCGCCAAGGGTCTGCTCGACGCCGGTGCGAGGGTCACCGTCGTGGCTCCCGTTGCCTCCGCCGCGCTCCGGGAACTGGCCGACGCCGGCCTCCTCACCTGGGAGCCGCGCACTTACCTTTCGTCCGACGTCGACGGCGTCTGGTTCGTCCAGACGGCCACCGGCGATCCCGCCGTGGACACCCAGGTGGCGGCCGACGCCGAGGCGCAGCGCATCTGGTGCGTCAACGCCTCCGACCACGAAGCCTCAGCCGCGTGGACGCCCGCCGTCGCTGTGGTTGATGACGTGCAGATCGCCGTGAACGCCGGGGGCGACCCGCGCCGCGCCATGGCCCTGCGCGACGCCGTCGCCACCGCACTGGAGACCGGCGACCTCCCGCTGCGGCGCCGTCGGGCGTCTGCTGGCTCCGTTGCCCTTGTGGGTGGCGGGCCCGGCGACACCGGGCTCATCACCGTCCGCGGTCGCCGGCTGCTCGGCCAGGCCGACGTCGTGGTGGCAGACCGCCTCGGCCCGCGCGAACTGCTCAACGAACTGGCTCCCGACGTCCGCGTCATCGAAGTGGGCAAGACCCCCGGCCACCATCCCGTGCCGCAGGCGGAGATCAACCGCATCCTCGTCGACGAAGCCCTGAAGGGGCACCGCGTGGTCCGGCTCAAGGGCGGCGATCCGTACGTCCTGGGCCGCGGCGGCGAGGAAGCCGAATACTGCCGGCAGCACGGCGTCGAGGTGGAAGTGGTTTCCGGCGTGACGTCCGCGATCTCTGTCCCGGCCGCCGCCGGCATCCCCGTGACGCACCGCGGCCTGGCCAAGGGCTTCAGTGTGGTCACCGGCCACGAGGAGCTGTCCGAGGTCCCCGCCCGTGCAGATCACACCATCATCCTGCTGATGGGCGTGGCCGCACTTCGGGATTCCGCCGCTGCCCTGGCCGGCGCCGGTTTGCCTCAGGACACTCCAGTTGGCATCGTTGAGAACGGCTATCTGCCGGATCAGCGCGTGACGATCGGCACCCTCGGTTCCATCGCCGACCAGGCGGAAGCCACCGGCGTCGCAAATCCTGCCGTGATTGTGATCGGCGACGTGGTCCGCGTCAGCCCGTTCGCGCCGCCGCACTTCAGGACAGCGGACTACAGCACCACCACCCCGAACAGCCCCCGTACCACCGCAAGAGCCCTCACCACCTAGCCACCCACCCAACTAGGTAGCAGCAGATGTCGCTTTGAGCCCTCATAACGACATCTGCTGCTACCTAGTTGGGCCGGAACGAACAAAAGGAACACAGCCGTGTCATCAAGCACCTCCGTAGGATCTGCCGAGCGTCCGCTGCGCGTTGCCGTTGTGGGCTCCGGCCCGGCCGGCGTCTACGCCGCGGACATCCTCACCAAGAGCGAAGCCGTCAAGAGCGGCGAGCTGACCGTGAGCATCGACCTCTTTGACCGCTACCCGGCACCCTACGGCCTGATCCGCTACGGAGTGGCCCCGGACCACCCGCGCATCAAGGGCATCGTCAACGCCCTGCACAAGGTCCTGGACCGCGGCGACATCCGCTTCTTCGGCAACGTGGACTACGGCACCGACATCTCCATCGAGGACCTCCGCACACACTACGACGCCGTCATCTTCGCCACCGGCGCCATCAAGGACGCGGACCTGAACATCCCGGGCATCGAGCTGGACGGCTCCTACGGCGGCGCGGACTTCGTCTCCTGGTACGACGGCCACCCCGACGTCGCCCGCGAATGGCCGCTGGACGCCAAGGAAATCGCCGTGATCGGCAACGGCAACGTGGCCCTGGACGTGGCCCGTGTCCTCTCCAAGCACGCCGACGACCTCCTGGTCTCTGAAATCCCGGACAACGTCTACGCCGGCCTGAAGAACTCGCCCGTCACGGACGTGCACGTCTTCGGCCGCCGCGGCCCGGCCCAGGTGAAGTTCACCCCGCTGGAGCTCCGCGAGCTGTCCCATTCCAAGGACGTGGACATCATCCTCTACGCCGAGGACTTCGAGTTCGACGAGGAATCGGACCGCCTGATCCAGAGCAACAATCAGGTCAAGACCATGGTGGGCACGCTCACCAACTGGATCGCCGAGCAGCCCGAGGACCTCTCCGAGCTCACCGCCTCCCGCCGCCTGCACCTGCACTTCCTGCACAGCCCGGTGGAAATCTACGACGACGCCGCGACGCCGGGCAAGGTGGCCGGCATGAAGTTCGAGCGCACCGAGCTGGACGGCACCGGCAACGCCCGCGGCACCGGCGAGTTCGTGGACTACCCCGTCCAGGCCGTCTACCGCTCGATCGGCTACTTCGGCTCGGCCCTGCCGGAGATCGAGTTCGACCACAAGAAGGGCGTGGTACCGAACGACGGCGGCCGCGTCCTGGACGCCGCCGGCACCCACGTGCCGGGAATCTACGCCACCGGCTGGATCAAGCGTGGACCGGTGGGCCTCATCGGCCACACCAAGGGCGACGCGCTCGAGACCGTGACGTACCTGCTGGAAGACCGCGAAAACCTTCCGGTCGCCGCTGTTCCCGAAGCGGATGCCGTCGTCGAACTCCTCGACGCCCGCGGCGTGAAGTTCACCAGCTGGGAAGGCTGGCTGGCGCTGGACGCGCACGAGCTCGCGCTCGGTGCTGCGGCCACCGAG
Organism: Pseudarthrobacter humi; assembly: GCF_024294965.1. Lineage (NCBI taxonomy): Bacteria > Bacillati > Actinomycetota > Actinomycetes > Micrococcales > Micrococcaceae > Pseudarthrobacter > Pseudarthrobacter humi. Next base: position 105,521 of record NZ_JANCLV010000001.1, read on the forward strand.
GCCGGCGGATCCCACGGCGTTGAAGTCAAGCGTGAGCGCATCAAGGTGGTGCCGCGCGAGGACATGGTGGCCATCTCCCGCGACGGCGTGGCCGCAAACGTCTAACCGGCGCCCCCAAAAGCAACGCGGGGTCACTCCCTGCCCAATAAACACGGTTTATTGGGCAGGGAGTGACCCCGCGTTGGTTTTATCTCCCGTCAGCAGGCATCCGCTTCCGAGTTGAGGTCCCGCCCCCTGGTCTCCGGTGCAAAGTACCCGGAAATCCAGCCGATGGCGGCGTAGCTCATGAGGATGGCGGCAACCGGAAGCCAGCCGGGGCCGGTGGCGGCCACCACCGCGGCCGCAATGATGGGGCCAAGCCCGCCGGAGAGCACTGATCCCACTTCCTTGACGGTGGTCATGAAGGAGAACCTGCGCTTGGAACCGAACATTTCCACCAGCCACGTGGACTCAACGCCATACATATTGGGAAGGGGGCCGCCAACGTAGATCACGAACACAAGTGCCACGAGTATGGGGTTCCGGGTTTCAATGAGGAGCATGGCCGGAATCGTGAACGCAAACTGGAACGCCGAGAGCCATAGCCAAACTTTTCTGCGGCCGAACCTGTCCGTGAGTTTGCCTGTCAGCAGGACCGTGGCGATGCCCATTATCGAACCAAGCATGACGCCCGTGGTGACGATGTTGGCATCCATCTTGACCACAGACACGGTCCATCCGATCAGGAAGCCCTTCACCAGATACACCGAGCCGTTCTCACCCAGCTTGATGCCCAAAGACACGAGGAACGGTTTCCGGGCATCGGCCACATCCCGCCACACGCCCTGCTGCTTTTCTTCCGCACGCAGCGCCGCCCTGCGTTCCTTGATTATCTCGAAGACCGGGGATTCGCTGATGGAGCGCCGCAGGTACAGGGCCATCAGCGTAGTGACGATGCTCAGCAGGAACGGAATACGCCAGCCCCAGCTCAGGAACTGGTCTTTGGGCAGTTGTGAAAGTAACAGCCACATGGAGCTGGCCAGCAGGACACCGGTGGCGGTTCCCATGGCCACCACCGCACCGTAAAAGCCACGGCGTCCGTTGGGTGCGGATTCCACCAGCAGCAGCGAAGCGCCGGAGAGCTCCGCGCCCGCACCGAACCCCTGGATCAAGCGCAGCAGCACCAGCATGATCGGCGCCCCGACGCCGATCTGGGCGTACGTTGGCAACAGGCCCATGCCCAGGGTGGCCACCCCCATCATGGCCAGCGTGATGATCAGGACGAACTTCCGGCCGTACCTGTCACCCAGATAGCCAAAGTAAATGCCACCCAGGGGCCGGACCAGGAATCCTGAACCGTAGGCCGCAAAACTGGCCAGCAGCGCCATGGCAGGGTCCGCGTTCGGAAAGAACAGCGGCCCGAAGACCAGGGCAGCCGCCAGCGTGTAGAGCGTGAAATCCATGTACTCCAGCGCCGAGCCAAGCCACGAGGATATGGCGGTGCGGCGAAGTTCAGCCGGAGGCACGTTCGGTTCCTGGACTGTGGTCTGCGGTGGTGAGGCCGCATTTTTTAACTGCAGGTTTTCTGTAGCCACGGAGGTTCTCCTTAGCGACGAGCCAGTTAGCAGGCTCTGCCGTAACGTCATTGTTCGGATGTGGCCCGGGCGAGAGGGAAATCCACCTCGCGGGCAGTGAATGTCTTGCGGTCCTGCCGGCGGGTCAGCTCCTCAGCAGGGCAACGGTCTCCGCGATGCAGGCAGGTTTGGCCGAGCCTTCAAGGTCGATCTCATGCAGGAAGACCAGCTGCCTCCCATGCTCGGTGGCGGTCACGGATTTCAACGTGAGCCGGTCCCGGATGCGCGAATTGACCGTGGCCGGAGCCGGGAACCTGACTTTATTCAGCCCGTAGTTGATCACCATCGCCGCGCCCTGGACCCTGTACACCTGGGCCCCAAGATACGGTAGCATCGACAGGCTCAGGTACCCGTGTGCAACCGTGGCACCGAAGGGTCCGCTGGCTGCCCGGTCCTCATCAACGTGTATCCACTGATGGTCCAGCGTGGCGTCCGCAAACGCCTGGATCTGTTCCTGTTGCAGCTGGTGCCAGCCGCTCACCCCGAGCTCCTGGCCCGCCGCTTCCTCAAGCTCCGCGGCGTTCTCAAAAATCCTCATCTCATACCCTTTCCAGCAGCATGGCCACGCCCTGCCCAAGGCCCACACACATCGTGGCCAGGCCCCGGGACGAGCCTTCGCGTTCCATCCGGCCCAGCAGCGTGACCACGATCCGTGATCCCGAGGAACCCAGCGCGTGCCCCAAAGCGATCGCGCCGCCGTCGTTATTTACGGTTCCTCCATCAAGTCCCAGCAGACGCATGCACGCCAACGACTGGGAGGCGAAAGCCTCATTGAGTTCGACGGCGCCAATACCGTCAAGCGTCCACCCCGCCTTCGCCAATGCCTTCTGCGTTGCCGGTACCGGCCCGATGCCCATCACTTCCGGGGCAACGCCGGCCACCTGGCTGGTGACTATCCTGGCCCGCGGCGTCAGCCCCCACCGCGCAACAGCCTCGCCACTGGCCACCACAATGGCCGACGCGCCATCGTTGAGGGGACTCGAATTCCCGGCCGTCACAATGCCGCCAGGCTTCACAATCGGCCGGAGCGCGGAGAGGGCGTCCAGACCGGAACCGCGCCGCGGCCCCTCATCCGTATCAACCAACGACGGCCCACTCCGGTGGCCAGGTACGGGTACGGGCACAATCTCATCCCGGAACCGGCCGGCGTCGATCGCGGCGAGCGCCCGGTCATGCGAGCGCAACGCAAACGCGTCCGCGTCCGCCCGGGAGATGCCCTCCCGTGCCGCCACTTCCTCAGCTGTTTCCGGCATGGTCATGGTGGCGTTGGGCCACTCCTTCATGCGCGGATTGACGAACCGTGCACCGATGGAGGTATCCGCGAGTTCACCGGGCTTGGCGAAGGGCTTCTCTGGTTTCGCCAGCACCCAGGGCGCCCGGGTCATGGATTCCACACCACCTGCCACCACGATGTCTGCGTCGCCGTTGCGCACAGACTGGGCGGCCATGCTGATGGCGGTCAGTCCGGAGGCGCAGAGACGATTGACGGTCACGGCGGGGACTGTGTCCGGGAATCCGGCCAGCAGCACGGCCATCCGGGCGACGTTCCTGTTGTCCTCTCCCGCCTGGTTCACACAGCCGAGGATGACTTCATCGACGCTCGACGCATCCAATCCAGCCCTGGCGACGGCCGCCCGAAGCACCAGGGCGGCCAGATCGTCCGGCCGGACTGCGGCGAGGGCGCCTCCGTACCGACCGACAGGCGTGCGGGCGCCGCCGACGAGAAAGGCTTCCGTCATCAGCGGGCACCGCCATTGATATAGAGGGTCTGCCCCGAAACGTAGGAGGAGTCGTCGCTGGCAAAGAAGGCGACGGCGGACGCTATCTCCTCGGGCTGGCCGACGCGTCCCAGGGGAGTCCGGGCGGCCACCTCTTCCTGGTGCTGGGCAGGGCTGCTCCCCACACGCTCCGCCGTTGCCGCGGTCATGGACGTGGCAATGTAGCCGGGGGCCACCGAGTTGACATTGATGTTGAACGGGCCCAGCTCAATGGCAAGCGTGGACGTCAGGCCCTGGATGCCGGCCTTGGCGGCGGCATAGTTGGCCTGACCGCGGTTCCCCAGTGCGCTGCGGCTGCTCAGGCAAACGATCTTGCCGTACTTGGCCGGCACCATGTAACGCTGCGCGGCCCGGGAGCAGAGGTAGGCGCTGGTCAGGTTTGTGGTGACCACGGCCTCCCACTCACTGAGGTTCATCTTGAAGAAGAGATTGTCGCGGGTGATGCCGGCATTGTTCACCAGGATGTCCAGGCGGCCGAACTCGTTGTGGATTTCTTCGAAAACACGATCAACGGCGGGCTCATCCGTGACGTCGCAGACGGCGGCAACGGCCTGGCCGCCCGCTGTCACCACCTCGCGGTGGGCGGAAATCTGCTGCGCTGTTGCCTTGGCGCCGTCCGCGTTGAGGTCCAGGACCACCACGGTTGCACCCTCGGTGGCGAGCCTCAGTGCGGTGGCGGCGCCGATTCCCTGCGCGCCGCCGGTGACAACTGCCACCCTGTTCTTGAATCTGCTCATGGCTTTTCCTTCGTTTGCGTTTTGGTCCGGGCCTAGCTGAAGGCTGAGATCCCGGTGATTTCACGGCCCACCAGGAGGGACTGGATGGAATCGGTGCCCTCGTAGGTGGAGACCACTTCCATGTCCGTCATATGCCGCGCCACGTGGTTTTCCAGCAGCACGCCGTTTCCGCCCAGCATGTCCCTTGCTTCCGAGCAGATCCACCGTGCCTTTTGTGCCGTGTGCATCTTGGCCAGCGAGGCCATCGGGCCGGTCATGCGGCCGTCCTCGGCCAGCACCGCCAACCTAAAGCAGATCAGCTGCATGGCGGTGAGCTCAGCCAGCATGTTGGCCAGCTTGTTCTGCACAAGCTGGAAACTGGCAATCGGCCTGCCGAACTGCTGGCGGGATTTTGAATACGCCACGGCCGCCTCGTATGCCGCAATTGCGTGACCAAGCGATTCCCAGGAGGCCCCGCTGCGGGTGGACGTCAGCACCCGGGTCACGTCCTTGAAGGAGTGGCACTCAGTAAGACGGTTCCGCGCGGGCACCCTGACGTTGTCCAGGGTGATGTCCGGCTGCAGGACGGCGCGCTTGCCGATCTTGCCGGTGATCACCTCGGTGCTGTAACCCGCAGGGTACGTGCCGTCGTCGTTCCTTTCCATCACAAAGGCCTTGACCTTTGCGTCGTCCGCATCGCGGGCAAAAATAATCACGACGTCGGCCATACTGGCGTTTCCGATCCAGCGTTTGCGCCCGGAGATGATGTAGCTATCGCCGTCACGCCGGGCGCTCGTTTCCAGGGCCACCGAATCTGACCCGTGGTCCGGCTCTGTCAGCGCGAAGGCGCCGATCTTTCCCAGCGCAGCCATTTCCGGGAGCCAGCGTTCCTTCTGTTCCTGGCTGCCCAGCATGTTGATGGTGCCCATGGCCAGGCCGGACTGGACTCCAAGGAAGGTGTTAACTGACCCGTCACCGCGTGAGATTTCGGTGGCCACCATACCGGCGGCGAGCCGGCTCAGCCCGGGGCAGCCGAAGCCCTGGATGGTGGACCCGATGATTCCGAGCGCCGCCAGTTTGGGGATGAGTTCGAACGGGAACTCTGCCCGTTCCCAGTAGCCATTGATGACAGGCAACAGATCCTTGTCCACAAAATTCCGGACCCTGCCCCTCAGCTCGCGCTCCTCGGCGGTGAGGAACTCGTCCATAAGGTAGAAATCCGTGCCGCTGTCGGCTTGGTCGGGTGTGATCACATCTGCTCCATTGGTTTGCGGGTGGAATGCTGGTGCGCTTCGGTTTGGAAGTCTTCAAGCCAGCGGCGTTCCGGTTCCTCAAGCGGCCGCGGCGCCCCGTTTTCCGGGATGACCGAAACGAGTACCGTCCGTCCGTCGACAGCAAGCAGGCCGTTTTGCCTGGCTTCACAGTTGAGGGTGAAGGAAGACGAACCGATCCTGGTAACCCAAAGGTCCACGGTCAGGTCCTCGCCATGGGTCACAGGTCTGCGGTAGTTCAGCTCGAGCGCGGCCACCACTGTGGGAGCGCCCGCCGGCCACGGATGACCCGACCGCCAGCGAATCCGCGATTCCTCCAGGAGTGTGACGACGGCGGCATGGTTAATGTGGCCGTTGAGGTCCTGGTCGGACCAGCGCGGGGAGACCATCGTTCGGAAGGGTTCAGGCATGGGCCAGGGCTTTCTGCGACTGGAGCCAGCCGCGGACCAGGTCCGAGCCGTTGTTCAGCTCCGGCGGCGCCAGCTCATAGTCGACGGGTGTGCGGGAGTAGGCCACTGGATGCCGGACCGTTGGGATCTTGCGCGATCCCGTACCCGCCAAGACCACCGGCTCCAGGCCGAGCCGCTCGGCAAATTCGATGCCGCCGCGGACGTCCTGGATGGGGGCGCACGGCAGCCCCGCGTCGGAGAGCTGCGTGAACCACTGATCGGCAGACTGGGAGGCCAGCCGGCTGTGGAGCATGTCGCGGAGCTCGTCCCGGTTGGCATTGCGCTGCAGCGTCTTGGCGAACTTCGGGTCCGCGGCCACTTCCGGCATTGCCAACGCTGCACAGAGTCTCGCGAACTGGGCGTCATTGCCGGTGGCGATGATGATCATGCCGTCGCCGGTCTGCATAGGCGCGTACGGGTACATGCTGGGGTGCTCATTTCCCATCCGGGTGGGCACCACGCCTCCTGTGACGTACGCCGCGGACTGGTTCACCATGCCGGAAAGGGCGGAGTTCAGGAGGTTCAGTTCCACGAGTTGGCCTTCGCCTGTCTGGTCCTTGTGGTGCAGGGCGCCCAGGATTCCGATAGCCGCGTGCAGGCCCGTGATGACGTCGAAGAGAGCCACTCCGGCACGAAACGGTTGCGTGTCCCGATCCCCGGTGAGGCTCATCATGCCCGAGGCTGCCTGCACCAGCAGGTCGTAGCCGGGGATGTGGGCTCCGGCACCAGTGCCGAAGCCGGTAATCGACGCGTAGATGATCTCCGGGTTCAGCTCCGCCGCTGTGGCATAGTCCAGCCCAAGCCGTTCCATATTTCCGGGCTTGAAGTTTTCAATCATCACATCGGAGGCACTCACCAGATCCCGGGCAACCTCGAGGTCCTTGGGATCCTTCAGGTCAAGGGCAATGGAGTGCTTGTTGCGGTTCACGGAGAGGAAGAAGGTGGCTTCACCATCGCGAACCGGTGGCATGTAGGAGCGGGTGTCATCACCGTCCGGGCCCTCGACTTTGATCACTGTTGCCCCCATGTCTGCCAGGAGCATGGTGGCGTATGGGCCTGCCAGCACGCGGCTGAAATCCGCAATGACGATCCCGCTGAGCGGACCGGAACCTGAGCGGCCGAAAACCTCATCAACTCCCCGTCTGCTTCGCGAGGCGCCACGGCCCGCACCTTCGCGGCCCGTTGGGTCGGTGATCGGCTGTTTCATCTGTTTCCTCCGGCGTGTGGTCTACGTCACCTAACCCTCGCAAGACTATTGATGCACGTCCAATACGTATTCGGTGTTGGATTGATACCCTAGGGTCATTACGATGACGGCGGACTGTTGGGTATGTTGGGCACATGAACAATGTCGTTTGCCGGGCCCGGAGCTAGCCAGACCGTGGAATTACACCAAATCCGGGCCTTCCTGGCCGTCGCCGAAGAGCTGCATTTTGGCAGAGCCGCAGCGAAACTGCACATGGCGCAGCCGCCCCTGAGCCGCGCAATCCAGCGGCTGGAGCACGAGCTCAAGGCCCCGCTTTTTATCCGCAGCACCCGGACCGTCCATTTGACGGCGGCAGGCGAGGCCCTGCTGGCACCTGCCCGGGACATCCTGGATGCCTGCCGGAGATCCGCCGTTGCGGTGGCATCGGTGGGCAAGGGTGAAACGGGACGCGTGCGGGTGGCGTTCGCAGGAGTTTCATCGCACGTTTTGATTGGCAAGCTCGCCAAGCTCGTCCGGGAGACCCATCCCGGCATCGAGTTTCAGCTCTACAGTTCAAATTTCGCGTTGCCGGCCATGGACAAGGTGATCAGCGGCGCCATGGAAGTTGGACTCGGCCGGTGGAACTTCATTCCGGCAGCCCTGGAATCACGGATTGTGGCCAACGAACGGCTGGTCATTGCCCTGCACGAGGGGCACCCGCTGAGCCACCGTACTTCGCTGCTGATGTCTGACCTGGAGGGACAGCCATTTGTCACGCTGCCCCAGCACCCGGGAGCCATCCTGCACGACTTTCTCCACCGACTGGCCAATGGCGCCGGCTACGCTCCGGCAATAGTGCAAATGGCCCCGGATTCCCAGACGCTGATGGCACTGGTGGCCGCAGAAATCGGAGTGGCGCTGACGGTCTCCTCGGTTCCGGATAATTTCCAATACCCGGGGTTGGTGTTCCTGCCGCTGGAGGACCCCGTGGAACCCATCCAGTTGCGGCTGGTGTGGCGCAAGGACAATAACAGCCCCGCGCTGCGCGAAGTGCTCAGGCTCTCGGAAGAAGTGCTGCCGACGCCCGGGCCGTCACCCGATTCATGACTTCGCGGTATCAGAGGATATCCCATTAAGTATTGGATCTGCAGTAATTCGGCTGGCACAGTGGTGAGCACTCGCTGGCTACCCGGAGTCGACCGGGTTGCGGCCCCACCCCAGGAGAATTCTGTGACCACAGCTGCGACCGTAACGCTGAACGATGACGTCCTCAATCTGGACAGTTTGCTGACCACTGACGAGCTGGCACTGCGCAGGGAAGTCCGCGGTTTTGTGGCAGAGCGCATCCGGCCCAACATCAACGCCTGGTACGAAGACGCCCATTTTCCGCTGGACCTGGTACCGGAGCTGGGGGAGCTGGGTGTCCTGGGCATGCATCTGAAAGGGTACGGATGTCCCGGCCGGACCGCCGTCGAATACGGCCTCGCCGCGATGGAGCTGGAAGCCGGCGATTCCGGCCTGCGAACCTTCGTCAGCGTCCAGGGATCCCTGGCCATGACCGCCATCCATAAGTGGGGTTCCGAGGAGCAGAAGAACGAGTACCTGCCGCCGATGGCGCGCGGTGAAGTGATCGGCTGCTTCGGACTTACCGAACCCACCGCAGGTTCGGATCCTGCCGGCATGGCCACCGTGGCCCGGTCGGACGGTCGCGGCGGATGGATCATCAACGGTGCAAAGCGCTGGATTGGCCTCGCATCCGTGGCTCAGCTTGCCGTCATCTGGGCTAATACCGACGACGGGATCCGCGGGTTCATAGTACCCACCGACACCGCCGGGTTTACCGCCACCCCCATTGGATCGAAGCTCTCCATGCGGGCCTCGATCCAATGCGACATCACCCTCGACGACGTGCGGTTGCCGGGTACGGCAATACTGCCGGCCGCCCGGGGACTCAGGGGGCCCTTTTCCTGCCTCAACGAGGCGCGCTACGGAATCATCTGGGGCGCCATGGGTGCTGCCCGCGATGCCTACGAAGCCGCCTTGGGCTACTCGCAGGAGCGGATGCAGTTCGGCAAGCCGCTGGCCGGGTACCAACTCACGCAGGAGAAGCTGGTGAACATGCTGTTGGAAATCCAGAAGGGCACGCTGCTGGCCATTCACACCGGCCGGCTGAAGGATGCGGGGGCGCTGGAACCGGTCCAGGTCTCCGTAGGCAAGCTGAACAACGTGCGCGAAGCCATTGCCATCTGCCGGGAGGCGCGGACCATTCTTGGTGGCAACGGCATCACCCTGGACTATTCACCGCTGCGGCATGCCAACAATCTCGAATCCGTCCGCACCTACGAGGGAACAGACGAAGTGCACACCCTGATTCTTGGAAACCACATCACCGGCGTGTCAGCGTTCCGCTAGCCACGCGTCGGCAATCGCGCGTTCCAGGCGTCCTCGGCCGGGGAGTTGAACTGTTGACATGGCTTTCTTTTTCCTTGGGGGTTGCATCCTGCCAAACCGGGCCCGGACCAGCGCGAACAGGCCGTAGCAGATGAAGCCCGCCCCGATGGCGAGGCGCAGGTGCGGGCCGAACGGATGGCGACGATGTTACGCGGAGTCCAGCTGAACGTCGGGCTTTCGCAATATTACTAAGTGTGCTTACGATGGCATGACCATGACTTCGATGGGACACAGGCCAGTACAGACCGCACCAGCGGCATCTCGGAAGCAAGTTCGACGTTAGGAAGCCACAACATGGCAGGAAATCTTTTTGCCCGGTCCATTCACGATCTGAGCGCTGCGGCATGGTTCGGCGGCGCGCTGATGGGAGCCATCGGCCTGAACGGGGCGACGGCGGAGGCCAAGGATCCGACGGAGCGCACCCGACTTTCGAGTGCGGGCTGGATGAAATGGGCTCCGGTCCAGACGGCGGCTTTCGCCTCCCACCTCGTGGCTGACCTCGCCATCGCCTGGGAGAACAAGGGGCGCATCGCCAAGCAGGATGGCGTTGCACGCGACACCGCCATCAAGACAGCCGTGACGGTCGCCGGTGCCGCCGTGACGCTCTACGCCGGCATCCTTGGCAAGAAGGTGGAGAAGCTCGCGGACCAGGGCAGCGAGGGCGCCACCGAACCCAGGCCAGGAGCCTCGGACGAGTTGAAATCAGCGCAGGAGCAGCTCAAGGTGCTGCAGTGGGCCATTCCCGCCTTCGCCGCGGCCGTGATTATCCTTGGCGCGAAGCACGGCGAGATGCAGCGGCCCAAGAACGTGTTCCAGGGCCTCCGCCCCTAAGCGGTAGCGGCAGCACTAAGACGCGGCAACGCCCGACGGCGGTCCGGCACCCAGGTGCCGGACCGTCGTCGTACGTTGTGGTTGCGACGCGCACAACGGCTGGCGACGCGCAGAAGAGCTGGCGCACCCGATATTTCCGGTGCGCCACGGAATAGGCGCGTCGATTTTGAAAATCCGGCTCAGGCCAGCTGGCTGTTGGGCGGCCGGAGGTCCGGATTCATGTCCTCAGGGTTTGGATCCTCAGCGGTCCACACCTGAATGACAGCCCAGATGACGGCCGCCATCGGGACGGACAGGACCGCGCCGATGATGCCCGCCAGGATGGTGCCGGCAGTCAGCGCCATCAGGATCACCAGGGCGTGCAGCTGGAGTGACTTGCCCATCACGATCGGCTGCAGCAGGTCGCCTTCCAACTGGTTCACGGCGATCACCACGGCCACCACGATCAGCGCCACCACCGGACCGTTGGCCACGAGGGCCACCAGGGCCGCGAGGATGCCGGCCACTGTGGCTCCCACCAGCGGGATGAAAGCAGTCATGAAGATGATGATGGCCAGCGGGAACGCCAGCGGAACCTGGAGGATCAGGAGCGCCGCGCCGATTGCCACGGCATCCACCAGGGCCACGATGGCGGTGCCGCGGACGTAGCCGCCCAGGACTTCGAGCGTGCGGCTGCCCACCCGGCGGAGTTTTGCTTCCCGCTGCCCGCTGAAGGGACGCAGGAAGAAGTTCCAGATTTTCGCGCCGTCCTTGAGGAAGAAGAACAGGATCACCACCATCAGGGCACTTCCGGCCAGGAACTCCGTCACCACGGACAGTCCGGTGATGGCACCCGAGCGGACCTGGCTGCTGGTGGCAAACTGAATGATCCCCTCCCGGGCCTGGTCCAGCTGCTCCCGGTCGATCGGAACCGGACCGGTGAGCAGGAACTGCTCCAGCTCGTCCAGTCCCGAGGAGGCCTGCTGCGCCAGCTCGGCCCACTGGCTCCGGACGGAGAAGTAGATGACCGTCCCAACGCCTGCCAGCAGGAGCAGGAGCGCCACAAACGCCACTCCCGTGGCCGCGGCGCCCGGCAGGCCGCGGCGGCGGAGCACGTTGACGAACGGGCCGATGGCCGCGGCAAGGATCAGGGCAATCAGGACCGGAATGACCAGAAGCTTGATCTGCATCAGGGCGTACACCGAGGCCACGGCCACTGCCAGGATCAGCAGGACCTGGGCCGAACGGATCCCCACTCTTCCGAGTCCATCGGCCCACAGCGCGCCGGGCGGCTTCCGCTCCCGCGGCTTCGCCGGCGTCACTTCACCCGGGGCTTCTTCGCCCGGCGTCTCTTCGTTCGGGGCCGGGTGGGTTGCTCGTGACATCGAAACTCCTGGTCATCGGCTGGCATCCAGGATGCGGGCGGCACCCGGGGCGTAACTACCTGCGTCAGGTAGTAAGCCTACTGATGGGGCTGGCCTGCGGAGAACCCCGCCTCCGCGCGCCCCCCTGAAACTAGGTCGCAGTAGGTGTCGTTATCAGCGCTCATAACGACACCTACTGCGACCTAGTTGGGCCACCAGGCAGGAACTGGGCCTACGCCCGCAGCCACTCCGCGCAGGTGTTCAGGTTCTGGTTGACGCTGGCCACCGCGGCGTCGGCGTCGTGGGCCTCGATCGCGTCCACCAGGGCGCCGTGGCCTTCGTACGTGAGGCCGTCCAGTCGGCCCTTGCGTTGCTGCTTGAGCAGGTCCTGGTGGAACACGTCGCCGAAACTGACGTAGAGCTCGTGCAGCAGCGGGTTCCCGGTGGCCTGGGCCACGCGCGCGTGGAAGTGCCAGTCGGCCCGCGCCCAACCCTCGACGTCACCGGCGTTCCAGGCGACTTCCCGGGTGGCGAGGACAGCGCGGAGGGCGGCGACGTCGTCGGCCGTTGCGTTCCGGGCGGCCAGGCGCGCGGCCTGGGTGTCCAGGCCCAGCCGGACCTCGAGGATGTGTTCGTCCGAGTGGTCCTGGTACATGCGCCGGGCGGCGCCGGACATCTCGCTGGTGGCGCGGACGTAGGTGCCGTCGCCCCGGCGGACCTCCAGCATCCCGCTGTGGGCCAGGGCCCTGATGGCCTCGCGCAAGGTGCCGCGCGAGACGCCCAGGCCCTGCATCAGTTCCGGCTCGGCGGGGATGCGCTGGTCAAGGGGCCACTCGCCGGAGTGGATCATCTGCCGGAGTTTGGCGGTGACCTCGTCGGCGAGGGGCTGGCGGTGTGAAGTGCTCAGGGTCATGGCGTCCTACTTCTTCAGGCCGGACAAGGGGGCACGCGAGATGAGGTGGGCCACCACCACTTGGACCACGGCGATGACCAGCAGGATTGCCAACGGTAGGGTCCAGCTGCCGGTAGCACCGAACAACAGTCCCGCACCGAAGGGACCTGCTGTTGCCAGCAGGTAGCCGGTGGACTGCGCCAGGGTGGACAGGGCGGTGGTCTCGGCCGTGCTGGTACCGCTCCGGCTGATCATTACCATCACGAGCGGGAAAATTCCCAGGCCGAATCCGAGCAGGACGGCGGGAATGATGGCCAGGTCCACCGGCAGGAACAGCAGCGACGCCATCCCGGCCACCATCATGAGGCTGACCAGATACAGTGCGGGGCGCAGCATTCGGGGCCGGGAGCCAATGGCGATCACCAGCATGCCGGCCGGCACGGAGACCAGCTGCATCAGACCATACAGCAGGCCGCTGTCCGCCGCGTTGAGCCCCATGCTGATCAGGATGGAAGGGAACCAGCTGATCAGTGAGTAGGCGAGCAGCGCCTGGAGGGCGAAGATGGCGGTCAGCAGCTGGCCCTTCCGGGTACGCAGCAGTGGCCACGGGGAAATGCGGGGTGCCGTGCTCCGGACGCTGGTGCGGTGCGCCTGCAGAACGACGGGCAGGAAGCCCAGGAAAGCAGCTACCGCCAGGAATCCGATCGCGCCCACCGCGGCGGACGGCGAGCCGAGCGTCAGTGCCAGCGGGACCACGGCGACGGCGGTGACGGTGGCGCCGGTGGTCATGGTGACGGTGTACAGCGCCGTCATCGCCGACGTCCGGCGGGCAAAATGCTCGCGGATGAACGACGGCATGGCCACGTTGCAGACCGCCAGGCCGGACATCCCCACCACGGTGCCCGCCACCAGCATGCCCGTTGCCGGTATCCCGCGGAGCAGCAGCCCGCCTGCCAGGAATCCAAGTGCCAGCAGGATGGCCTTCTCGACGCCGAGCCGCCCGGTCAGCCACGACGTCGCCGCGCCCGCCACCGCAAAACAGAGCGTCGGGATGGACGGAATGAGCGCCGCCACCAGCGGTCCGTAGCCCAGGACCTGCTGAAAATCATGGAGGAGGGCAGACGCGCCCGCGATCCCCGCCCGCAGGTTCAGCCCAATCAGCACGAGCGCAATGACTCCGAAGACGACTGCGGAGCGCGGTTTGGGCGGCGCGTCGGACAGCGTCGGGGCATCTGAAGGGGCAACAGTCATGTCTTAAGGTTAGACGTTTGACGTTTGATGTCTAGGGTTCTGTGGTGAACCTCTCCCGGCCGTTAATGTTGCGGGCATAGACTCGGGCCACCAGAGTTCAGCCACCGGCTCAAGGGAAATCGCCCGGCAGGATCTGGCGCCCATCAACGTGGAAGGACGGCCGGTCATGGCTTCGCAGGCAGTTGAGGTCGAAAAGAAGTACGACGTCGGTCAGGACGCCGAGGTGCCGTCGCTCGCGGAGATCCCCGGGGTCACCCGGGTGGGGGAGCCCCACGTGGACACCCTGGAAGCGGTGTATTTCGACACGCAAACCCACACGCTCGCCTCCCGTGACATCACGCTTCGCCGCCGCACCGGCGGAGTCGACGCCGGCTGGCACCTGAAGCTGACCGCGGACGGCCCCGGACCCGACGAAGAGTCCGGCGACGCAGCACGCGGCTCCGGCTCTGAACCCCGGCGGCGCCGCGAGCTGCACGCCCCGCTGGGCCAGCCCGGCGTCGTTCCTGACAGCCTGTTGGCGCACGTGCTGGCCTACCTCCGCGGCGAGGACGCCGCCCCGGTGGTCCGGCTGAAAACCCAGCGGACCACCTATGCGTTATATGGCGAGGACGGTGTCCACCTGGCGGACCTGGCGGATGACCGCGTGAGCGCAGAGCTGCTCGGTGCTGCGGGCGCCGCGGCGGGGGACACGGCGGCGCCCGAGGGCGAGGCCCGGACGCGGCACTGGCGTGAATGGGAGCTCGAGCTGGTGCACGGGAGTCCTGAACTGTTCCCGGCCGCTGAGGAAATCCTGGCGGCCGCCGGGGCGCACCCGGCCAGGCACGGCTCCAAGCTGGCAAGAGTCCTGGCACTGCCTGCCAGGGAGTCCGGTAGCGCTGCCGGCCCGGAGAGTCCCGGCCCGAAAAGTCCTGGCAAAAAGGGGCCTGTGTCGGACCTCCTGACCGCCTACCTGGCTGGGCAGACCAGGGAGATCCTGGCGCACGATCCCGGCGTCCGCCTGGAGGAACCCGAGGCTGTGCACGACCTCCGCTCGGCCACCCGTCGGGCCCGTTCGGCGCTGCAAGCCTACCGACGGTTCTACAATGCCCTGGCTGTGCGGCACCTCGGTACCGAGCTCAAATGGCTTGGCCGCGTGCTGGGCGTGCCGCGGGACGCTGAAGTCATGCTGGACCGCCTTCGCGGGCATATGGCGGAGCTGCCCCCGGTACTGGCTTCGGCGGTGAAGGGCCGGCTGGAGGATGACCTGGGAGCGAGCCGGGACGCAGCCCACCGGAAACTCCAGATGGCGATGGTTTCCGCGCGCTATTTCCAACTCCTGGACGGCCTCGAGGCGTTCCTTGACAACCCGCCGGTCCGCCCGGGCGCTTCAGCCCCGGCCCGCAAGGCGGCGGTCAAGCTGGTGGCCAAGGCAGCCAAGAGGCTGGAGCGCGCGGCCAGGACAGCCAAGCGGACACGCAGGGGAGCCGAGCACGAGACGGCGCTGCACCAGGTGCGCAAGGACGCCAAACGGCTGCGGCACGTGGCGGAGTCCGTGGAGCCGGTCCACGGCAAGCACGCCACGAAAATCGCCAAGGCCGCGCACCGCCAGCAGCAGATCCTCGGCGATTTCCACGACAGCGTGGTGGCCCGGGACCTGCTGGCCAAGCTGGCGGCGGCGCCGGACCTGCCCGAGTCCGTCGCATCGGCCTACGTCACGCTCCATACCCGGCAGGTGCAGCTCGCGGCCGACGCCGAAGCTGAATACCTGAAGGAACGCAAGAAGTCCCGCAAGGTCCTGCGGGGGAAGGTCATTTAGGGCAGCGGGCCTACCTGGCCTGCCGCGCTCCGAGCCGCGACACGGCGAGCGCCAGCCACAGCTGCACACGGTCCGCCGTGACTGAAGGATCGTAGCCGGTGAGCTCGGTGATCTGCGCCAGCCGGTACCGCACGGTGTTCCGGTGCAGTGTCAGGGCTTCGGCGACGGCGGCCACGGAACCGTTGTTGTTCAGGTAGCTTTCCAGGGTGGTCACCAGCTCCGCACCGTGGGCGGCGTCGAACGCGCGCAGCGGGTTCAGCGACTCGTGGGCCATGTCGGCCAGGGGAACGTCTTCGCTGGCCAGCAGCAGGGAGGTCAGGCTCAGGCGTTCCGGCTCGTTCACCGGCAGCCCGTGGCTGGCCGCATCGCGGGCCTCGAAGTAGCTCCAGCGCAGGCCGTTGGGCTTGGTGTACGCGCCGCCGATGCCGATCGTGGCGTGGATCCCGGCCTCAGCCAGGTGATCGCTGAGGCGCCTGGCCAGCGCAGGTGCCGCGCCGCCGTCGTCGTTAATCACCACCGCCAGGTCCTTCCCGACGACGGCGGCCACCGCGTTCTCCAGCGGCTGCGGCACCGAGGTGCTCACCAGGGCCTTGTGATGGGCGGCGGACACCGCCAGCAGCACCACGTTTTTGCGTGTGCTGTTCAGGCCCACGCCGGCGAGCCGCCGCTGGGCCTCGCTGGTCTCCAGGGCGCCGTGGATGACGTCCTCGAGCACCTGGCCGCACAGGGCGCGCTGGGCCTGGCGGTGCTTGACCATGTTGTTCAGCTCCACGCTGATCAGGTTCTGGGCGTAGCCGATGATGCCCGAATCCTCGAACGGCTGGCGGACCCACAGCGTGCAGGCATCACGGCGGCCGGTGGGGATGGGGTAGGACGTCCACGTGTCCGCGGAGGGGGGTTCGGCGCCGCTGTTGTACAGGTGGGCGGTGAACTGGGTGAGTGCAATTTCAGTCCGCAGCATCCCGCCCAGATGCTTCAGGAGCTGGGTGAGGCCGCCGCCGGTGAGGAGGGCGCGGGCCAGGATCTGGTGGCCCGCGATCAGGCGCTCCAGCTTGGCGACATGATCAGCGGCCTGCGCTTCCGCCACCAGCTTGCCGATGGCAATGAACGGAGTCTCGTACGGCACCTGGACGATCGGCAGCCCCCAGCGGTTGGCTTCGGCAATCAGGGCCGGCGGGACGGCGTCGTGCGTCAGTCCTGTCCCGAACCCGATGCCCACTGCTCCGGCGCGCTGGACCTGCCGCACGAAGCGCCGCTGCTCGGGCGCGGACCGCAGGCGCATGCCGGTGGTGAGCACCAGTTCGCCGCCGCTGAGGAAACGCTGCGGGTCCTCCAGCTCCGTGACGGCGACCCAGTTGATGTCCTCGTGCCAGGTGGTCTCGGCAAGGCCTGCATTGGACAGGTGGAGGGAGTGCACGCCGAGCAGGGTGGCGAGGGAAATGGCCATGGAACAAGGATAGACGGACGCTGGTCAACCGCACTAAACATTGCGGCCAAAGGTGTGCAGGTGGCTATTCCCCGGGGGGAAGGTGCTGGCATAGGCTCAAGGCAGTCGCAACCATCCGCTTCGCAGCTGATGTTCCCTATGAAAGAGGTTGTACACCGTGGTTCATACCTTGCAGAACTTCATCAATGGTGAGTTCGTCACGCCCGCGGGCACCGCCCTGCTGGACATCGTTAATCCCACCAACGGCGAGGTAGTGGCGCAGTCTGCCGTCTCCATCCAGGCCGACGTCGACGCCGCCATGACCGCGGCCAAGGACGCCTTCAAGACCTGGAAGCACGTCACCCCCGGGCAGCGCCAGCTGATGCTGCTCAAGCTCGCGGACGCCGTTGAAGCCCACAGCGACGAACTTGTGGAGGCGCAGCACCGCAACACCGGGCAGGTCCGCTCCCTCATTGCCTCCGAGGAAATTGCCGCCGGCGCCGACCAACTCCGCTTCTTCGCCGGTGCCGCGCGCATCCTGGAAGGCAAGTCGGCGGGCGAGTACTTCGAAGGCCACACCTCCTACGTGCGCCGCGAACCCATCGGAGTGGTGGCCCAGGTTGCGCCCTGGAACTACCCGTTCCTGATGGCCATCTGGAAGATCGGCCCTGCGCTCGCCGCCGGCAACACCGTGGTCCTCAAGCCCTCCGACACCACCCCCGAATCCACCCTGGTGCTGGCCCGCCTGGCCGGTGACATCCTGCCTGCCGGCGTGCTGAACGTGGTGCTGGGAACCGGCGAAACCGGCGCCATGATGGTGGAACACCGGGTCCCCGGCCTGGTCTCCATCACGGGCTCGGTCCGCGCCGGCATCGCCGTGGCCTCCGGGGCCGCGAAGGGCCTCAAACGCGCCCACCTGGAGCTCGGCGGCAAGGCTCCGGCCATCGTCTTCAAGGACGCCGACATCAAGAAGAGCGCGGCGGCCATCGCCGAGTTCGCCTTCTTCAACGCCGGCCAGGACTGCACCGCCATCACGCGCGTGCTGGTGGAGGACTCGGTCCACGACGACGTCGTGGCAGCCATGGTGGAACACACCAAGACCCTGCACACCGGCTCGCAGAACGACGAAGACAACTACTTCGGCCCGCTGAACAACGTGAACCACTTCAACGCCGTCACCTCTGTGGTGGAGCACCTCCCGGAAAACTGCAAGATTGTCACGGGCGGGCACCGCGCCGGGGACAAGGGCTTCTTCTTCGAACCCACCATCGTCACCGGCGCCAAGCAGACGGACGACATCGTCCAGAAGGAAACCTTCGGCCCGGTCATCACCGTGCAGAAGTTCTCCTCCGAGGCGGAGGCACTCGAGCTGGCGAACGACGTCGAATACGCCCTCGCCTCCAGCGTCTGGACATCCGACCACGGCACCGCCATGCGGATGAGCCGCGACCTGGACTTCGGCGCGGTCTGGATTAACACCCACATCCTCCTCACGGCCGAAATGCCCCACGGCGGCTTCAAGCAGTCCGGCTACGGCAAGGACCTCTCCATGTACGGCGTCGAGGACTACACGCGCATCAAGCACGTTATGTCCGCGCTCGACGCCTAATCCCCACGCTTTCAAGAAAGGCCCTCCCATGAGCACCACAGCAAGTGAAATCACCTTCCGCCTGGAACAGAAGCGCCGTGTCCAGGCCGACTTCCCGGGCCCCAAGTCCATCGCCCTGACCGAGCGCCGCAAGGCAGTGGTCGCCGCTGGTGTCGCGTCCGCCGTTCCGGTCTACGTTGCGGACGCCGACGGCGGCATCATCCACGACGTCGATGGCAACTCCTTCATCGACCTCGGCTCGGGCATCGCGGTGACCAGCGTCGGCGCGTCCGATCCCGCCGTCGTCGGGGCCGTGAAGGAAGCCGTGGAGCACTTCACCCACACCTGCTTTATGGTCACCCCGTACGAAAGCTACGTGGCACTCGCCGAGCAGCTCAACCGCCTGACCCCGGGCGACCACGAGAAGCGGACCGTGCTGTTCAACTCCGGCGCCGAGGCAGTGGAGAACGCCGTCAAGGTGGCACGCCTCGCCACCGGGCGTGACGCCGTCGTCGCCTTTGACCACGCCTACCACGGCCGCACCAACCTGACCATGGCGCTGACCGCGAAGGCCATGCCGTACAAGACCAACTTCGGCCCGTTCGCGCCCGAGGTCTACCGCATGCCCATGAGCTACCCGTACCGCGAGGAGAACCCCTCGATCACCGGTGCCGAGGCCGCCAAGCGCGCCATCACCATGATCGAGAAGCAGATCGGCGGCGACCAGGTTGCCGCGATCATCATCGAACCCATCCAGGGCGAGGGCGGCTTTATCGTCCCCGCCGAGGGCTTCCTGCCCGCGCTGGCCGCCTGGGCCAAGGCCAACGGCGTCGTGTTCATCGCCGACGAGGTCCAGTCCGGCTTCTGCCGCACCGGCGAATGGTTCGCGGTCAACCACGAGGACGTTGTTCCAGACATCATCACCATGGCCAAGGGCATCGCCGGCGGCATGCCGCTCTCCGCGATCACCGGCCGTGCTGACCTGCTCGACGCCGTCCACCCGGGCGGACTGGGCGGCACCTACGGCGGCAACCCGGTGGCGTGCGCTGCCGCATTGGCCGCGATCGGGTCCATGGAGGAGTACAACCTCGCCGGGCGCGCCCGCCACATCGAATCGCTCGCCACGGGACGCCTGCAGGAACTGCAGGCCGAACTGGCCGGCGCCGGGAAGTCCGTGATCGGCGACATCCGCGGCCGCGGCGCGATGCTGGCCGTGGAACTGGTCCAGGCCGGCTCCAAGGAGCCCAACCCGGAGCTGACCAAGGCTGTGGCCGCTGCCTGCCTCAAGGAGGGTGTCATCATCCTCACCTGCGGCACCTACGGCAACGTCATCCGCCTGCTGCCCCCGCTGGTCATCACCGACGACCTGCTGAACGACGGCCTGGACGTCCTGGCCGCGGCCATCAAGGCCAACGCCTAGGACCCGGCCCCGAGCGCCACATACATCCCTGCGCGAACTGGCAGCAGATGACGTCAAATCCCGGATTTGAGGTCATCAGCTGCCAGTTCGCGCTTAATGTTCGGGCCTCAAGTGTTCGTACTATGAGGTGCGGGCCCGCTTCCTTGCCCTTGAGTTCTTGCCTGCCATCCGCAGCATATCGACGGTCAGCACCAGCAGGGCCAGCCACACCACGCCGAAGCCGATCCAGCGGCTGGCGGTCATGGCTTCCTGGAACACCACCAGCGCCACGATGAACTGCAGGAGCGGGGCAACATACTGCAGCAGCCCGATGGTGGTCATGGGAAGCCGGCGGGCCGACGCGCCAAAGAACAGCAGCGGCACCGCGGTGATGACGCCGGAGGCCACCAAGAGCCAGAAGTGCCCGGGGCCCTGGCTCGCCAGGGTGGCCGCGCCGCTGGCGCCGAGAAACACCATGGTGGCCGCGGCGATCGGGGCCAGCACGATGGTTTCCACGCTGAGGCTGGTCACCGCGTCCACCTTCGGGCCAACGCGCTTCTTCACGAACCCGTACAGGCCAAAGCTGACGGCCAGCGTCAGGGCGATCCAGGGCAGTTTGCCGTAGCTCACCGTTAGCACGCCCACTGCTACAAAACCGATTCCGACGGCGGCCCACTGGAGGGGGCGCAGCTTCTCCTTCAGGACGAACACACCCAGGAGGACCGAGACCAGGGGATTGATGAAGTAGCCCAGGGCGGCTTCGACGGCCTGGCCGGTGGTGACGCCGTAGGTATAGGTCAGCCAGTTCACGGCAATGAGCGCGGCCGCGATGGCGAGGGTGCCGAACACGGAACGGTCGCGGAAGGCTGCTGCCAGCGCACGCCAGGACCGGGTGACCGTGATCAGGAGGACGCAGAAGAGCAGCGACCACACCACGCGGTTGGCCACGATCTCCACCGCACCGGCGGGCATCAGCGCAAAGAAGTACAGCGGGAGCAGCCCCCACAGCCCGTACGCGCCGAAACCGAACAGGACTCCCGCCGTCGTCTCCTTGTCCACAGCCTTGGGGCCTGCTGGCGCGGTCACAGCGGTCTTGGGTAAAGAGTCGGTTTCAGGGGGAGTAGGCACGTAACCATTAACACCAGTTGATGGACGCGTATTCCAGTCAAAACTCAGTACGCTTTCCTTCATGGAACCGATGACCCCGCTGGTTGCCGTCCCGTGAGGCTCCGCCGCAGCAACACCAACGGCCGCGGCTACCGTCGCGTGCCCGCCGGGACGGGCTTCAGCTACCGGGACCTGGACGGCTCCACACTGCAGCAGGGGCCTGTCCGGGACCGGCTGGAAAGCATCGGCATCCCGCCGGCCTGGACCGACGTCTGGATTGCGCCGTTCGACAACGGGCACATCCAGGCGACAGGCCTCGATGCGGTGGGCCGGCGCCAGTACATCTACCACCCGGCATGGCGGGAACGGAAAGACCGCGTGAAGTTCAGCCGCGCCCTGCAGCTGGCCGAGTCACTGCCCACTGCCCGCCGGCTGGTCACCCTGGACCTGCGCAGCGACGGCCCCAGCCGCGAACGCGTCCTGGCGGCGGCCTTCCGGATGCTGGACAGCGGGTCCCTGCGCGTGGGGTCCGAGCGCTACACCAACGAGAACGGCAGCCACGGCCTGGCCACGCTCCTGTGTGCGCACGTGCACGTCCGCAAGGAGTGCCTGGTGCTGAAGTTTCCGGCCAAGAGCGGGAAGGACTGGGAGTCGGAAATCCACGACGCCGACCTGGCCGCCCTGGTGCGGACGCTCAAGCGCCGCGGTGGAAACGCCAGGCTGCTGGCGTTCAAGGAGGGCCGGACCTGGCGGCCGGTCACCAGCGCGGACATCAATGCCTACGTCAAGGAGCGGACGGGCCTGGACTTCACCGCCAAGGACTTCCGGACCCTGCACGGGACGGTAGCCGCCGCCGTCAGCCTGGCACGCAGCGGCCCGCAACCGACCGTTACGGCGCGGAAGGGCGCCATCAGCGTGGCCATGCTGGAGGCTGCCGCGGTGCTGGGGAACACGCCGTCGATCGCCCGGAAAAGCTACGTTGATCCCCGGCTGCTGGACCACTTCGCCGCGGGGGAGACCATCGACCCCAAACGCCTGGATTCCGCGGAGGCCGAGCTGCGGGCGCTGCTGTACCGCGAAAGCGACGTGGTGCCGCTGCAACACATTTAGAATGGGACATTGTGCGCAACTGCACTGTGCACTGCACTCAGCGCCTCCGGCGCGAAATCCTCCTTCCAGAAGGGCTCCCGGTGTCCAACCCAGGCGAAACCACCTCCAAACGTCCACTCCGCGTTGCCATTGTGGGTGCGGGACCGGCAGGTGTTTACGCGGCGGATATCCTGACCAAGTCCAGCGGCGTGAAGGACGGCGATTTTGAGGTCAGTATCGACCTTTTTGAGGCTTACCCCGCCCCGTACGGCCTGATCCGCTACGGCGTGGCCCCCGACCACCCGCGCATCAAGGGCATCGTGAACGCCCTGCACAAGGTCCTGGACCGGGGCGACATCCGCTTCCTGGGCAACGTCACGTACGGCCGCGACCTCACCCTCCATGACTTCCGCGCCTTCTACGACGCCGTGATCTTTTCCACCGGCGCCATCAAGGACGCGGACCTGGACATCCCCGGCATCGAGCTGCAGGGCTCGTTCGGCGGCGCCGACTTTGTGTCCTGGTACGACGGCCACCCGGACGTGCCCCGCGAATGGCCGCTGGATGCCAAGGAAATCGCCGTGATAGGTAACGGCAACGTGGCGCTGGACGTGGCCCGGATGCTGGTCAAGCACCCCGATGAACTCCTCACCACCGAAATCCCGGACAACGTCTACCAGGGCCTGAAGAATTCCCCGGTGACGGATGTCCACGTCTTCGGCCGCCGCGGCCCGGCACAGGTCAAGTTCACGCCGCTGGAACTGCGCGAGCTGAGCCACATGAAGGACGTGGACATTGTCCTGTACCCGGAGGACTTCGAGTTCGACGAAGCCTCCGATGACGCCATCCGCAGCAACAACCAGATCAAGACCATGGTGAACACGCTGACCAACTGGCTCGTGGAGGAGCACACCGAAGCGGAAGAGCCGTCCTCCCGCCGCCTGCACCTGCACTTCCTGCACAGCCCGGTGGAGATCTACCAGGACCCCGACGACGGCGGGTCCGGCCGGGTTGCCGGCATCAAGTTTGAGCGGATGGAGCTGGATGGCACCGGCAACGTCAAAGGCACGGGCGAGTTTGTGGACTACCCCGTCCAGGCCGTGTACCGCGCCATCGGCTACCACGGCTCTCCCCTGGACGAACTGGAGTACAACGCCAAACGCGGAGTGATCCCGAACGAGGGCGGCCGCGTGCTCGACGCCGACGGCAACCCCGTCCCCGGAATCTACGCCACCGGCTGGATCAAGCGCGGGCCGGTGGGCCTGATCGGGCACACCAAGGGCGACGCCCTGGAGACCATCGGCTTCCTGCTGGAGGACAGGCTCACCCTGCCACCCGCCCAGAACCCGGACCCGCAGGCCATCATCGACCTCCTGACGGAGCGCGGCATCGAGTTCACCACCTGGGAGGGCTGGATCAAGCTGGACGCGCACGAAGCAGCCCTCGGCGCCGCGTGGACAGCAGGCGAGGTCGGCGCCGACGGGACCGCCGCCGTCGTGCGTGAACGGATCAAAGTAGTCCCGCGCGAGGAAATGATCAACATCTCCCGCGCCTGACCCACGAGGGCGGGCGCTGGAGGCTTCGCGCCGGCGGCCAGTAGACTTGCAGGACCGATGGGAGTTCGATGAGGAACCTGATCCTGCCGCCGACGTCCGGCGGCGAAGCGACTGCACTTGCCCAGCGTCATGCCCTGGCCGCCCATGAGCAGCTCGACGCCCAAGCGTTTCCGAACACGCCGGAAATCCCCGGCCTGCGGCGGCTGATCCGGGAATCCTGGCAACGGTCCGCCCGGTTGAAAGCCAACCCTGACAACCCCGAAGCGCCCCTTGCCCTGGACGCCGACGAGCTCGAGGAATACCGGCGGCAGCACCCCCTGGCCAGCATCATGCCCGTGATCCACAAGCTCCTGGTCCAGCCGAGCCACGACAGCGGCCTGCTCGTTGCCGTGGGTGATGAGGTGGGCCGGCTGCTGTGGGTGGAAGGCGATCCGGCCCTGCAGCGCCGTGCCGAAGGCATGATGTTCGTGCCGGGCGCCGACTGGTCGGAGGCCACCGTGGGCACCAGCGCTCCCGGCACTGCCCTGGCCCTGGGCCGCGGCATCCAGATTTCCGGGGCGGAGCATTACCAGCGGTCCGTGCACGCGTGGAGCTGCACCGCCGTCCCGTTCCACGATCCGGATTCCGGTGCGCTGCTGGGCGTTGTGGACATCACGGGCAAAGCCAGCGCGGTGGCACCCCACACGCTCTCGCTCGTCGAGGCGACCGTCGCCGCCGCCCAGGCGCAGCTCCGTGTGGAGCGGCTGCAGCTGGCGGCCACCCTTGCCAGCCGGCCGGCCCGACGGCGGAACTCCAGCACCGCGTCACGGTCGGCCAGGCCCGGTTCTGCCGGGGGAGCGGGCGGCGCCAAGGAAGGCAGCCTGTACCGCAACAGCCTGCAGTTGCTGGGCCGCGACCAGGCATTGCTCAGCATCGAAGGCAAAACGGTGGCGCTGTCCGCCCGGCACAGTGAAATCCTCGCCTTGCTCAGCACCCACCCGGACGGGCTGAGCGCCGAGGAGCTCAGTGTCCTGCTCTACCCGGGCGACGGCCCCACCATGACGCTCCGCGCGGAAATGGTCCGGCTGCGCAAGATCCTCCAGCAGCTCAACCCGGCCGCCGTCCCCGAATCCAGGCCATACAAACTCACCATGGACCTCGTCCCGGACAGCGGGCAGGTGCTGAACTGCCTGCAGCGCGGCGCCCACCGCATTGCGCTGGAAATCTACCGCGGCGCGGTGCTGCCGCGCTCCGAAGCGCCGGGCATCATCGACCTCCGCGACAGGGTCTCCTCGCTCATGCGTGAAGCGGTCCTGACGGACGGCAGTGCCGAGACGCTGCTCAAGTACGCGGCCCTGCCGGAGGCGAGGGACGACGTCGACGTCCGTACCGTCGCCCTGAAGCTGCTGCCGGCGCGCTCGCCCAAGCGGGCCGCCGTCGTCGCGGACCTTGAACGGCTGGAAGCGGAACTGGGCGCTTAACCGCGACGTCCCCCGGTGGTCGGGCGGGGCCGTGAGCTGGCTCACACCGGCGCAACCTGACTGCAACCTTCACACTCCTACGCTGAAACCAACGGCGGCCGCCATCATCAGGCGCCACCTTTCATGCACAGCAAAGGAGCTAGCAATGACTGTTTACGCCCAGCCCGGTACCGAGGGTTCGAAGGTCACGTTCAAGGACCGTTACGAGAACTGGATCGGCGGCGAGTGGGTTGCCCCCGTCAAGGGCCAGTACTTCGAGAACATCACACCCGTCACCGGCAAGGTCTTCTGCGAAGTTGCCCGCGGCACCGCGGAAGACATCGAGCTGGCACTGGACGCCGCCCACAAGATCGCACCGTCCTGGGGCAAAACCTCCGTCGCCGAGCGCGCCGCCATCCTGAACAAGATCGCCGACCGCATCGACGAGAACCTCGAGATGCTCGCCGTCGCGGAATCCTGGGACAACGGCAAGCCCATCCGCGAAACCCTCAACGCGGACATCCCGCTCGCCGCGGACCACTTCCGCTACTTCGCCTCGGCCGTCCGCGCCCAGGAAGGCCGGCTGTCCCAGCTCGACGACGACACCACCGCCTACCACTATCACGAGCCGCTCGGCGTCGTGGGCCAGATCATCCCGTGGAACTTCCCCATCCTGATGGCCGTCTGGAAGCTTGCCCCGGCCCTCGCCGCCGGCAACGCCGTGGTCCTCAAGCCGGCCGAGCAGACGCCGTCGTCCATCCTTGTGTTGATGGAGCTTATCGGCGAACTCCTGCCGGCCGGTGTCCTCAACGTGGTCAACGGCTTCGGCGTGGAGGCCGGCAAGCCGCTGGCTTCCAGCCCGCGGATCCGCAAGATCGCCTTCACCGGCGAAACCTCCACCGGGCGCCTGATCAGCCAGTACGCCAGCCAGAACCTGATCCCGGTCACCCTGGAACTCGGCGGCAAGAGCCCGAACATCTTCTTCAACGACGTCGCGGACACCAACGACGCGTTCTACGACAAGGCGCAGGAGGGCTTCACGCTCTTCGCCTTCAACCAGGGCGAGGTCTGCACGTGCCCGTCCCGCGCCCTGGTCCAGGAGGACATCTACGATTCCTTCATGGCCGACGCCGTGGCCCGGGTGGAGAAAATCATCCAGGGCAACCCGCTGGACACCGAAACCCAGCTTGGCGCCCAGGCCTCCAATGACCAGCTGGAAAAGATCCTCTCCTACATCGACATCGGCAAGCAGGAAGGCGCCAAGGTGCTCACCGGCGGTGCCCGGGCCGACATGCCCGGCGACCTGGCCGGCGGCTACTATGTCCAGCCGACCATCTTCGAAGGCCACAACAAGATGCGGATCTTCCAGGAGGAGATCTTCGGCCCTGTTGTTTCCGTGACCCGCTTCAGCGACTACAACGACGCCATGGGCATCGCCAACGACACCCTGTACGGCCTCGGCGCCGGCGTCTGGTCCCGCAACGGCAACGTCGCTTACCGTGCGGGCCGCGAGATCCAGGCCGGCCGCGTCTGGGTCAACAACTACCACGCCTACCCGGCCGGCGCCGCGTTCGGCGGGTACAAGTCCTCCGGCATCGGACGTGAAAACCACTCCATGATGCTGGACCACTACCAGCAGACCAAGAACCTCCTGGTCAGCTACAACGAGAACAAGCTCGGCTTCTTCTAAGGGAGTGGGGCGCTCCCGTGGTGTCGACTCCGTCGCCACGACGGGGCCCTCGCGCCCCACTCCGCCCTTAGCCCGGGCGGGGACGGATCAGCACCGGTCCGTCCCCGCCTGCACCGTCCTGGCCACCCCTCAGGAAGGCAGCACCACCTCCACCGCACCATCGCTTTATCTACGCAAGGATTTCGCCAATGACGACGACAATGCAAGCAGCAGTAGTAACCGAATTCGGCAAGGATCTTCAGATCCAGACCCTCCCCATTCCCACCCCGGGCCGGGGTGAGGCGCTGGTCAAGGTCATCACCACCGGCGTCTGCCACACAGACCTCCACGCAGCAGCGGGCGACTGGCCGGTCAAGCCGACACCGCCGTTCATCCCCGGCCACGAAGGCGTGGGCGAAGTGGTTGCCCTGGGCGAAGGTGTCACCGACCTTGCCGTCGGAGACCTCGTCGGCAACGCCTGGCTCTGGTCCGCCTGCGGCGACTGCCAGTACTGCCGCACCGGCTGGGAGACACTCTGCGAGGTACAGAAGAATGCCGGCTACAGTGTGGACGGCTCCTTCGGGGAGTACATGCTCGTGGACACGCGCTTTGCCGCCCGCATCCCGGCGGGCTCGGACCCCGTTGAGGTCGCGCCGGTGCTTTGCGCCGGCGTCACTGTCTACAAAGGCCTGAAGATGACCGAGGCCAAGCCCGGACAGTGGGTCACCATCTCCGGTATCGGCGGACTGGGGCACATTGCCGTCCAGTACGCGGTTGCCATGGGACTGCGGGTTGCTGCCGTTGACATCGCGGACGACAAACTCGCCCTGGCCAAGAAGCACGGCGCCGAGCTCACCGTCAACGCGCTGCACGAAGATCCCGTCGAAGTCATCCAACGTGAAACCGGAGGTTGCCATGGAGTCCTGGTCACCGCAGTACACCCGTCTGCTTTTGGCCAGGCGATCGGCATGGCCCGCCGGGGCGGGACGATTGTGTTCAACGGCCTGCCGCCGGGCGACTTCCCGGCACCGATCTTCGAGATTGTGCTCAAGGGCCTGACCGTCCGCGGCTCGATCGTGGGAACCCGGCAGGACCTGGAGGAAGCCCTCGAGTTCTACGCCGAGGGCAAGATCCACCCCACGGTCTCCACCCGGGAGCTCTCCGAGGTCAACGCCGTTCTTGACGAGATGAAGCACGCCAAGATCGACGGCCGCGTCGTTATCAGGTACTGATGATGGAGGCGGGGCTTAACGCGGCGGTGACGCTGCCCGGGGAGGACATCTCCCGCGTGGCTCTCACCGCCGAGGCCCTGGGACTGCTCAGGAAGTTGTGGGGGCAGCACGGGCCCCTGATGTTCCACCAGTCCGGCGGCTGCTGCGACGGGTCCTCGCCTATGTGTTATCCGGCCGGGGAGTTCATCACCGCGGAAGCGGACGTCCTCCTGGGGCTGTTCGACATCGCCGACGGCCTGGATCCGCAGCCCCTCGAGTTCTGGATGTCCAAGGAGCAGTTCAACTACTGGAGCCACACCCATCTGACCGTGGACGTGGTCGAGGGCCGGGGGAGCGGGTTCTCGGTTGAGTCGCCGGAAGGAAAGCGGTTCCTGATCCGGTCAAAGCTGATGGACTGGCCCGTCTAGTCGGTTCGATGCTTTACCCTTGAGGCCCTCCAATCGGAGGGCCTCAAGGTGTTTTTCGCAATTAACTTCGGCACTATGGGTGTCTCACAATGCGGGACGGTTGGAACCGTCCAGTGGACGGACAGTAAAGTTGGTAAGTCTGTTTCCATCCCCTATCAGGATTGTGGATCTCCTTATGAACCTTCTCCGGACCAAATCCATCGAGCAGTCCATCGCCGACGCCGATGAACCCGGACGCAAGCTCAAGCGGTCGCTCAGCAGCTGGGACCTGATGATCATGGGTGTCGCCGTCGCTGTCGGCGCCGGCATCTTCTCGGTGGGAGCCAAGGCCGCGGCCAACTTCTCCGGCCCCGCCGTGACGTTGTCCTTCGCCATTGCCGCCGTCACGTGCGCCCTGGCCATCATGTGCTACGCCGAGTTCGCCACCGCCATTCCGGTCGCCGGGTCCGCCTACGTCTTTACGTACGCCACCATGGGCGAGCTGCTGGCGTGGATCATCGGCTGGAACCTGATCCTGGAACTTTTCACCGCCGCGGCAGTGATCGCCAAGTACTGGGGCATCTACCTCAGCAAGGTGTTTGCGCTGATGGGGGCCGACGTGCCGCCGGCGCTCTCTCTCGGCGGCGTGGACCTCTACTGGGGCGCGTTCCTGATCGTTGCCGTCTTCACCGTGCTCCTGGTGCTGGGCACCAAGCTCTCCGCCCGCGTGGGCAACATCTTCACCCTGATCAAAATCGCCGTGGTGCTGTTCGTGATCGTGGTGGGCTTCACGTACGTGAAGTTCGAGAACTACACGCCGTTCGTGCCCGCCGCGGAACCCACCGCCGGTGGCGCCGCGGATGTCCTGAAGCAGTCATTCTTTGGCTTCCTCACCGGTGCCGCGCCCGCCCAGTACGGCACGCTCGGCATCTTCGCCGGCGCCGCGCTGGTGTTCTTCGCCTTCATCGGTTTTGACGTCGTGGCCACGTCCGCGGAGGAAGTCAAGAACCCGCAGAAGACCCTGCCGCGCGGCATCTTCGGCGGCCTGGCCGTGGTGACGCTGCTCTACATCCTGGTGTCCCTCGCGCTCACCGGCATGGTGTCCTACACGGACCTCGCGGCAGCAGAAACGCCCACCCTCACCACCGCCTTCGAGGCCGTCGGCAACACCACCGCGGCCAAGGTCATCGCCTTCGGCTCCCTGATCGGCCTCACCACCGTCATCATGGTGCTGCTGATGGGGCTGTCCCGCGTGGTGCTGGCCATGAGCCGCGACGGGCTGCTGCCCCGCGCGCTGTCCAAGACCAGCGTAAAGCGTTCGACGCCGGTCCGCCTCCAGATCATCTGCGGCGCCGCCGTAGCACTGGTGGCCGGCCTGACCAACGTTGACCTGCTGGAGGAAATGATCAACATCGGCACGCTGTCCGCGTTTGTGGTGGTGAGCCTGGGCATCCTGGTGCTGCGCAAGAAGCGCCCGGACCTGAAGCCGTCCTTCCGCGTCCCGTTCGGCAAGGTCCTCCCCGTGGTTTCGGCCGTCCTGTGCCTGTACCTGATGACGAACCTCGCCGTGGAGACGTGGATCTTCTTCGCCGGCTGGCTGGTCATCGGCGTCGTGATCTACTTCGCGTACGGCCAGCGGCACTCCCGCCTGAACGAAAAGTTCGCCGAGGCCAAGTCTGCCGTGGACGCCAAGGAGCCCGCGCTCTCCTAGGCCTGCACGGAAGACAGAGGCACCCGTCCACCCCATTGGTGGCAGGGTGCCTCTGCCGTTTAACCCGCCTTTGTGATCTGGCCGATAACACCTATATAGTCGTGCTTGGAGTTTTCGGGATGTCGTCCCGATAATCGGAAACGTGCTTCGGCACCAAAGAGAAATGGTGAACTGTGGCTGAGAACGATGTTGTTCGCAGTAAGTCGGCGGTCCTGGACCCCGAAGGCAATGAGGTGGCCCCCGGGGCCACTGACAAGGCGCCCGTCCGCAGGGCCGCATGGGCCGGCCTGATCGGCACCGCGCTCGAACAGTACGACTTTGTGATCTACGGAACCGCATCGGCGATCATCTTCAACAAGATCTTCTTCCCGAACATCGACCCCGCCATCGGGATCATCGCCGCGTTCGGTGCCTACGCCGTCGGCTTCGGGGCACGCCCCCTCGGCGGCCTTTTCTTCTCCAAGTACGGTGACCGGCTGGGACGCAAGTGGGTGCTGGTTGCCACGCTCTTCCTGATGGGCATCGCCACGTTCGCCATCGGCCTGCTGCCCACCTACGAGCAGGCGGGCATCTGGGCGCCCGTGCTGCTGGTTGCCTGCCGCTTCCTCCAGGGATTCGGCGCCGGCGCCGAACAGGCGGGCGGCGTGGTCCTGGTGGCGGAAACTGCGCCCAAGGGCAGCCGCGGACGCTACGCCTCACTCGTCTTCGTTGGTGCCGCCGCCGGCACCGCGATGGGCGCCGTCGTCTGGATCCTGGTGCAGATGATGCCCCGCGAGGCCCTGGAAGCCTACGGCTGGCGGCTCGTGTTCTTCTCGTCGATCTTTGTGACCATCGCCGCTTACGTCATCCGCCGCAAGCTGAAGGAATCACCGGTCTTTGAGGAAAAGAAGGAAGAGATCGCCGGCGCCATCCGCGCCACTCCCGTGGCCGACGTCGTCAAGAACGGCCGGGCGGGCCTGTTCCGCGTCTTCTTTATGAACGTGGGCGCCAACGCGCACTCGTACATCTTCCAGGTATTCCTGGGCTCCTACCTGATCACTCAGCTCAAGATTGACGCGACGTTCATTCCCAAGGTCCTGCTGGTGGGCGCTCTGTTCGCCTGCGTCTCGGCCTACGCCTTCGGCACCCTCTCGGACCGCTTCGGCCGCCGCCGGATGTACCTCATCATCACGGCGTTCCTGTTTGTTTTCCCCGTCCCGGCCTTCCTGCTGCTGAACACCGGAAACCTGTTCCTGATCTCGCTGGTGATCGTGCTCGGCTTCATCTTCGCCGCGCAGGGATCCGTGGGCGTCCAGGCAGCGTACTTCCCCGAGCTCTTCGGTTCCCGGTACCGCTACGCCGGCGTCGCGCTTGGCCGGGAATTCTCCTCCGTCTTCGGCGGCGGCATCGCACCGCTCATCTGCTCGGCGCTGGTCACCGCGTTCAGCGGCTCCTGGATCCCGGTCGCCATCTACATGATGGCCATGATGGGCATCAGCCTGGTCACCACCATCAAAGCCCCCGAAACCGTCGATCGTGACCTGCTCACAGAAGAGGACGCCAAGTAATGCCAGCCACGCCCACCCGCATCGTTATCACCGACTGCGACCACGACTCCATCGCCATCGAGCAGGCCGTCGCCGACGCCGCCGGCGTGGAACTGGTCCTTGCCCAGTGCCGGACCGAGGAGGACGTCATTGCCGCGGCTGCCGGGGCCGACGCCATCGTGGTCCAGTACGCCCCCATCACGGACCGCGTCCTGACTGCCCTGCCGCGGCTGAAGGCGATCGGCCGGTACGGCGTGGGCGTGGACACCCTCGACGTCGGGGCGGCCACCGCCCGCGGCGTCGCCGTCTGCAACGTGCCGGACTACGGAACCGAGGATGTCAGCGACCACGCCATTGCCCTGGCCGTCAGCCTGGCCCGCGGAATCACCCGGCTGGACCGCGGCCTGCGGCGCGGGGAACACTCGCTGCTCCCGGTCCAGCCACTGCACCGGATGTCCACCAGGGTCTTCGGTGTGGTGGGCCTGGGCCTGATCGGCGCGGCCACCGCCCGCAAGGCCAAGGGGCTGGGCTACACGGTGATCGGATCCGACCCGCTCGCGGAAATCGGTACGACGACGGCGGAAGGAGTCGCCGTCGTCGGGTTTGAGGAAGTGATTTCCCGCGCAGACGTGGTGTCCCTCCACGTGCCGCTCAACTCCCATACACACCACCTGATCAACGCCGGCGTGCTCGCGCAGATGAAACGCGGCGCCGTGCTGGTCAACACCTGCCGCGGGGGAGTGGTGGACACCGCTGCGGTTGCCGACGCCCTGGCCAGCGGCCAGCTCTACGGCGCCGGGCTGGACGTCTTCGAAGAAGAACCCCTGGCCCTGACCAGCCCGCTGATCGGCTGCGAAAACGCCGTGCTCACACCGCACGCCGCCTGGTACAGCGAGGAATCCTATGCGGAACTGAAACGCCGCACCGTCGAAAACGTCCTCGAAGTCTGCGCCGGACGCATGCCGCGCAACGTGATGAACGCAGGAGTGCTGGTATGAGCGCCGCACTCCTGAACAGCACCATGCGCGCCGCTGTGTGGACTGCGCCGGACACGATCGAACCGCGGCAGCTGCCCGTGCCGGAAATCCCCGCCGGCTGGGCCCTGGTCCGCACGGAAATGACCGGCCTGTGCGGCTCCGACTTTTCCATCCTGCACGGAACGCACCCCCGCGCCGAGGCCCCGCTGGTCATGGGCCACGAGATCACCGGCATCGTGGAGGTCGCGGCGGAGACCGGCCCGGCAGCGGGCACCCGGGTCACCGTGGAGCCCCTCATCCACTGCGGCGAATGCCACCCGTGCAGCGGCGGGGACACCCACGTCTGCCGGGCGCTGAAACTGTACGGGATCGACGTCGCCGGCTCCCTCGCCGAATACGTGGCACTGCCTGCTTCCGCGCTCATCCCGGTCAGCGACGCCGTGCCCCTCCAGGAGGCTGCCCTCGCCGAACCGCTGGCTGTGGCCGTCCACGCGGTATCCCGGGCCTGCCTGGCCGGCGGCGAGCGGGTGGTGATCTTCGGCGCCGGGCCCATCGGCATCCTGACAGCCCTGGTGGCACGCCACCAGGGAGCCGGCAGCGTCCTTATTTCGGAGCCGTCAGAGGCTCGCCGCCAGGTGGCCGAGGAACTGGGTTTCGCCACGGTGGCACCCGGGGACGACCCTATTCAGGCCATCCTTGCCGCCACGGGCGGGGACGGCGCGGACATCGTCTTTGACTCCGCCGCCCACCCCTCGGTCGCGGCGATGCTGCCCCGGGCCGTCCGCGTGCGCGGCACCGTGGTCCTGGTGGGCGTCTATAAGAAGCCCGTCGAACTGGACCTGCAGGCGCTGACGTTTGCCGAGAACACCGTGGTGGGCGTCCGGGTGTACACCCGGGCGGCCGTGGAACGCGCGGTGGAACTCATCGAAAGCCGTGAGCTGGGCCTGGACCGTATTCCCACCCAGGTGTTCGCGCTGGAAGACACCCGCCAGGCCTTTGACCAGGCGATGGCGTCCGGACGCGTCCTCAAAGTCTTTGTCAGCCCAGCAGCGGCGCCCGCCGCGACAACCCAGGAAAGCTCATGAACCACACAGCAGAGAAATCGCCGTTTGACCTCAGCGGTAAAACCGCGGCCGTGACCGGCGCCTCGCGCGGGATCGGCCTGGGCATTGCCCTCGGGCTGGTCAACGCCGGCGCCAGCGTTGTGGCACTGCAGCGCGGCCCCCTGGCCCCGGAACTGGCCGCCGCTGCCGAAAAGGCAGGCGTCACCGCCGCCGCGGTCCATGTGGACCTGGGCAGCGAAGAGTCCGTTGCCGCCGCCGCAGCGGAAACCCTGGCGGGACACCGGATCGACATCCTGGTCAACAACGCCGGAACCCAGATCCGGCACGACGCGACCGAGTTCCCGCTGTCCGACTTCGACCGCGTGATGGCCATCAACACCCGCGCCGTCTTCCAGCTGTGCCAGGGCTTCGGCACCCCGATGGTGGAACGCGGTGGCGGAAAGATCATCAACATGGCCTCCCTGCTCACGTTCCAGGGCGGCCTGCGGGTTCCGGCCTACGCCGCATCGAAGGGCGCCGTGGCGCAGCTGACCAAGGCGTTGTGCAACGAATGGGCGCCCCGCGGCGTGAACGTCAATGCGGTTGCGCCGGGCTATATCGCCACCGACATGAACGAGGCGCTGCTGGCAGACGCCCAGCGCCATGAACAGATTTCCGTCCGGATCCCGGCGGCACGCTGGGGCACCGGCGGCGATCTCGCGGGCGCCGTGGTGTTCCTGGCCTCCCCGGCTGCGGACTACATCCACGGCGTGGTACTGCCGGTCGACGGCGGGTGGCTGGCCCGATGAGCGATCGCCAGAGCCCTCCCGTTTCC
Organism: Pseudarthrobacter humi; assembly: GCF_024294965.1. Taxonomy (NCBI): domain Bacteria; kingdom Bacillati; phylum Actinomycetota; class Actinomycetes; order Micrococcales; family Micrococcaceae; genus Pseudarthrobacter; species Pseudarthrobacter humi. The sequence goes on from NZ_JANCLV010000001.1 coordinate 140,080, forward strand.
GCCATCCTGCAGGCCAATCCTGTGGTGGCGGTCCTCCGCGCCCGGCATGCCCGGGAGTACGCGCCGGTCATCGACGCCCTGGTCACGGGCGGTATCCGGTCCATCGAACTGACCCTCAGCACGGACGGTGTGTTCGACCTCCTGCCCGACATCAAACGGCAGTTCGGCGCTGACGCTGAAATCGGCGTCGGCACCGTCATCTCCGGTGACCAGGCCGCGCAGGCGCTCGACGGCGGCGCGGACTACCTGGTGACGCCCGCCATGGTGACGGAGGTGATCCGCGCTGCGGTTGCGGCCGGTGTTCCGGTGTTCCCCGGCGGGCTGACGCCCACCGAACTGCTGACCGGCATGCAGGCGGGGGCTACGGCCGTGAAGCTGTTCCCTGCCTCCACCGTCGGCCCGGGCTACATCGGGCAGCTGCGTGGGCCGTTCCCGGACATGCGGGTCATTCCGTCCGGTGGCATCGGCATCGATGACGCCGCGGACTGGATCGCCGCAGGGGCGCTTGCCGTCAGCCTGGGCGGGCCGCTGCTCCGTGATGCGTTCTCCGGCGGGGACCTCGCTGCCCTCACGGCCCGTGCCCGGCAGCTCAGCGCTCTGGTGGCGGACGCCGTCCAGGCGAGGGGTGCCCGGTGACCTTTACCGACGTCGTGACCCTCGGGGAAACGATGGGCCTGATGAAGGCCGAGACGCCCGGCCCGCTGGCCCAGGTGTCCTCGCTCAGCCTGGGCATGGGCGGCTCCGAGAGCAACTTTGCCATCGCGCTGCGGCGCCTGGGCACCTCGGTGACCTGGGTGGGACGCGTCGGCAACGACAGCCTCGGTGAACTCGTCCTGCGTGAGCTCGCGGCCGAGGGCATCGTGGTTGACCCGCTGCGTGACGAGTCGGCGCCCACCGGCCTCATGATCAAAGAGCGGCGCACCATGGACCAGCTCAAGGTCTGGTACTACCGGGCCGGCAGCGCCGGCTCCCGGCTGTCTCCGGAGAACATCCCGGCCGAGCGGATTGCCAACGCCCGGCTGCTGCACCTCACGGGCATCACGCCCGCACTTTCGCCGGAGGCAGCCCGGGCGGCGCAACATGCGCTGGACGTTGCCCGTGAAGCAGGCGTCCTGGTCTCGTTCGACCTCAACTACCGCGCCGCGCTGTGGTCCGCCGACGACGCCGCTGACGTCTTCCGGAACTTCATTGCCCAGGCGGACATCGTGTTCGCCGGGGACGACGAAGCCGCCATCGCGGTGGGAAAGTCCGACGACTCCCTGGAGCTTGCCCGCCGGGTCACCGCCCTCGGGCCAAGCCAGACGGTCATCAAGCGCGGTGCCGCAGGCTGTGCCGCGGTGATCGACGGGGTGGAATACGTGCAGGACGCCGTCCGCGTCAACGCCATCGACACCGTGGGGGCCGGCGACGCCTTTGTGGCCGGCTACATCTCGGACCTGCTGGCCGGCGCCTCGGTGCAGGAGCGTTTGCTGACCGCGGTCCGCACGGGCGCTTTCGCCTGCCTGGTGCCGGGCGACTGGGAAGGCATGCCGCGCCGGCATGAGCTGGCCATGCTGGACGCCACGGAACCCGTGGCACGCTGAGCATCCTGTAAAGAGGCCGGCGGAAAGGGCCTGGATCGGCGCGTGGGCGCTAGATCCAGGCCCTTTCAAATCCTGGCGGCAGGCAGCGGCTGAGCTCAGGCTGCACGTCCTGGAGCAGCGCCACGAGCGATTGAATCCGTTCCGGGGTCATGTGGACGCTGGGGGCTGAGATGGAGACAGCGGCCGCGACCCTGCCGAGCAGGTCCGGGATGGCGATGGCAACACAGGTGATGCCGAGTTCGTTCTCCTGGTCATCCAGCGCGTAGCCGTCCGCCCGGACTTGATCCAACACAGTCCGGAACGCGTCAACATCCTGGATGGAGCGGGGTGTGGCGATTGCCGCGGTATCGAAGGCGCGGGCGGCCTCGTCATTTCCATACTGGGCTGCCAGCAGGGCCTTGCCCATGGCGGTGTTCTGCGCCCGCAACCGTGCCCCGGGGCGTGACGCCATTTCGATGCCGCGATGGCCGCGGGCCTTGGCCAGGTACAGGACATCGTCGCCGCTGAGGATGCCCAGGTGCGTGGTGTCCTGCGTGGTCTTGGCGATCCCGGCGAGGATGGTCTGCACGGTGTCGGGGAGGCTGATCTTTGCCTCCGCCTTGGTGCCGAGCTCCAGCAGTTTGATCCCCAGGTGGTAACTGTGGTCCGGCTGCTGGCTGAGGTACCGGCCCGCCACGAGAGTGGTCAGCATGCGGTGGGTCGCCGAGCGGCTGAGTCCCGAGGCCTGAGTGATGTCTTCTAGCCGGTGGGCGCCCGCAGCGACGTGGTCGAGCAGGCTGAGTCCGCGCTCCAGCGTGCGGGCCCCTGCGGGATTAGCTTCCATGCCCCCAATTATCCCATGTATAGGGCGCTATCCCATCTACAGGAAGTCCGGCGTCAAGGGGCCGCATACCGGCCCACCCAGTCCACCAAGGGCCGCAGTTTGTCCCACAGCGCCTCGATTTCCTGCACCGCCGCCGGCGAATCCAGCCACTCCGGCTGGCCCAGCTCGATGCCGGCGGACAGCGACTTGTGCTTGAGCAGCTCCGCCCGGGGATGGTCCTTGTCGAAACCGCGCGGCACGGTCTTGAGTTTTTCGCCCTCTACCGCGAAGCCCGCGGCAGCCACTGTCTCCACGATATGCCGGAGCGATTCGCCGGTGCCGGACGCATCCACGGAGTTCCGGAAGCGGGCCAGCTGGGCCGGCGAACTGGTGTGGCAGCCGCCGCCCACCAGCAGTCCCTCGGCGCTCACCTGGACGTAATACCCCACGCCTTCCTGGGACGACGCGAACGCTCCCTGGGCAGTCTTGTAGGGCGATTTGTCCTGGGAGAACCTGATGTCCCGGTTAGGCCGGAAGATCTTGCCCGGCCCGAACCGCGGCTCCAGTTCGGCCAGCAGGGCGGTGACCGGATCCCGCACCAGGGTGTTGTAGCTGTCCTTGTGCTCCAGCCACCACTCCCGGTTGTTGTGCTCAAGTTCGGCATAGAACGCGAATGCCCCTGCAGGGATGCCCTGGAATGTACTCATGCAGTGATCCTAGGGACCACCGGGCAGCCCGGCCAGAGCGGCAGGCTCCTATGTGGAAACCAGAGCTAAGTGGAAACAAGAGCCGTGTGGAAACACGACCGCCCCGCCACGGAAACCGTGACGGGGCGGGCGTTGCACCACAGGGGCGGAGGAACTAACCGATCTTGTTGGCAGCCTCGGCGTCGGAGTCAGTGGAGCCCGCGCCCAGGTTGGCGCGGAGCTTGGCGCCGAGTTCGGCGTCCACGTTGGTCCAGTACTGGATGGCGCGTTCCTTGATCTCGGCGTTCTTCACGCCGCCCACCGCACCGGTGATGGTGTCCAGCAGGCGGGCCTTGGCGCCGTCGTCGAACACATCGCGGTACAGAGTACCGGCCTGGACGAAGTCGCCGTCCTCGGCGTGCAGGGAGTGTGCGGAGAGCGTGAGCTCGCCGTCGTTCTCCCAGCCGCCGGCCGGGGAAGCCGGCTCAACGGCTGCGGGGCCGTTGAAGGAGTTGGGGGCGTAAACCGGCACGGAGGGGGCGTTGAAGTGGTAACGCCCGGCGCCGTCCTGGCTGTAGTTGTTGACCTGGTTCTTCGGCTGGTTCACCGGGATCTGCGCGTGGTTGGTGCCCACGCGGTAGCGGTGTGCGTCGGCGTAGGAGAAGATGCGGGCCTGCAGCATCTTGTCCGGGGAAGAAGCGATGCCCGGCACGAAGTTCGACGGCGCGAAGGTGGCCTGCTCGATCTGCGCGAAGTAGTTCTCCGGGTTCTTGTTCAGCTCCATGGTGCCCACGTGGATGAGCGGGTAGTCCGAGTGCGGCCACACCTTGGTGAGGTCGAACGGGTTGAATCGGTAGCCCTTGGCGTCCTCGTACGGCATGACCTGGACGTGCAGTTCCCAGGACGGGAAGTTGCCCTCGGCGATGTTGTCCTGCAGGTCGCGGATGTAGAAGTCCGCGTCCGAGCCGGCCAGCTCTTCAGCCTGGTCACCGGACATGGTCTTCACGCCCTGGTTGGACTTGAAGTGGTACTTGACCCAGAAGCGCTCGCCCTCAGCATTGATCCACTGGTAGGTGTGCGAGCCGTAGCCCTGCATTTCACGCCAGGAGGCCGGCAGGCCACGGTCGCCCATGAGCCAGGTCACCTGGTGTGCGGATTCCGGGGACAGGGTCCAGAAGTCCCACTGCATGTCGGCATCGCGCAGGTGCGTGCCCGGGAGGCGCTTCTGGGAGTGGATGAAGTCCGGGAATTTGATGCCGTCGCGGATGAAGAAGACGGGGGTGTTGTTGCCCACGAGGTCGTAGTTGCCCTCGGAGGTGTAGAACTTGACGGCGAAACCGCGGGGGTCACGCCAGGTGTCCGGGGAGCCTGCTTCGCCGGCGACGGAGGAGAAACGGATCAGCATCTCGGTCTCAACACCGGGCTGCAGGAACGCGGCCTTCGTGTACTTGGAGATGTCCGAGGTGGCTTTGAATGTACCGAACGCGCCGCCGCCCTTGGCGTGCACTACGCGCTCCGGCACGCGCTCGCGGTTGAACTGGGCGAGCTTTTCGATCAGGTAGTGGTCCGTGAGGATGATGGCGCCGTCGGCGCCGACGGACTGTGCGTGCGCGTCGGAAGTGACGGGCGCGCCGGACTGGGTTGTAGAGATGTTCGCAGTCATTTTTCTCCTATTTCTCGATTACTTGGGACGTATTAGAAGGAAGTTTTTGGGACGCTTGGCAGTCCTGGCAGATGCCCTGATACATCACATCGGCGATCTGGATGGTCATCGGCTTGGAGTTCTCATCCCAGTGCGGGGTGAGGCAGGGCGCGTGCCCGACGGCGCATTCGACGTCCTCCACGCGGCCGCAGCTGACGCAGATGGCGTGGTGGTGGTTGTCACCGACGCGGGTCTCGTACAGGGCGGGCGAATGCGGCGGCTCGAAGCGGCGCAGCATGTGCAGATCGGTCAGGTCTCCGAGGACCACGTACACCGATTGCGCGGTCAGCTCCGGAAGTTCGGTGCGTGCGGCGGCCAGGATGCTCTCCGCGGGGGAGTGCGGATGGTGTTCGACGGCGGCCAGCACGGCGAGCCGCTGTTTGGTCACCCGGCGGCCGTGGGCACGCAGGGCCGCAGCCCATGCGTCGTGGCCGCCAAAGTGTTCCGTCATGCTTCTATTGAAGCACTTATTATGAGTCGATCACAATAAGGCTTGGCTTACCTCCGGCAGGTCCAGGAATTCCTGCATGGGGTTGCGGAATTCTCCTGCCGAGCGGCCCATGGCATGGACTTCCAGGCCGCCGGGTCCGGGTTCGGGCGCCACACAGCTCAGCCCGGTCACGCCGGGGCGGGCTGCCAGGCCCTCGACGGCGGCGGCCAGCGCCAGCAGGTGGCCGGGTGTCAGGCCGGGACCGCCCGGCGCCGGCGGCAACGCCGGCGCGAGCACCGTGTGGTGCGCGCCGGCCTTGAAATTCGGAGTCCTGGCAGTGAGTTCCGGGAGAGTGCCTTCCACCGGCGGGACGGGCTCCGCCGGGCGCGCAACAGCCAGCCGGCGCAGGGCGGTGCGGAGGCCGCCGTCGTACTCGCTAAGTTCTTCCGCTGCGGCCGGCACGCGGCGCTGAACTGGCAGACGCAGCTGTTCGCCGGGCGTGACCGGCTCGGCGTCCCAGCGCCCGAAGACGTGGAACGTGGGCGTGGAGGATTCCGCTTCCGGTTCGCCGATGGCCGCTCCGATGGGGTGCCACTGGTGCGCAAACATCACGATGCAGCGGCCGGCGCCCAGAACTTCGGCGAGGGCCTGCCGGGCGGTGTTGTGGCAGTGCAGCCAGTCGGTGGCGGAGCGGAGATCGAACGCCATGGCCGGATTCGTGAGCCTGATCAGGAGATGGCCGGCATTCAGGGCGGTCCGGGGCCGGGCAACCTCCCAGCAAGCCGAGGCAAAAAGCAGCCGCCTGGACACATGCATATGCCGACTCCTTTCCCCCGCCTGAGGATACCAAGCGTGTGACAGAGCAGGACACTGCTGCGCCATTAGGGTTGCAGGGTGGGGAAACTGCTGGCCGATATCACACCGCTCCGGGAGAGCCCGGCCTTCCGCCGGCTCTGGCTGGGTTCCGCCGTCTCGGCCGTGGGGAGCCAGCTCACGCTGGTGGCCGTGAGCCTGGAGGTGTACCGGCTCACGCAGGACAGTTTCTATGTGGGACTGCTGGGTGTGTTTGCGCTGGTGCCGCTGGTGTTCGGCGGCCTGCTGGGCGGCTCCATCGCCGACTCCCATAACCGCCGCACGGTGGCCCTCCTGGCTACGTCCGTCCTGTGGCTGACCACCGGCCTGATCGCGCTGCAGTCCTGGCTGCAGCTGGGAAACGTCTGGATTCTCTACCTCCTGGTGGCGCTCCAAAGCGGTGCCCAGGCCATCAACCAGCCGGCCCGCAGTGCCATCATCCCCACGCTTATCCGCAAGGAACTGCTTCCCGCGGCCAACGCGCTCAGCATGATGTCGTTCGGGCTGGCGTTGACGGTGGGACCCCTGCTGGCGGGGGTGCTGGTGGCGTGGGTCGGCTTCGGCTGGACCTATACCATCGACTTCATCAGCTTCGCTTTTGTGCTCTGGGCGGTCTTCAGGCTCCCGTCCATGCCGGCTTCGGGAAGTGCCGGGCGGGCCGGGATCCGGTCTGTCATCGAGGGGTTCCGGTTCCTGGGCACCCGGCCCAACCTGCGGATGACCTTCATCATCGACCTTGTGGCCATGATCCTGGCCCAGCCGCGCGCACTGATGCCCGCCATCGGCGCGCTGATGATCGGCGGCGGCGAAACCACGGTGGGCATCCTGCTGGCCTCCAGCGCGGTGGGCGCGTTCCTGGCCGGCCTGTTTTCGGGGCCGCTGGGCCATGTCCGGTGGCAGGGGAGTGCCGTGGTGTGGTCGGTGATGGGCTGGGGCGCCTCGATTGCGGGCTTCGGTGTGGTGGTGCTCCTGGCAGGACGGACGGACGACGGCGGGGCCACAGTTTGGCTGGTCCCGGCGGCTTTGTGCTGCGCCCTGGCCGGAATCGCAGATTCCATCAGTGCCGTCTTCCGCAACACCATCCTGCAGGCCGCTGCGCCGGACCACCTGCGCGGCCGGCTGCAGGGGGTCTTCATTGTGGTGGTGGCCGGTGGGCCGCGCGTGGGTGACCTGCTGGCAGGCGGCGGGACTAAGATTCTCAGTGAGGGCTGGGTCCTGCTTCTGGGCGGGGTCTTGTGCATCGCGGTGGCCTGGCTGGCGGCACAGCTGCAGCCGGGCTTTCGGAAGTACGATGCACGCGACCCGGTGCCTTAGGGCCAGGCCTTGTTGGGGCAGCTTGTCGAGGCAACCTGTCGGGGCAACCTGTCAGGGCGACGTGGAGGAGTGGACGTGCACAAGCATTACAACGGCCTGAAAACTGCGGCGCTCTTCGGCGTCCTGTGGGCGGTGCTCCTGGGCCTGGGCGGACTGATCGGGATCAATACCCGCAGTTCAGCGCCCATCTGGATCATGGCCCTGATCGGCGTGGCCACCACCGCGTACGGCTACTGGAACAGCGACAAGATCGCCATCCGTTCCATGCAGGCCTACCCCGTCACGGAGGCCCAGGCTCCACAGCTCTACCAGATTGTCCGGGAGCTCTCCGTCCGGGCCAACCAGCCGATGCCGCGCATCTACCTCTCACCCACCATGAACCCGAACGCGTTCGCCACCGGACGGAATCCCCAAAACGCCGCCGTGTGCTGCACTGAAGGGATCCTGCAGCTGCTGGATGCCCGCGAACTGCGCGGGGTCCTGGGGCACGAGCTGATGCACGTGTACAACCGGGACATCCTCACGTCCTCGGTGGCAGCCGCGGTGGCCGGCGTCATCACGTCCGTGGGCCAGATGCTGCTGTTCTTCGGCGGCGACCGGCGCAACTCCAACCCGCTGGCCATGCTGGCGATGGCCCTTTTGGCACCGTTTGCCGCCTCGCTCATCCAGCTGGCCATCTCCCGGACCAGGGAGTACGACGCCGACGAGGACGGTTCGCAGCTCACTGGCGATCCGCTGGCGCTTGCCTCAGCCCTGCGCAAGATTGAGCAGGGGGTGCGGATCGCGCCGCTGCCGCAGGAGCAGAAGCTGGTCAACACCTCGCACCTGATGATCGCCAACCCGTTCCGCGGCGGGGCGATGACCAAACTGTTCGCCACGCACCCGCCGATGAAGGAGCGGATCGCCCGGCTGGAACGGATTGCCGGCCGGCCGCTGAACTGAGGCTGACTGACCGACCCGCGCGCCGCCGTCGTACTTTCCCCCCGCGACACGCAGATTCACCCTCGATGCGCAAAATGGCTGACGCACCCGATATTTCGGGCGCGCCAGCCTTTCTGCGTGTCGATCTAGTTTTTGCGCCTCGAAAACGAGGGGCTTGATCCGCTAGCTGCGGAAGTTGACGAACTGCAGGTCCGCCTCGTCAAAGTCCTTCAGCAGGGCCATGACGGACTGCAGGTCATCGCGGGACTTGGAGGAGACGCGGAGTTCGTCGCCCTGGATCTGGGATTTGACGCCCTTGGGGCCCTCGTCGCGGATCAGCTTGTTGATCTTCTTGGCCAGGTCCTGCTCGATGCCTTCCTTGATGGAGGCTTCGAGGCGGAATTCCTTGCCGGAGGGGTACGGCTCGCCGGTGTCCAGGGACTTCAGGGAGATGCCGCGGCGGATCAGCTTGGACTGGAGGACATCCAGCACGGCCAGGACGCGTTCTTCCGAGTTCGCCTTCATCAGGATCTTCTCGCCGCTGAACTCGACCTCGGCGCCGACGCCCTTGAAGTCGTAGCGCTGGACGAGTTCCTTCTGGGCCTGGTTCAGCGCGTTGGCCACTTCCTGCTTGTCCACTTTGCTTACGACGTCGAACGTTGACTCGCCTGCCATGATTCTCCTTGTGCCGGTGGTTGCCCTGGCATTGGCTCTGCAGGGCGTGGATCTCTGCATTCCAGCCTAATACGGATCGCCCGCGTGTGGCGCTGGTGCGCGTGCGGCGCTGGTGTGGATTCGGCGCTGTTCGTGATTCACAGTTCCCTCATAGCGGACGCACTGCGGGAACGAAGCCGGGCAGGCGAGAGTTGAACGAGTTGGAAACAGGTCGAAGGGAAAGCCATGCAACACAAAGCCGTCCGTTACGTCACCCGAACCACCGCCGCAGCTGCGGGCGCTGTCGCCACTGCTGCCACATCAGTCGCCGCTGCAGCCCTGGCAGGCTCCATTATTTTCAGCCCGGTCCCGGACGCCTCTGCCCGCATGGAGGGTGTGAGCGAGGACCTGCTGCGGGCGGTCCAGCTGAACCAGATCACCGAGGAGCAGGCCGTGAAGTTCGAGGCGCGGCTGGCCGGACGGATTCTCGGCGACGCCTGAGTTGGCGGTTTTCCCGCGGAATTCCGGGGCTTCTGGCGGCATTTCCAGGGGTCTGCAGCCTCGATTCGATGTTTCGGCAGAAGTTCTGTAAAGTTGTCTTGCCCGCGGTTACTGGAAGCGGAACGGCCCGGAAACGGACGTTCTGACCACTGCAGCCGGGGGTGATCTTCTTTTGAAGTTCGGCAGATTACCCGAGCGGCCAAAGGGGGCTGACTGTAAATCAGCTGGCAACGCCTACGGGGGTTCGAATCCCTCATCTGCCACAATCCCGGATTCTAGGGAAATTTTGACCCGTTCGGATCTCTTCGGAGGTCCGGGCGGGTCTCTTTTTTGCCGGTTTGTTGGGGAAGTTGTGGGGGAAGCGTCCAGAATCAGGCGCTGAAGGCCCGCGCATAGGCCGCGCTGACGTCATCCTTCAGCCGCTGATCCTTCACCACATCGAAATACAGGTCCGCTGTGACCGTGATGGTGGAGTGCCCAAGGATTCGGGACACCACGGGCAGCGGCAGACCGTTCTGCAGCATGATGGTTGCGGCCAAGTGCCTGAGGCTGTGGAAAACGACCTTGGAAAGCCCCGCGCGTTCCGCCATGCGCCCGAAGGTCTTGGACACGTTGTTGGGGATCAGCGGGGCTCCCAGCGCGTCTGTGAAGACCAGCCCGCGGTCATTCGCCCATGCTTCCCCTGAGATCAGGCGTTCCCGGCCTTGCTGGACCTTCCACGTCTTCAGCGCGTCCGGCACCCAGCCAGCCAGCGGCACCCAGCGATCCTGTCCGGCCTTGGTCTTGACCGGCTGAAACACGACTTCCTTGCCCTGTAGTTGGGCTTGTTGCCTGACCGTCAGATACCCGGCCTCCATGTCCACGTCTGCCCAGCGGAGCCCGCAGACTTCCCCCAGACGCATACCCGTGCCAACGGCAAATAGGATCAGCGGGGCGAGGTGTTCCGCGTGGCCTTCCTGGCCTTCCATCCACGCCCGGAACTGGCCGAACTCTTCCGGCGTCCACACGTCCCGCCGTTCCGCGGATTCCTTGGATACATGGGCTCCGATGGTCGGGTCACGGTGGATCTGACCAGCCCTGAGGGCGTCACGGAGGGCAGAGCGCAGCGTTGCAATGATCCGCCGCTCCGTGGACGCGCTGACCTGCTGATTCCGTGGCTTCCCGTCGTTGGCCTTCCGGATCCTGACCAGCATGGCGTCTATCTGGGACGCCTTCAGGTCAGACAGGCGCACCCTGCCGAGGTCCGGCATCAGGTAGTTGTCCAAGTGGCCACGGTATGAGCGGATTGTTGCCGCGCGGATGGTCTTCGCCGATTCCTTGGCCGTCAGCCAGCGCTCCAGATACTCGCCCACGGTTTCCTTGCGGCGGTCAGCCTCCAGTGTGCCTTCCTTGTGTGCCCGGATGGCCTCTGTCCGGGCTTCCTTGGCTGTCTCCTGATCCGGGAAACCGGATTCGGCTATGCGGAGCCGCTTACCGTCCTGACCGGGAGGAAATTCGACGCTGAAAGCCCATTTGTGCCGCTTGCACCGTGTCGTGCATTCGTTGGTGCAGCGCTGGTAGACGCCTGTTGCTTTAGCCATTTTCTTTGTTCCTTTCGCCGGGGATGAGTCCCATTTTCTTTGCTCGATTGACCCAGGTGTTGACCCTGTTTCGCCAAGACTTCAGGTTCTCGGCTCTTCGTTTATTCGTGAGTTTGGGATCAGCAACGGCAGTCGCGTATTCCCGGTAGCCGTCATGGTTGAGGAGAAAGTCAGCAACGGCCTGCACTGGGCGGGAGACGTTTTCCTGGTCTCGGAACTTCACGTAGAGGGCCGCAATCAACTCAAAGTGGCCTTCCGGAAGAGTCGGCTTCCTCCCGGGGCCCTTGGGAATTTGCTTCCTCACCTTTGCGGCAGGCCGAACATGGCCGTGTGATTCCCAGAACGACGCCACGTCGTCATACAACCCGGCGAGCTGTACTCGGGAATCCTCGATTACGGTTGCCATCTTCCGGAAAGTGTCAGACGGATCAATGGGTTGACCGTCTCGTCCTCGCACGTCGAATCGGACTGGGCGGGAGGTGCCGTCCTCCATCTCCCACGTGATCTGGACAATCCATGGGTCTACGTCGTCTACGTCCATCACCACACTCTGTAGAAACCACTTTGCTAAGTCGTGGCTAGCCCAATCAGGTGGGTGTGTACTGCTTCGATAGCGCCGTCCGGACTGCCCTTTAGCAGCACCGAACGATGTTGTGATCGTGAATGTGTCCATCGCCCCTGCCGTACATCTCGCGTCGAAAACGTTTGTACGTCCTAATTGTACGTCGAATCTGGATTGGAAGGTACACAATAAAGCCATACGGATCCAAGAGACAGTAAAGGGATGAAGCAATGACAACGGATGAAGTAATGGGGCTGCCGCCTTCAATGGGCCTCGATATCGCATGCAAAGCGCTCGGCATTAGCGCAGGAACCGGCTATCGGCTTGTAAAGGCCAACGCCTTCCCGTGCCCGGTAGTTCGACTTGGGCGGGCAATCCGCGTTCCTAAGACTGGACTCTTGCGGGTGCTGGGGCTCGAAGCCGCAGAAGACCGCCGCCCTACCGGAGCCTGAGACTGTGCCCCGTACCGGCGGGGGTGGACCACAGTTGAACCGCGCAGAGCGCAGGAAACAGGCACAAGCTAAACGCCGCTGGCTGTCCTCTATCGCGCAGACTCCCGGGAAGGATCCGGAAACGGTCACGGTCGCCGCGTGGATCGCGTCCCGCACCAACCCGGACGGAACCATAACGGACCCACTGGTCGTGCGGCTGCTGCACGAGGTAGATGCGGCGGCCCGCCGTGACTGAGTCGCTGAAATTCGCGTGGCCCCGGCTCCTGATGGATTCAGCGCTGCATGACACAACCAAGCTTGTCGGGCTAAAGCTTTGGACCTACACAGACAGCACGTGCGGCAAGGCGCGCCCGGGTCACAAGCGACTGGCCGAAGACCTCGGCAAATCGGAACGGACAGTCAAAACCCATATGGGCATCCTCCGGGATGAAGGCTGGATAGTGCGGACCAGCAAGCCGAACAACAATCCGAACCGGGGGTGGGCTGATGTGTACGCCCTGCAATTGCCCGTAGGAGTGCAATCTGGGTTGCACTCTAACGGCGGCATGGGCAGCCCGGATGCCGTAGGAGTGCAATTTGACGCTAATCAAGTGCAACTTGAGGCCGATCAAGTGCAGCCTGAGCTGCACTCCAACAAACCCTTTACCTCAAACCCATTACAACAAGGGGCCGGACCGCCTACCCGCGGCCGGAGTCCGGCCAATTCTTCAAGGCGAAACCGAAAGGCCCGGGCCGCTCCGGCGTCCCGGGATCAATTCCCGCAGGAAAGCTCAGCCGAACTCAGCGGCTGGTAGTCCGAGGATTTCCGGCCCGCCCGGGCAGGAATCCACCACCGAAAGGAAATCACCATCATGACCTCTCCAGAAACCGCCGTAGAAATCGCCTTGGACGTACTGGCAGACCTGACTAGCACCGGAGCAGACCCGCGAGGGCCGCTCGGAAGCGGAGCCGCCTGGACTATCAATGAGCACGGCACGCAGGCGCAGAAAGCAAGGCTGCAGCGGATAGAAGCCGCCGCCCAGCGGAAGCACGGCGCGGAACCGTCACGGACGGCCGGGATGGCCAGGACGGGGGCAGCTGATTCGCAGGGGATGGACGCGCTGGACCGGGCCATCGCCAAGGATCTCGGATTGGACGAAGCATGAGCCCGAAAGCGGCGGTGCTGACCGCGGATCAGGTCCGGGCCGACATGCTGGCCCCCGTGATTGAGGAACAGGCACGGATCAAGGCGGGGGAGCGGGCCGCACGGGCCGCCATCGAAGAAGCGCAGGCCAAGCGCGAGGAGGAAATGACCGCATGGCGGGCCGTGGCCGATAAATGCCGACGCTTATTCCAGCCGGAGCCGCCGCCGCCGGAACCGTTGCAGATGCTGCAGCATCATGCGGTGCTGCACCGGGCGATAACGGCCCGCAACGCGTGCAGCGAATGGCAGAACCGGCTGCTGGCAGAACAGCGGGGGCAAGCGGAAACAGCGTACCGGCAGGCCCTCCCGGAACTGATCGAACGCACCCGGGCAACCCCGCTCGGGGACGCTGACGGGCTCCTGCCGGAATGGCAGAGCTGGCTACGGCTGGTCAAAGACTGCCGGACAGCGGCGGAGCGCTCCGGCGGCCGGATACCCCAGAACCCCGCCACAGCCCGGATGCGGACCACGATCACCGCCGCGGACCTGCTGGAAGCCCTGAACGGGGTGGACGTCCTCGAACCGCTCCCGGCAGCCTCCGACTGGATCAGCGGCGGACCCCGGGACGGCTTTCACCAGCCGCTGTACGGGGCACCGGACGGGCCAACAGGCAAGACCCGGGGACAGGCCGCTGCGGAACGGCGGGCACGGGCCAACGGCGGACGGCCTGGATGGTGACGATTGAGCACGAATGAGAGCTTCAGCCGGGGACAGCGGGCCGCACTCACGGCCCTGATGGTCACGCCCAGCGTCCGCACAGCCGCCCGGACGGCCGGGATCGGAGTTTCCACCCTGAGGCGCTGGCTCACTCAGCCGGACTTTCAGCAGGAATACCGCCGCCTTTCACGGGAAACACACCAACAGGCGGTCAGCGCCGTGCTCTCGGCCCAGCAGGAGGCCGTGTCGGTTCTGGTCCGGCTCATGGGCAGCGCGTCCTCAGACGCACGATTGCGGGCCGCGTCGAAGCTGCTGGACGTCGGGCACCGGATAGCGGAAGACGATCTGGACCAGCGACTGACCAGACTCGAAGAAATGGCCGAACAACAGAATCTAGGGGCAGGGCCATGGGCCGAAGCACACGGGTAAGCCGACTTGAAACCAAGATTCATCGGCCCGAACGCCCGCAGCCGTTTGACTGGGAGGCGTTCGGGGAAATCGGGGTACTCACCCGGGACTGTATTGCCTTGTTCCTGACGAGCAGGGTGCTGGGGGAGCGGCTGGAGGGGCACTCGCACCAGTTGATGCGGATCGGATCCTTTGCGCTGGACAATCTGGTCGAGGGCCGCACGGTAACCAGCAGGCAGCGCGAGTCTGTCCGGCAGCTGATGGCGGATCCGGACTACCGCGGCTTCGGATGGACCGAGGTGAAGCACCCGAAGGCCCTGCAGCTGTACCGTATGTGCGCCGCGCGAGGATGGCTGAACGCTGACAACAGGCCGCCGGAATCAGGACAGCTTGACGCGGCGCCCTGCGGAATTTGAGAAGTTTCTGCTCACCGGGGTAATAGAGCTGGGCAGGTGCGCCTTCGGCGCCGCTGCCCAGCCTCTACCAGCGGCTCACCACTAATACAGCTGCTATCAGCGCGGGAGCCTATAAAAGTCCCGACTGCTTCCGAGCTTCTCTACGTGGGATAAGAAGTAGATCCAGTCCTGTCGCCAGTCCTCGATAAGGGTGCGGATCTCCGATTCCGAGTATTCGCGCCCAACCTCATCGGGAGTCTGTGCGCCATGGGCAATATTGTTCCTCTGCGTAACAATCGTGTCGACAGAAGCCCAAGTGCGCTGCAACAGTTGCGGAGGTGGACCGACATCAAAAATCTGGCACCAGAGTTTTATCTGGCTTGTTTTCATGAAAGATCCATCGCTTGGAAATGCCCCAGGATCGATAGTGCATTCCCTCCCGCGGGAGTCGACCTGATCCAGAAGTTTCGGCAGGCTGTGCGAGTACAGCTTTTTCTCAGACATAGCCCTCATCGATGTGACCGATGATTTTAGGGCGAACATTCTGAAGCCGGGACGCAATCGTCGGTTGCCGACCCTGCACTTTACCGCCCCTTCCAGCAGCGTCCTAGTGAGCGAAGTGAGCAGATTTTCATAGGCAGCAAACAGCAGTACTACTGCCAATCCACGCGCTTCTTTAGCTATAGGCCCCGACCCCGAAGTCATCGAGCTAGACGCACTCTGATGCGTCTCGTCAATCAATTTGACGGCAGTGTCGAGTCGAGAATTTAGCTCCATCAAATGCAGTTTGAGACTAATCATTGTGCGCGGAGGAAGCGTCTCTTGCTAATTTCAACTCGGCCACTGACACGGGATCGGTTGTTCGTAGCGCCGGTGGTCAGCTTCTTCATCTCGTCTGAACTTATCCAAGAGGTGTCGACCAGTGGTTGCAGGAGAGGCTCCTCAAGGAGGGCCAGTGCTGCACCAGCCGCTACCCCTTCAAACAGGTTCACAGGTGTAGTTCCCTTGCGAGACCTCAGACCGTCCGGGAAGGTTGCGGCCAGTAACGCAAAAGTCCTATGGAACAACTCCGCACGCTCCTCTCGCCGAGGATTTCTCGCGGCCTCTCCACAGAAGTCATTTAGAAAGTCCTTGACCGAATGGTCGAACGATTGGTACCTCTCGACAAACGCGAAGAACCTCAGGACGTAATCCTGAGCTGTGCCGTCCTGTTGGCTTGACTTCGGCAGTAGAACCACGCGCTTGAACTCTTCGGACTGAGACAGCTCGCTAACTAAGTCAATGAAATCGCCCATGAAGACGCACTCTCGAACTTCATGATCCGTAAGCCGGACGCCGCCGGTGTTTAGGCGCTCGAACAGGTCAAAGCGTACCTGCAGATCACTTTTGTCGTTTAGGACAATGACCTTAATAGGCCGGTCTTCAAGGCCAGTGCGTATATCTGCAGGAAGCTCGCCAAACGTTGAACCCTGCATGGAGTCGAGCTTTTCGAGTTCCGTTAGCCGCAGCGCTTTACCCCCGAGACGAGCCACCTCGCGGGCTGTGTCGTCACCGAGGAAGTTCGTCAGAGAGAGTAGGCGCTGTAAGCCATCAACGACTTCCCATGTGGTGCCGCGGTCTGTATCGACATTCGTCGCCATGAACAAGGGTGGGACAGGAATGCCAAGCAATAGCGACTCAATCAATCGGGATTGACGCTGTTCATCCCACCGGAATTGCCGCTGGTAGGCCGGAGCTATTTCAATACGCTTTTTAGATACCCGGCGGACTAACTCATCGACTGTGATGTCATATGAATCGAAGTCTACTTTGCGGCGTTGCTCCTGTAATTGGAGGCGCTGAGTCGCCGCATCAATTTTTCCCATGGGTTTGACTATACCGATCACACCACCGGCAGCTAGAGCCAAGCGTGTCTCTCTGCAGCCCCCTCGATAGGGAGTGCCCTAACAATGTCCTGCTTTGGGCAGGTGGACGGATCCGCCGTTCCAGATGCGGAGCTGGCCGCTTTCGCCTCCGGCGGGCGTGCAGAGGTTTTTGCTGGGGAAATGTTGGGGAAGAGGCGCTTGTTGGGGATAACAGCTGACAATCAGAGCGGCCTGTATCCGGGAGAATCCCTGAATGCAAGCCGCTCCAGACCACTTCTGATAACTGCTGCCCACCTAGCCGTGACAACTGTAAATCAGCTGGCAACGCCTACGGGGGTTCGAATCCCTCATCTGCCACCCAAGGAAAAGCCTCCGGAACCACCAGGTTCCGGAGGTTTTTTTGTGCCCGAAAGCCGGAGGCCCCTGCAGCCTGGCACGTCCGCAGCTTCCGTCGGGCTTCGGGTTTTCCCCGCCGTATGGTCTGTTCCCCGCGGCGTTACACGGGGATTTGACCACGAAGAGGGGAAAAGCAGCGTCGGAAATCAGCTAAGAAACCGTCGTCGACAGCAGCGTTGGCCCCGGCGTAGGCTGGCAGCATCGGCGCATGTGACCCCGATGCCCTGCGTCGATACATCCATCGATGAAGGAGAACCATGAGCGTTGTACGTGAATTTATGACCACGGATGCACAGTGTATTAAGGAGCATCAGTCCCTCGCAGATGCCGCTCGGATGATGTTGGATCTGGATTGTGGATCGCTGCCGATCTGCGGCGACGATGGCAAGTTGAAGGGCATGATCACCGACCGCGACATCGTGCTCAGGTGCGTTGCTGCCGATCGTGATCCCCGCGAGATGTTGGCCAGCGAGCTAGCCACCGGCAAGCCCTACTGGGTGGACGCCGATGCCAGCGTTGACGCAGCCATCGAAATCATGGAAAGGCACCAGGTCCGGCGCCTCCCGGTTATCGTCGACCACAAGATGGTCGGCATCATCAGCCAGGGTGACATTGCGCGCAACTACACCGAGGAGCGCGTGGGCGAACTGGTGGAGCACATTTCGGAACGCCACCCGATGTCTGCATAGTCTGACTAATTCCCGCATGGCCTTGTTCGCGGCTCCTTGCCTTGAAGGTTCGGAACCGCGAACAAGCTTTGGACCGCGAAACCCGGCCGGACCAGAGCCTAGTTCAGGGCGATCAGCAGCATCTGGTTGGTTCCCGGGATGCACGTCTGCAGGATGGCCCGCGGGAATCCGCCGAATACCGCGATGACATCGTTGGTGGTTCCCGGGTTGGGGACCTGGCCCCGGCCCGTCGCCGTGTATGTCCCGTAGCCCGGAATGCTGACGGTCTCGCCCACGCCGATGCCGGAGAAGCGCGCCCAGCCGCCGCAGAAGTCGTGCTCCGTGATGAACAGCGAGTAGCCGTCGTTGGGTGTGTAGTGGATCGGCCCGATGCACGCGTCCACCATGGCCTGTCCGCCAGCGCCCGCAACATAGATGGTGCGGACAGCTGGCGCGGCCTGGACCGGCGCCGGCGCGGGGATGTAGGCCGGAGAAGCGGCAGCGGGTGCCGCCGCAACCGCGGCCGGCGCCGGGGAGGAAACCTCGACGGCGGGCCCCGTCAGCTTCAGCGTCTGGCCCGGCACGATGATGCTGTAAAGGCCCAGCCCGTTGGCGGCCAGCATCGCGTTCGTGTCGACGCCGTACCGGCCGGCGATCCCGCCCACGGTATCGCCGGGGACAACCGTGTAGAGGTTGGGGTCGCCGGCGGGTGCCGGAGCAGGTTCGGGCGCTGGCGCTGGTGGGGGAGCCTCCGCAGGCGCCGCAGGCACCGCAGCTTCTGCGACTTCCGGCTGCGCAGTGCCAGCTCCCGCACTGCCAAACTCAACGGACCCAACATAGGGCGCATCCAAGGGCACCGCGGCCAAAGGCCGGGCAACGCGCACAACTGGCGACGCCGCCGTCGTGATGGCCTCCGGTGGCGCGGATATCTCCGCCGTGGGGACGGGGCCAGCCAACGCGCCGACTCCGAAGGCGGAAATCACGGCGGCGGTGGCCATGCCGGCCCACAGCTTGTTGCTGACCGGCCGGCGCACCGGTGACAGCAGATCGGCCCGCGGGACATCGGTTTCGAAGTTTCGGCGGGGTGGTTCGGGAATAGGTGCGGTCAACTGGAACATGGGTGGCCCATCGCAGGTCGGCCCGGCAATAGGGCGGCAGTGGTGCCGCGAGTTCCAATGCAGGACGGATCGAGGAGTGATGCGCTGCGCGGTGCCGGTATATGGCGGAACCGCGCACGGAAAGCGCGCATGATGGGAGCGCCCGCATACCCAGAAGATACGGATGCCCCGCTATGAAGCGGCATCATCCACCCCAGCTCGGAGGATGCGCCGGCAACTTGTTTGGCCCTAGGAATTTCGAGTCTAGGAAGCTGCCCCAAGCACTGCACGAGTAGGCATTACCTGAATTTTTCCGCCGAATACTTGGCCCCGCGACGGCTACTACTCGGTGTCCGGCCGCCTGCCCCGCTGGACATTTCTACCGGGGCATTCCTACCGGGACATTTCCTACCGGGACATTTCCTACAACGAGGGGCGGCCCTTGAGCTCGGCCACTTCGCGCCGCAGCGCAGCGATCTCCGTGGCCAGGCCGGCGAGCTCTGCCCGCAAGGGTTCCTCCACGGACTCCGCGGCAGCTTCCGTGGACTCCTCTACACGCTGGACAAGCCAGGAGGCGATGGACGCGGTGACCACACCCAGCACGGCGATCCCGCTCATCATCAGCGTCGAGGCCACCAGCCGGCCGATCGGCGTCACGGGGTACATGTCGCCGTAACCCACCGTGGTGACGGTGGTGACGGCCCACCAGAGAGCGTCGCCGAACGTCAGGATCTTGGCGTCCGGGGCCGACTGTTCAACGTCGAGTACCGCCAGCGCACCCACAAAGACCAGGAGCGCCGCCGATCCTGCCACGTACGTGACCACCCGGCCCCTGAGGGTCTCGCCGATGGTCCTGTGCAGCACTGAAAGCAGCGTGACCAGCCGGAGCAGGCGCAGCGGCCGGAAGAACGGAAGGGCAACGATCAGGAGTTCGTGCAGGTTCCAGAGGAACCAGCGGCGGCGGTCCGTGGCCAGCCACAGGTTCGCGGCGTAATCGACGGCGAAAATACTCCACGTCAGCCACATCAGGGTCTCAAGCCATTCCGCGCCGCTGCCGTCGACGCGGCCAATCACCTGCCACGCATACGCCGCCAGGAAAACCAGTGCAGTCCCCATCAGGGGCCACTCGGCCAGGTCCCGGTAGCGTTGTTGCGTCATGCGCCACATCCTACGTGGCGGGAAGGACTTACGGACTTGCCAGCAAGTTACTGATGGGTAACATTGGAGGATGCACCTGCTTCTGCGAACCCTCCTGATGCTGTTCACGTCCGCCCGCCGCTCCGCCCTGACCATCTGGGACAGCTCGTCACTGCCGCTGCGCGTTCTGCCCACCGACATCGACATCGCCATGCACGTCAACAACGGCATGTACTTTTCCCTCATGGACCTGGGCCGGTTCGACCTCATGGTCCGCAGCGGCGTATGGAAGACAATGCGCCGGCGCGGCTGGAGCCCTGTGGCGGCGGGGGAGACCATCGCCTTCCGGAAGTCGCTGCAGCTGTGGCAGCAGTACACCATCGAAACAAAGATCATCGGCCTGGACGCCAAGGCCATCTACTTTGAGCAGCGTATGGTGTCCGACGGCGAGATTTACGCGCGTGCCTACATCGCCACCCGCCTGGTCAACAAGGGCAGGCCGGTCAGCCAGGAGGAGATCCTGCGCGAGTTCGGCCAGCCCCCGGCGGACCTGGTGCTGCCCGAGTGGATCCACGAATGGCGTGAGACCAACGCCCTGCCCGGCAGCCGGACGCCGGCGCCGCACGTTTGGGACAGCCTCACCCGGGAACGCAAGTCCTGAGCGCCGGTCACCCGGAAGCTACGCGCCGACGTCGCGCCTGTTCACGGCGAACGCGGCCACGGCCACCAGCGCAGCCGAAATTCCCCAGAGCCACCCTGCCGCGGCCCAGTCCGCACCGTTGGCCACCGGGGAATTTCCATAAGCCCAGTGGTAAGGGCTCAGGTCCAGCAGCCACTCCACGTCCTCGCTCTGCCGGCCGACGGCGTTGAAGACGTAACCGAAAACGCCGACGGCGGCGCCTGCGGCAAGCCCGTATGTCCGCCTTCCGGACACTGCCCCGGCGCATAACGCGGCCGTTCCGCTCAGCAGTGCCAGCCCGGCAAACAGCACCGCTGCGCCGAAGAGGTTCTCGGGCCGGATATTCAGCTGGGCCGAATCATTGAGCAGCCGGACCAGCACGAAAACGAGCGCCGCGAGCAGCACTACCCGCAGGAACAGGGACAGGGCTCGTTCCAGCACCACCTGGACGCGGGTCACTCCGTGCGCGAGAGTCAGTTCCAGCTGGCCGGATTCCTCGTCCCCGCCCACCGCGGCGGCGCCCCACCCCACCGAAGCGATGGTCATCAGCAGGAATCCGATCAACCCGAACAGCGTGGCCTGGGTGTAGCCGGGGCCGGTGGCAATCTGGTCGTAGTTCAGAGCCTTGGTCATCTCGGCCGGGAGGGCGTCGATCATGTCCTGCATCTGCGCGCTCCCGCCGAGGGACGGGTACAGCGGCAGGTAGAGGAAGGTGGCGGCGGCCAGGCCCGCGGCCCAGGCGAGGGTGGAGCGCCAGGAATCAAAGAAGGCCCGGCGGAACAGCGGCAGGGTGGTGCTCATCGCGCGGCCTCCGCCGTGCCGGGCAATGCCGGGTCCGTGCCTGCCGGACTTGAGTACATCTTCAGCACCGACTCCTCAAGATCGGGCTCCTCCAGCACCAGGTCGGTCAGCTCCAGGGCACCCAGGGCCCTGACCAGCGGCTGGATGGCCCCCGCCACGGTGGCCGAAAGCGTGATGCTGCCGTCGGACTCCATCACCTCGACGTGTCCGACGCCGGGCACCCCGCCCAGCAGCGCGCCGGCGTCGTGCGCTGTTATTCCGTTCGCGGTGAACCGGACCCGGCGCACCGCACCTTCCCGAAGCCCGCTCACGGACTCCACGGCGATGATGCGGCCGTCCCGGAGGATGGCCACGGTGTCGGCGGTCTGCTGGACCTCACTGAGGACATGGGAGCTGAGGAAGATGGTCTGGCCGTTGTGCTGCGCTTCCCGCATCATGGCGTGGAATTCCTGCTGCACCAGGGGGTCCAGGCCGCTGGTGGGCTCATCGAGGACCAGGAGCTCGGGATCGTGCATAAACGCCTGGACCAGGCCGAGCTTCTGCTTGTTGCCCTTGGACAGTTTGCGCGTGTGGCGGTCCAGGTCCAGGCCAAGCCGTTCGGCAAGGCCATCGATCCTGCCCGGAGCCACCGGACCACTGATGGCCTGGTAGTGCGCCAGGAGTGTCCGGCCCGTGACACGGCCCTCGAGGAACAGCTCGCCGGGAAGATAACCGATCCGCCGGCGGAGCTCCGGGCCGCCGGCGCGGGGGTCCTTGCCCAGGACGCGGACCTCCCCGGACGTGGGGCGGATGATGTCCAGCAGGCAGCGCATGGTGGTGGTCTTGCCCGCGCCGTTGGGGCCGATCACGCCGAACACGGAGCCTGCTTCGACGCTGAAATCCACTCCGTGGAGCACTTCGCTCCGGCCGAACTTCTTGGTGAGGGACCGGGTGGAGATAGCCTGGGCCATGAACCCTCCTGTGTGCAGCAGTCAGCGGCTGATGACCCCAAGGGTAGGCCCCTCCGTGCCCGGTGTACACGGTCCCGCCACGGATATTCCCGGTGACGCGGGGAGCGAACAGGGCGCCCCCGGCTGGGACATCGGCCCGCGCCTCGCGTACCGTTGAAGGCATGGCTACCGTAGACATCACAGGTGAACAGTTCGCATCGACCATCGAAGGCAACGACATTGTCCTGGTGGACTTCTGGGCTGAATGGTGCGGTCCCTGCAAGCAGTTTGGGCCCACGTACAGCGCCGTGTCGGAGAAGCACTCCGACGTCCTGTTCACGAAGGTGGACACCGAAGCCCAGCAGCAGCTCGCCGCCGAGGCCGGCATCACGTCCATCCCAACCCTGATGGCCTTCCGCGAAAAAGTCCTGGTCTTCTCCCAGCCCGGCGCCCTGAACGCCCAGCAGCTGGAGCAGGTTGTTGACGCGGTCAAGGCCCTGGACATGGACGAGGTTCACGCCCATGTGGCGCGCTCACAGGCGGAAGCCGCAGCAGCCGCGGAAAGCAACCCGGCCGTGACCAAGAGCTCGGGTCCCCAGGACGGCTCGCAGATCCCCGAGGCGTGACCCCTTCTTAAGGCAACGCGGGGTCACATTTCGCCCAATAACTTCGGTTCTTTGGGCGAAATGTGACCCCGCGTTGTGGTGTGCGGAGGGTTACAAGCGTTCCAGCAGCACGGGCTCGGCCAGCAGCGCGCTGAGGGATTCGTTCAGGTCCTGGACCGCGGTGCCCTTGGAGTGCTTCGCAAGCAGTTCCTCGGATTCCCACTGTTCCGTGAGGACCAGCTTCTCTTCGGTGGCTTCCGTCAGCTCGTAGCGGATGCAGCCGGGTTCGTTCACCACCTCGTCGATGGCGATTTCCAGGGCGAGCTTCACACGGAAGAACTCGCCGTCGTTGGGGATGAACGTTGCCTGCAGGTCGATGGGTGCACTCATGGATTTCACAATACCGGGACTCGGGATGCACGCCCGCCCTGTTTACGCGCGGACACCCTCCTGTTGCGCTTCTCTTGCGCTTTCATTGCCGGGGGCCAGACGGTAGCGTGCCAGCATGCGCGCTTACCATGCGCGCTTACACAGCCGGGGACACTGACGTCCCGCTCCTCGAGGAAACCATCGGCCAGAACTTTGAACGGATGGTGGCCCGGTTCCCCTTCCACGACGCACTGATCGAGGCCGCGCCGATGCCGGGCGCTGACGCCCGCCGCTGGAGCTACACGAAAATGAACGACGACGTCGATCGCCTCGCGCGTGCACTGCTCGCCTCGGGGGTGGCCAAGGGGGACCGGGTGGGCATCTGGAGCCCGAACTGCGCTGAGTGGACGCTGCTGCAGTACGCCACGGCCAAAGCCGGCGCCATCCTGGTCAACGTGAACCCGGCCTACCGGAGCCACGAGCTGGAGTTTGTGGTGAAGCAGAACGGCATGCGGATGCTGGTGGCGGCACCGTCGGACCGGAACAGCGACTACGTGGGGATGGCGCGCCAGGCGCTCGCCGGCTGCCCGGACCTCCGGGAACTGGTGTTCCTGCCGGATTACGCCATGGACGGGCTCGACGCCGGCGACCCCCAAAGTGACGGGGAGCTGACGTACGCCGAGCTGCTCAAGCGGGCAGACGCCGTAGGCCATTCCTCCCTGTTGGCCCGCATGGCGGAACTGGACCCGAACGATCCCATCAACCTGCAGTACACCTCGGGGACCACGGGCTTCCCCAAGGGCGCAACGCTGACGCACCACAACATCCTGAACAACGGCTACTCCATCGGTGAGCTGCTGGGCTACACCGAGCACGACCGCGTGGTGATTCCGGTGCCGTTCTACCACTGCTTCGGGATGGTGATCGGCAACCTGGCAGCCCTCAGCCACGGTGCGGCCACCATCATCCCCGGGCGCGGCTTCACGCCGGCGGCCGCGCTGGAGGCGGTCCAGGACTTCGGCGGGACATCGCTGTACGGCGTGCCCACCATGTTCATCGCCGAGCTGGCGCTGCCGGACTTTTCCTCCTACGACCTGGCCACGCTCCGCACCGGCGTCATGGCGGGATCGGTGTGCCCCATCGATGTGATGAACCGGGTGATCGCGGAGATGCACATGGTGGATGTGGCCATTTGCTACGGCATGACCGAGACCTCCCCGGTGTCCACCATGACCCGGAACGGTGACACGCTGCAGCATCGCACCGAGACCGTGGGCCGCACCATGCCGAGGCTGGAAAACCAGATCGTGGACCCTGGCACCGGCGAGGTGCTGGAGCGCGGCGAGATCGGCGAGCTGTGCACCCGGGGCTATGCCGTCATGGCCGGGTACTGGGACCAGCCGGAGAAGACCGCGGAGGCCATCGACGCCGATCGCTGGATGCACACCGGCGACCT
This sequence comes from Pseudarthrobacter humi, assembly GCF_024294965.1. Lineage (NCBI taxonomy): Bacteria > Bacillati > Actinomycetota > Actinomycetes > Micrococcales > Micrococcaceae > Pseudarthrobacter > Pseudarthrobacter humi. The sequence continues at coordinate 164,764 of NZ_JANCLV010000001.1, forward strand.
CGCCCGGATGGACGACGAGGGCTACGTGGTCATCGAAGGCCGCATCAAGGACCTGGTGATCCGCGGCGGCGAAAACATCTACCCGCGTGAGATCGAGGAGTTCCTGTACAGCCACCCGTCCATCCAGGATGTGCAGGTGATCGGGGTGCCCGATGCCAAGTACGGCGAGGAACTCATGGCCTGCATCATCCTCACGCCCGGCGCGGAACCGCTGGACGCGGCCGCCGTCGCCGACTTCTGCCGCGGGAAGCTGGCCCACTACAAGATCCCGCGCTACGTGGATGTCCGCGAAAGTTTCCCCATGACCGTTTCCGGGAAGATCCGCAAAGTGGAGATGCGCGAGGAAGCCGTGGCCCGGCTGGGCCTCTGACGCGCGGCGTCCCACAATCGGGGCCGCAAGTGTCCGTTCGCGTTGTCTGAGCCCCCTCGTTGAGCGCGAACGGACAGTTAAGCCCCCGCTCCGCGGCTCAGGTTGCCGGGGTCACCCCAAGCTGCGCCATGATGCCGGCTACATCGTAGTAGCGGCGTTCCTCCGTGACTTCCCCGTCAGCATTGAACGTCGAGAAGACAGCCGCGTGATTGATGAAGGATTTTCCGGTGGCGGCAATTTCGCCATCGGGCGATGCCAGCGGTCCCTGATGCGTCCCGCGCAGGGTGTACTCGGCTGCGAACGTCTCGCCGTCCTGGAACAGGGGCCCCACGGTGAGACTTACGTCCGGGAAGGCCCGCAGGAGTTCCACCATGTCCTGCTCAACGGCATCCCGCCCCTTCAACGGCTGCGGGTAGAGCGGGTCGTGGACAACCGCGTCCGCGGCATAGGTTGCGGCAAAGGCCTTCGCATCATGAGAGTTCATGGCGTCTACTGACTTGGCAATTGCGTCTGCACTCATCGTTTGCTCCTTTATCGGTCCTGTTGTCCGTTATTCGGGACAACTTCAGACTGCCCGGCTCCAAGGCCGGGCGGATGGGTCAACTGACCCATTTTGTGGCCGATGCCGTCGGAGCCCACCAGTCGGATCCGGGGGCGGCCCGCGCGCGTAGTTCCGTCCCTAGAGAACGGCAGGGTCAAGTGCTCTAATTGAATCGTGGCGCTGGAGGAAGTGACAGCGAGAGGCTACGCGGCACTGGAAGCGGGGCGGTGGGCGGATGCGCGCGCCGCGTTTGAGGAGGTCCTCTCGGGCACCGGATCGCCGGGCGCGCTCGCGGGCTTGGGCGATGCCCTCTTTTTTCTCGGCGACCTTGGTGAAAGCGTCCGCTGCCGTGAGCGGGCCTACGCTGCCAGCCGCCGTGCCGGCAATGTCCCGGAAGCCATCGATTCCGCTGTATGGCTGTGCCTGGTCTACGGGATGTCCCTCGGCAACGAGGCTGCGGCGCGGGGCTGGCTTGCCCGGGCGGAGAGCATGGCCGGGCCCGACGACGGACTGTCCCGGGCTTGGGTTGCTTACTGTGCGGCGCTGCTGGCGACGGATGCCCATCACTGTCGCGACCTGATCGAGCGCGCGCTGGCCATGTCGCATGAATTGGGCGACCCCGACCTGGCAGTCTGCGCGCTAGCGGAGCGCGGGGTGGTCCTGGTCAAGGGTGGGGAGGTCCAGGCCGGGCTTCGCTGTGTGGACGAGGCCATGGCCAGCGCCCTGGGTGGCGATGGAACGACGTTCTACACAGTGGTCATGGCGAGTTGCTCGATGCTGACGGTCTGCGACCTGCTCAGCGACCTCGGGCGGGCTACCCAGTGGTCGCTGGCGGCAGATGACTACATGAGTGCCTACGGCTGTCCATACCTTTACGCTCAGTGCCGCATGGTCCACGGGCGCGTGCTCCTGCTGACGGGTCATTGGGCCGAAGCCGAGGACGAGCTGCGGCATGCGGCGGCGAGTACAAAGGACGTGTTCCCCGGCATGTACCACAGGGCCGTCGCGAGCCTCGCCGAGCTCCGGGTGCGCCAAGGACACTTCGACGAGGCCAAGGCCTTGATCGAGAGGATCGGCGCTCCGGTCGAGACCAGCCTGGTGGCGGCAGGACTGGCCCTCGGAAGCAACGAACCGGCCGCGGCCGTGGCCCTGGCAGAGCGCTGGCTCCGTTCGGAAATTGAGGGCACCGGTGACGTCGTTCCTCCGCTGCACGCCTGCGGGCACCGGACCTCCCTGGAGACGGCGGGCGCACGCAGCCTGCTGGTGGAGGCACAGTTGGCAGCAGGCAATCCTGCCGCTGCTGCAGTGGTCGCCGAGCACCTTGGCGACCTTGACGCCAGCGCCGGAGGAATACGCCTGGTCTCCGCGCATGCCGCCCTGGCCAGGGGCCGGGTTGCTGCCGCCGAGGGCCGGCTGGAACCTGCCACGGGTTACTTTGAAGACGCCCTCAAATGGTTCGGCCACCTGGAACTTCCGCTGGAAGCCGCTCGCACGCGACTGGAACTTGCGCGTCTTTTAGCCCAAGGCCAGCCCACGCTCGCCATCTCCGAAGCCCGCGCCGCACTGTCAGCGCTGGACAAGCTGGGGGCGTCCCATGATGCCGATACGGCAGCGGCACTGTTGCGATCGTGGGGCGCCGGGGGCCGGTCCGTTCCCCGCGAGGCAGGCATTCTCACCCGGCGAGAGCATGAAATCCTGGGGCTGCTGGTGGAGGGCTATTCAAATCCTGAAATTGCGGTGCAGCTGTTCATCAGCCACAAAACGGTGGCCCACCACGTAAGCAGCGTGCTGGAGAAGCTCGGCCTTCGCAACCGTGCTGAAGCCGCCGCTTACGCCGCCCGCCGGGGCCCTAATTGATGTTGCGGTTGATGGCCCGCACGCCCACTACAAGCCCGACGGCGGCCGTCACCGATGCGGCGAGGAGGCCCAGGAGCGTGTCGGTCCCGACGCTGCCGGCAAACAGTTCCCGTTCGGCGTTGACCAGGTAGGTCAGGGGGTTGAAGAGGCTGGCGGTCTTCATCCAGTCCGGCCCGGCCTCGATGGGCAGCATGATGCCGGACAGGATCATCAGCGGGAAGAGGAGCGTCTGCTGCACACCCCAGAAGATCCACTCCTTGTTCTGCGATACCAGGGCCAGCGAGTAGGAGAGGGCGCCGAGCCCGATTCCGAAGATCCCCAGGATGACCAGGCCGAACAGCACGTGCAGCGGGTGGAACACAAAGCCGAACGGGATGCAGACCAGGGCGATCAGCAGGCCCTGCGCCACCAGCGGCGCCCATTCCTTCAGGGCCCGGCCGATCATCAGCGATGAGCGGGAGAGCGGCGTGGCCAGGATCCGCTCGTACGAACCCGTCATCAGCTCGTACTGCAGGTTGGAACCGGTCATGGACGTGCCGAACAGGGCAATCATGACCACGACGCCGGGCAGGAACCACTGCAGCGTGGACTGGCCGCCGAACGCCGGTGCGCCAACGGCCGCCCCGAGCAGGGGTCCGAAAAGGCCCAGGAACACGAGCGGCTGGAGCAGCGAGAAGACCAGCGAAAACGGGTCACGCAGCGGCAGCAGCATCTCGCGCCAAAAGACGAATTTGGTGTCATGCAGGATCTGGACCAGTCCCGGCTTTTCCAGGACGTCGGTGCTTTGCACAGCCATCAGCGGTTTGCTCCTTCCCGCAGATTGCGGCCTGTCAGCTCCAGGAACACGTCGTCCAGGGTGGGCGGTTTCAGCTCCAGGGACTGGGCGGGAGCGCCGGCGTCGTTCATTTCTTGCAGCAGCGCCGGCGCCAGCCGGGCGCCTTCGGTGAGCCGGAGGCGGAAGCGGACCACGCCGTCGTACGAGTTTTCGTTGACTTCACCGCCCGCGGCGGCCCGGCCCAGCAGCCCGCGCACGCCCGCGGCGGACTCCGCCGCCACCTCGACGGCGAGCAGGTCGCCGGCGAGGTTGGCCTTCAGCCGGGCGGCTGTGTCATCGGCGATGATCTGCCCGTGGTCGATCACGATCACTCGCTCGGACATCAGATCGGCCTCGTCCATGTAATGCGTGGTCAGGACGATGGTGGTGCCGTGCTCGGCGCGCATCCGCATGATGTGCTCCCAGAGGTTGGCCCGGTTCTGCGGGTCCATGCCGGTGGACGGTTCATCGAGGAACAGCAGCCGCGGGGAGTGCATCAACCCGAGGGCCACGTCCATCCGCCGCCGCTGCCCGCCGGACAGTTTGATGACGGTGCGTTTGGCGAGGTCGGCCAGGTCCAGGGATTTCAGCAGCTCGTGTGCCCGGGCGGCGGCATCCGTGGAGTTCATACCGTAGAAGCGGCCCTGCATGATCAGTTCGTCGATGACCCGGAAGCTGTGGCCGCCGCCGTTGCCCTGGCCGATGTAGCCGATCCGGGCGCGTACGCCGGCCGGGTCCGCTGCGACGTCCACACCCGCGACGGTGGCCGTGCCGGACGTGGGCCGGAGCAGCGTGGTGAGCATGCGGAGGGTGGTGGATTTGCCCGCACCGTTCGGGCCAAGGAACGCCACAAGCTCGCCCGGGGCAACATCGATGTCGACCCCCTTGACGGCTTCTACCGTTTCCTTCTTGACGGTGAATGTCTTGGTTAGCTTGTCAGTGTGGATCATGGCTGACTCCCAGAGAATTCGGAATTCCGGGGCTCTGGTGCGGGCTCCATGGCGCCACGCTATACCCATCCGCGGCCCGAGTCCACGGCGGAACCGTCAGTGCCGGCGGTGGTCCTGGATGGTCATGCGCGGTCCGAACGTGGGTTTGCGGAAGCCGCTCAGGCCGATCATCCGGACCACCCGCTGCCGGTGCCCTGTCCACGGCTCAAGCAAGGCCAGCATGCCGGCGTCGTCCGTCCGGCGGCCGGTGAGCGCGGCGCCCACATAGGCGGCGAGGTGGTAGTCGCCCACTGCGATGGAGTCCGGGCAGCCGTGCGTGCGCTGCACCACTTCGGCCGCGGTCCACACCCCGATGCCGGGAATCACCTGCAGCTTTGCCGCCGCCTCCGCGGACGGAAGGCCGGCCAGCCGTTCAAGCGCGACGGCGGATCGCAGCGCCCGCATAACGGTCGCCGAACGCTGGGGTCCTACGCCGGCCTGGTGCCATTCCCACGAGGGGATGCGCAGCCACTGCTCAGGGGTGGGCTGGAGGCGGAGCCCGTCCGGCGCGGCGCTTCCGGCCGCCGGAGCCGGCGAGCCGAACCGGTACATCAGGTACCGGTAGCCGCGGCGGGCCTCAATAACGGTGACCTTCTGCTCGAGGATGGTGGGCACGAGGCAATCAACCACCCGCCCGGTGGAGGGCAGTCGGACAGCCAGGTTCCGGCGTCGGGCGTCCCGGACCATCCGGGGGAGGGTGGCGTGGAAGGCGGGCTCGTCAAACGCCGACCAGTCGTCCCCGGCGCCCAGGAGCCGGGGCACCCCGGCGAGCCCGGCGGCGGAACCGGGACCCCAGGCCTGGGCGTCAACGGCCCCATCCGCAGCAGTGGTGAGGCGCAGCGTGACCGGGCCGTCCGGCGTCGTAAACGCCGTCCATAACCCGTCAGACCCGAACGAAAACGACGGATCTCCGGTACCCCGCAGGAGCGTTCCCAGCGTCTGGTGCAGGCTGTACGGGCCGTCCGGATGCCACCGCAGGGACGCATCCGCGGCGGCTGCAAGCCGGGCCGGAGCGTCAAGGATGGTCATGTATTCATCGTCCCACGATGGGCTGACAACGCAGCTTCCGGAGCCCCTTACAGTCCGAAGATGCCAGGACTAGACTCCATCGTGTGGCGCGGGGCGTCCGCGACTTTCCCTCGCATTCAAAGGAGCATGCTGTGGCTGGAGTTGTGCATTTCGAGATCCCCGCCGATGACAAGGAACGCGCCAACACGTTCTACCAGAGCGCGTTCGGCTGGACCCTGACCCCCATGCAGGAGATGGACTACACGATCGCCATCACCACGCCGTCGGACGAACAGACAGGCATGCCGAGTGCGCCCGGGGCCATCAACGGGGCACTGACCCCGCGCACGGACAACCTCAAGACGCCCGTCATCACCATCGATGTGGAGGACGTCGACGCCGCGCTGGCGCAGGTCGAATCCGCCGGCGGCACCATCACCCAGGCAAAGGACGCCGTTCCCGGCATGGGCTATTACGCCTATTTCAAGGACACCGAAGGCAACACCCTGGGCCTCTGGCACACAGATTCCTCGGCAGGGAGCTGAGCCACGGGCAGGACCCGTGGCGGCAGGCGGTAACTTTGTACCTATGAAGTACGCGCAGTCCGTCCTGGACCTCATCGGAAACACGCCGCTCATCAAACTCAACCACGTGACGGAAGGCGTTAAAGCCACAGTCCTGGTCAAACTGGAGTACATCAATCCCGGCGGTTCCATCAAGGACCGCATCGCGGTGAAAATGATCGAAGAGGCCGAACGGACCGGCAAACTCCTGCCCGGCGGGACCATCGTTGAGCCGACGTCGGGCAACACCGGCGTAGGTCTGGCGCTCGTGGCCCAGCAAAAAGGCTACAAATGCATCTTCGTTGTGCCGGACAAGGTGGGTGAGGACAAGCGCGCCGTGCTTCAGGCTTACGGCGCCGAAGTGGTGGTCACCCCCACGTCCGTGGCCCCGGACAGCCCGCAGAGCTACTACAGCGTCTCGGACCGCCTGGTCACGGAAATTCCGGGCGCCTACAAGCCGGACCAGTTCTCCAACCCGGCCGCCCCCGGCAGCCACTACGAGACCACGGGGCCGGAAATCTGGCGGGACACGGACGGCACGGTGACGCACTGCGTGATCGGCGCCGGCACCGGCGGCACCATCACCGGCACCGGCCGCTTCCTCAAGGAGATCTCGGCGGACCGTCCGGAGGCCGACGGCGGCCGGGTCAGGATCATCGGGGCGGATCCCGAAGGCTCGGTCTACTCCGGCGGCACCGGGCGCCCGTACTTCGTCGAGGGCGTGGGCGAGGACATGTGGCCGGCGAACTACGACAAGTCCGTCCCGGACGCCGTCATCGCCGTCACCGACGCCGATTCCTTCGCCATGACGCGGCGGCTGGCCCGCGAGGAAGGGCTGCTGGTGGGCGGCTCGTCCGGCATGGCGGTGGTGGCTGCGCTGCAGGTCGCCCGCGACCTCCCGGAAAGCGCCGTGGTGGTGGTCATTCTCCCGGACTCCGGCCGCGGCTACCTCGCCAAGATCTTCAACGACCAGTGGATGCGTTCCTATGGCTTCCTCTCCGGCGGCGAGGAGACGTCAGTGGGCGAGGTCATCAAGTCCAAGACCGGCGAGCTGCCGGACCTGGTCCACATCCACCCCAACGAGACCGTCCGCGACGTCATCAACATCATGAACGAGTTCGGCGTCAGCCACATCCCGGTCCTCTCGCAGGAACCGCCGGTGGTGATGGGCGAGGTCCTCGGCGCCGTGGATGAGCGCAGCCTGACCTCCAAGCTGTTCCGCGGCGAGGCCAAGCTGACGGACAAGATCTCAGAGCACATGGGCCCCCGCCTGCCGGTCATCGGTTCGCTGGAAACCATCTCCGCAGCCCGCGAGCTGCTCTCCGACGTGGACACCGTGATGGTGACATTCGTCGGCGCACCCGTGGGAATCCTCACCCGCCACGATCTCCTCGCCTACCTCAGCAACTAGCTAAAGGAACTCCATGTCTGTTTCTGAAAACCAGGGTTTCAACACGCGCGCAGTCCACGCCGGCCAGGCCTTCGAGCCCCGCACCGGCGCCGTGGTCCCGCCGGTGCACTTCAGCTCCACGTACGCCCAGGACGGTATCGGCGGGCTCCGCGACGGCTACGAATACGGCCGCGGCACCAACCCCACCCGTGATGCCCTCCAGGAGCAGCTCGCTGCGCTCGAAGGCGGAAGCCACGCGTACTCCTTCAGCTCCGGCCTCGCGGCGGAGGACTCCCTGATCCGGGCGCTGACCCGGCCCGGCGACCACATTGTGCTCGGCAACGACGCCTACGGCGGCACGTACCGGCTGATCAACCGCGTGCTCGGCGATTGGGGGATCGGCAACACGCCTGTGGACATGGCTGACCTGGACACGGTGCGCAAAGCCGTGGCCGCGAACAAGACCCGCTTCGTCTGGGTGGAAACCCCCTCCAACCCGCTGATGAAGATCACCGACATCGAGGCGCTTGCCGCGATAGCGCACGACGCCGGGGCCCTCCTCGTGGTGGACAACACCTTCGCGTCGCCCTACCTGCAGACCCCGCTTGCCCTGGGTGCCGACGTCGTGGTCCACTCCACCACCAAGTACATCGGCGGACACTCCGATGTGGTGGGCGGCGCCGTTGTGGTCAACGACGCGGAGCTCGCCGAGAAGATCGGCTTTGTGCAGTTCGCGGTGGGTGCGGTGTCCGGGCCGATGGACGCGTTCCTGACCACCCGCGGCCTGAAGACCCTCGGCGTGCGCATGGACCGGCACAGCGACAACGGCCAGACCGTGGCCGAATGGCTGCTTGAGCGCCCCGAGGTGGAGGCCGTCCTGTACCCGGGCCTGCCCTCCCACCCCGGCCACGCGCTGGCGAAGAAGCAGATGAAGAAGTTCGGCGGCATGGTGTCCGTCCAGTTCAAGGGCGGCGAGGCGGCGGCCCGCACGGTCGCGGAAAACACGTCGGTGTTCACCCTGGCGGAATCACTGGGAGGCATCGAATCGCTGATGAACTACCCCTCGGAGATGACCCACGCCTCGGTCAAGGGTACGGAACTGGCGGTTCCCGTCAACCTGATCCGGCTCTCCTGCGGCATCGAGGACGTGGAAGACCTCATCGCGGACCTCGAGCGCGCATTCACGTTCCTCAAGTAGCAGCGCGCCTCAGGTAGCAGCGCGCCTCAGGTAGCACCGCGCTCGCCAATCAAAAGGCACCCTGGCTTTCTTCAAGAAAGTTAGCTAGGGTGCCTTTATGGTTCTCCGCTCCGACTGGTCCCAGCGCAGCTGCAGCATGGCACGAGGTCTCGACATTTTGGGTGACCCCTGGAGCATGCTGGTGCTCCGCGAAGTCTTTTTCGGCAACGGGCGCTTCGACGCCATGAAGTCCCGGCTCGCCGTCGCGGACTCGGTGCTCACCAGGCGCCTGGCGGGCCTGGTGGAGTCGGGGCTCCTCGAGAAGAAGGCGTACGACGACGGCGGCCGCCCCCGCCAGGAGTACGTCCTGACCCCGAAGGGTGAGGACGCCCTCCCGGTCCTGAACGCCGTGGTCATGTGGGCGGAAAAGCATCTCCCGGCGCCGTCTGACCAGGCCCATATGTACGTCATCCACTCCGGATGCGGCCAGCGGACCAGCTCCGCGGACACCTGCACCGGCTGCGGGGAACGGCTCACGGCAGCCAACACGAGCTGGCACAGCCTCACCCGGACGGACGCGCCGGTGCAGCTGGCCACCGCCGCATGAGCGGCACCGAAACCACCCGCCGCCTGCATCCCGCGTGGATCGTCGCGGCCGTCGCCTTCCTGGCCCTGGTGGGAGCCGCCGGATTCCGGGCCGCCCCGGGTGTCCTCATGGTGCCGCTGCAGCAGGAGTTCGGCTGGTCCACCACCGTGCTGTCCGCAGCCGTCAGCATCAACCTGGTGCTGTTTGGCCTGACCGCCCCGTTCGCCGCGGCCCTGATGGAACGGTTCGGGATCCGGGCCGTCACCGCCACCGCCCTGGTGATGATCGGCGCCGGCAGTGCGCTCACGGTCCTGGTCACCGAGTCCTGGCAGATCCTCCTGACGTGGGGCCTGCTGATCGGGCTGGGCACAGGTTCCATGGCCCTCGTCTTCGCCGCCACCATCGCCAACACCTGGTTCTCCAAGAGCCGGGGCCTGGTGATCGGCATCCTGACCGCCGGCAGCGCCGCGGGCCAGCTGGTGTTCCTGCCGTTCATTGCCATGCTGGCCCAGGATCCGGGCTGGCGGCAGGCCTCGCTGCTGATCGCCGCCGGCGCGCTGGCGGTGGTGCCGCTGGTGCTGAAGTTCCTCAAAAACTCACCGGCCGACGTCGGCGCCTTGCCTTACGGTGACACGGCACCTGAGGAGGGGGCGGCTGAGGCTGCCGCTGCCACAGCGGAGCCCGCGGACAGCGAGCGGAGCAGCAACGCCGCCGTGCGCGCCCTCCAAGTGCTCAGGCGTGCCAGCAAGGTGCGGACATTCTGGGCGCTGGTGGCCGGTTTTGCGATCTGCGGGGCCACCACGAACGGCCTGATCGGCACCCACTTCATCCCGTCCGCCCACGACCACGGCATGCCCGAAACCACCGCGGCCGGCCTGCTCGCCGTCGTCGGGGTCTTCGACATCCTGGGGACCATCGCGTCCGGCTGGCTGACCGACCGGTACAACCCCAAAATCCTGCTGGCCGTCTACTACCAGTTCCGGGGGATCGGCCTGCTGGTGCTGCCGCTGCTCCTGAGCGCCACCGTCCAGCCGAGCATGATCGTTTTTGTGGTGATCTACGGCCTGGACTGGGTGGCGACGGTGCCGCCCACCGCGGCAATCTGCCGGAAAACGTTCGGCGCGGACGGCAGCGTGGTGTTCGGCTGGGTGTTCGCGGCCCACCAGCTGGGCGCGGCGGCCGCTGCCCTCGGTGCCGGCGCCATCCGGGACGCCACCGGCCAGTACACCTACGCCTGGTTCGGCGCGGCCGCCATGTGCACCATCGCCGCCGTGATCAGCGCGACGATCCGCAAGGACGCAGGCCAGAAAGAGCCGGTCCCGGTCGGAGCTGCGTAGCCCCGGTCCGGAACGCAGACCCAACTAGGTCGCAGCAGATGTCGTTATGAGCCCTCAATACGACATCTGCTGTTACCTAGTTGGGAATTTGTCCGAGCTCCTGGACGCTACCCCGGCGGTCCCGATGCGCAGCGTCAGCGTGCGGGCCTCCGGACGAAGCGCGAAGTCCGGCCAGACATCCGGGCCGCAGGCCCGTGAACCCAAACCATGCTGGGCGGCGTCCAGGTAGAGGTAGCTGTGCTCACTCCGGGGCAACTCGTGGGGATGGGCCGCGGCGCTGACCTCCTGTGCGGTGTGACGGGCCAAGGTGAAACCGGGCCGGCGTCCGCGGGCATCGGCCACGGTCTCGATCCTCAGCCAGGGCGCGCCCGCGTTGTTCAGCTCGAGCGAACGTACGGCACTGCGGTGCCCGCTCTCCTGGGGCTTCGCGTACGGCACCGTGAGCTCGTCGATGGCTGCCGAATACCGCCCGATCAGCGCCGCGTGCATGCTGTCCGGATATGATTCGCGGGGCCCGGCACCGAACCAGGACGCGCCGTCCACGGTGCCGGGCAGATCGAACCGGACCCCGATACGCGGCCAGATAATGCCCCAACCGGCACTGGGAACGATGTCCAGGCGCAGCCACAGCTCCCCATCCGCCAGCTGCCACTGCTCTTCGACCGTCACGGAGTCAGCGCTGTCCGCAGGCGCGTACCGTGTCCGGACCGCCACGCCTGAATCGTTCGCCGCGACCTTTTCCACGCGGGCCGTCAGCCGATCCAAGCCGGCATTGCGCCACACCTCGGCCAACGGCGGGGCGGGCACGCCGTTTCCGCTGTCCAGCCAGGGGTCGGCGAGATCGTAACTGCCGTGGCCCGCTCCGCCGTCGTTATCCGTCGGTGCGCGCCAGAGCTCCAAGCGGGGACCGGCCACCGGCAGTCCGCCCAGCGACACGAGCCGGCCGTCCTCGAAGACCGCCTGTCCGAGGCTTAGTCTTCCGGTTCCCAGGGATCCGGCACCCGCAGACTCGGCCCCCAGGGAGCCGGTCCGGCCGACTGAAGCCAGCGGGCGCGGCCCCGGAACCGGTGCCGCAGGCCCCGAGAGATACAGCTGGGCGGCTGACATCACATGCCCGGCCGGAGCCCAGTCCGTGTCCTTGCGGAGCACGGCTTCAACGGTGAGCCAGTGTTCTCCTTCACCTGAGACAGCCAACGCCGGCAGCTCCAGGGTCACTGATTCTCCGGCCGCCAGAGCCTTGCCCGATGCGTCGGCCACTGCCAGTTCGCCCGAGTCACTGCGGATGCCGTCCACTTCGGTCCGCCACTGGAGCACAACGTCGGAGGCGTCCGCCGTGTGCCGCAGATTGGCGACCGTGATGAACCGCGGCGTACCGCCGTCGGACGCTGTTCCATCGGGCACCCCGGTGCCGAAGCGCAGACGGATCGGCGCGACGATCTGCTTGTATTCGAACAGCCCCGGACTCGGCGTCGAATCGGAGAGGACCATTCCGTCCATCACGAAGTTGCCATCGTGGATGACCTCGTTGAAATCGCCGCCGTAGGCGAAGAATTCGGTGCCGTCCTCCGCGCGTGTGCGGATGCCGTGGTCCCGCCATTCCCAGACGAAGCCGCCGTGCAGCCGCGGGAAGCGGTCAACGAGGTCCTCATATTGGTCGATGGCGCCGGGGCCGTTGCCCATCGCGTGAACGTACTCGCACAGGATGAAGGGCTTGGTCCGTTGCCGTGCCGACTCGGCGGCGGAACAGCCGAGCAAGAGGGAGCCGGAGTCGTTGCGTCCGATCGCCTCGGTCTCGGGGACGGAGGAGTACATCCGCGAATAGACGTCCGTGTAGGCGCCGCTGTAATCGCCCTCATAGTGGACGGGGCGTCCCGTGTCGCGGGCATGGGCCCACGCGGCCATTGCGGCGAGGTTGGCGCCCGTGCCGGCCTCGTTGCCGAGGGACCACATCACGATGGAGGGGTGGTTTTTGTCGCGCTCGATGGTGCGCTCGATGCGGTCCACGAAGGCTTCGCGCCAGGCGGGATCGTCGCTGGGATTGCCGGCCCACTGCTGGGCATGGAAGCCATGGGTTTCGAGGTCGCACTCAAGCACTACCCAGAACCCCATTTCATCGGCCAGGTCCAGAAGCCGTGGATGCGGGGGATAGTGGCTGGTGCGGATCGCATTGACGTTGAACTGCTTCATAAGGGCCAGATCGGCGCGGGCAGACTCTTCGTCAAAGACGCGGCCCCGGTCGGGATGGGTCTCGTGCCGGTTCATGCCGTGGAACACCACACGCCGGCCGTTGACCAGGAAGCGGTCGCCCACGATGTCCACCGTGCGGAAACCCAGGCGGAGGGAGAGCGTTTCGGCAGCGCTGCTTACCGTTGCGTCGTACAGCCGCGGGACCTCGGCAGACCACGGTTCGACGGCGGCGATCATCACCGAGGCAACGTCTGCCGCGGAGTTCCACGTGACGTCCACGCCCAGCTCCGGAACGGATAGCGTCACCGGGAAGGCGTCACCGTTCGCGGTGATTTCAGGATCAATGGTGCCGGCGCCGGTATCACGAGTCCCAGGATCACGGGGGCCGCTGAACGAGGTGCGCAGCCAGACGTCGTCGATGCCGCCCGCCGGCCGTGCCTGGAGCGTCACGTCGCGGAAGATGCCAGGCAGCCACCACTGGTCCTGGTCTTCGAGGTAGCTCGACGCCGACCACTGGTGCACTCGGACCGCCACCACATTCGTCCCCGGGCGCACCGCGTCCGTGACATCGAACTCCTGGGCCAGCCGGCTCCCGACGCCGACGCCGATAGGCACCCCGTTGACCCATACCTTGTACCGCGACTCGACGCCGTCGAACCTCAGCAGGATCCGTTCGGCTTCGGTCCATGACTCCGGGAGTTCGAACGTGCGCCGGTAGTCGCCGGTGGGATTCTCGTCCGGGACGTTGGGTGCATCGGTGGGGAAGGGAAAGCGGACATTCGTGTAGATGGGCCGCCCATAGCGGCCGTCGCCTTCCAGCACCCAGTGGGCCGGGACGGCGATTTCGTCCCAGGACGAGTCATCGAAGGCTTCCTCGGCGACGCCCTCGGGAGCCTCGCCGGCGGGCAGGACACCGCGGCCCCCCGGGGTTCCGGGCGCGCCGGGCAGGTGCCGGAAGCGCCAGTTGCCGTTGAGTGACTGGGTGGGAGCCGACGTGTGCAGCCAGGACCGGGCGGCTGTCCGCCTGCCCGAACCCGGTCCGCGGTCCGTGATGTAGGAAACCTCGGCGGTGCGCGCGGATGCTGTGGGTTGGGACATTTCTTGACTGCTCCTTCTGTAAGCCCGCCGCGCCAGAAGCGCTGCAGGACCACCATGGCAAGACTGTGAGGTCCGACACGTCCGGGACCGATACGAAAAAGGCTAACACAAAATTCGAGTAGTCACTCGAGTTTTGAATTTGTCCCGCATATCCGCCTGTACACTGGCTTGCCATGACCACAAACGAGGCGGGCCGGCCCTCCCGGCGGGGACCGTACGCGAAGTCAACGGAGCGCAGGAACGCGATCCTTGCTGCCGCGCACGCCGTTTTTGCGGCCCACGGGTACCGCGGGGGCTCCCTGCAGGGTGTCGCCGACCGCGTCGGCATGAGCCAGACGAGCCTCCTGCATTACTTCCCGTCGAAAAGCGATCTGCTGCTGGCTGTGCTCAACTGGCGCGACTCGCATGCCGGCGATGGCACCATACCTCCCGATCCGGAGGAAGCGCTGGTTGACGCCGTGATCCGCCAGGCACGCTTCAACGAGGAGATCCCGGGCGTCATTGAGTTGTACACCGTGCTGTGCGCGGAATCCGTCACGGACGGCCATCCGGGGCGCGAATTCTTCACGGAACGATTTGAACGGCTGCGGCGGAGCTACGCCCGTCGATTCAGGCAGCTTGCCGAGGAAGGGCGGCTGCGCCCCGGCGTGGAGCCGGAAGCCGCGGCGGCATCATTGATTGCGCTGTGGGACGGCATCCAGACGCAGTGGCTGCTGTCGCCCGAGAGCGTCGACATGGCAGGGTGCCTGCGGGGCTACCTCGAACTGGTCATCCTCCCCGAATAACAGCCCTAGGATCCCAACTAGGTAGCAGCAGATGTCGTTATGAGCCCTCAAAACGACATCTGCTGCTACCTAGTTGTGAGGGAGGGGCGGGGGCGGGCGGGCTTACCGGAACGCGCCGAGGCCGGTGATGTGCTGACCAAGGACGAGCAGGTGGACCTCGTCGGTGCCCTCGTACGTGCGGACTGACTCCAGGTTGGCAGCGTGCCGGAGCGGCGAGTAGTCCAGCGTGATGCCGTTGCCACCGAGGATGGAACGGGCCTCGCGGGCGATCTTGATGGCCTCGCGCACGTTGTTCAGCTTGCCCAGCGAGATCTGCTCGGGCCGCAGCTTCCTTTCGTCTTTGAGGCGCCCCAGGTAAAAGGCCAGCATGGTGCCCTTCTGGATCTCCAGCAGCATGTTCACCAGCTTCTCCTGCGTCAGTTGGTACCCGGCCAGCGGCTTGCCGAACTGCAGCCGGTCCTGGGAATACGCCAGGGCGGCCTCGTACGAATCACGCGCGGCACCCATGGCACCCCAGATGATCCCGTACCGCGCCTCGTTCAGGCACGTCAACGGCCCCCGCAGGCCCAGCGCAGCCGGGAGTATGGCCTCCGGTCCCAGCCGGACGCCGTCGAACACCACACCGCACTGGATGGAAGCGCGCATGGACAGTTTCTGGGTGATGGGCGTGGCGGTCACGCCCGGCGTACCGGCCGGCACCAGGAAGCCCCGGACGCCGTCGTCGGTTTGGGCCCACACCACCATCACCCCGGCCACGGAGGCCAGCCCGATCCAGCGCTTGGCACCGTCGAGGACCCAGCCGGCGCGGTCCCCGGTGCCGTCCAGGCGGGCGAAAGTGGTTATGGAGGACGGGTCGGAGCCTGCCGTGGGCTCAGTCAGGGCGAAGCAGCCGATGACCTCGCCGGCGGCCATCCGGGGGAGCCACTCTTGTTTCTGATCCTCCGAACCCCACTTATGGATGGCCGTCATGGCCAGGGACCCCTGCACCGACACGAAAGTCCGGATCCCGGAATCGCCGGCCTCGAGTTCCATTGCGGCCAGGCCGTATTCGACGGCGGAGCGGCCGGGGCAGCCATAGCCTTCCAGGTGCATCCCCAGGACGCCCAGCTCGCCGAGTTCGGGAGCGAGCTCCAGCGGAAAGACGGCGTCGTCATACCAGCGGGCGATGTTCGGCTTGATCCGCTGATCGGTGAAGTCGCGGATCCGCTGCCGGAGCGCACGCTCGTCAGCGCTCAGCAGCGCATCAAGGGCCAGGATGTCCGATGGGTCCGGTGAGGCAAGTACTTCGGCGGTGACGTCAGCGTCGCTCATCTGAGTATCTTAGGCCGACGTCGGTGTGGCGGCCTCCGCCGTCGGCTTCCCGGTGAAGTATTCCCGCGTTGACGGCAGGAACCGGCAGGCAACGGCCAGGACGACACCCAGGGCCAGGAGCACCACGCCGCTGACAAACGCCCCGCCGACGCCGAAGATCTGGGTGTCGCCGTAGGCCGGATCCCACATCTGGACAGCGGAAATGAAGAACGCCGCCGTGAGGATCAGCGCCCCGAGCACCGGAAGGATGCCCCGGAACCAGAGGTTGCGGGCAGACTCCCGGAAAGTGCCCCGGAAATACCAGAAGCACGCGAAGCCCGTCAGCGCGTAGTAGAAGGCGATGAACAGGCTGATGGCGCTGATGGAATCGGAGAGCAGGTTTTCGCTGAGGAAACTCATGGCCACGTAGTACACCACGGCCGCTGCGCCCATGACCTGGGTGGAGAACCCAGGGGTCTGGTTGCGCGTATGGACTTCGCCGAATTTCGGCGGCAGCGCACCGTGCACGCCCATGGAGAGCGCGCCGCGGGCCGTGGGCAGGATGGTGGTCTGCGTGGACGACAGGACCGAGGCCAGCACGGCCACCACAATCAGCCAGCCCCACGGGCCCAGGACCACGTCCTTCATCGCCAGGAAGACGTCGCTTTGGTTGGCTTCGTTGCCCAGGCCAATGCCCTCGGTGCCCACGGAGGCGTACATCATCACCAGCAAGGCCACCGAGACGTAGATGGCCACCAGGACAAAGGCCGAAATGACGGCGCCGCGCCCCGGCGTGGTGGACGGGTTTTCGGTCTCCTCATTCACGGCCAGGCAGGTATCCCAGCCCCAATAGATGAACAGGGCAAGCAGCGAACCGTGCACCACGGCGAAGGGGTCGGCGAAGGCGCCGGCCGGGTTGAACCACTCAAAATCGAACGCCTGGCCTGTTGTGGCTCCGCCAGGCACCCCACCTACGATCCGCACAATGATGGCCAGCGCGAAGATGCCCAGCGACACATACTGAACGTACGTCAGCACCCGCTGGACGTGCTCGCCCAGCCGGATGCCCCGGTAGTTCACCAGGGTCATGAACACGATGAACAGCACGCCGGTGGCGGTGACCACCACCTTGTTTTCCGCCAGTGACCCGTCGCCGATCAGCAGCCACAGGTACTGGCCGGCCACCTGCGCGAGATTGGCCAGGACCACGACGCCGGCCAGGGCAACACCCCAGCCGCCCAGCCAGCCGGCCCAGGGGCCGAACGCCCGGCGGGACCACGTGAACGTGGTGCCGCAGTCCGGCATGGCGCTGTTCAGCTCCCGGAAGGCGTAGGCGATGAACAGGACAGGGATGAAGCCGAGGAGCAGGATCAGGGGAGTGTAGTTCCCGTTGACGGCCACGATCAGCCCCAGCGTGGCGGCCAGCGAATACACGGGCGCCGTGGATGCGAGGCCCAGCATGACCGAGTCGCCGAGGTCCAGGATCCCCGCACGGAGCCCCTTGTCGGGGACGGCACCACCGGCACCGCCGCCTGAATCGCCGCCTGAATCGCCACCCGCCGTCGTCGTCTCCGCACTCATACGGTCACCGGGCTCTGGAGTGTCAGGGTGCTCATAGTGCGATACCTGCCTTGCTGGAGTGGGCCTGCGCTGACAGCGGGGCCGGGGCGTCAATGGTGTTGGGCACAAAACGGCAGAAGTAATCGGTGATGGGGCCGTCCGATTCGCGGATCCCGCAGCCCACGGACTCGCCGTCCACCACCCAGAGGCCGAGGACGGGGTGGTTGCCGTCGAAGTCGGGCAACGCATGGAACTGCTGGTAGCACCAGCCCTCTCGGCCGTACCCGCCCGGCTGCTCCAGGCTGATGCCGGGCGCATGGATCCTGATGTTGTCGCCTTCACGCCCGTGCAGCGGCTTGGCCACCCATTCCGTCAGGGGCCCGGGCTCGTTGAGGTAGGCCGGCAGCAGGTTGGGGTGGTCCGGGTACAGGTGCCACAGCGCGGCGAGGAGGGCCTTGTTGGAGAGCAGCATTTTCCACGCAGGCTCCACCCAGCGGGGATTCTGTGCGCGCTGCAGCAGCCGGTGCCCGAACGGCTCCTTCATCATCAGCTCCCAGGGATACAGCTTGAATATGGTGCTGATCATGAAGTTGTCCAGGTCCACAAAGCGGTTCAGGCGGGGATCCCAACCGATATCGGACATATTGATGCCGATGGTGGTCCAGCCCGCCTGGCTGGCCACGTCCCGCATGTACGCGGCCGTCATCCAGTCCTCGCCGGACTCCTCAGCCTCGGAATGGGCTATGTGGAGTGTGCTCATGCCGGTGCGGTACTGCATTTTCTTCCACTGCCGGATCAGGGCCTCGTGGATGCCGTTCCACTGGTCCTTCTCCGGGAACACGTCCTGCAGCCAGAACCATTGCGCGACGGCGGCCTCGATCAGGCCGGTGGGCGTGTCGGCGTTGTACTCCAGCATCTTGGCCGGTCCCCCCTGGCCGTCATAGATAAAGTCGAAGCGCCCATAGACATCCATGTCCGCGGCCTGCAACGACTCAGCCGCGAGCTCCAGTGCCTGCGGGCCGATGCCGATGTTCCCCATCGCGCCCGTCGCCAGGAACCTGGCTGCCTCCAGGCACATCTTGTGCATGTCCTCGGCCGTGACCTCCAGGGTCTCCACCTCGTCCATGGTGAATTCGTAGTAGGCGGCTTCGTTCCAGTATTCAATCTTCCGGCCGTTGGGCATGGTGGTGGTGGAGAAGACCAGGCCCTGCTCTTCGATCTTCTGCTTCCAGTCAGGCCTGGGCTCCGATAACAACCGCTTCACGCCTAGCCCCCCGTGCTTCCGCCCTTGGAGCTGCTGCCAAAGCCACCCCTGCTGACCGTTCCGCCCTTGGTGCTGTACCCGGTGGAGGCCTTGGCGCCGCTGGGGATGGTGCTGGTGTAGCTCGGGTAGGCAGAGCGGTTCTGGCCCACCGCGGGCACGCTGGCGCCGCGGGAGTAGAAGTACCACGCGTAGAGTGCGCCGCTGCGTCCGGCGGAGCTGTTGCACTGCGCATCTTCCACGCGCTCGCCGGTTTCGTCGTTGAAGCAGACCTGGGCGTAGTCCGCCTCGTCCTGGTTGCTGGCCACGACGGCGGTGATGGTGCCGGCGAGGAGGGCCGTGACTCCCAACCCCACCACAACGGTCCGCCGCTGGGAACGCTTCTTGCGCGCGGCCGCCTCATGGGTCTGGCGCTCCTGGTCCCGGGCGAAGGGATCCACCGTGGGAATGGGTTCCTTCAGGAGTTCGGGGCGCAGCTCCGGCTTGGGAACCTGCCACGGCGGCGGCTTCGGCGCCCCCTGGTCCTTGTCCGGACCGTTGCCTTGGTCCTTGTCCGGACCGTTGCCTTGGTCCTTTTCCGGGTCCATGACGTCCCCCTTGGTAGTCCATGCTGAATGTGGGCGCAGACGTGCGCCGGAAGCTCAATCCTGAAATCAGCGTAGTCTCTGCCCGGTCCGGCTGCGAGCACGAAACGGGAGAGAACTGCCAATCTCCGGTTCCAACGGTTACTGTAACGCCGGGAACCCTACACTGGAGCCATGGAAACCGCATCAGTGCTAGCCGTCTGCCGTGTCCACCAGCTCCTTCCCGATGAAGGCAGCGTGGGAGTCACCGCCATCGACAAGCGGCCCGTGGAAGGACCCGTCAAAGTCCATAAACTCGGACTCCACGGTGACGTCCAGGCAAGCCGGATCCACCATGGCGGCGAAGACCAGGCCATCTATGCCTACTCCCAGGGTGATGCCGACTACTGGGCGAAGGAGCTTCAGCGCGAGCTCACGCCCGGGATCTTCGGCGAGAACCTTCGCGTGTCCGGCATCGAGACCACCGGGGCAGTGATCGGCGAACGCTGGAAGATCGGGCTCGACGTCGAAGTTGAAGTCACTTCGCCCCGCGTCCCGTGCGCCGCCTTCCAGCGTCGGATGGGGGAGCCGCAATGGGTCAAGCGCTTCACGGAAGCGGGTCGGATTGGTACCTACCTGCGCGTGATCCGCACAGGCACCGTCCAGGCCGGCGACCATATCCACCGGCTTTTCGTGCCGACCCACGGCATCACCATCGGAAAGTGGTTCAGCGAACCTGACCTTGAGTCCATGGAGGCGTTGCGGGATGCCGACGCCGACGGCGAGATCCGCCTGCAGTCCGAGTACCACGACGCCTTTGAAGCGCTGCTGCTGCGGCTGGGACGGTAGTGTCACGGCCTTAGCCGGATGGAACCGACGGCCATGTGCGCAAGCTCACCGCCGCCGTCGTACGTTCAATTAGCCGCAAAGCGGATCCATACCTTACACTTGAAACATCCCCCACTCCGGAAATCCCTTATTCCTGCCCAATTTTTGAGGCAGGACTGGCAAGTGTTGGGGCCCGCGATTGTGATGCGGGCATTTTCATAGGGAGAGCCGGCTAAAGAAAACGCTGTACAGACTGCTGGGATAGCAGCCAAGAGATGCAGCGGGAAGTCCTGCCACGGGATTGCGAAAGCGCCGGACTTCTAAGTGACCGGCCGGTCAACGTATGCCCGGCACCCACGGCACATTGTACTGCGGCTCCGCTCACCTCGGGTTGTGCCGCCTGGCCCCCTATGGATGAGGAAATTTCCCTATGCCTGAAAATCAGACCAACGACGACACAGCTATCGCCGCCGAAGCAGTAACTGCCGAAACCGTCGCTGTCGAGTTCACCGAGGCCGTTGCCCCCGCAGCAGCGCCCGCCGCCACCGAAGCTGAAGCGCCCGCCGCTCCCGCTGAAGAAGCCCCCGCCACGTTTGAAGAAGCTCCCGTAGCTAAGACCGAAGAAGCACCCGCCAAGGCTGAGGAAGCCGAAGAAGAGGGCGTGAAGTTCGCCGATCTCGGCATCGACGGCCGCGTCCTCGCCGCCCTGATGGACGTCGGCTACGAAAAGCCTTCCCCCATCCAGGCAGCAACCATCCCGCTGCTGCTCGAAGGCCGCGACGTTGTGGGCCTCGCCCAGACCGGCACCGGTAAGACTGCAGCATTCGCAGTACCGGCACTGTCCCGCCTGGCCGAGCTCCACGACCTCAACGGCCCGTCACGCAAGACCCAGGCCCTGGTCCTGGCTCCGACCCGCGAGCTCGCGCTCCAGGTTGCCGAGGCCTTCACCTCGTACGCCAAGCACATCGATGACTTCACCGTCCTCCCCGTCTACGGCGGCTCCGCTTACGGCCCCCAGCTCGCCGGCCTGCGCCGCGGTGCCCAGGTTGTCGTCGGTACTCCCGGCCGTGTGATCGACCACATCTCCAAGGGTTCCCTGGACCTGTCCGAGCTCCAGTACCTGGTGCTGGACGAGGCCGACGAAATGCTGCGCATGGGCTTCGCCGAAGACGTGGAGCAGATCTTCCAGCAGACCCCGTCGGACCGCCAGGTGGCACTGTTCTCGGCCACCATGCCGAGCCAGATCCGCCGCATGTCCAAGCAGTACCTGAACAACCCGGCCGAGATCTCGGTCAAGTCCAAGACCACCACCGGCGCCAACACCCGCCAGCGGTACCTGCAGGTCATGGGCCCGCACAAGCTTGACGCCCTGACCCGCATCCTCGAGGTTGAAGAGTTCGACGGCGTTATCGCCTTCGTGCGCACCAAGATGGCCACCGAGGACCTGGCTGACAAGCTGAAGTCCCGCGGCTTCCAGGCTGCCGCCATCAACGGCGACATCCCGCAGCAGCAGCGCGAACGCACGGTCGAGGCGCTGAAGGAAGGCCGCATCGATATCCTGGTGGCCACCGATGTCGCGGCCCGCGGCCTGGACGTTGAGCGCATCAGCCACGTGGTCAACTACGACATCCCGCACGACACCGAGTCCTACGTCCACCGCATCGGCCGCACCGGCCGTGCAGGCCGTTCCGGCGACGCCATCCTGTTCATGACGCCGCGGGAGAAGTACCTGCTGCGTTCCATCGAAAAGGCGACGCGCCAGCCGGTGGAGCAGATGCACCTGCCCACGGCCGAGACCGTGAACACGCTGCGCCTGGGCAAGTTCGCCGAGCGCATCACGGAGACCCTCGAGTCCGAGGACGTTGCCGCGTTCCGCGACCTCATCTCCTCCTACGAGGAAGAGCACAACGTGCCGGCTTCGGAGATCGCTGCCGCGCTGGCCGTGATGGCCCAGGGCGGTCAGCCTCTGCTGGTCAAGGAACTGGCCGCAGCTCCCGATTTCCAGAAGCGCGAGCGCTCCAAGGACGGCTTCGGCTCACGTGGCCCGACCCGGACGCTCACCGAGGGCAACGCCACCTACCGGATCGCCGTCGGACGCCGCCAGCGCGTTATGCCGGGTTCCATCGTGGGCGCCATTGCCAACGAAGGCGGCATTTCCTCGGCCCAGATCGGCGGCATCGACATCCGTGCGGACCACTCCCTCGTGGAGCTCCCGGCGGACCTCAGTGCCGACCAGCTGAAGGCGCTGTCCCGCACCCGGATCGGCGGCGAGCTGATCCACCTCGAGCTGGACAACGGCCGCAAGCCCTCCGGTGACGGCGAGCGTGGCGGTTACCAGGGCAACCGTGGCGGCGGCGAGCGTGGCGGTTACCAGGGCAACCGTGGCGGCGGCGATCGCGGCGGTTACTCCGGCGGTGGCGACCGTGGTGGTTACTCCGGCGGCGGCGCCGGCGGCGGCGACCGTGGCGGCAACTTCAAGGGCAACGGCGGGTTCAAGAAGGAATTCCGCAAGACCGACGGCGAGCGTAGCTCCGCTGACCGCGGCGGCCGCTCCTTCAGCGACCGCAACGAGCGCAGCGTGGGCACCGACGCGGCACGCAAGCCGCGCACCGAAGGCGGCTTCAAGCCCCGCAACAAGTGGTAACCACAGCTTCCTAAATTGAACTGGGAACGGGCCGGCTTCTTGCCGGCCCGTTCTGCTTTAAGGTTGCTGCTTAAGTTGGCTTGGTCACATCCCCTCAGGGATCCGTCTCCGGGCCGGTTCCAGGGCCGTCCGGAGGGCGCCGAAAGCCCGGATTTCCGGCACTTTTGGCGCCGCGGGCGTCGTTCTGGAGCCGATTTGTTGGTGGCCAAATCTTCCGGTAGAGTATTTACTCGTTGCCCCCCTAGCTCAGTGGTAGAGCGCGTTCTTGGTAAGAACGAGGTCACCGGATCGATTCCGGTGGGGGGCTCTGGATGAGGGCCTGTGTCAAGGCGGTTTTTGACCGGCTTGGCGCAGGTTTTTCTCATTCGTGGCGGTGTAGCTCAGTTGGTTAGAGCGCACGACTCATAATCGTGAGGTCGGGAGATCGAGCCTCCCCACCGCTACAGGCTAAGCCCCCGGAATCCCCGAGATTCCGGGGGTTTTTCTGTCTTGAATGACGACTCACGTAACAGAGGCGTCTCCCAGATTCTCTGAGGGGTGGCTGTAAATGGCCTGTTCCCGGGAGGGGGCTGGGCTGTCGTGGCCACGGGTAGCCCCTCGGTGGCCCTCTACGGCCCCATCGTCTTGGTGTGCCGCGGATCGTACCGTCCGTCGA
Source organism: Pseudarthrobacter humi (assembly GCF_024294965.1). Taxonomy (NCBI): domain Bacteria; kingdom Bacillati; phylum Actinomycetota; class Actinomycetes; order Micrococcales; family Micrococcaceae; genus Pseudarthrobacter; species Pseudarthrobacter humi. Next base: position 188,267 of record NZ_JANCLV010000001.1, read on the forward strand.
ATTATGGCCTTTAGATCGCCTAAAGCGCCCAGGTCGGCTGCCACCAGCTAGAACCCTCAGCCATCTGGACGGGGACTACAACCGCAACATGGTTGCAGTGGCCCACACCAACCGCGGTGAGCAGTCGACGGCCGACGCGGCATCCCACGACCTGCCGCTGGTCCGGCAGCCGCCAGCCGGGCCGTCGACACTTGCGGATGCCTTCAAGGTCGGCATCGACGGCAAACCCTCGACAACCGGGGCGTCCCTGAGTCCACAGAACGGGTCCGGACCCGAACGGAATGACCAGATGGTCTATGGAGGTCGACTGAATCAGCCCGCGGTCCAAGGGCGGCCGCGGTTCCCGGAGGGCCGGCGCTCGGTGGTGGGCGCAGCTGCCTATCCTTGCGGCGTTGATTCTGACGGACCGCCAACAGGGCTCGTGGATCTATGCGGCAATTGCCTCTACGTCTACCTGGTGCAGGTGCCGCTGAGACGAAGGATGGCTTGGCGTGGGCCGGGGAAGACCCCCGTTTGCCTCGCGCCGTTGCCCGGCATAGCAAGAACGGTCAGGCCGTTTGCAAGCTACAGCACGGCCCGCATCTTAGTAAGGGACAAGAGGACAGCCCTGCCATCGCCAAAAATAGGGAGCAGGAAGATGATGTGACCCATGTACCAGAATGCCAGATTAGAACCGAGCAGCCATAAGCCGGCGCCTATCACGAAGCAACCGACGGGGCCGATTAATCCGACGGCTATCACTTGGAGCGGGCTGAGACTACCACGGGGATGAACGGAGAAACGAGTCCACGACGCTGTTACATCTATTCCCTCAACAGACGGGTACCTAGACAACAAGACAATATGTCCCGCCTCATGCAGAAGATAGGAACCACCAAAGCCAAAGACCACATGGACGGCCAACTCTGCAGACAGCCCCACCAAGATGGAATCATTAGCTGATAAGCCAAGGATTATGCCTACAACAGGAAAGAACGCTGCGACCGCAGCCCACAAGCCCACATGTAGTCCAAGTATCCTGACTGCGCGCGCCGTCGGCATATAAGCCGAGTCGCTACGAACTCGACTGTGCAATAAGCGACGCACGGTACCGACGGAGTCTGGCAACGACAAGAATAACGGCAAAAATGAAAAGGCTGCATATAAGCCAAACCGTCGCAATGCTAGTCCACGAACTTATCCCCAGCGACATGCCGATGCTGCCGCTGGGTGACGTCGTGGAGCTGAAGAAAACGCCACCAAATAGACCTTCTTTACGAACCCCCGCTTCCGGAGTCGTCGCCATTAGTAGCAAGAGTGCACCAGCGGCAAGAATCATGGTGAGGATCGCCCCACCAAACAAAGCGTTAACGCCCAAAGATAATTTACGCATAGCGCGCCTTCCGTGTTGCAGTCCGAATACCCAAAAGAGAATAGTACAAGCCCGCGGCATGGAATACGCCAATAAGTACAGCGCTAACTGTCGCCGGCAGATCAATGACTCCAAAAACCACAACCAACGTGGCAACAATAAGGAGACAGACGAGGTAGCTCACTATCGCTGAAAAAGGGTTGTCGCGGTCCTGCGGAAACAATATTCCGAGGAGATTTAGCAAGATTACACCGCTGATGCATGAACCCAACGTAAGCAGAATCTGCATTAGAGTAGTGCCAGTCAAAATGGCGACTACCACAATCGGCAGCGATACTACGACCAAGCCAATCACCTGAGAACTTAGCAGCAGGAGCAGCGTTCGACCCGCCGATCCTGCGGTTCCAGGAAGGCGCCTGAGTGACCGAGTTGCAGAAAAATGATAGAGCGCTTGGGTAGTCAGGATACCAACTGAATATACAAGGTTATTAGGTGCTTGCACTAACAGTACTGCCGCAACGGCATACGTCCCCACTATTGCCAACCATGTATCCGCCCGCCGAATCCATGCCAGGACGTACCAGCCAAGTTCTGTGGACGTCCATGTATGACGGAAGTTGATTCCAAAGAACTTCCGTCCCGTCGTATATGAGTCTGGGATTGTTAGCCAAGCGATAATCCCGGTCGAAATAGCTATAACGAAAAAGGCAATGACAGCCGCAAAGTCTCCGTAGGTCCTACCCAAAGTAACGAAGCTGTCGGTGAAGTGATAGCCAGGGCGCTGCTCTAGAAAATCGACGGACATAACATTCGCGAGTGTCTGCGTTATTGCAGCGAACGTTCCCAACAACGTGGCGCATACGACCAAGCTAACAAGAGTCGCAATGCGAGACAGTCTTAGAGCGTTCAGGATCCTCATAACAAGGTTGTTTATGATCAGAAGCACAGTGAAAGCACATACCGCAGGAAATGCAATACCTTCTAGAATGAAGATTAACCCTGTAAATCCGGTCAGAATGACTACCGCGATACTAGCAGGAACGAATACGAGTCCGATGATTCCGAGAATTATAAGAGCTTCAAACGTTGTCAAGGCAGCCGACCGCTGCCGGTTCGTCAAAGGAAGCTGCCATGTGAAAGCCATCATGTCAGACGACCGACCGAAAAGGACTCGAACGAAGAGGAAGGCGAGGATGGTCCAATTGACCGTTGAAATGCTCGCTATGCGGACGAGAAACTCCAGAGTGCCTGCGTTGCCCATCACCGGCGACAGGAAGAGGAAAGCAAACAGGGTTAGAGCCGCCAGTGTGAGGATTGCAGCAGCCGCAATGCCCAGCCTGAAAAATGAATCCCGCAAGAGGCCATGTGAAAGGACACGCCGACGCATGTACGTCGACAGCAGGCGAACAAGTAGGAGGGTATTAGACGCTTTCATGCTCACTTCCGAACAGCATCTCATCAACCCATGACTTGAGCGTTGTCCCCTCTTCTTGCAGCTCCTCAATGGAAATCCGATCCAATATCAGCGCTTTCTTCATCACAACAACATCGTCGGCAAGCTCCTCAAGTATTGAAAAGTCGTGCGTGCACAGCAAAACAGCCCTGCCACGTTCTCTCATTTCAGCAAGGCGCCGCGCGCAATAGCGCTGTGCGTCCAGGTCGATCCCGTTGAAGGTCTCATCGATAACCGTTAGGGGTCGATCCAGGAGGAATGCGGCTAGGAATTGCACCTTCTTCCTCATTCCGTGTGAGTAGTCTTCGATTAGGTGCTCCTCCCGTCCGTCCATGCCTAACGCTTGGAATACAGCGCTGACCTCATCAGCACTGACCTCGGGCGTTCCATACATTTGCTCGACTGCCCGGTAGTACTCGCGTCCGGTGAGAAAGTCAGGAAGAAAGTCTTCGCTGGGCAAGTAAATAGCTGACTTCTTCGCATCCAACTGCTGGTGATCCTGCCCGGACAGCTGGATTCGTCCCCTCTTAAGTTGGTAGTTATCAAAAATTAAATTGATCAACGTTGATTTCCCCGAGCCATTGGGACCTACGAGTCCAACAATCTGGCCCTCGCCAACGACTAAGTCTGTTTCGAACAGGACGATCGGCCCGGATCCGTACGAAAATGAAACCTTGCTAACGTCGAGTAAAGTCTTCACAAATTTTGCCTTAATTCCCAAGTGAAGGGGAGCCTGCCAAGCAGACCTCCACAGGCTCCCCTAGTACCTAACTAGTTACACACACTCCATGAAGACCTCAAAGCCATTATTGAAGTAGAACCGGCCGCTGAAGCGCTTATTCTGGAAGATGACACACCACGCAGCCATGCCGAGCAGCACAGCGCCTCCGACCACAATCAAGATAGCAACTGCCACGAGATACCAGGCATCAAACCGAACAAGAGATTCGTCAAAGCGACGTTTGATGTCTGCTTCAATAACGGCTCCCCCAGGAATCATGAGCTGAAGTGCTGTTCCCATTTAGATTTTCCCCCTTATTTGAGCGAGCCGGCGGAAAGTTATTCCCTCCTTTAACCGGCACCCCCGCATGAGCGTAGCTAGTGTCGATGAGTTAGTCAAAACGATGGAGTAATGGTTTACTGAACGACATAGAGGGCTTTTCCTAGTTTCAAGCCCATCAGGAATCCCGCCGCGCGGACGGTTGCACAGCTCCCGGCATTCGCCGAACAAGCTGCAAATGGTGGACGGTACGTGGACGCAGCCCACGACGTGTACAGACTTCTGATCCTTTCGCCGGCACAACAGGCCTCAGGCGGTCGGAAATCTCCGGCCTCTATCCCGATGCTCTGACATTCGGTGGGAGGCCGCAGGTCGTCGTCCTGACAACGCTGGTACGCGTAGACGCGTGTCCACAGTTCAGGGACGCGACCATCTCCCGGAGGCCGCGAACAGTTCCGACCCCAAAAACCCAGCAGGACCTGGTGTTTGCGGTGGCGCGAGGCCGTGACAAGTGCTCCTTTTCGCCGTAGCTTTGCTGCACGTGGCGATGGGGGATTGTTGTGGACTTCTTCGGAACCATCATGGGTCCGTTCAATTGGCTTGTATCCGCCGTCATGGTCGGAATCCATGACGTCCTGAGCAGCATGGGCATGCCTGCGGCAAGCGGCTGGACGTGGACTGTGTCCATCATCGGCCTGGTGCTGATCATCCGTGCCGCCCTGATTCCGGTGTTCCTGCAGCAGGTCAAGGCCCAGCGCCGGATGCGGCTCCTGCAGCCGGACCTGAAGAGGCTGCAGGAAAAGTACAAGGGCAAGACCGATCAGCTGTCCCGGCAGGCCATGGCCCAGGAACAGATGGCCCTCTACAAGAAACACGGGACCAACCCGCTGTCCGCCTGCCTGCCGATGCTCATCCAGGTGCCGTTCTTCTTCGCGCTCTTCCAAGTACTCTCCGGCATCCCAGCCGCAGCCAGGGAAGCCCACGGCATCGGAGCGATGACCCACGAACAGGCTGTGCAGTTCGACGAATCAAGCATTTTCGGCGCTCCGCTGTCAGCGTCCGTACTGCACGGCAGCGGTGGCGACCCCGCGGCGGTCGCAGTGCTGACCATCCTGATGATCCTGGCCATGACGGCCGCACAGTTCATCACGCAACGACGCATCGTGGCCCGGACCGTGCCTGACGATGCCGCAGACAATCCCCTCGCGCGCCAGCAGAAGTTGATCATGTACATCTTGCCGTTCGTCTTCGGTGTGGGCGGCGTACTCTTCCCGATCGGCGTCCTGATCTACTGGACCACCACCAACCTCTGGACCATGGCGCAGCAGTTCACCATCAAATGAAGGGTGCGCCTACCCATCCACTGCCGACGACGGCACAATGGGCGGATGGGCCAGCTCATCTACTCAGGCATTATGTCCCTGGACGGCTACGTCGCGGACCGCGACGGCAACTTCAGCTGGAGCGAGCCGGACGAGGAAGTCCATACGTTCGTCAATGATCTCGAACGCGATGTGGGCACCTACCTTTTCGGCCGCCGCATGTACCAGGTCATGTCTGCGTGGGAAACCTTCGATACCCCCGATCAGCCGGACTACATCCGGGACTTCGCGCGGATCTGGCAAGGAGCGGACAAGGTTGTCTACTCCACCACCCTCACCGCCGCATCCACGGCCAAAACCAGGATCGAGCGGACGTTTGTTCCCGCCGCCGTCCGGGACCTCAAGAACGCCACGGACGCGCACATCAGCATCAGTGGCCCCACGCTGGCCGCTGCCGCGCTCCGGGCCGGGCTGGTGGAGGAATGCCGCGTGTTCCTCAATCCGGTGGCCGTGGGAGGGGGCCTTCGCTTCCTGCCGGACGGGCAGGGCCTGCGGCTGGAACTCCTCGAAGAGCACACCTTTGGAAACGGCGTGGTCTACCTCCGCTACCGCACACAGGCATAAGGGGCAGAATGGGGGCATGACCAGCATCGTTATCATCGGCGGCCACGGCAAAGTGGCCCTCCACCTGTCCACGCTTCTTACAACCGAAGGTCACAGGGTCACATCGATCATCCGCAACCCGGACCACGCCGCTGACGTCGCGGCTACCGGCGCTACGCCGTCGGTCCTGGACGTTGAAAATTCGACGACGACGGCAATCGCCGAAGCCCTCAGGGGCCATGACGCCGTGGTCTGGTCTGCCGGGGCCGGGGGAGGGAGCCCGGAACGCACGTATGCGGTGGACCGTGACGCGGCGATCCGGTCGATGGACGCGGCGGCGGAGGCCGGCGTCGGGCGTTATGTGATGGTGTCCTACCTGGGCGCGGGGCCGGACCATGGCATTCCGGCCGAGAACAGCTTCTTTGCCTACGCGGACGCCAAAGCTGCGGCGGATGAGTACCTGCGCGGCACCTCACTGGCCTGGACCATCCTGGGTCCGGGGACGCTGACTGACCAGCCGGGAACAGGACTCATCGAAGTGGACCCCGGAACGGACGGCAGCCGGGCAACCTCCCGCAGCAACACGGCCAGCGTGGCCGCCGCGGTGCTTGACCTGCCCGAAACGGCGGGGAGGACCATCGAATTCCGTGACGGCACACTCCCGATTGCCGCCGCCCTGGAGCCGCAGCCGTAGCCGAGAGGGACCGCCGCGACGCTGGAACAGCACAGCGCGAAGGACAGTTGAGGCCCTGGAACCGATGCCGCTCCGGGGCCCCAAGTGTCCACTCGCGTCGGTGGAGCACGCGGCTTAGTCCGGGACCGCGAGCTCCAGGTCCAGGGTGTTCTTCTCCACATAATCGAGGGCGCACCGTACGGCGCCGACTGTCACGATCGAATCGCCCAAGGGCGAGACCGCCACCCGCGGGGGAGTGGCGGTGTACTTGGTCAGGTGCCTGGCGATCGGCTCGAGCAGCACGCCGGCGGAGTTCGCCACGGCCCCGCCGATGACCACGAGTTCGGGGTTGATCATGGTGGCGACGGCCCCGATGATCCGGGCCATCCTGTCGGCCAGCCGTTCAAGGATCTTCAGCGCCACGGCGTCGCCGTCCGCGGCGGCCGCAAAGACGTGCTCAGCTTCCGCGCCTTTGGCGGCGTAGTCCCGGAGCGATGTCTTGGCCTTGCCCGCAAGCGCCTCGGCGGCCCATCTCCTGGCCAGGGACGCTATTCCGTAGGTGTCTCCCACTCCCTCAAGCATGTCGAGGAAGGCAAGCTCGCCGGCGCCTCCGCCGCGGCCGTGCAGCAGCCGTCCGCCGTCGATCACGCCCGACCCGAGGCGCTCACTCGCGAGGATGACGACGACGTCGTCCACGCCGGCAGCGGCGCCGCGCCAGCGGTCGCCCAGGGCGGCCAGGTTCGCGTCGTTTTCCAGCAGCACCGTCCAGCCTCGCCGGTCCCGCAGGGCGGCCTTCAGGCCGACGTCGAACAGTCCCCAGAAGTGCTGCGTCACCAGCACCTCGCCGTTACGGTCCACCGGCGCCGCAATACCGGCGCAGACCGCCAGGACGGAATCGGGGGAGGCTCCAACGCTGTGGAGGGCCATCATGGCGGTGCGGTCAATGACGGCGATGCGTTCCTCGGCCGGGATGTCTGCTTCCGCGAAGGGCTGGCTGGACCTGTCGAGGGCCTTTCCGCGAAGGTCGGACACCACCACGGTGGCCTTGGAGACACCCACGTCCATGCCCAGCACGTAGCCTGCGCGTTCGTTGAGTTCGAACCGCCGTGCCGGCCGGCCTTTCTGGTAGCCGCCAAAGGCCCGCTGGTTTTCCAGCTCCCGGATCCAGCCTCGGTGCATGAGGTCCTCGCACACGGATATGGCCGTGGCCCGGGTCAGTCCGGTGGCTTCCATAACGTCGGTGACCGTTACGGCCTGCGACGCGCGCATAAAATCCAGGACGGCTCCGGCACTCACGCGCCTGAGCAACTGGGGCGTTGCGACGGAAATTTCGGACATGGTGTTGACCCCCTGTGTTCTGCACCACATAATACTTGAGAAACTAAATTTAGATTCCAAATAAACAATGCTTGGCCAGGTGGGTCGGACGTCCGCCGAGCCACCGGTCTTCTCCAAAATCCTTCATTCAGCCTTTGCAAAGGAGCAACAGTGAACCGCATCCCGAAGCACTGCCCGCCTTCACCACAGTCCTCTCCCAGCCGTCCGTCTGCCCCCGCCCTGTGAGCGGCACCGTGCGCGCAACACTGCCCAGCAGGCGCTCGCTGTTCCGGGCGGCCGGCCTGGCCGGAGCAGCCGCCTTCCTTCCCCTCACCGGCTGCGCCGCCGGCGCAGGGCAGCAGGCCGGCGTCACCACCCTGCGGTTTATGCAGAACAAGCCCGAGGTGGTGGGCTACTTCAACCAGGTGATTAAGGACTTCGAAGCCCTGAACCCGGATCTCCGGGTCATCCAGGACTTCAATGAGGGCAACTTCGTCCCCGGCCTGGTCCGCAACGATCCGCCCGACGTCGTGACCCGGGGATTCGCGACCGAAACGGCTGAGTTCGTCCGGAAGGGAATCTTCGCAGACCTGTCCGGCCTTCCCGTGGCCAAGACTGTCGATCCGAAGTTCCAGGACCTCATCAGTTCGTGGGGACAATACAAGGGGAACGAAACCAGTGCCCTGCCGTTCTCCATTGCTGCGGCCGGGGTCATCTACAACCGCGACATCTTCGCAGCCCACGGTGTGGCTGTTCCAACCACATGGGACGCCTTCATCGCCGCGTGTGAGACCTTCAAAGCCGCAGGCATCACGCCGATCTACGGGACATTCAAGGACGCCTGGACCCTCCGCCAGGGTGCCTTCGACTACGTCACCGGCGGAATGCTCGACGTCGGGGGATTCTTCAGGGACCTGATGGCCAAGGGGGCCAACATCCCGCAGTCCGCCCCCGAGTCATTCAGCAATCACTACCGCTCCTCGCTGCCAAAGATTCTGCAGCTTGCGTCCTACTCACAGAACGGGGCGGCCAGCAAGAACTACTCTGACGGAAATGCCGCCTTCGGAAAGGGCCAGGCCGCCATGTACCTTCAGGGGCCGTGGGCGCTCTCCCAGCTGGTTCAGGCCAACAAGGACATCAAGCTGGGCACCTTTCCGCTGCCGGTTACCAACGACCCGGACCAGACCAAGGTGCGCGTCAACGTGGATATGGCACTCTCCATCACCCGGAACACGCGGAAAAGGGCCGCTGCGGAGAGGTTCCTCAACTACCTGCTGGAACCGTCCGTGGTCAACACGTACAACGAGAAGAACGCGGCGTTCTCTCCGCTGATAGGCGCCCCTGCCGTGAGCAACCCCCATCTCCGCGGTGTTGCCGCCCACGTGGCCGAAGGCCGTTACTACCAGGGCGCCGGAACATACTTCCCGCCGTCGGTCCCCATGAACAACTACATCCAGTCCTTTGTCTTCAACAAGAACGGTGAACAGTTCCTGACCGCGGTCGACGACGAATGGCGCCGCGTCGCCGAGCGGACAGCGGTCTGATGCCCACTACGATTCCAGGAGCCCCGATGACCGCAACTGCCCTGCCGGCCGAGACAGCCACGGCCGCGCACAACGACCCCGCCCGTGCGCTCGCAGTCCGGTCCAAACGCCGGATCGACCCCACGTACTACTGGATGGTGGTGCCGGTCCTCTCACTCTTCGCCTTCTTCATCACCCTGCCAGCGCTGGTTGGTGTGTTCTTCAGCCTCACCAACTACGCAGGCTACGGTGACTGGAAGTTCATCGGCCTGTCCAACTACGTCAACATCTTCAAGGACCCGGCAATCCTGCAGTCCTACATCTTCACGTTCGTCTTTGCCTTGACCACCACCGTGGTGGTGAACGTCGTGGCACTGGCCATCGCCCTTGGACTGAATGCGAAAATCAAGTGGCGAACCGGCATCCGCACCGTGTTTTTCATCCCCATGGTGCTGTCCGCCCTGGTGGTGTCCTTCGTGTTCAACTACCTGTTCTCCAACACCCTTCCGGTGCTGGCCGAGCGGTTCGGCTTAACGCCGCTTGCCACCAGCATCCTGGCCAACGAAAACCTCGCCTGGCTGGCCATTGTGCTGGTCACCGTGTGGCAGGCCGCGCCCGGAGCCACCATCATCTACCTCGCCGGGCTCCAGAGCGTGCCAGCGGAGGTCTACGAAGCCGCGGACCTGGACGGGGCCGGCAGCTTCCGCCAGTTCCTCAGCCTCACACTGCCCCTCATCCTCGGATATCTCGTCATCAATGTGATCCTCGGGTTCAAGGGATTCCTGGGAACCTACGAGATCATCGTGGGCCTCACCGGCGGCGGACCCGGCATGGCGACGCAGTCAGTGGCCATGCGCATCTTCTCCGGCTTCACGGGTGGCGACTATTCCTACCAGATGGCCAATGCGGTCATCTACTTCCTGATCACTTTGCTGATCTCCGTCATCCAGCTGCGCCTCATCCAGCGCCGGGGGGTATCTCTCTAATGACCACATCACTACTTCCACGGCGCAGCGCCCGCGTCCGCACAAAACGAGTCTCCAGCCGCGAAGGCTTCAAGATCAACTGGTGGCTCACCGCCCTGATGCTGGTGGCCTCGCTGACTGTCCTGCTGCCGCTGTACTTCACCGTTGCCATGGCGCTGAAAACCCCGGACCAGATCGGCACCGGGACCGGGCTTGCCTGGCCGAGCCCGCTGAACTGGGAAAACTTCGCAGCCGCCTACGTGGCCACGAACTTCCCGCGGGCCTTTATGTCCACGGCATTCGTCACCGTCTTCAGTGTCCTCGGCTCGCTGGCCTGCAGCTCGCTGGTTGCCTACGCCATCGCGCGGAACTGGAACCACCGGTTCTTCCGGGGCTCCTTTGTGTACCTTCTGTCCGCCATGTTCATTCCGTTCCCGGTGATCATCCTGCCGCTGATCAAGCAGACGGCATTGCTCGGCCTGGACAACCCGGCCGGCGTCGTCTTCCTGCACGTGCTGGGCGGAATCTCGTTCAACGCGCTGCTGTACATCGCCTTCGTCCGCTCCATCCCGGTGGAGCTGGAGGAATCCGCCAGGATAGACGGCGCCACCACCTGGCAGGTGTTCCGCAAGATCATTTTCCCGCTGCTGGCCCCCATGAACGCCACGGTAGGCATCTTCGCCTTCCTGGGTTCGTGGAACGACTTCCTGCTGCCGCAGATGATGATCGCCGACCCGGCCCTGCAGACCCTCCCCGTGGTCCAAATGCTGTTCCAGGGCGAGTTCAACACCAACTACAGCCTCGCATTCGCGTCGTACCTGATGGCCATGGCCCCCACACTGGTGGTTTACATCCTGGCCCAACGTTGGGTACTGTCCGGAGTCATGCGCGGGGCCGTTAAATAGCCAGACCTATCCACCCAGCAAGAACAAACGACACAAGAGAAAAGGATCATCCTTTGTCCACCACTGCCACGCTGGCAACCCTGTCCGATTCCGACCGTCTGGCCGATCCCAACTGGTGGCGCCAGGCCGCGGTGTACCAGATCTATCCGCGCAGCTTCGCCGATTCAAACGGTGACGGCATGGGTGACATCAAGGGCATCACGGCCAAGGTCCCGTACCTGAAGGCACTGGGGATCGACGCCGTATGGCTCAGCCCGTTCTACCCGTCGGCCCTGGCCGACGGCGGCTACGATGTGGACGACTACCGCGACGTGGACCCCAAGCTGGGCACGCTGGCGGACTTCGACGAGATGGCCAAGGCGCTGCACGCCGCCGGCATCAAGCTGATCGCCGACATCGTCCCCAACCACTCCTCGAACCGGCACGAATGGTTCAAGGAGGCGCTCGCCGCGCCGAGGGGTTCCGCCGCGCGTGAGCGCTACATTTTCCGTGACGGCAAAGGACCCAACGGCGAATTCCCGCCGTCGGACTGGGACTCCGTCTTCGGCGGACCGGCCTGGGAACGCATCACCGAGCCGGACGGCACCCCCGGCCAGTGGTACATGCACATCTTTGCCAAGGAGCAGCCGGACCTGAACTGGTCCAGCCGGGAGGTCCGCGACGACTTCCTCAAGACCCTGCGCTTCTGGTCCGACCGCGGCGTCGACGGTTTCCGCGTCGACGTGGCCCATGCCCTCACCAAGGATCTCACCGAGCCGCTGCTCTCCAAGCTGGAACTGACCGAGGCCAACTCGGGGACGGACGGGTTCGACGACGGTTCGCACCCCTTCTGGGACCGGGACGACGTCCACGACATCTACCTCGAATGGCGCGAAGTCTTCAACGAATACAACCCGCCGCGCACTGCCGTCGCCGAAGCATGGGTGCACGCTACCCGCCGTGCCCGCTATGCCAGCCCGGAGGGCCTGGGCCAGGCCTTCAACTTCGACCTGCTGCAGGCCGATTTTGATGCCGAGGATTTCCGCGAAATCATCACGCGCAACCTCGCCGAAGCCGCCACGACCGGCGCGTCCTCCACCTGGGTTTTCTCCAACCACGACGTCGTCCGGCATGCCACGCGCTATGGCCTGCCCAAGGCGTCCAAGGGCAAGAAGCACGCCAAGGGCCAGGACGGGAAAGGCTGGCTGCTGGCCGGCGGCCCCAAGGAAGAACTCGACGTGGACCTTGGCGAGCGCCGTGCCCGCGCCGCCACCCTGCTGATGCTTGCTGTGCCCGGCTCGGCCTACCTGTACCAGGGCGAGGAACTGGGCCTGCAGGAAGTGGCCGAGATTCCGGACTCCGACCGCCAGGATCCCGCGTTCTTCCGGAACAGGGGCGTTGAAGTGGGCCGTGATGGCTGCCGGGTGCCCCTGCCCTGGAAGGTTGAAGGGACCTCCTTCGGCTTTGGCGACGGCGGCGCGCACCTGCCGCAGCCGGACTGGTTCAGCAAGTACGCGGTGGAGGCGCAGGACGGCACCGAAAACTCCACACTGGAGCTCTACCGCAAGGCCCTGAAGCTGCGCCGCGAACTTCAGGCCGGCGAGGAGCTGGAGTGGGTGGAAACCGGAAACCCGGAGGTCCTGCACTTCCGCCGCCCCGGTAGCTGGCAGTCCGTGACCAACTTCGGGGACACCGCCGTCGACCTGCCGGCAGGGACCGTCCTGGTCAGCAGCGCCCCGCTGGTGGACGGCAAACTGGGCGCCAACAGCACTGCCTGGCTGCGCTGACATAACCCAAGATCGATCAGGTGGCGGGACCCGGCCGGGCCCCGCCACCTGTGCGTCTGCCACGGCTCATGAAAGAGTGAAGCAATGACCGAACACAACGTTCCATCCTCCGCGCAGGAACTCATCTACGGCTGCATGGGCCTGGGCGGCAGCTGGACCGACGAGCCGCATCAGGTGCAGCATGTGGACGAGGCCGCTGCCGCCGTCGAGGCCGCGCTGGACACCGGCATCACGCTGTTCGATCACGCGGACATCTATCGTGGCGGCAAGTCCGAGGCGGTGTTCGGCGAGGTCCTCGCGGCAATGCCGGGCCTGCGTGACCGGATCCGGCTGCAGACCAAGTGCGGGATCCGGCTCCGCGAACGCGGGCTGGCCACACACTATGACCTCAGCCGGGAATCCATCCTGGAACGCGTGGACGGCAGCCTGAAGAGGCTGCAGACGGACTACGTGGACGTCCTCCTGCTGCACCGCCCGGATCCCCTGACGGACCTGGCGGAGGTGGCGGCCGCCGTCGGGCAACTGCTGGCAGACGGCAGGGTACGGGCGATTGGGGTGTCCAACATGTCCGGCGCGCAGATCAAGGCGCTGCAGGAGCGGCTGGAGGTGCCAGTGGTGGCCAACCAGCTGGAGATGAGCCTGCTGAAGCGGGCCTGGCTGGAGAGCCAGGTCCTGGTGAATCATCCGGAGTCGCTGGACTACAGCTTCCCGCACGGGACCCTGGAGTACTGCAGCAGCAACGGTGTTACCGTGCAGGCTTACGGTGCGCTGGCCCAAGGGTTGTACACGGGGGCAGTTCCGGAAAATCCGACGGCGGCGGAGACTGCCGCGGCCGCGATGGTTGCGGAGCTTGCCGGTCAGTACGGCACCACGGGGGAGGCCGTCCTCCTGGGGTGGCTGATGAAGCACCCGGCCGGCATTGCGCCCGTGATCGGCACTGTGAATCCGGCGAGAATCGCCGCCTGCGCTGACGCCGCCCGCGTGGCGGAGGCCATGACCCGGGCCGACTGGTACGGGCTGTGGATTGCGGCACGGGGCAGCACCCTCCCCTGAGGCCGGTCAGAGGGTTGCCAGAAGCCCGGCGACGTCGTCAAGTGCACCCGGAACCAGGGAGTAATAGGCCCAGGTTCCGCGCTTTTCGCGGTGCAGCAGACCGGCGTCCACCAGGATTTTCAGGTGGTGGGAGACCGTGGGCTGGCCCAGGTCCAGCGGGTCGGTCAGATCGCAGACGCAGGATTCACCGGAGGATTCGGCCTTGACAATCGACAGCAGCCGCAGCCGGTTGGGGTCGGCCAGGGCTTTGAAAACCAGGGCCTTCTGCTTGGCCTCTTCTGCGCCAAGCGCAGGCGCCGATGCCGGGGCGCAGCAGGCGTCGTCCGAGGCCTGATCGATGACGGGCAGCGAGTTCATGTACCTATTATGCTGGAATATTGACCATCATCAATATATCAAGCCTGCCGCTCGACCCGGCCGTGGCCACACTACGGAGACGGACCTGCCGGCCTGGTCTAGGCGCTGGTCTTTTCCGCCGAGTGCGGAAGAACGATGTCGCCTGTGTTGCGGGCCGCAGACGGGAACAGGATGAGCAGAAGCCCCAGGCCTACTGCCGCTCCGAGCAGTTGCGCCACGACGAACGCGGGAACTGAAACGGGTGCGATGCCGGCGAAGGTGTCACTGAAAATGCGGCCGACCGTCACGGCGGGGTTCGCAAACGACGTCGAGGACGTGAACCAGTACGCGGCGCCAATGTAGGCGCCCACGGCCGGAGCCGCGAGGACGCCACGTTTCGTGGCGGCCAGGGCGAAGATCAGCAGGACGAGTCCTGCGGTGGCGACGACTTCACCCAGCAGGTGTCCAGTGGTGGCACGGTCCTTGACCGAGATGGACGTTCCCACTTCAAACATGGCGTTCGCGAGCACGCTGCCGCCTATTGCACCAACTGTTTGGGCAACCACGTATGTACCGAGGTCCGGCAGGGTCAGTCCGGTTCCGCTGCGCCTGCCCAGGGCCCAGTCCACGAGCGAGATTACTGGGTTGAGGTGCGCGCCGCTGACGGGTCCCAGCATCAGGATCAGTACCGTCAAGCCCAGGACGGTGGCCGTGCTGTTCTGGAGCAACTGCAGGCCGACGTCGTTCGGAGAGAGTTGCTGTGCCGCGATCCCGGAGCCGACGACGATGGATACGAGCAGGCCGGTGCCGAGGAGTTCGGCGACGGCGCGGCGCCACAGCGGCGGCTGATGTGAAGTCATGCCTACAGCTTGACGCAAGAAATTAACTCAGTCAAAATTGAACCAATGAACACTGACCTAGTTGAGGATCTCCAGGCGCGAGTCGCAAAACATGCCGCCCTCGCGGATCCCGCCCGGCTGCGCATTGTGGACCTGCTGACGCTGGGGGATCTTGCCCCTACAGAGCTTCAGGCTGAGCTCGGGATGCCCTCCAACCTGCTGTCCCACCACCTGCGCGTGTTGGAGCGTGCCGGGCTGACGATCCGTCACCACTCAGAAGCGGACAGGCGGCGCAGCTACTTCAGGCTTGCCGCCGGGGCGCTCGAAGGGCTGGTGCCGGGGGCTGAGCATGGGGCCAGTCGTGTCCTCTTCGTTTGCACGCGGAACAGCGCCCGGTCGCAACTGGCCGCCGCGCTTTGGAATGAGATCAGCGGAATCCCCTCGATCTCGGCGGGAACTCATCCCGCGGACAGTATCGCCCGGGGGGCCATTGATGTAGCCCGCCGCCACGGCGTCGCTCTCGCGGACGTTTCCCCGCGCCGGCTGGATGACGTGGGGCGCGATGAGGACTTCGTCGTGACTGTGTGCGACAACGCCCACGAGGAACTCGCCGGACTTCGGGGGATCCACTGGTCTGTCCCGGATCCCCTGAGGCTGAACACCAGGGAGGCCTTTGAGGGCGCCTTTACTGACATCTTCCATCGCGTCAAAGACCTCGCGCCCCGACTGCGCGCTGCCTGATATTCCGCCGGATTCAAATATTGACAATCATCAATCTTTCGCTCGATACTGCATGCATCGATAATCATCAATGTACTAGCCGGAAAAAGCGGTGCAGGCGCAACAACCTCAAACAGACCGATCCGCACCTAACTGATTCCAGGAGAAACACGTGAGCACCGAAACCGCCAAGAAGCCGTCCGTCCTCTTTGTCTGCGTCCACAATGCCGGCCGTTCGCAGATGGCCGCTGCCTTCCTCACCACGCTTTCCAGGGGTGGGATCGAGGTGCGTTCCGCCGGTTCCCAGCCGGCGGATAAGGTCAACCCGGCGGCCGTCGAGGCCATGGCCGAGCTCGGCATTGACATGTCTGCCGAGATCCCCAAGGTCCTCACCACCGAAGCCGTGAAGGAGTCCGACGTCGTGATCACCATGGGCTGCGGCGACGAATGCCCGTACTTCCCCGGCAAGCGCTACGAGGACTGGGTCCTGGAGGATCCGGCCGGGCAGGGCGTGGAGTCCGTCCGCCCCATCCGTGACGAGATCAAGACCCGCATCGAAGGACTCATCGAGTCCCTGATCCCGGCCGCCAAGTAACCACACCCCGCGCATTTCCAAGCACCAGGAGAGACCAACGTGAGCACCGAACAGTTGATCATCATCGGCTCCGGCCCTGCCGGCTATACGGCCGCCATTTATGCCGCCCGCGCGGGTCTCAACCCGTTGGTCCTGGCCGGCTCGGTCACGGCCGGTGGCGCCCTGATGAACACCACCGAGGTGGAGAACTTCCCGGGCTTCCCGGGCGGTATCCAGGGTCCGGAGCTCATGGAGGGACTTCAGGAACAGGCCGAGAAGTTCGGCGCCCGCATAGTGTTCGACGACGTCACTGAAGTAGATCTGAAAGGTCACCTCAAACGCGTGGTCACCGGAGCCGGCGAGACCCACGAGGCACCCGCCGTCATCCTTGCCACCGGCTCCGCCTACAAGGAGTTGGGCCTGCCGGAGGAGAAAAGGCTCAGCGGCCATGGCGTGTCCTGGTGCGCCACCTGCGACGGCTTCTTCTTCCGCGAACAGGACATCATCGTGGTGGGCGGCGGCGATTCGGCCATGGAGGAAGCCACCTTCCTGACCCGCTTCGCAAAGTCCGTGACCGTCGTCGTCCGCAAGGGCGAACTCCGGGCCTCCCGCATCATGGCCCAGCGCGCCAAGGACAACCCCAAGATCAGCTTCGCGTGGAACTCCGCCATCACGGCCATCCACGGCGATACCAAGGTCACCGGCGTCACCCTCACCGACACCCGCACCGGGGAGACCCGCGAACAGGCCGCCACCGGGATCTTCGTTGCCATCGGTCACCTGCCGCGCACGGAACTCGTCGCTGGGCAGGTTGACCTTGATGACGAGGGCTATATCAGGGTCGACTCGCCCACCACCGTCACGAACCTCACCGGTGTGTTCGCGTGCGGCGACGCCGTCGACCACCGCTACCGGCAGGCGATCACCGCAGCCGGCACCGGCTGCGCGGCAGCCCTCGACGCCGAACGCTACCTCGCCGCGCTGGCAGATGCCGACAGTATCGCCACAGCGCTGGTGGAAGAGCCGATCCACGCCTGACCACCGGGAAACCCGAACCACACACCGATGCATGAATCAGAGGCCACCATGGATCCGCTAAAGACCCTTCCCGTCGCCGTCATCGGCGCCGGGCCCGTCGGTCTTGCTACCGCAGCCCACCTGCTCGAGCGCGGCCTCGAGCCCCTGATCTTCGAGGCAGGCCCGACGGCGGGATCCGCCATCGAACAGTGGCGCCACATCCGGCTGTTCTCACCCTGGCGGTTCAACCTCGATGCCGCAGCCGTGCGTTTGCTGGAGGACGCCGGCTGGGAAACCCCTCGCCTGACTGCACTGCCTTACGGCGGGGAACTGATCGATAATTACCTCGCCCCGCTGGCCGCAACCCCGGAGATCTCCTCCCGGCTCCTGACCAGCGCACGCGTCATTGCCGTTACACGCCAGGGCATGGACAAAACCCACGTCCGGGACCGCGACGCCACACCCTTCACCGTCCGGGTCGTACACGACGGCGGAGAAGTGCGCGACCACACCGTGGCGGCCGTCATTGACGCGTCCGGCACGTGGTCCACCCGCAACCCGCTCGGAACCTCCGGGCTGCCCGCCATCGGCGAAGACACGGCCGCCGCCCGGATCTCCTCGCCCCTGCCGGACGTCACCGGACGGGACCGCACCTCCTTCGCGGGCCGCCGCGTCCTGGTTGTGGGTGCCGGGCACTCGGCCGCGAACACACTGATCAATCTGGCAGACCTCGCCAAGGAGGAACCCGGAACCACCGTCCTGTGGGCCGTGCGCGGAGCATCCGCTGACAAGGCCTACGGAGGCGGCGACGCCGACGGCCTGCCCGCCCGCGGCCAACTCGGAGCCCGGCTCCGCCGACTCGTGGAGGCCGCAACCATCGAGCTGCACACCGGCTTCGGGATCTCCTCACTGAAGACCCTGGAGACCCAGGTGAGCGTCGAAGCAGTCGACGGACGCACTCTGGAAGCGGACATCATCGTCCCCTGCACAGGCTTCCGGCCGGACCTGGACATCCTGCACGAACTCCGGCTCAACCTGGACCCCGCTGTCGAAGCACCCGTCGAGCTGGGCCCCTTGATCGACCCCGAATTCCATTCCTGCGGCACGGTCCAGCCCCATGGCGCCAAGCTTCTCGCCCACCCGGAGAAGGACTTCTACATCGTCGGCATGAAGTCCTATGGCCGTGCTCCGACCTTCCTGCTGGCCACCGGCTACGAACAGGTCCGATCCGTTGCCGCGGCCCTCGCCGGCGACCAGGCCGCGGCGGACACCGTCCACCTGGAACTGCCCGAAACCGGAGTATGCTCCACCGACGCCGGCACCACCTGCGACGTCCCCGCGGCCTCAACAGCAGACACTGACGGATCGGCGGAGAGCGGATGTTGCGCAGCCCCGGAACCGGTCCTCGTTGGATTCCCCACCGGGCTGGCTCACGGCCGCTCCGGAGAACACTGACCACAACCAACCACGACGCACCGTTCCGGACGCAGGCCAAGGGAGTATTGCCATGACCGAACACCAGAAAACGACGCTGGGATTGCAGGACAATACTGAAATCCTGCACCGGATCAGCGAACGCCTCGCCGAGCGTTTCACTGGGGTGTTCGCCGTCGAGACGGTCGAACGCTACGTCTTCGAGTCCTACACGGCCTTGGCCCGGACAGCGAAGATCAGCGCCTACCTGTCTGCCACCACGGAACACTTCGCCAACGACCGGCTGACCGCCCTGGCCAAATCCAAAGGGTCGGTTGTCTCCGAGGTCCCGGAGGTCCTGTTCGTTTGCGTGCAGAACGCCGGCAGGTCACAAATGGCTGCCGCGCTGCTCAACGTTGAAGCCAAGGGCAGGATCCGCGTCCGGTCGGCAGGCTCCATGCCGGCAGCTGAGCTGGATCCAACCGTTGTGACTGTCATGTCCGAAATGGGCTTGGACCTGGGCAAGGACTACCCGAAGCCACTCACGGACGACGTCGTGCGGGCATCCGACGTCGTCATCACCATGGGCTGCGGTGACTCCTGCCCCATCTACCCCGGCAAGCGCTATGAAGACTGGGACCTCACCGACCCCGCCGGCCAGTCCCTTGAGACGGTCCGAGCCATTCGCGACGAAATCCAGGCGCGCATCAGAACCCTCGTCGGCTCACTCCTGGCCGCAGAACAGAAAGAAGACACCCACTCATGACCGAAAGCACCAGGACTCCCCGCATACTGTTCGTCTGCAGCAAGAACGGCGGGAAGTCCCAACTCGCGGCCGGTCTCATGCGGGACCTCGCCGGCGACCATGTCACCGTTTATTCGGCAGGCACCAAGCCCGGCAGCTGCCTGAACAACGAGGCCGTGGAATCCCTGAACGAACTAGGCATCGACATCACCGGGGAACACCCAAAACCCGTCACCGACGACGTGCTTGACGCCGTCGACGTCGTTATCGTCCTGGGCACTGAAGCAAAGCTCGAACCCCGCGAAGGCACCCGCTTCGAAACCTGGGAAACCGACGAACCTTCCACCCGGGGCATCGAAGGCACGGAGCGCATGCGCCTCGTCCGCGACGACATCAACGCCCGCGTCCGAAAGCTCCATGCGGAACTCACAGGCAACTAAGCCTGGCAAAACCCGGTCGCATCTGTATTGTTCGGCACGTCCGGCGCCATGGCTTAGCGCTGGCGGTGCCCGGGCAGATACGGTAGTAGCATGACGTCACCCACCGCCACCGAGACATTACGCCCCAAGCGCAACATCCCAGCAGAAATCGCCCGTTCGTGGCTTCTGGTCAACGCGATGAAAACCGACCTGTTTGACCAGTCGGCTGTTTCGCGCGCTGACTCGATCATCCTGGACATCGAGGACGCCGTGGACCCGTCGCAAAAGGACGAGGCGCGTGGACACGTCATTGACTGGCTCAGCGGCGGCGGCCAGGCCTGGGTCCGCATCAACGATGCCACCAGCCCGTTCTGGGCCGATGACCTGGCCGGGCTGCGCGGTACGCCCGGGCTGCTCGGCGTGATGCTCGCCAAGACCGAATCAGCCGACCAGGTGACCGAAAGCTTCCACCGGATGGACGGCAAGACGCCCGTCATCCCGCTCGTGGAATCCGCTCTGGGTATCGAGGAAGCCAACAACATTGCCAAGGCCCAGGGTGCTTTCCGCCTGGCGTTCGGCTCCGGCGACTTCCGCCGCGACACCGGCATGGCCGCCACCCCGGAGGCCATGGCCTACCCGCGCGCCAAGCTGGTGGTCGCCAGCCGCGTCGGCAACCTCCCCGGCCCCATCGACGGCCCCACCGTCGGCACCAACCACCCCATCCTGCGCGAGCAGACCGGCATCACCGTGATGATGGGCATGACCGGCAAGTTGTGCCTGGCCATCGACCAGACGAACGTCATCAACGAGGTCATCAGCCCCACGCCGTCGGACGTCGCCTGGGCCACGGACTTTATGTCCGACTTCGAGGCCAACGGCCGCGTCATCCGCGACGGCTCGGACCTGCCCCGCCTGGGCCGCGCCGAAAAGATCATGAAGCTCGCGGTCGCGTTCGGCGTGCAGCCGGCGCTGTAGCGCCACCCGTCTACCAAGAGACAGGAGACCCCGTGACCGATACCCGCTATCTGGCTCACGGGGTTTTTTGGGACGGCGCCCCGGCGCAGACGGTAAGCTGGACGATTCCCGCCTCATCCACGATTTCCACCGCGGCGGCCGCGTTCCGGACGGGCTGCGCACGTACCTCCTGCAGGATCACTGGCTCTACGTTGCCACGTTCGCCGGCGGCGCCAGCAAGGTGGGCACGGCTTCCCACCTGCGGAAATGGAACCGGCTCGCGGAACAGGGCGCGGTGGTGGCGCGGTACGTTGCCAGAGCGGAGGACGGCCGGGTGGTACGGCTCCTCGAGGACATGGTGACGCGGGAGGCCGGCCTCGCCCAGCAGGTCCGCTCCGCCGCCAAAGCCGAAGCCCTTGCGGGGCCCATGCCCGCGGCCGCCCTGGACGGCATCAATGAGCGGCACGCGGCCGCTGTCCGCACGCTGCTGGGCCAGGCCGCCGTCGACGGGTCCAGCCCGGAAGGTTTCAGCATCGTAGACGACGTGTGGGTGCGGCCGGCGCAGGCGGCGGGGCTCTGTGCCCCCACACCGCGCCACGCCTACCCGCATCCGTTGGAGCAGGGACAGCACGGCTTTGAGATCACCGCGCTGAGCGGGACCAGCGCCCTGGCCAGCCTGGCCGGAACGGACGCGGCGTTTGTGGTGAACCTTGGCCGGCTGGCTGCCCGGAGCATCGTCCTGGGGGACTTCGCCTCGGAGGTGCCGGCCGTGCAGGAAGCCCTGTTCTGAACCTGCTCGGTAGACTGTCACGGTGCTCAAAGAATTCTGGGAGTCAGCGCCCACCTCGTACAAAGTCCTGGTCTTCGGCGCCATGGGCCTCATCGGCGTCGGGATCATCCTGAACCTGATCGGCAACACCTCCGGAAACCAGGGCCTCGCCACTGCGTCACTGCCGCTGATTGGGCTAGGCCTCCTGCTGCATATCGCCGGGATTGTGGTGCGCGGCCAGACCATCCGGAAGAACCTCAAGCGTTAGCGGCAGCGTTCCTGCGGACATGGCTGCGGGCGTGTTCCACGGCCGCAGCAAGGTCCTCGAACAGGTGCTTGTGGTGGCGGAGCGAACGGATCACTCCAACGTTCGTCACCAGTGCAAGATGGTCCGGCCTGACGCCCTTGAGCAGCACCGTGATGCCGCGCAGCTCCAAGGCAGCAATGACTTCCACGAGGGCATGGGCGCCTGTGGCGTCAAGCATCCGCAGCTGGGAGAGCCTGATAATGGCCACCTGGACGTCCTTCACCTGGCTGAGCTCCTGGAGTATCCGTTCCGCCGCGCCGAAGAACATGGCACCATCCAGCCGGAAGATGGCAATATGCTCATCACCGTCGCTGCGCGGCCCCGAAATCTCTTCACGCTGCACACTGCTCAGCGAGGCGAACTTGCGCAGGGTGAAGAGCGCTGCTGCGGCCAGGCCGATCTGGATCGCGACGATCAGGTCGAAAGCCACGGTGACGACTGCCGTGAGGATAAAAACCGCCGCGTCCGATCGCGTTGAGCGGAGGATCGCGGCAACGGTGCGGCGGGACACCATCCGCGCCGCGGTAACCATCAGGACCCCGCCCAAGGCTGCCAGCGGGATCCGGCTGACCATTCCCGAAGCCAGGTAAACAATCCCCAGAAGCACGACGGCATGGACCGCGGCGGCCATCCGGGTTTTGGCTCCTGACCGCACATTGACGGCCGTTCGTGCGATCGCGCCGGTGGCCGGCATTCCGCCGAACAGGCCCGCGGTGATGGAAGCCAGGCCCTGTCCCGTGAGCTCCCGGTCGGGGCTGTAGGCCCCGCTTGGTGTGCCGTCCGGCCCGGTCATGCCAGCGGCCACCCGGGCGGAGAGCAGGGATTCGATCGCGGCCAGGACCGCTATTGTCACGGCGGGCATGGCCAGGCTGCCCAGCGAAGCCGGATCGAAGACGGGGAAGGTGGGGGATGGCAGGGAGTGCGGCAGTGGGCCGATCCGCGGGATCTCCAGCTGAAGGAGTTCGGCGGCCGTGGTCGCCAGGAGCACCGCGAGCAGGCTCGCAGGTAGGGCCCGGAACAGCCGCTGCACCAGGACCATCACGACGGCGACGCCCGCCACGAGTGCGAGTGTCAGCAGGACTGTGGGAGCCATAGCGCCGGACGCCGCCTCGATGGCTGCCAGCAGGGTGTTGTGCCCCGGGATGCCCGACGTACCGGTGGCGAGCGGAACCTGCTGGAGGAAGATGATGGCGGCGATGCCCAGCGTGAAACCTTCCACCACCGGCCAGGGGATGAACGCCACGGCCCGGCCCAGGCCGCTGATTCCCAGGATGCAGATCAGCAGTCCGGCCATCAGCGACAGCAGCGCCACGCTGCCGGTGCCGTGGACCGCCACTACCGGGGCGAGGACCACCACCATGGCGCCCGTGGGTCCCGATACCTGGACAGGGGACCCACCCATAACCGCCGCCACCAGCCCGGCCACGATCGCTGTGATCAGCCCGGCCTCGGCGCCCACTCCGGAGCTGACGCCGAACGCCAGGGCCAGCGGCAGCGCCACGATGCCCACGGTAATGCCCGCGAGCAGGTCCGCCCGCCAGGACTGCCTGATGCCGGTGTAGTCGATCCGGGATGGCAGGAGCCGGGTGAATCCCCGCGTCACCGCGCGCTGGTCGTAACTCACGGGGCGGATCCCTCGGGCAGGTGCCCCGCCGGCAGCTGCTGCGCCAGCCGGAGCTGTTCGTTGGAGTCGGTGAGGCTGTCCAGCAGGAAGGTCCTCGCGATGGCGAGAAGTTCCGAAACTCCCGGATGTGCCAGGCGGTAGGTCACGGAGTTGGCGGACCGCACCGAGGTGACCACCTTGTGCTTGCGCAGCGTGGCCAGATGCTGGGAGAGGTGGGAGGCCTCGAGCCCGGTTTCGGCGAGCAGGTAGCTCACGGCTGCCGTGTTTTCCGGAGCGGCAGCCAGCAGTTCCAGGATCCGAATCCGTGCCGGGTGGGCAAGGGCCTTGAACAGGTTGGCTTTGATCTCATAGAGCGGGGCCTGGGCGGGAGACAACATGGGTGGCGCTCCTGTGCGGAATAGCGGTCCAGGCAAGCGCCGCTAAACAACGGCCGCGGCTTGATGGAATGATGAATTCATCATATCAAGGTGGTGCAAGACCCTCCCGGACGCCTGGCAACGATAGGCTTGAGGCCATGACTATCAATCCGGACCTGCAGGGCCGCAGCTACCCTGCCGCAGAGGTTTACGACGTCGGCCGCGAGAAGATCCGCGAGTTCGCCCGCGCGGTCAAGGCCACGCACCCAGCCCACTTCGACGTCGAGGCCGCCAAGGCCCTCGGGCACAAAGACCTGGTGGCGCCGCCCACGTTTGCCATCATCATCGCCCAGCGCGCCGATGCCCAGCTGATCGAGGATCCAGACGCCGGCATCGACTTCTCCCGCGTGGTCCACGCCGACCAGCGTTTCATCCACCACCGCCCCATTATTGCCGGCGACCGCCTGGTTGCCGAACTGCACGTTGATGGTGTCCGTGCCATGGGTGGCGGGGCCATGATCACCACTCGGCAGGAAATTTTCGCCCTGACCGACGGCGGCAACGGGCCGCGCGAGGCAGTCGCCACCACCACCTCATCCATCCTCGTCCGCGGAGAGGGACAGTAACCATGAGCCCCAGCTTCCACGAACTCAGCGCCGGCCAGGACATCGGCAGCCGCACCATCGAGGTCACCCGCACGGACCTGGTCAAGTACGCCGGCGCCTCCGGCGACTTCAACCCCATCCACTGGAACGAAGCCTTCGCCACCGGCGTGGAACTGCCCGGCGTCATTGCCCACGGCATGTTCACCATGGGTGCCGCCGTTCAGCTGGTGACCGACTGGGCAGGCGACCCCGCCGCCGTCGTCGACTTCCAGACCCGCTTCACCAAGCCGGTCCTGGTTACGGACACCACCGGAACCACGGATGCCGGGGCCACCATCGAGGTCAGCGGCGCCATTGGAAAGCTCGACGCCGAGGCCGGCACCGCCCGCGTTGACCTCACCGTGGTTGCTGCCGGCCAGAAAGTGCTGATGAAGGCCCAGGCCGTCGTCAGGCTTTCATGATCCTTTGACCGTCAACACTGCCGCCGCCGAGGTCACAGCCTGGCGCAATGCCGTGGTGGTTGCCTACGCCGGCAGCGGCCTGGCCTTCGCGTCCTGGGTTTCCAGGCTTCCGGCGATCCGCGACGGGCTGGACCTGACCCCCGGCACGGTCGGTTTGCTGTTGCTGTGCATGACCCTGGGATCGTTCGTCTCGGTGTCCGCATCGGGGCTGATCGTGCTGCGCCTGGGCTCCAAACGGACCATCCGCACCGGCGCCATCATGGTGGCCTGCGGCATGGCCATCACCGGATTCGGAACGTCGGTCCTGGCCACGCCGGTCGCGGTGGCCGTGGGGCTTGCCGTCATCGGGCTCGGCTCCGCCAGCTGGAGTACGGCCGCCAACGTCGAGGGCGCCTCGGTGGAGCGCGCGGTTGGCCGGCACATCATGCCCCGGCTCCACGGTGCATTCAGCCTCGGCACGGTGGCAGGTGCAGGCCTTGGGGCGTGGGCCGCAGCCGCTTCCGTCCCGGTGTTTTGGCACCTGGCCGCGGCCGGCGTCGTGGTTGCCGTCTCGGTGACGACGGCGGCAGCCTGGTTCCGTGCGGATGCCACCCCGGTCGCGGGGGAACGGACCTATGTGCCGGACAACTTCGAGGACCCGTTCACGGGCCCGATCCCCATTGTCACCGCCGGGGCGCCCGCTGACAGCGCCGGTGTCCCGCTGGACAACAAGCGCAAGATTGCGGAGGCCTGGCGGGACCGGCGCACCCTGCTGCTCGGAGTCATGGTCCTGGGGCTTGCCTTGGCCGAAGGTGCAGCAGGGGACTGGGTGGCACTGGCCCTCGCCGACGGGCACGGCCAGACCGACGCCGCCGGAGCCGCCGGCTACGGGCTCTTCGTGACCTTCATGACCATCGGACGCTTCGCCGGCACGGTGGTCCTGGACCGCTTCGGCCGCGTTCCGGTGATGCGCTGGTGCGCCGCGCTGGCAGTGTTCGGACTCGGACTGTTTGTGTTTGCCCCCGTTCCCTGGCTCGCCTTTGTGGCCCTGGCCATCTGGGGACTCGGCGCCTCGCTGGGCTTCCCTGTGGGCATGTCGGCCGCCGCGGACGATCCCGCCAAGGCTGCGGCCCGCGTCTCGGTGGTCTCCACCATCGGCTACGGCGCGTTCCTGTGCGGGCCGCCGCTGCTGGGCCTGCTGGCTGAACACGTGGGCATCCTGCACTCGCTGCTGGCCGTGATGGTGATGCTCGTGGCCACCTTCCTGCTCTCACCGGTGGCCCGGAAGATTCCCTAGGTTTCCCTATAGTGTTATCTGGTGACTTCCACTTTGCTCTCCCAGTTGACCACCGCCGCCGTCGGAGGACCCGCCGGCAAGTACATTGAGGCCACAACCGAGGCGGAGATCATCGATGCCGTTCGCACGGCGGACGCCGCGGGGGAGCAGGTCCTCATCATCGGCGGCGGCTCCAACCTCCTGATTTCCGACGACGGGTTCCCCGGCACGGTGGTCAGGATCGCCTCGCAGGGGTTCACCGTCGACGCCGAGGATTCCTGCGGCGGCGTGGCGGTGGTGGTCCAGGCAGGCCACAACTGGGATGCCCTCGTGGAACACGCCGTGCTGCATGCCTGGTCCGGCATCGAAGCACTCTCCGGTATCCCGGGGGCCACAGGCGCCACGCCCGTGCAGAACGTCGGGGCCTACGGATCTGACGTCTCCCAGACCATCGCGGCGGTCCGCACGTGGGACCGGAGCCGGAATGCGGTCCAGACTTTCAGCAACTCCGAGCTGAAGTTCGGCTACCGCGATTCCATCCTGAAGCAGACCACCGTCGAGGGATCACCCCGCTACGTCGTGCTGACCGTGGAATTCCAGCTCCCGCTGGGCCGGATGAGCGCGCCCATCCGCTACGCCGAGCTGGCCCGCTCACTTGGCGTGGAGGCAGGCAAACGCGCGTACTCCAACGATGTCCGCCGGGAGGTCCTGCGGTTGCGTGCCTCCAAGGGCATGGTGCTGGATCCCGAGGACCGGGACACTTATTCCACGGGCTCCTTCTTTACCAACCCGGTAGTGCCCGTGGACGTGGCGGCAACGCTGCCGGAGTCCGCACCGAAGTACCCCGCCGGGGCGGACGGGCTGGTGAAGCTGTCCGCCGCGTGGCTGATCGACCAGGCAGGGTTCGGCAAGGGCTACGGCCTGGAGGAGGCCAGCGCCTCCGGCGGGCGGGCGTCACTGTCCACAAAACACACACTGGCCATCACCAACCGCGGCTCCGCCAGCGCCAAGGACATGCTGGCGATCGCGCGCGAGGTGCGCGCCGGCGTCGTCGAACGCTTTGGCATTGAACTGCACCCGGAACCGTTGCTCATCGGCGTCACGCTCTAGCGTTCAGTTCGTTGAAGGCATCAGCCTGCTTGCGTGACCGGCGCCGGGCGCCCGTCAACGGTGCCGATCAGCCGGACGTTCATGGCCATGCCCAGCAGGGCTGCGGCCCAGCCGGTCAGCGCCAAATACGAACCCATAAACAGCCAGACCATAAGTCCCGGAACCGCCGGGTGGGTCGCGGCTGCAAGAATGCATACCACCAAACCGATCACGGCGGTGGCCTGGGCCAGGATCCAGAGCAGCCGGCCGCTGACGGGATAGAGCTTCCAGTCACGGACAATGCGGACCTTGCCGCGGCCCACCCGGATACCGGGAAAAAGGACGGCGTACCCTCCGCCGAGCGACAGGAACAGGGAGGGCAAGAGGAGTTCCAGGGGTGCCTCGCCGCCGCCTCCCGGGAATCCCAGGGGCTGGAAACCAATGGCCGGGGCCAGCCCGATGGCCACGCCGGCGAGGACGGATACGGTCCCTGCCACCAGCCATGCCTGTGTTCCGCGCGCGAACAATTGCCACAAACTCCCCAAAGTCATGCTTACACCCTATCGGGCCAGGTCCTACCATGAGGACATGGCAGTGAACCGCGTAAGCCCCAAGGTGATGGGCAGGTTACGCCTTGCCTCTCAAGGACTGCTCGGTCCGGGGCTCGGCTCCGTAGAGGCCGCGGTCCGCTGGATGACGGCCACGCAGGCTCAGGACCTGCCGGCCGCGCTCTGGGCCGTCGGTCTCCGAGTTCCGGGCGCAGGATTGGCTGACGTGCGCGCCGCGCTGGACAGCGGAGGGGTGGTCCGGTCCTGGCCGATGCGCGGCACCCTGCACCTGGTGGCTCCGGAGGACCTGCGCTGGATGCTGGATCTCACCACCGAGCGTCTTAGCCGCGTCATTGCCGGCCGGCATCGGGAACTGGACATCACCTGGGCGGACATCGAGAAGTGCCGCGATGTTGCCCTGGAGCGGATTGCGGCCGGCGGTCCCGTGAGCCGGACCGAGCTCTTCGAGGTGTTTGAGGCAGCCGGGCAGCCCACCACCGGGCAGCGGGGGATCCACCTCCTGGGGACGCTGTGCCGGCACGCCTGGCTGGTTCAAGGCCCCTTGGCCGGGAACCAGCAGCTCCTGATGGCGTTCGATGACTGGATCCAGGTGTCGCGCGGGCTTGAGCGGCAGGAAGCGATCGCCGAGTTTATGTTGCGCTACTTCCGCAGCCACGGCCCTGCCACCGTCCGCGACTTCGCCTGGTGGACCCAGATTCCCCTGACCGACGCGCGCGCGGCGTTTGAGCTGGTCAGCGGGCAGCTGGCGGAGCTGGAATTCGGGGGCGTCCACTACTGGATGTCACCGGAGACTGCGTCAATGCTCGACGACGGTGTGCCCGGCCAGCGGTCCGTCCTCCTCTTGCCGGGCTTCGACGAGTTTGTGCTGGGCTACATGGACCGGAGCCTTGTGCTGGCCCCCGAGCACGCCAACAAGATCGTCCCGGGCGGCAACGGAGTGTTCAAGAAGACCGTCGTGGCAGGGGGCGAAGTGATCGGCACGTGGGCGCGGGCCGGCACCGGCCGCAGCGCCGCCGTCGTGCCTGAACTGTTTGACGACGCCAAGCCACTTGGACCCGCCGCGCAGGCCGTGTTCAGCAAGGCCGCCGGGCAGTACCTCGCATTCCTGGACAGGTAAGCCGGGCCCCATGCGCCGCCCCGCCGAACAGGAGCGGTGCTGCCGAACACGAGCGGCCCTGCCCCGCAAAAGCGGTGCGGGGCAGCACCGTTCCTGCGGAGCAGGGCCGTTCCTGCGGGGCAGGGCAGCGAATGATGCCGGAAGAGGCGGATGCGTGTATTTCTGCCGGGGTTGTCCACATAATGTGGCCGCGATCTACCAGGGTCAGCCGGGGTCCGAGAACGTTGGACCATGAATGGCGATAAAGTCCGTGTGCTCCTGGATGGGCGCTGGCCGGCCTTCCCCATTGCCTCTACGCAACAGTTGGGCGCGGCAGGGCTGGACGAGCGGGTCCTGACCGCGGCAGTCCGCGCCGGAACCATCCTGCGCCTTCGACGCGGAGCGTACGTCCGGAACGCTGACTGGAAGGGAGCGGAGCCGTGGACCAGGGACGCCCTGCGGATCCAGGCGCACTTCCTGTCCACCGGCGGGGCCTGCCGCTACAGCCATATCAGTGCCGCCAGACTGCATGAGTGTCACGTCTGGGATGCCGGGCCCATGATCCACGTCACCACGGCCTACGCCAACTCGACGAAAAGTGCCGGCACGGACGTCCGCACCCACCGGATGGACCTGCAACCCGTAGACGTGACAACACGGTGGAGCATGGATGGCAAAGAGATTCTGACTACCGGCATTGAACGGACCGTCCTGGACTGCGCCCGTATCCTGCCGCTGGAGCAGGCAGCTGTGATCGGCGACCACGCGCTGCGCAAGGGAGCCGGGATCGACAGCATGCGGCAACTTCTGGACGTGGGACCCGTCAAACGCGGGAACCGGCGGGCGCTGGATCTGTTGGCTGCCCTGGATGGGCGGTCGGAATCAGTGGGGGAGACCCGGACCAGGCTGCTGCTGCGATCATTCGATCTGCACATGTTCATTCCGCAGTTAGAGATTCAGACGCCGAGTGGTCATTTCAGGGCAGACTTCGCGGATCCGATGACCCGCATAGTGATTGAGTTTGATGGCAGCGGCAAATACACCGACTACAGGCCCACGGAGGAGGTGCTGCTCGCAGAGCGTCGCCGGGAGAACGCACTGATCGAAGATGGCTGGCTGGTCCTTCGACTTGAGTGGAAGCACTTGGCGTATCCGGCAGAAGTGCGGCGCCGGCTGTTGGCCATGATGGACCGGTCCAGGAACATGCGTGCGTCAGGCCTGGCGTGCTGAACGCAAGGACGCGTGCTGAACGCAAAGACGGCTCTGCCCCGCACGAGCGGTGCGGGGCAGCACCGTTCCTGCGGGGCAGGGCCGTTCGAGTTGCGGGGGAACCGCGGAAGGGAGTTACAGGTTCCCGGTGGCGATGTTGAGCATGCGGCGCAGCGGCTCGGCGGCGCCCCAGAGCAGCTGGTCACCCACGGTGAAGGCGCTGATGTACTCCGGGCCCATTTCCATCTTGCGGATGCGGCCCACGGGGATGTCCAGGGTGCCGGACGCGGCCACGGGGGTCAGCCCCGCCATGGAGTCTTCCTTGGTGTTCGGGATGACCTTGGCCCACTCGTTGTCCTCGGCGAGGAGCTTCTCGATCTCGGCCACGGAGAGGTCCTCGCGGAGCTTGAGCGTCAGCGCCTGCGAGTGTGAACGCATGGCCCCGATCCGGATGCAGAGGCCGTCCATGATCACGCGGTTCTCTTCCGAGGTGCCCAGGATCTTGTTGGTCTCAACCCCGGCCTTCCACTCTTCCTTGGACTGTCCGTTGCCGAGGTCCGCGTCGATCCACGGGATGAGGGAGCCGGCCAGCGGCACGCCGAACTGGGTGGCGTCGATGTCGGTGCGCTGGTGGGCCAGGACCTTGCGGTCAATTTCCAGGATGGCCGACGCCGGGTCGTCCAGTTCCGAGCTCACTTCGGCGTTGAGCGTGCCGAACTGGCTGAGCAGCTCACGCATGTGCCGGGCGCCGCCGCCGGAGGCAGCCTGGTAGGTCATGGACGTGCCCCATTCGACGAGGCCGTTCTTGAACAGCCCGCCGAGACCCATGAGCATGCAGGAAACGGTGCAGTTGCCGCCGATGAAGTCCTTGGTCCCGTTGACCAGGCCCTTGTCGATGACGTCGCGGTTGATCGGGTCCAGCACGATGATCGAGTCGTCGTTCATGCGCAGCGTGGAGGCTGCGTCGATCCAGAGGCCGTCCCAGCCGCGGCCACGCAGCTCGGTGTGCACGCGCTTGGTGTAGTCCCCGCCCTGGGCGGTGACAATAATGGGCAGCTTAGCCAGCGTGTCGACGTCGAACGCGTCCTCAAGCTTGCCGGCGGCGTCAGCGGCGGCACCGGCAATCGACGGAGCGGCACCTCCCGCGTTTGACGTGGAGAAGAACACCGGGTTGATGTTGGCGAAGTCGCCCTCGTCCTGCATGCGCTGCATCAGGACGGAGCCGACCATGCCGCGCCATCCGACCAGGCCGACGGAGGGGGTAGCTGCTGTAGTCATTCGTCCAGTTTAGACGCCGGATCGAGCAGGTCGCAGTCGGTTACGTCACTCGCGCGGGGATGCGTACGAGCGTGTGCGGCCGGAAACTGGCGTCAGCTGCGGTTGGTTTCCTCCAGCACCGCGGCTTTGCGGAGTCGCAACGCGTAGAAGGCGCCGAAGGCAAACACCTGCGTCACCACCACCAGCACGATGGCCCCCGCGATCTTGTTGCCGCCCAGGATCATGGTCAGGCCAACTATCGCAGAGAGCAGCGCGAACAGCGGCAGCAGCATGTAGCCCAGCACAAACAGTGTTTCCGGTTTCTTCAACATCTCAGCCCTGCGTCCTCATCCATTTGGTAAACCTGTAGCGCGTTCCGTTGGCTGCCGTCAGCCATCCGTCTGGCGGGACGGACGCGGCCGCCTCCCAGGTCTCATCGAGATCGGGGGCGAACGTGTCGCCGTCGGCCTCCACATCGATGGTGGTGACCACCGCAACGTTGGCGAGTTCGGTGGACTGGCGGAAGACTTCCCCGCCGCCCAGGATCCACACGGTCCCGCCGCCGTCGACGAACTGCGACTCAAGGAGGGCGTCATCCAGGGACGGGACCACGACGGCGCCCTCTGCCTCAGGCGAATCGCCCCAGTTTTTCTGCCGCGTGATCACAATGTTCGTCCGGCCCGGCAGGGGGCGGTACTTGTCCGGGAAGGACAGCCACGTCTTGCGGCCCATGATCACGGGGTGCCCCATGGTGAGCCGGTTGAAGTGCTTCAGGTCCTCAGGGAGGTGCCAGGGCATGTCGCCGTCCTTGCCGATCACACCGCCGGACGTCTGCGCCCAGACAAGGCCGACGCCGGTCACGGAACCGGCGAGTTCCTGCGTGAAGTCCTGGGGGTCTGCTGCGTTCTCGGTGCTCATACGGCGATCGGGGCCTTGATCGTGGGGTGGTGCTGGTAGCCCACCACTTCGAAGTCCTCGAGCGTGTAGTCGAAGATCGAGGCCGGCTTCCGGGTGATCCTCAGCTGCGGGTATTCATACGGCTCGCGGTCCAGCTGCTTCAGGACCTGGTCCATGTGGTTCTCGTAGATGTGGACGTCGCCGCCTGTCCAGACAAACTCGCCAGGCTCCAGCCCCACCTGCTGCGCAATCATGCACGTCAGCAGGGCGTAGGAGGCGATGTTGAAGGGCACGCCCAGGAACATGTCCGCCGAGCGCTGGTACAGCTGGCAGGACAGCTTGCCGTCCGCCACGTAGAACTGGAAGAACGCGTGGCACGGGGGCAGTGCCATGTCCTTGAGCTCTGAGACGTTCCAGGCAGACACGATGTGCCGACGCGAGTCCGGGTTGGTCTTGAGGTTCTCCACGAGCTCGGCGATCTGGTCAACATGGCCGCCGTCAGGGGTAGGCCAGCTGCGCCACTGGACGCCATAGACGGGACCCAATTCGCCTTCCGCGTCGGCCCACTCGTTCCAGATGCTCACGCCCTGGTCCTGCATCCATTTGACGTTCGATTCACCGCGCAGGAACCACAGCAGTTCCACCGCCACGGACTTGAAATGGACGCGTTTAGTGGTGATCAGCGGGAAGCTCCGGCCAAGGTCAAAGCGCAGTTGACGGCCGAAAACGCTGGTGGTTCCGGTGCCCGTCCGGTCGGATTTATGCGTGCCATGGGCCAGGACATCGCGCAGGAGGTCTTCATAAGGCGTCGGGATGCTCACGGCTAAAGTCTACCGGGCCAAGCCCTGCCGACCCCGCAAGGGTCCCGCGGCCGGGCCCAGCGCTGGCCGCCGGTTGCGCATCGGATCAGCCTTTCCTCAGCTTGCCGCGGACCAGATCGAGCAGCAGCTCATCGGTGAGCCGGGCGGCGCGCCCGGGCGTGCCGAAAACCTAGTCGTCGAAGGGCTTGAACTGCTCCACTGCCACGATGCGGCGCCTGTTGTCGATGGCCACGTGGCACACCACCAGCTCACCGGGGGACAGATACGGGTCGGCGTCCGGCAGGAGCGAGCGCACGCGGCCTGGCATGTGCTTGGCCAGCTGACCCAGGATGGTGGGCAGTGCGGGACGGTGCGTGCAGACGGCGACCGGCTGCGCCTTCTCCAGGAGCGACTCAATGGCGGCAGCGGTTTTTTTGGGGGTCCTGGCGTGCCGGTGTTCCGTCAGAGATTCCACCAGTTTGACCTTGGCCCCCGTTGCCCTCAGGTATGGCGCCACGGTTGACACGCAGCGCTGCCAGGGACTCGTCACCACGCGCGGTGGCTTCCAGGCCTGCAGCAGCCGGCTGACGGCCTGCGCCTGCCTGATTCCCGTGGCGGCCAGCGGGCGTTCACCCTCGGCTTTGGACCAGGACGAGCGGGGCTTGGCTTTTGCATGCCGCACCACTATCAGCGGCCACGTGTTGAGGTCACCCCGGCCATGGGCTGCCCGCAGATACTCCAAGGGGACGACGTCGGTCGGATTGGACAGCAGCCCTGCGGCCGTTTCAGGGGCGCACCACACGACGCGGTCCACCTCCTTGCCGTCGGGAACGAGGCGGACCCCGTTGACGTGGACCGCCCAATAGTGGACCACCTTCAGTCCACTCGCCACCCGGTAGTGGATCGGCGGCAGCGGAATGCCCAGGGGCGCATCAAGTCCGATCTCCTCCTGCACCTCACGGGCCGCGCATTCGGGAAGGGTCTCGCCGGCGTCGATCTTGCCCTTGGGCCAGGACCAGTCGTCATACCGCGGACGGTGGATCAGCAGGACTTCGAGACCTTCGGAGTTGATGCGCCAGGGCAGTGCCCCGGCCGCGACGACGGCGACTGCCTCGCCGGGATGGTCTGTTTGGTCTGCTACGAGGATGTCGCTCGCCAACGCCGCAGCCCTACCGACGGCTCAGGCTGCGCTGGCGGGCGCGCGACGCCAGCAGCCAGGACTGGATGTCGTCGAGGTGGCTGCCGTCGTCGGCAATGTGGTGCCGGTTCCACAGGCCCTGGCTATCAAGATGCCAGCTGGCCGTCTCCGGATCCATGTAGCGGCGCAGCAGGTCAAGGACGTAGCGGATGTCGTCCGGGTTGGACAGCTGGACAAGGGCCTCGACCCTGCGGTCCAGGTTCCGGTGCATCATGTCCGCCGATCCGATGTAAACAATAGGATCGCCGCCGTTGGCAAAGGCGAACACCCGGGAGTGTTCCAGGAATCGGCCCAGCACGGAGCGCACCGTGATGTTGTCGCTGAGGCCCGGAACGCCGGGACGCAGCGAGCAGATGCCGCGCACAACGACGTCCACCATCACGCCGGCCTGGGACGCGCGGTAAAGGGAGTCGATGATGGCTTCATCCACCATGGAGTTGACCTTGATCTGCACCCTGGCGGCCAGCCCGGCCCTGGCGTTGCGGATCTCGGTCTCGATGCGGTCGATCAGCCCGGAGCGGACGGAGCGCGGAGCCACCAGGAGCCGCTTGAACGTGGACTTCGGAGCATAGCCGGAGAGCTGGTTGAACAGTTTGGAAAGGTCCTCGCCCACCTGGTCATTGGCGGTCAGCAGGCCAAGGTCCTCGTAGTAGCGGGCCGTGCGGGGATGGTAGTTGCCGGTGCCGATGTGGCAGTAGCGGCGCAGCCCGTCCACTTCCTGGCGGACCACCAGCGAGAGCTTGCAGTGGGTTTTCAGGCCCACGATGCCGTAGACCACGTGGACGCCCGCCTGCTCCAGCTTGCGGGCCCAGGAGATATTGGCCTGCTCGTCGAACCGGGCCTTGATCTCCACGAGGGCCAGCACCTGCTTGCCGGCCTCGGCGGCATCGATCAGGGCGTCAACGATGGGGGAGTCGCCCGAGGTCCGGTACAGGGTCTGCTTGATGGCCTGGACCTTGGGGTCCGCGGCCGCCTGCTCCAGGAACGCCTGCACGGAGGTAGAGAAGGAATCGTATGGGTGGTGAAGCAGGATGTCGCGGCGGCGCATGGCCGAGAAAACATTGGCGGCCTTGGACGTCTCGGACTCGTTGAGGAACCGGGACGTGTGGGGCATGTGCTTGGGGTAGTGAAGGTCGGCACGGTCAATCCCGGCAATGACGGACAGGCCGCGGAGGTCCAACGGAGCCGGGAGCGAGTACACCTCGGACTCGTCCACTCCGAGCTCACGGATGAGCAGGGCCCGGATGTTCGGGTTGATGTCGTGGGTGACTTCAAGGCGGACGGGCGGGCCGAACCGGCGGCGCAGCAGTTCCTTCTCCAGCGCCTGCAGGAGGTTCTCGGCGTCGTCCTCTTCCACTTCGAGGTCCTCGTTGCGGGTGACGCGGAAGATGTGGTGCTCCAGGACTTCCATGCCGGCGAAGAGCTTGTCCAGGTGGACGGCGATGACTTCCTCCAACGCGATGAAACGCGCCACGCGTCCCGCCACGGCCCCTGCCCGCGGACCGTCGATGGAGATCAGGCGGGGAAGCTGGTCCGGAACCTTGAGGCGGGCGAAAAGTTCCTTGTCACTCACGGGGTTGCGGACCACCACGGCCAGGTTGAGGGAAAGGCCCGAAATGTAGGGGAACGGGTGTGCCGGATCCACGGCCAGCGGCGTCAGGATCGGGAAGACCTTTTCGGCGAACATGGCGCTGAGCTGCTGCTTGGCGGTGTCGTCCAGTTCGTCCCAGTGCATCAGGTGGATGTGCTCATAGGCCAGGGCGGGGCGGATCTGTTCGGCGTAGACCTGGGCATGGCGCTGCTGGAGGCGGTGGGCTTCGTCCCCGATCTTCTCCAGGACCTCGACAGGGCTGAGGCCGGCAGGGGAGGGCACTGCGAGGTTGGTGGCGATGCGCCGCTTCAGGCCCGCCACCCGGACCATAAAGAACTCGTCCAGGTTGGACGCGAAGATGGACAGGAAGGCCACGCGTTCCAGGAGGTGGAGCGTAGGATCTTCGGCGAGCTCGAGGACACGGGAATTGAAAGCCAGCCAGCTGAGCTCGCGGTCCAGGAAACGGTCCGGCCGGATGTCCCCTTCGGGCACAAGGTTAGGTGCAAACTCGGGAATGTCGATCCGGTCCTGCGTTGCTCGCGAGGCAGGGACTTCGGATGAGCCGAAGCGCGCGCGCACCGGCGCTGAAGCGCCCTCGGACGTGACTGTTCCGGCGGGTTCCGGTTTCATGGTCTCTCCTCTTACCTGGCGCTTGATGCTGGCCCTCGGCCGGCGCGGTTCTTTACCAACCTTACAATCAATCAGCGTCCCCAAGCCCTAGATTTCGGGCCACCTGAAGTCGTTAGTCACACGAGTGGGATAACTCACCCGGGTGCCACTAAACGGAGGCCAGCGGGCCGTACATCACGTCCATATCCCAGCGTGTGAAGCCCAGGCCCCGGTAGAGGGAAACGGCAGCGGCGTTGCCGGCATCCGTGTAGAGCATGACGGCGTGAAGCCCCAGGCCCTGCAGATGCCTGATGCCAGCCACCGTGAGGGCTTTGCCCAGGCCCATGCCCTGCGCGGCCGGTGTGACACCCACCGCGTAGACCTCGCCAATCGCCGGGTGGGCGCCGTGGCGCGGATGCACCTTGGTCCAGTGGAATCCCAGCAACCGGTCTTCGGCGTCCACGGCCAACAGGAAGCCGGCGGGATCAAACCAGTCCTCGGCCATGCGGGCATCCAGGTCCGCGCGGGACATCGAGCCCTGCTCGGGGTGGTGGGCAAATGCGGCGCGGTTCGCAGCCAGCCAGCGGTCCTCGTCCTTGCCCGGCACAAAGGGGCGGAGCGTGACGCCATCCGGCAGGCCGACGTCGGGCAGCTCTGCCGTGGCGGTGGTCAGCCTCATCTTCCAGAGTTCGCGCACCGGGCCGTAGCCGTAGCGGGCGGCGAGGTCCGCGGCCGCCTCGTGGTTGCCGTGGGACCAGGCCTTCAGCCCATCCAGGCCTCGCCCGGACTGGAGTGCGCCGACAAGCCGGTCCGCCACGCCCTGGTTGCGGTAGCTGGGGTGGACGGCAATTTCCAGCACTCCGCTGCCGTCCGGCTCCTCCACAACAACGGCAAACCCGGCCAGGTCCTGGCCGGAAGAGGGATCGGAGTCCTCGTCCGGCGCGTAGAGTGCCAGGGTCAGGAGGGAATGCTCTGCAGAGTCCCCGGCGCGGAGCGTCACCACCGTTTGCTCGGAAAGCGAGGGGTTGCCGTCAGACTCCTCGGCAGCTGCCAGGAGCGCCACGCAGTCCTTCAGCAGCTGTTCTTCCAGACCGCCGTGGACGATAAGGACGGGCCATTTTTCCGGGTGCGCAGGACTCATGAGGCTAGGCTATACGCCCCGGCCGGAAGGCGCTCCGATTTGATGGGCCCGGGGCGGGCACGTATAGTCGATATCTCACCCGCCGGTAACGGCGGGAAACGAGGGGGATCCACCAGTGGGGTGGCCTCGATACGTTCGACCCGTATGTCCTCCACAAATACAGCATCACCAACACAGAACAGCCCCGGACCAGCGGTCCGGGGCTGTTCTGTGTCTGAACGGTGTCAGGCTTCCGTCAGTTCGTCTTCCTGCTGCCGCACCAGGGTCAGGCGGTAGCCGACGTTCCGGACCGTGCTGATCAGGTTTTCGTGGTCCGCACCGAGTTTGGCCCGCAGCCGCCGGACGTGGACATCCACGGTGCGCGTGCCGCCGTAGTAGTCATAGCCCCACACCTCGGTGAGCAGTTGCTGGCGGGTGAAGACGCGGCCGGGGTGCTGGGCCAGGTATTTGAGGAGTTCGAACTCCTTGAACGTCAGGTTCAGCGGGGCGCCGTTGACGCGGGCAGTGTAGCTTGCTTCATCGATGACCACGCCTGCCGCCCGGATCTCCGTGGGGGCGTCATCCTTGTCCGGCACTGCACGCGCCACGGAGAGCCTGATGCGGGCTTCCACTTCGGCGGGACCGGCTGAATCGAGCACGATGTCATCCACGGCCCAGGCCGAAGAAACAGCGGCCATGCCGCCCTCGGTCAGGATCAGGACCAGGGGTGCGCTAAGACCTGTGGCCTTGAGCAGCTGGGTGAGGGAGCGGGCGCCCACCAAGTCCTTGCGGGCGTCGAGAAGCACAATATCGCAGGGATCGGTCTCCAGCAGGGCTGTGGGTTCCGCGGCGAGGATATGCACGCGGTGGTTCAGCAATTCCAGGGCAGGCAGAATGTCTACCGAAGAACCGGTGCTGTTCGTCAATAGCAGGATGTGCGACATTGTTCCTCCAAGGGGCGTCCGCGCATCTTTGGGCGACTGAACCGGGTTTTCACCGGCCGGTACTATCTCACTGCAGTGGACTTGGCCGACTAGGAATCTATCCGGCCGGCATCCGTAGCAGTAAGCGTAGCTGAACTCTGAGTATACCCACCGCCCTGCACGACAGCACGGATTCCGCCCCCTCAAACCTTCGTTTTGCGACATATCCGGGTCACATAAGGCAGGATTGAACCGTCGGGCAGAACGCCCTGACACCGAAGGCAGAGCCGCCGGGTCCACAGCCAGAATGGGATGCCACGAATTGAGTGCAGAGTCGAAGCCGCAGCGATCCGGCCGGCCGGGTTCCCGATGACCGCCGAGGTGCAGGCCCCGGCAAAGTCACTGGGCTCGTGGGTCATCGGTGTTGTCGGAGTGGCGGGACTCGTAGCGATCATCGCCGGCGTCTACATCTCACGTGAGGTACTCGTCGGCGTCGCAGTAGTGATCGCCGTGGCAGTGGGCATCGGCTGGCCCCATTTCCTGCGCATCCCCGCGAAAAAGACCCTCGCAGCCGTCATTGCGCTGCCCGGCGTCGGATCGGCGCTCGCTGCCGGTTTTATCCCCGCCCCGGGTTTCCTCGACTGGACGCCGGCGTTCATCGCGTTGGGAATGATGGCGGTGTTTGTGGTGCAGCTCATC
Organism: Pseudarthrobacter humi; assembly: GCF_024294965.1. Classification (NCBI taxonomy): domain Bacteria; kingdom Bacillati; phylum Actinomycetota; class Actinomycetes; order Micrococcales; family Micrococcaceae; genus Pseudarthrobacter; species Pseudarthrobacter humi. The sequence goes on from NZ_JANCLV010000001.1 coordinate 227,649, forward strand.
CGAGGCACGGGCCAGGCCCAACGGCTTGAGTCCACCCTGGGCTGCTGCGCCGGGGTGCTCCTCTCGTGCCTGGGGGCAGGCTGGATTGCCGGCGCCCGCTTCAACGGCGTGCGGGAGATGCTCCTGGTGGCAGCCATCAGCGCTGCCGTGGCTCTGCTGGCCGGCCTGATCCGCTGGCCGGACAGCATCGTGGCCCCCCTCGGCATTGTGATGGCAGGACTTGCCGGACCGCTCGCCGGACTTGTCTTCTCCGACATCACCGTTCTGCCGGCGGCGATCTTCGGTGTTGTGGTGGGCGCCGTACTGGTCAGCTTCCGCCGACTCGTAACACTCCGCGGCGGCCCGCTGAATCTTTTGGCTGCGGTTAGCATGGGCCTTGCGCCGGTTTCGGCCGTGGGCTCCCTGGCTTACTTCATAGACAAACTACTCATCTACTAACCGGTTAGGATGGCATCATGTCCGTACTTGCATTTGAAATCTTCTTCCTCGTCCTGCTCGGCATCGCCAGCCTGTCCATGGCCTGGTTCGCCGGCTTTGTGGTTTACCGCCTCTTCAAAGGCCAGAAGTAAACCCGTTCAACGAATTAGCATTTTCCTGAGGTAATTGCCGTGCCGATAGAAATCCCGACAGACCTGACACCGGAACTTGTTCCGCTTTCCTGGCTCATTGGTGAGTGGGAAGGCAGCGGCCGTCTCGGCAGCGGGGACGAGGACTCGGAGCACTTCCTCCAGCATGTCTCGTTCACGCACAACGGCCTGCCGTATCTTCAGTACCGCGCGGAGAGCTGGCTAACCGACGACGACGGCACGCGCCTGCGGCCGCTGACGGTTGAGACCGGTTTTTGGGCGCTGGAGCGCAAACAACTTGATGCCGACGGCGGTCCGGGCCTGATTCCGGCCGATATTGTTCCCGCACTCAAGAGCGCCGATGAAGTCGAAGCGCTCCGCAATAAAGACGGCGGATTCGACATCTCGGTGTCCATCGGCCATCCCGGCGGGATCTCCGAGCTCTACTACGGGCAGATCAAGGGCCCGCAGATCCAGCTGACCACCGACATGGTGATGCGCGGCAGCCATTCCAAGGACTACAGCGCGGCCACGCGGATCTTCGGACTGGTGGACGGCAACCTGCTCTGGCGCTGGGACGTGGCCACCGGCGGAACATCGCAGCCCGGCAAGGGCCTCGAAGCGCACGCCTCTGCCTTCCTGAAAAAGGTTTCCTGACGCCCTCCCGTGTCACCGGTCATCAGTAGACTTGGCATCCTGGGCTTCACGCACGAGTGAATCAAGGGAGCATCATGGCTACACAGAAGGACTCCACGGATTACAGCGACCTGAAGGCTGTGTTCTTCAACGGCACTCTGAAACGGTCGCCGGAGACCAGCAACACCGAGGGCCTGATCAACGTCAGCCGCCTCATCATGGAGAAGCAGGGCGTGAGCACCCGCTTGATCAGGACTGTCGATCACGACATCGCCAGCGGTGTTTACCCGGACATGACCGAGCACGGCTGGCCGTCCGATGAGTGGCCGGAACTGTACCCGGCTGTTGAAGAAGCCGACATTGTGGTGGTTGCCGGTCCCATCTGGCTCGGCGACAACTCCTCACAGACCAAAAAGCTCATCGAACGGCTGTACGCCCACTCCGGGCAGCTCAACCACAAGGGCCAATGGGTGTTCTACCCCAAGGTAGGCGGCTGCCTGATCACCGGCAACGAGGACGGCATCAAGCACTGTTCCATGAATGTGCTGTACAGCCTGCAGCACATCGGCTTCACCATCCCTCCCCAGGCCGACGCCGGCTGGATCGGCCCGGTGGGCCCGGGCCCGAGCTACCTGGACGAGGGCTCCGGCGGCCCCGAATCCGACTTCACCAACCGCAACACGACGTTCATGACGTGGAACCTGCTGCATTTCGCCCGGATGCTCAAGGACGCCGGCGGGATTCCCGCCTATGGCAATCTTCCTGAAGAATGGAAAGCCGGAACCCGCTTCGACTTCGAAAACCCGGAATACCGCTGACCGGAATACCCACAGACCAAAGGACGTTCCCCCAGTATGACTACTCCCAGCCCCCTACTGTCGCGCCCCGGCGCCGTCGAGGCCACCGGTGCGGACGCCGGCGTCGCATCCCACTACGGTGAGCCGCTGCGTGAGCAGCGCGCCCTCGCGGCCGGTACCGCCGTCGTCGATCTCTCCCACCGCGGCGTCGTGACGGTCAGCGGTCCGGACCGGCTGACCTGGCTGAACACCCTGTCTTCCCAGCAGGTCACCGGCCTGCAGCCGGGGGAGTCAAGTGAGCTGCTGCTGTTGAGTATCCAGGGCCGGATCGAGTTTGACGCCCGTGTAGTGGACGACGGCGGGACCACCTGGCTGATAGTTGAGGCCGCCGAGGCTGCACCGCTGGCTGAGTGGCTGAACAAAATGAAGTTCATGCTGCGCGTGGAGGTCACCGACGTCTCCGCCGACTGGGCCGTGCTCGGGTCCACCAAGACTGTGGAGGAATGGTCCGGACTGCTGGCCTGGCGGGATCCGTGGCCGCACGTCGGCGCCGGCGGCTACTCCTACGCTGTGGTCCCGGAAGAAGGGCACCCCGGGCTGGAGCGCCCCTGGATCGAGTACCTCGTCCCGGCCGCTGCACTTGAAGACACTTTGGCGGACCGCCCGCTCGCCGGTGTTATGGCGGCCGAAGCCCTCCGCATAGCCGCGTGGCGCCCCCGGCTGGGCGCGGAAACCGACGACAAGACCATTCCGCACGAACTGGACCTCCTCCGCACCGCCGTGCACCTGTCCAAGGGCTGCTACAAAGGCCAGGAGACCATTGCCCGCGTGCACAACCTGGGCCATCCGCCGCGGCGGCTGGTGTTCCTGCAGCTGGACGGATCGCAGCACACCATGCCCGCGCCCGGCAGCCAGGTCATGCTCGGCGAGCGGAAGGTCGGGACAGTGACCTCCGTTGCCCAGCACTACGAAATGGGCCCGGTGGCGCTGGCCGTCATCAAACGGTCCGTTGCGCCTGAGGAAATCCTGACCGTGCTGGACGGCGAGGAACCTTACATCGCTGCCCAGGAAATAATCGTTGCACCCGACGCAGGCCAGGTAGTGGGGCGCCAGACCGGATTCCTGAGGGGGACCCACCGATGACCGAGAACACCTCAACCGACGCCTCAACGCCCGACGACGAGGCCGTGGCGTTGGCGCACCGGCTCTTCCAGGCTGCCCGGGAGGGGGACACCGGTCTGCTGCGGAGTTATCTCGACGCCGGCGCCCCGGCCACCATGACCAACGCGGCCGGCGATTCCCTGCTGATGCTGGCCGCCTACCACGGCCACGCTGAGACGGTACAGCTGATCCTGGAGCACGGCGGAGAGGCCAACGCCGCCAACGACCGCGGCCAGACACCCTTGGCCGGTGCAGCATTCAAAGGCTATACGGACGTGTCCCGCGTGTTGCTGGACGCCGGTGCAGATCCCGACGCCGGCAGCCCCTCCGCCCGGGCTGCCGCACAGATGTTCGCCCGCACCGACATCCTCGATCTGCTGGGCAACTGACGTTTGGAGAATGTAGCGCGGCCCTGGCCAGCCCTCTGGTCGCTGGTCATCGGGTTCTTTATGATCCTGATCGACACGACCATCGTTTCGGTGGCCAACCCCAGCATCATGGAGGGACTGGGAACGGACATCAACGCCGTGATCTGGGTGACCAGCGCCTACCTGCTGGCCTACGCCGTGCCGCTGCTGATCACTGGCCGGCTCGGCGACCGCTTCGGACCCAAGAAGCTCTACCTCTCCGGCCTCGTGGTCTTCACGCTCGCCTCCCTCTGGTGCGGGCTGGCCGGTGACGTCCAGACGCTGATCACGGCCCGGATCTTCCAGGGCCTGGGCGCCGCCATCATGACGCCGCAGACCATGGCGGTGATCACCAGGATCTTCCCGCCGGACCGCAGGGGCGCCGCCATGGGCCTGTGGGGCGCCACCGCGGGCCTGGCAACGCTGGTGGGACCAATCCTGGGCGGCCTGCTCGTGGACAGCCTCGGCTGGGAATGGATCTTCTTCATCAACGTGCCCGTCGGCATCGTTGGATTTATCCTCGCCTGGCGGTTCGTCCCCACCCTCAGCACGCACCCCCATAAGTTCGACATCCCCGGCGTGCTGCTCAGCGCCGTCGGACTCTTCCTGCTGGTGTTCGGCATCCAGGAAGGCGAGACGTACAACTGGGGGACCATCGTTGGCCCCATCAGCGTCTGGGGTCTCATCATTGCCGGCGTACTGGTGCTTGGGGCGTTCATTCTCTGGCAGCGCTTCAACAAGGGCGAGCCGCTCCTGCCGCTGGGCCTGTTCCGGGACCGCAATTTCTCCCTGGCAAACATCGGCATCACTGCCGTTGGCTTCACCGTCACCGCCTTCGCACTGCCACTCATTTTCTACTACCAGCTGGTGCGCGGCATGACTCCCACCGAATCGGCGCTCATGATGGTTCCGATGGCACTCATCTCCGGTGGCCTGGCGCCCGTGGTGGGCAAAATCATCGACCGCGTTAATCCGAAGTACATCACCGCCGGCGGACTGGTCCTGATGGCCGTGGCGCTGTTCTGGAATTCCGCCATGATGCACCCGGATACCCCCATCCTGCTCTTCCTCCTGCCCAGCGCCGTCCTGGGGTTCGCGAATGCCGGCATCTGGGCGCCGCTGAGCTCCACGGCCACACGCAACCTGCCGCCGCGACAGGCCGGGGCAGGTTCCGGGGTTTACAACACCACCCGCCAGATTGGCGCGGTACTGGGCAGCGCGGCCATCGCCGTGCTCATCCAGGCGCGCCTGGCCGAGGAGCTTCCCGCACAGAGTCCCGGGGCGGACGGAATGGAATTCTCCGGCCAGTTGCCCGAGGCGCTCCATGAGGGATTCTCGACGGCGATGGGCCAGTCCATCCTGCTTCCTGCCGGTGTGATCCTGGTGGGCGCTGCCGTGGCACTGTTCTTCGCGAAGCCCAAAGCGGTGGCGGGCTGGGGAAGTCAGCCGGCAGCTGCTGCGGCAGCAGAGGGCCCCACGAAGGCGTTGTAGGTCTCGGTCTTAGGTCGCAGGTGCAGGTCGGCGTCAGCCCAGGTGCACGCTGGTCTGGATGCCGCCGGCGGACAGGCCCAGCTGCCGTGCAAGGGCCACTGCCCCGGAGTTGCTGACCTCGGCGCGCCACTGGACGGTGAGGCCTGCGGCGAGGGCCTCGTGGGCAGCGATGGAGGCGGCCACGGACCCCAGCCCGCGGCGCCGCCACTCGGGATCCACCAGGACTCCCATCTGCGCGAGAAGTCCTTCCCATTCCCCGTAGGCGCCGCACGCCACCGGAACACGCCGCCCGTCCACCTCGTGGAGGATGGTGTACCGGTTCTCGAGTTCTGACAGGTGCACTTCGTTGACGTCGTCCGGCGGGCACAGGCCTTCAAGCTCGATGGCCTCCGGGTTTCCGTGGGACACGGTCAGCCCTTCGGAAGGCTGGCGCAGGGGGAGGTCGTCGGCGAAGAACAACGCCGCCGAGCCCAGCCCGTGGCCCCCGTGGGACCGCGTCAGGGTCAGGAGGGTCACGTGATGCGCCATCTCCTCGTCCGGGATGCCGGCGGCGGCGTCAATGACCCGTTGCGGACCCACCAGCGCCGAGCTGCCGAACAGCCTGACGAACTCGACGGTCTCTGCGGCGTCGTCGGCCCTGACGATCCGCTCGCCGGAACTCAGCGACGCAGCGAAAGCGCCGTCGTCGAGCCCCAAATGCCGGGCCCAAGCGAGCTGGATGATGGCGGCGGAACCGGGGTCAAGAGTCATGTCCCCAGCCTACCCAGCGCCGGGAAGCGCGAACGGACACCTGAGGCCCCACAGCGGAGGGCCTCAAGCGTCCGTTCGCGCCCATAAGGCTTAGCCGAACAGGACCGCAGCCTCGTCGTAGCGGTTCTGCGGGACGGTCTTCAGCTGGCCCAGGGCCTTGTCGAAGCTCACGTGTTCAATGTCGGTGCCCTTGAGCGCCACCATGGTGCCCCAGTAGCCCTCCACCACGGAGTCGATGGCCGCCATGCCCAGGCGGGTGGCGAGCACACGGTCGAACGCGGACGGGACGCCGCCGCGCTGGATGTGCCCCAGGATCGTGGCGCGGGTCTCGATGCCGGTGCGGGCTTCGATCTCAGGGGCGAGCCGGTCCGCGATGCCGCCCAGGCGGGGCCGGCCGAACGTGTCCAGGCCGCGCTCGGAGTGCGGGGATTCCATGTGGTCCGGAACAAAGCCCTCGGCAACAACAATCAACGGGGCGCGGCCACGGTCATGTGCTTCCTGGACCCATTCGGTGATCTGCTCAATGCTGACCTTCTGCTCGGGGATCAGGATGGCGTGGGCGCCGGCGGCCATGCCGGCGTGCAGGGCAATCCAGCCCACATGGCGGCCCATGACCTCGGCGATCATGCAGCGGTGGTGGGACTCGCCCGTGGTCCGGAGCCGGTCGATGGCCTCGGTGGCGATCTGGACGGCCGTATCAAACCCGAAGGTGTAGTCGGTGGCGTCAAGATCGTTGTCCACGGTCTTGGGGACACCAACAATCTTGAGGCCGACATCCGTGAGGCGCTTCGCGGCCGCGAGGGTCCCTTCGCCGCCTATAGCGATGATGGCATCGATGCCGAGGCGGTCCATGTGGGCCTTGATGACCTCCGGCCCGCCGCCGTTTTCAAAGGGGTTGGTGCGGGAGGTGCCAAGGATGGTTCCGCCCTGCTTCGCAATACCCCGGACCAAAGTGCGGGGAATATCGATGATGTCGCCTTCGACGACGCCGCGCCAGCCGTCCAGGAACCCTACGAATTCGTGGCCGTGGATGGCGATGCCCTTGAGGACGGCTCCGCGGATGACAGCGTTCAGTCCGGGGCAGTCGCCACCGCTGGTAAGAATTCCAATTTTCATGTCTCGGCTCAAATCCTGGTGTGAAGGTTTACAGGCAGAGCGCCACGCTGAGCTCACCTAGATTGTAGTCGGCAGTGTGCGTTACGACACAAACCGGTTACAAAAGGCCCCGCTCCATGGCAAGCACCACGGCATGGGTCCTGTCGTCCACGTCCAGCTTGTTGAAGATCCGCAGCAGGTGCGTCTTGACCGTCGCCTCGGCGATAGGGAGACGCCGTGAGGGTCCCGCCTTTGGGCAGTCCATACGTTTTGGTGAGGCTGCACGCCGTGATGGCATCAGGGGTCTGCCGCCGCCCGGGGCTGAGGGAAGTGTTCATGCTTCCAGCGTTGCAGTCCCGGAGTGCCGGTTAACAGGCTCGGCCGGTTGAATCTGTTGTCCACCGGCCGGTGGACACGGACAGCGGAAAGGCCCCCACTCCGGGAAGGATTCTCCGGGGAACGGGGGCCTCGCGGTTCTGATCTGAGGTCAGCTGATGGAGCGGCGGTCCAGGAAGTTCTGCAGCGGGATGGAGTTCTGCTGGTCGGGAAGGACCAGCCACGCTGCGATGTAGAGGACGACGGCGGGGCCGGGGAGGAGGCAGAAGACCAGGAAAGCGATCCGGACGAATGCCACATCCACGTTGAGCTTTGCCGCAATGCCGCCGCACACACCTCCCAGCCAGCGTTGGGGTCCACGTTTCAGGCCGAAGCCCCTGACGATGCTGAAGAACTTGTCCATGGTTCAAGACTTCCCTGTTGTGGGTTCGTTGTCACGTTTCCGGGCCGAGAGCAGCCCGCCAATCACCAGCGCGGCGCCGGCGCCGATCATGAGGCCGATCAGTACGTAGGTGCCGTTCAGGGTCACCACGCCCAGCTGGGCGATGATGATCAGGGCGGCCAGTGCCATCACGATGAGGCCCCAGACTATGGTGCCCACGCGGGCGGATGGCTGCTGGGGTGCGTCGGCTCCGGGCTGGCCGGCCGTCGTCGGGGTCTGCGGGGTAGATGAATCCGGTGCCGGATCGAAGCTGCTCATGTCAGTTCCCTTCCTGGATGGTGACGTTGCTGACGGTGCCGTCGATCCGGATGATCAGGTGGCCGCCTGGCTTGTCGGTGTTGTAGCTGGATTCCCGGGAGGTAATGCCGCCCCGGTGGTTGGTGCCTTCGTTGAGGTTTCCCAGCGTCATGTCTGCCCTCACGTCCACGGGAATGTTGCTGGGGAGGATCACGGTGACGTTGCTGGCCGTGATGTCCAGGGGAACCACGACGTCTGAGTCCAGCGGGGCCTGAGCGGCCAACTGGGTGAGGTCAACGGTTCCCCGGCCGCCGGTGACGCTGAAGCCATCGGCCGCCTGCTGCTGGCTCGTCGGTGCCCAGTCGACCTGGCTGAAGCGGACCCTGTCGCCGTTGCCCACCACGTTGAAGATGCCGCCGATCACCAAGGCAACAACGGCGAAGAAACCGAGGATTCCGGACGTCCTGCCGCGCAGGCCCGCGATGAGGATGCCCAGGCCCAGGACGGCTGCACCGCTGGCCCAGACGATCGCGTTGGCGGCGTCACCGAGGTTGATCACGTTGCCGGCGTCCAGGGCCTTGAGCCCGCCACCCACCAGGAGTGCTGTTCCGGCTGTGATGGCTACCGCCGGGGCGCCGGGGCCGGAGGGGCGGACCTTGGGTGCGCGTGCCGGGCCCTGCGGTGGCTGGTAGCCGCCGTAGGCACCGCCGTCGTTGCCGCCGCCGTAGCTGCCGCCGCCGTATGCGCCGCCGCCGTATGCGCCGCCGCCGTAGGGCGGGTTGACGCCCGACGGCGGGACCGGAAGGTAAGGTGCGCTGCCGGACGCGCCGGACGTGTTCGACGTGCGGGTAGAGGCGGAATCCGTGGCCGCAAACGGCGAGGCATAGGGGGCGGTGGGGTCGGCCGGGTAACCGGAGTTTGCGCCGGCCGGCTGCGGTGCGGCGTTCATGGGAGCTCCATTCCGGGCCTTGTTGCGTTGGGTCAGGTAGTAGATGAAGTAGATGGCGCCGCCCACCCAGAAGACGGTCCAGAGGAATCCGCCGAAGCCGTTGCGGCTCCAGCCCCAGAATCCGCCGCCCAGCCCGGTGAGCCCCACCACGGTGGTGATCAGGGCCCCCGTCATGCCGCTGGACCAGCGGCCGGCGCCGGCTTCCTGGACGTGGATGCGCCCGTCGGGTTCGGGAAGGAATGCCCAGGCCAGGCCGTAGAGCAGGACGCCGATTCCGGCGAAGAGGGTGAGGACAATGAAGATGCCGCGGACAATCAGCGGATCGATGCCCATCCGGTGCGCGATGCCGCTGGAGACACCGCCGATCCACCGGTCGCGTCCGCGCTGGATGCCGTGGCTCCGGACCCAGGTGAAGAAGTCACCGGACTGCCCCGGCGCTTTGGCGCTGGAGTACGGGCCGGCGTACTGGCCTGCAGACGGGTTGGCGTACGGACCTGAATACGGGCCGTCATAGGGGCCGGCCGCCGGGGCTGTGTCCTGCGAAGCAGCCGGGGGTGGCAGCAGGGGTTCGGTTGGCTGGTCCGGGTCGCGTGGGGGGAGCGGTTCCGTTGGCTGGCCGTCATCGGGGGTGGGGGTGTGGGAGTTCATACTTCGATCCTGCCGTCCGGGGCGGCGCAGCTCTACTGGGGAACACCCTGACTCGCCCCTGAGTTACCCCCGGTTCAGGCCGGAATCGGGTCCGGGGAACCCTGATCCGTGCTTGGATTGACACATGACCACCGCCCTCACCCGCCCACCGCTTGTCCGCAGCAGCGACCGCGTCATCGCGGGCGTATGCGCCGGACTCGCGGCGCATCTGGGCTGGCCGGTGAAAAGCGTGCGGATCGGCATGGCACTCGCGACGCTCGCCGGCGGCGCCGGGTTGGCCTTCTATGCGTGGCTGTGGATCATGGTCCCCACCGCCGACGAAAGTGCCCGGCGCAATGCCAGGCGTCCGGCGTCGCCCATCGCCCCGACCGTCAGCCTTGACCCGGCATTCAGCGCCGGGCCGCACTCGGCGGCGCCGTCGCAGGGCTCGCCCGCTGCCGCACCATGGTGGGGAAATCCCGACGCCGGTGCTTTCGCCCCGGGGGTTTCCCCCGGCGGGCGCGCTGCCGGCGACGGGTCGAGCTACGTGGCAGCCGTGCGGCCACCGTGGTTCCGGGTCCGCAGCATGCGCTACGGCAAGGAGATTCTGCTGGGCGCCGGCCTCCTCCTCGTGGCAGGCATCTTGATTGCCCGGCTCCTGGGCGTCGACGTGCCCCTGGAGACGCTTATCCCCGCCGCCGCCGTGCTGGGCGGGGCAGCCATCGCCTGGATGCAGCTCGACGAAACCCGCCGCGCGGGGCTCGTGGACAAAACCAAGGCCGATCAGGCAGGCGGCTGGGCGCGCCTGGCCGCCGGATTGGCACTGGTGGTTGCCGGCGTGCTGGTGATGGTGTCCGGTTCCGGATCCTGGGAACAGACCTGGCTGGCGCTGCTGGCATCGGTGGCGGTGCTGGGCGGCGTGGTGCTGGTGCTCCTTCCGTGGGCCCTCAAATTCTGGCGCGACCTGGAAACGGAGCGTGCGGGCCGCATCCGTGAAACGGAGCGGGCCGAGATCGCGGCCCACCTGCACGACTCCGTCCTCCAGACCCTCGCCCTGATCCAGCGGCGGGCAGGAAACGAGCACGACGTCGTCCGGCTCGCCCGGGCCCAGGAACGCGAGCTCAGGAGCTGGCTGTTCCAGGACCCCGGCAAGGAGGCGGGCCAGCTTTCGGACCGCATCAAGGCCGTGGGTGCCGAGGTGGAAGACTCCCTCGGCAACGCCGTGGAGGTGGTGAGCGTGGGGGACACCGCCATGACCGAATCCCATGAAGCCCTGGTCCAGGCAAGCCGTGAGGCGATGCTCAATGCCTCCCGGCACGGCGGCGGGACCGTTTCCGTTTACCTCGAAGTCTCCGATGGTCGCACCGAAATCTTCATCAAGGACAGGGGCCCGGGCTTCGACCTGCAGGAGGTGCCCGAAGACCGTCTCGGTGTCCGCGAATCGATCATCGGACGCATGAAACGCCACGGCGGGTCCGCCTCCATCACCAGCACACCGGACGGCACCGAGGTGCGCCTGGCAATGCCGGCGCTCCACACGGACAACGCGGAAGGGAAATCATGAACAACGCACACGGGACCGGGCCCATCCGCCCCGCAACGCCTGTCAGGGTGGTGATCGTGGACGACCACGCCATCTTCCGCTCGGGACTCAAAGCCGACCTCGACCAGAGCATCCAGGTCGTCGGGGAAGCAGCCACGGTTGAGCAGGCCATCGCCGTGATCGCGCAGGCGCGTCCGGAAGTGGTGCTCCTGGACGTGCACCTGCCCGGCGGCCTCGGCGGCGGCGGACGGGAAGTCATCGCGGGTTCCGCGGCACTGCTGGCCACCACCAAATTCCTGGCCCTGAGCGTCTCCGACGCCGCCGAGGACGTGGTGTCGGTCATCCGCGCCGGCGCCCGCGGGTATGTCACCAAGACCATCTCCGGGGCCGAAATCACCGACGCCGTGTTCCGCGTGGCTGGCGGAGACGCCGTATTCTCGCCCCGGCTGGCCGGCTTCGTGCTGGACGCCTTCGGCACCGCTCCAGCCGACATCGCCGACGACGAGCTGGACCGGCTTTCCGCCCGCGAACTCGAAGTGATGCGGCTCATCGCCCGCGGCTACAGCTACAAGGAGGTGGCCAAGGAGCTGTTCATCAGCATCAAAACCGTCGAAACCCACGTGTCAGCGGTGCTGCGCAAGCTGCAGCTCTCCAGCCGGCACGAGCTGACCAAGTGGGCCGCAGAACGCCGCCTCCTCTAGCTAACCGGCCCCGCCCGGACGCTCTCTCACATATTGTGTCTTTTCCCCCAACGCTCTCTCACTTGCTGCGACTTAAGCACAAACGCTCTATCACTCTCCTAAAGAGAGTGATAGAGCGTTTGCGTATTTCCTGCGTTAAGTGAGAGAGCGTTCCTACTTGGCCTTGCCCAGGAAGTCCTGGAGCCGGGCGACGCCGGTGGCCAGGTCCTCGTCGCCCAGGGCGTAAGAGAGCCGCAGATAGCCTGAAGGGCCGAACGCCTCACCCGGCACCACGGCCACTTCAACCTCATCCAGGATCAAAGCAGCCAGTTCGGCGGAGGTCGACGGCGTTGCGGTGCCTGCCGCCGTCGGGAATTCCTTCCCCAGCAGCGCACGGACGTCCGCGTAGACGTAGAACGCACCCTTCGGCGTCGGGCATTCAACACCGTCGATCGCGTTCAGGCCGGCAACGATCGCCTTGCGGCGGCGGTCAAAAGCCACCTTCATTTCGTCGACGGCGGTCAGCGGTCCGGAGACGGCGGCGAGGGCTGCAATCTGCATGATGTTCGAAACGTTGGAGGTGGCGTGTGACTGCAGGTTGGTGGCGGCCTTGATGACGTCGGCCGGGCCGATCATCCAGCCGACCCGCCAGCCGGTCATCGCATAGGTCTTGGCGACGCCGTTGAGGATGACCACTTTGTCGCCGAGTTCCGGGGCTGCCGTGGCGATGGAGGTGAACGGGACGCCGTCGTAAGTCAGGTGCTCGTAGATCTCGTCGGTGACCACCCAGAGCCCCTTGGCGGCGGCCCACTTGCCGATCTCGGCCACCTGCTCCGGGCTGTACACCGAGCCCGTGGGGTTGGACGGCGAGACAAACAGCAGGATCTTGCTCTTGTCCGTCACAGCGGCCTCAAGCTGCTCAACGGTGACCAGGTAGTCCTGTTCTGGACCGGCGAACACCTCGACAGGGACACCGCCGGCGAGCCTGATGGCCTCCGGGTAGGTGGTCCAGAACGGCGTGGGAACAATCACTTCGTCGCCCGGATCCACCAGCGTGGCGAAAGTGTTGTACACGGCCTGCTTGCCGCCGTTCGTCACCAGGACTTGGGACGGATCCACGGCGTAGCCGGAGTCGCGCAGGGTCTTCTCGGCGATGGCTTTTTTGAGCTCCGGCAGGCCGGCGGCGGGGGAGTAGCGGTGGTACTTGGGCTGGCTGGCGGCCTCAATGGATGCCTTGACGATGTAGTCCGGAGTGGGGAAATCCGGTTCCCCTGCCCCGAAGCCAATCACCGGCCGGCCAGCTGCCTTCAACGCCTTGGCCTTGGCATCAACAGCCAGGGTTGCGGATTCGGCAATTGCGGAAATGCGCTGGGAAACGCGGGCGGCAGACATGGCAGGGTCCGTTCTTCGCTTGCAGCCGAGAGGCTGAATGGTGGAATTCGACGTGATCTACTCTATGCTGTTCAGCGGATCGTTCGGGCTGCCGGCGTGGATGTGACTGCAGGTCAACCCACCCACGAGGGCGGATTGGACGGTCCTGAATGAGGCTGGTTCGACGTAGACGAAGTTGTTGCGTAGACTGGTTCTCCGGTGTTGAAAACACGGATGATGACGTGCGCCCCAGTGGAAACTGCGGAAGTTTGTCGGGATGCTGTTTTCGATCCATAGGGTAGTGGCGCAATTGGTAGCGCAGCGGTCTCCAAAACCGCAGGTTGCAGGTTCGAGTCCTGTCTGCCCTGCGCAAGCTGTTCCGGCGAAATGCCGGAGCACGCGCAGCAACCATGGTTCTGATCAGGACCGGGTAATCCAACATTGCAAAGATGAGCGAGGACCAGGTGACCGAAACAGCTGCCAGCAGCTCCAAGGGCCGCCCAGCTAAGAAGGACGCCAAGGCCAACTTCTTCGCTCGTATTGCACTCTTCATGCGCCAGGTCATCGGCGAACTGAAGAAGGTTGTTGCACCAACCCGCAAGGAACTGATCAATTACACGCTCGTGGTGCTGGTGTTCGTGGCCATCATGATGGTGATCGTCAGCCTGTTGGACATCGGTTTTGGAACCGTGGTCAGCTGGGTCTTCGGCGGGATAGCTCCCGGGGACCGCTAAGGCATATCGTCCGCAGGCCGCGTGGCCTTGTCCGGGAAAACCGGAAGAATCCACGCGGTGTGCGGAATTGAGCCATTTAAATAGGCATGTTAGGCAATGAGGAAGCAGGAGACCAAGTGTCTGAGCAGGAGCTCGAGGTAACCGAGACTGAGCTGGAAGAGTCCACGGACAACACGGCGGACGCCACGGTTGAAGCCGGTGAAGAGTCCGAGGTTGAGTCCGCTGCGCCCGATTCCGCCGACGCCGATTCCGCCGACGATTCAGACGATTCAGAGGGTGACGCCGTAGAAGGCGAACTTGCTGAGGGCGACTCAGAGGGCGACGACGCTGATGCAGACGCACTGGCAGCCGCGGCCGCCAAGGCCGAAGTTGACCCCGCCGACGAATTCAAAGCCAAGCTGCGCCGCCAGGAGGGTGACTGGTATGTCATCCACTCCTACGCCGGCTACGAAAACCGCGTCAAGGCCAACCTTGAGACCCGCATCCAGACCCTGGACATGGAAGATTACATCTTCGAAATCCAGGTGCCCATGGAAGAGGTCGTTGAGATCAAAAACGCTCAGCGCAAGGTCATCAACCGTGTCCGGATCCCCGGCTACGTCCTGGTGCGCATGGACCTGACGGATGCCTCCTGGGGCGCCGTCCGCCACACTCCCGGTGTTACCGGCTTCGTGGGCAACGCCCATAACCCGGTGCCGCTGCGCCTTGACGAAGTCTTCTCCATGCTCGCGCCGGTCTTCGAAGAAGAGCAGGCCGAAAAGGGTAAGCCCGTCAAGCACGCTGCCGCCCAGATCGACGTCGACTTCGAGGTCGGCGAATCGGTCATCGTGAAGGAAGGTCCGTTCGAGACCCTTCCCGCCACGATCTCCGAGATCAAGGTGGAATCCCAGACCCTCGTGGTGCTCGTATCGATCTTCGAACGCGAGACCCCGGTCACGCTGGCATTCAACCAGGTCAGCAAAATCTAGTTACCCGCACAGAATTCGTTCCGGACTGCCCGCTTAGCAGCCCCGGAACGGCCGGTCGCCTCGCCATGGCGGCCAACAACCTGAGGCACGCTCCTGTGTCCCAGGAAGATATTGAGAGAAGGACCTTACATTGGCTCCCAAGAAGAAGGTCACCGGCCTCATCAAGCTGCAGATCCAGGCAGGCGCCGCTAACCCGGCCCCGCCGATCGGTCCTGCGCTTGGCCAGCACGGTGTCAACATCATGGAATTCTGCAAGGCGTACAACGCTGCCACAGAAGCCCAGCGCGGAAACGTTATCCCCGTGGAAATCACGGTCTACGAAGACCGTTCCTTCACGTTCATCACCAAGACCCCGCCGGCTGCGGAGCTCATCAAGAAGGCTGCAGGCGTTGCCAAGGGTTCACCCACCCCGCACACCGTCAAGGTTGCCAAGCTGACCCAGGCCCAGGTCAACGAGATCGCCACCACCAAGATGGAAGATCTCAACGCCACCAGCCTCGAAGGCGCAGCGAAGATCATCGCCGGTACCGCCCGCTCCATGGGTATCACCGTAGAAGGCTAATAGCCTTCACCGTCGGGAAACCGGCACCACTGCCGGACAACCGGCACAAACCGAAATGCCGCAGGATCCTTCCGGGATCCTCGGCTGTGGCAGGGCCCAGCGCGGTCCGCAGACCACAACTGCACAAGGAGAAATAAGCAGCATGGCAAAGCGCAGCAAAGCATATGAGGCAGCAGCCGCCAAGATCGACGCGGAGAACTTCTACGCGCCGTTCGAGGCAGTAACGCTCGCCAAGGACACCAACCCGTCCAAGTTCGACGCCACCGTTGAGGTTGCCTTCCGCCTGGGCGTAGACCCTCGCAAGGCTGACCAGATGGTCCGCGGCACTGTTATCCTGCCCCACGGCACCGGTAAGGTCTCCCGCGTCCTGGTCTTCGCAACAGGCGACAAGGCTGAGGCAGCAATCGCTGCCGGCGCCGACTTCGTTGGTTCCGATGACCTGATCGAAAAGATCGCAGCCGGCTGGACCGACTTCGATGCAGCAGTTGCCACCCCTGACCTCATGGGCAAGGTTGGCCGTCTTGGTAAGGTCCTGGGTCCGCGTAACCTGATGCCGAACCCGAAGACCGGCACCGTGACCGCAGACGTGGCCAAGGCTGTCAACGACATCAAGGGTGGCAAGATCGACTTCCGCGTCGACAAGCACTCGAACCTGCACTTCATCATCGGCAAGGTTTCCTTCGACGCCATCAAGCTGGCCGAGAACTACGCAGCAGCACTGGAAGAGGTGCTTCGTTTGAAGCCGTCCGCTTCCAAGGGCCGTTACATCCAGAAGGCCACCGTGGCCACCACGTTCGGTCCCGGCATCTCTGTCGACCCTAACGTTACGAAGGTCCTGACCGAGGTCTAGTCCTCAACAGCACTTCGGCCGGGTTATTCCGGCACAACAATGGACCGTCCGGCACTGCGCCGGGCGGTCCTTTGTTTTAACCCCAACAACCCTGGACCAAACGGCCTCCGCCTGCCCGCGACCAAACCGAACGGATGGTTAGGATGGGTCATGACCGGTCAGCAGCTGATGATCACCGCAGTGGCCGTTACTTCAGCGCTCGACGCCGGGACGGACCACAGTGCCGCCGGCACCGGCGGTGTGACGGACTTCCACGAGTGCCACGCCCTGCGCGAGAAGCATGAGCTGGAGAAATGGGGCGACCTGGACCGCTGCCCCACGCCACTGGAGAGCCTGGAATACTGGCGCGGCAATGAGTATGAGGAACGCCGGCTCTTCATAGCACGGCTGGGCCAGGAAACAGTGGGAACCTGCTCCGTCACGCTGCCCCTTCGTGAGAACACGTCAACGGCAGGGATCATGGTGGACGTAGCGGCAGCATTCCGGCGCCAGGGTTGGGGCCGCCGGCTGCTGGAGCACGCCGAGGCTGTGGCCGCGGACAGCGGCCGCACTTCCTTGGATGCCTACTGTGAACTGCCCGCCGGGCCGGTGGAGACCGCGGCCAGGCTGATCCCGGCCAAGTCGGGCGCGGGCGGGCTCCCCGCCGATGATCCCGCCGTGGCCTTTGCGGCCGGTGCAGGCTACGAACTAGAGCAGGTGGAGAGGGCCAGCCGGCTCACGCTGCCGGTCCCGGCGAATCAACTCGACACACTGGAGATGGAGGCGTCCGTACGGGCAGCCGGCTACGTCCTGGTGGGCTGGTCTGATATCTGTCCTGACGAACTCGTGACTGAATATGCAGTCCTCAAGAACCGGATGAGCACGGATGTCCCCATTGCCGGGATGGACTGGGAAGCCGAGGACTGGGACCCTGCCAGGATCCGGCAGGAGGAGCAGTCGAATGGCCGCAGCGGCCTGCAGAGCCAGGTGGCAGCGGCGCTGCACAGGCCTACCGGCAAGCTCGTGGCCTATACGGTCCTGAACTGGCGGCCGGGCATTCCTGCCAGTATTGCCCAGCAGGACACCCTGGTTTCTTCCCGGCACCGCGGGAAGAGGCTGGGATTGCTGATCAAGACTGCGAACCTCCGAGCCGCCCAGCACAGATGGCCCGCGGCGCGATCGGTGCTGACATGGAACGCGGTGGAAAACCGGCATATGCTGGCGATAAATAATTTGCTTGGATTCAAACCTGCTGGTTATGAGGGCGAATGGCAGAAACGGCTGGGATGACGCACCTTATGGCAGAAGACGTACGGATCGAGCAGTTGTGGATCCCGGACACCCTGGACGCACCTGACGCGGCGGATTTCCTGGCTGCCGTGGAGGTGGGTCGCAAGGTCCGGATGCAGACCTGGGGCAGCGATGACCTCGCGTACACGCCGCTGGAGAAGCTCCTTGAGCTGGCCGATCCCTATGAGCGCCAGATCATCCTGGTGGCCAAGGCCGGAGACCAGATCATCGGCACGGTGGACATCGCACTGCCGCTGACAGACAACCTGGACATGGCGGAGTTCACGCTGGACATCCTGCCGGAATTCCAGCGCCAAGGGGTGGGCCGCAAACTGCTGCTCGCGGCAGAACACCTGGCGCGCAGCGAGGGCCGCACGCTCATCCTTGTTGACACCAACCATCCCGGCGCGTCCCTGCACGAGTTCGAGACGGCCCAGCTGGTGCCGGGTTCAGGCCAGGGCTTTGTGCCCTTGGACAGCCGGGAAGTCGAATTCGCGCGCCGGACTGGCTACACACTTCAGCACATCGAACAGTTCAGTTCCTGTGCACTGCCGCTGGACACCAAACTTGTGGCCGATCTCCAGGCCGAGGCGGATGAAGCCAACAACGGGCGGTATCGGCTCCATCATTGGACGGACCGCTGCCCGGATGAGTGGCTGGAAGCCGTGGCCGTGCTCGAGAACCAGGCGGGCGCCGACGTCGATCCTTCCCTTGAGACTCCCGTTGAGCAGGACATGGTGTTCGACGGCGGCATCCTCCGCGAGGCCGAAGAGGTCACCATCGCGCAGGGGCGGCGGACGGTGGTCACCGCCGTGGAGCATCTGGCCACCGGGGCCCTGGTGGGCCTGACCACCATCAGCGTCCTGGCCCACAGGCCCGATGTGGTGTTCCAGGACGACACCCTGGTCCTGCAGGAGCACCGCGGGAACAAGCTGGGGCTGCTCATCAAGGTGGCAAACATGGAGCGGCTCACCGAGCAGTTCCCCGATGCGCGTGTCATCTACACCTGGAATGCGCCGGAGAACCGGTACCTGCTGACCGTTAACCAGCAGCTCGGTTTCACCACCGCTGGCGTGACCGGCATCTGGCAGAAGGAACTCCCGAACCTGGGGACCAGCAAGAGCTAAGGCCGATTTGGTGGTCCGGCGGCCGGTCCCGTAAGCTTGCAGTACCAAAGACCGTCGGTTGTTGGAAATCCATTCTCCTGAACGCAGCTCAACTCTGCAGTTGCGTGCGGGAGGCAAAATGTATTTCTGGACGAAGGACCCTGAACATAGGGCGGCCGGCGCAGGTGAACGAAGCAACGCTCCACAGTGAAAGCCGTGTTGAGCCAAGCCCCGTGCATCTGCGCGGGGCGTTTTTAGTTTTAGCTCATCTGAGCGGGGACCGTCGCATACCGGCACTATCCCCGGAAGGAGGGTTATGGCAACGCCTACAAAGGTTTCAGCAGTAGCTGAGATCACTAACGATTTCAAGGAATCGAACGCCGCTGTCCTGACCGAATACCGCGGGCTCACCGTTGCACAGCTCAAGCAGCTGCGTGTTTCTCTCGGCCAGGACACCAAGTTCTCGGTCGTCAAGAACACCCTGACCGCCATTGCAGCCAAGGAAGCTGGTGTCGAAGCATTCAACGACCAGCTCTCCGGCCCCACTGCAATCGCGTTCATCAAGGGTGACGCAGTTGCCGCTGCCAAGAGCCTGACGGATTTTGCCAAGGCCAACAAGCAGCTGGTCATCAAGACCGGTTACTTCGAGGGCAAGGCACTGAACGCGAGCGAAGTCGCTGCCCTGGCAGCACTCGAGTCCCGCGAGCTGCAGCTCGCCAAGGTTGCAGGCATCCTCAAGGCTCCTGCTGCCGCCGCTGCACGCACCATTGACGCACTGCGCATCAAGCTCGAAGAAGCGAACGGTTCACCGGCAGCTGCCGAGGCACCGGCCGCGGAAGAAGCTCCGGCCGCAGACGAAGCCCCCGAAGCAGCTGCAGAGGCACCCGCCGAAGCACCCGCTGCCGAAGAGAACTAGTTTCTCTTCACCCACCAGACTCCGGTGTGAAGGCAATGGCCCAGGCCACCAAGCACCACCTATAGGAAGGACGCCACACCATGGCGAAGCTCACCAACGAAGAGCTCATTGAAGCTTTCAAGGAACTGACCATCATCGAGCTCTCCGAGTTCGTCAAGCTCTTCGAAGAGACCTTCGAAGTTACTGCGGCTGCAGTTGCTGTTGCTGGCCCCGCCGGTGGCGGCGCAGCTGAAGAAGCGGAAGAGCAGACTGAATTCGACGTTATCCTCGAATCAGCCGGCGAAAAGAAGATCGCAGTGATCAAGGAAGTTCGCGCAATCACTTCCCTGGGTCTGAAGGAAGCTAAGGACGTTGTTGACAGCGCCCCCAAGGCTGTCCTCGAAGGCGTCACCAAGGAAGCTGCCGAAAAGGCAGTGGAGCAGCTCCAGGCTGCCGGCGCGACCGTTACCCTCAAGTAACTCACGCCGCTTCACGGAAAACCCTGTCCACTTCGGTGGGCGGGGTTTTCCTGCATTTAACCCAACGCGGGGTCACATATGGCCCCTCAGGATCCCACTATTGGTCCGTAAGTGACCCCGCGTTGCTAGTTCGGTTCGGAGATGTCGGCGACGACGGCGCCCAACGCTGCGGTGAGCGCATCAGCGTCCACAAACGCGCTGTAGCCGTGTTCGCCTGCGCCCATGGAGATCCGGCGGCCGGCAATGGTGGCGTCCGCGTACACCGGCCAGGCGATGGTGCTGCCGAGCGGCGTGATGGTCCCGCGTTCGTAGCCGGTCGCACCAAGCGCCACGTCCGCGGGCGGCAACGAGAGTTTGTTGACGCCCACCAGAGTCCGCAGTTTTGGCCAGGAGATCTGCCGGTCACCCGGAATCAGCGCGAACAGGAACGTCCCGTCCTTGTGCTTGACCACCAGCGACTTCACGATGTCCGCGGGCGTGATCCCCAGGATCCCGGCAGCCTCCTCGAGGCTCCGCGCGGCCAGGCGCTCCACCACCTGCACGTCCAAGCCGCGCGCGGCCGCGTCAGCAAGGAAGCGCTGACGTCCGACGGCGGCGCCCCCGTTGTCCGCCTGCCCCGCCATCAGTCCGTGCCCGCCATCAGTCCCGGTACAGCAGGAGCGCTTCGCCCTGACCGCCGCCGCCGCAGAGGGAGACCGCGGCCTTGCCGCTGCCCCGCCGTTTGAGTTCATGGGCCGCGTGCAGCGCCAACCGCGCACCCGACGCCCCGATCGGGTGGCCCAGGGCAATGGCGCCGCCGTGGATGTTGCACTTCTCCAGGGGGTAGTCCAGGTCTTTCAGCGACTGCACCGCGACCGAACCGAAGGCTTCGTTAATTTCGATGAAGTCCAGGTCCGCTGTGGTCCAGCCAGCCCGGTCAAGGGCGCTCTTGATGGCATGTGACGGCTGGGAGTGAAGCGAATTGTCCGGTCCGGCGACCTGTCCCGGCTTACCCACGACGGCGAGGTAGTCCAGACCGTTGTCTTCGGCGAACTGCCGCGACGTGAGCACCAGTGCGGAAGCGCCGTCGGACAGGGGGGAGGAGTTGCCGGCGGTGATGGTTCCGTCCGTGACGAACGCGGCCTTGAGGCCGGCCAGCGTTTCGATCGACGTGTTGGGCCGTACCCCTTCATCGGTGGAGACAACGACGGGGTCTCCCTTGCGCTGCTTGACGCTGATGGGCGCGATCTCGTCGTCGAAGACGCCGTTCTTGGCCGCCAGCGCCGCACGCTGGTGCGAGTGGGCGGCCACGTTATCCTGCGACGTCCGGTCAATGCCCAGGGTCAGGTTCTTGGTCTCGGTGGACAGGCCCATGGACTGGCCGTCGAACGCATCCGTGAGGCCGTCGTGCGCCGCAACATCCAGCGCCTGGATGGCGCCATACGTCCAGCCCTGGCGGGAACCCGGCAGCACGTGGGGCGCACGGGTCATGGATTCCTGGCCGCCGGCCACCACAACGGTGGCGTCGCCGCTGCGGATCATCCTGGCGGCGTCGATCACCGCGGTCAGCCCGGACAGGCACACCTTGTTGATGGTGACCGTCGGGACGTTCCAGCCGATTCCCGCGCCGATGGCGCTCTGGCGTGCGGGGTTCTGCCCGGCGCCGGCCTGCAGTACCTGGCCCATGATGACGGCGTCCACCTGACCGGCCTCCACGCCGCTCGCTTCAATCGCGGACCTGATCGCGTGCGCTCCCAGTTCGACGGCAGTGAAGCTCGCCAGTTGCCCGTTGAGCCGGCCCTGCGGGGTGCGCGCACCGGCCAGGATGACCACGTCAGTGTTGTCGTTGGAGTTGCCCATTGTGATCTCTTCCGCTCTGAATCGATGTACTTCCAAGGCTACCGTGAGGCATGTCACCTACTTATCCAAACGCCGCAGGGGTGCCGATGATTCCAGGCGCGCCGGCCGTGGCCACCAGGGGAGAACTACCCATCCGCAGGTTGTGCGCGAGGTCGCGGCGGTGCGTAGGGTGGACGGCGAAGACGAAAGCATCAGATCGACGCAACAACAACAGAGCAACGCAAAACAGGGAGCAGCAGCATCTTGAAGAAAATCCTCGCCGCGATAGCCATGGCCAGCCTCGCCGGACTCACCGCCTGCAGCGTTGCCACTCCTGCGCCGGACAGCCCTTCATCCGCAGCAGCCCCCACTGCGTCCACGTCCGCACCTTCCACGGCATCGCCGTCGCGCTCTTCCAGTCCGTCGGCAGCGCCCCAGGCCGAAGGTGTTAAGGGAGCCTGCGAGGCGTTCAACTCGCTCTACGCCGACTACAAGGCCATCCAGGATGATTCCAGCGCCTACGAGGACATCTACTTTGCCGCGCAGGACGCCAAGGACACGGTGTCGGGGAACCTGGTGGGACTGTTTACCTCCCTCAGCGTCCTCGCGCTTGACCACTCCACGGCCGCGAAAAGCGGCGGCGATCCCGAGCAGGCGTCCAAGGATGGTGTGCGTGATGCGGTCTTCGCCAACGCCAACGAGTGCACCGCTGAGGGTGTTACGCTCCGGCTTTGATGCCGGCTCCGGTATCAGAAAATCAGTGCTTGCAATAAGTCCGGTTGTGGGGTAGACACGTAATTGGTTTTGCCGTATCGTAGATATTTGCGTCTTCCCTGTTTACCTTCAGCCTTCATATAGCGGTGGGCTTTGCCTGGCAGCTGACCATCAACGTGCCGTCAACAACGTCATTGTATGGAAAGCCCCGGCCCGGGTCATATAGCGGAACCGGATGGTAGCACTGCGG
Organism: Pseudarthrobacter humi; assembly: GCF_024294965.1. NCBI lineage: Bacteria > Bacillati > Actinomycetota > Actinomycetes > Micrococcales > Micrococcaceae > Pseudarthrobacter > Pseudarthrobacter humi. The sequence continues at coordinate 250,382 of NZ_JANCLV010000001.1, forward strand.
AGTCATTCCGCAGGGTGCACAGCGGGGGAGATCTGAAAACGCCTGAAGGTCTGTGGAAGGATCCCTCTTGGTCGCCTCGAGCACCTCTAATAACGAAACCGCTAACACCGCCGACAGCACTGATGGTGCCACTCGCCGGCTCTCATTCGCAAAGATTCACGAACCGCTGGACGTTCCGAATCTCCTTGCCCTGCAGACGGACAGCTTCGACTGGCTGGTCGGAAACGAACGCTGGCAGGCGCGCGTAGCGAAGGCCGTCGAAGAAAACGATCTCAGCGTCGCCACCTCGTCCGGACTCTCGGACATCTTTGAAGAGATCTCCCCGATCGAGGACTTCCAGGGCACCATGTCCCTGAGCTTCTCCGATCCGGAGTTCGCTGACCCGAAGTACACCATGGCCGAGTGCAAGGACCGGGACGCAACGTACTCGGCACCGCTGTACGTCAAGGCCGAGTTCATGAACAACAACACGGGCGAAATCAAGCAGCAGACCGTGTTCATGGGCGACTTCCCCCTCATGACGGAGAAGGGCACCTTCGTCGTCAACGGCACCGAGCGTGTGGTCGTCTCCCAGCTGGTCCGTTCACCGGGCGCCTACTTTGAGCGCACCGCCGACAAGACCAGTGACAAGGACATCTTCACTGCCAAGATCATCCCGTCCCGCGGTGCATGGTTTGAACTCGAAATCGACAAGCGCGACCAGGTCGGCGTTCGCCTCGACCGCAAGCGCAAGCAGTCCGTCACCGTTCTGCTGAAGGCCCTTGGCTGGACCGAAGGCCAGATCCTCGAAGAGTTCGGCCAGTACGACTCCATGCGCGCAACGCTGGAGAAGGACGCCACCGAGACGCGCGAAGACGCGTTGCTGGACATCTACCGGAAGCTGCGACCGGGCGAGCCGCCCACAGTCGAGGCTGCCCAGTCACTCCTGGACAACCTGTACTTCAACTCCAAGCGCTACGATCTGGCCAAGGTTGGCCGTTACAAGATCAACCGCAAGCTTGGCATCGACCGCTCCCTTGGCGACAAGGAAGCGTCGGTCCTGCACGTTGAAGACATCGTGGCCATGATCAAGTTCCTGGTTGCCCTGCACGCCGGCGAGAAGACCCTCACGGGCAAGCGCGACGGCCAGGACCACGAGCTGCGCGTTGAGATCGATGACATCGACCACTTCGGCAACCGTCGTATCCGCGCCGTCGGCGAGCTCATCGAGAACCAGGTCCGCACCGGCCTTTCCCGTATGGAGCGCGTTGTCCGCGAGCGGATGACCACCCAGGACGTCGAGGCCATCACGCCGCAGACACTGATCAACATCCGCCCTGTCGTCGCAGCCATCAAGGAGTTCTTCGGAACTTCCCAGCTGTCGCAGTTCATGGACCAGAACAACCCGCTCTCGGGTCTGACCCACAAGCGCCGTCTGTCCGCGCTTGGCCCGGGTGGTCTGTCCCGTGACCGCGCAGGCATGGAAGTTCGAGACGTTCACCCGTCCCACTACGGACGTATGTGCCCCATCGAAACCCCTGAAGGCCCGAACATTGGTCTGATCGGTTCGCTGGCATCCTACGGCCGCATCAACCCGTTCGGCTTCATCGAGACTCCTTACCGTCTTGTCGCTGAAGGCGTTGTCTCCGATGAGGTCCAGTACCTCACGGCCGACGACGAAGCAGAGGTCCTGATCGCACAGGCCAACGCTCCGCTGGATGAGAACAAGAAGTTCGCCGAAGAGACCGTCCTGGTCCGCGCCCGTGGTGGTGGAGGCGAGCCTGTGCTTGTTCCCGCCGGCGAGGTCGAGTTCATGGACGTTTCCCCGCGCCAGATGGTGTCCGTGGCTACGGCCCTGATCCCGTTCCTCGAGCATGACGATGCTAACCGCGCACTCATGGGTGCCAACATGCAGCGCCAGGCCGTGCCGCTGGTCCGTTCCGAGGCCCCGTTCGTGGGTACCGGCATGGAGCGCGCCGCAGCCGTCGACGCCGGTGATGTCACCATCGCGAAGAAGGCCGGTGTGGTTACCGAGGTCTCCGCTGAGCTGGTCATCATGCTCAACGACGACGGTACGGAAACCAACTACCGCATCAACAAGTTCGCACGCTCCAACCAGGGCAACTGCTACAACAACCGTGTCCTGGTGAACGAAGGCCAGCGCCTCGAGGTCGGCGGCATCATCGCCGACGGCCCGGCAACGGACCAGGGCGAACTCGCCCTCGGTAAGAACCTGCTCGTGGCATTCATGTCATGGGAAGGCCACAACTTCGAGGACGCCATCATCCTCTCGCAGCGCATTGTTGCCGAGGATGTTCTTTCCTCCATCCACATCGAGGAGCACGAGATCGATGCCCGCGACACCAAGCTTGGTGCCGAGGAAATCACCCGTGACATCCCCAACGTGTCCGAGGAAGTCCTGGCAGGCCTGGACGAGCGCGGCATTATCCACATCGGTGCCGAAGTTGAAGCCGGCGACATCCTGGTCGGAAAGGTCACCCCGAAGGGTGAAACCGAGCTGACCCCGGAAGAGCGCCTGCTGCGCGCCATCTTCGGTGAGAAGTCCCGCGAAGTGCGCGACACCTCCCTGAAGGTTCCGCACGGCGAGTCCGGCACCGTCATCGGCGTCCGCGTCTTCGACCGCGACAACGACGACGAACTGCCCCCGGGCGTGAACCAGCTGGTGCGCGTCTACGTGGCCGCCAAGCGCAAGATCACCGACGGCGACAAGCTCGCCGGCCGTCACGGCAACAAGGGCGTTATCTCCAAGATCCTCCCGATCGAGGACATGCCCTTCCTTGCCGACGGTACCCCCGTTGATATTGTCCTGAACCCGCTGGGTGTTCCGGGCCGTATGAACGTCGGCCAGGTGCTGGAAACGCACCTCGGCTGGGTTGCCAAGACCGGTTGGAAGATCGAAGGCGAGCCCGAGTGGATGAAGCAGCTGCCGAACCTGCCGCGCGAGAGTGGCTCCACCACTGTTGCAACGCCGGTGTTCGATGGCGCCCGTGAAGAGGAAATCACGGGTCTGCTGGACTCCACCAACGTCACCCGCGACGGCGACCGCCTGATCAACTCCTCAGGCAAGACCCGCCTCTTCGACGGCCGCTCCGGCGAGCCGTTCCCGGATCCGATCTCGGTCGGCTACATGTACATCCTGAAGCTCCACCACCTGGTGGACGACAAGATCCACGCCCGTTCCACTGGCCCGTACTCCATGATCACGCAGCAGCCGCTGGGTGGTAAGGCACAGTTCGGTGGCCAGCGCTTCGGTGAGATGGAAGTGTGGGCGCTGGAAGCTTATGGCGCCGCGTACACGCTCCAGGAACTCCTCACCATCAAGTCGGATGATATCCACGGTCGTGTCAAGGTCTACGAAGCAATCGTCAAGGGCGAGAACATCCCCGAGCCGGGCGTTCCTGAGTCCTTCAAGGTCTTGATCAAGGAAATGCAGTCGCTGTGCCTGAACGTGGAAGTACTCTCCACGGACGGAACCACAATTGAAATGCGTGACTCTGATGACGCAGTCTTCACGGCTGCGGAAGAACTGGGCATCGATCTGTCTCGTGCAGAGCCCAGTTCCGTAGAAGAGGTTTAGCAGGGGACTTACCGGGAAAAGCAAGCGGCCCCGCCGCGCTGACTTTTCCCGGTAAGTCACCTCCCTCTTCCCGTAACCAAGACTTCAGAATTTAGAGAACAAGAGAGAACAGGGACCATATGTCCAGCGAATCCTCCTTCGGCCTCATGCAGATCGGCCTCGCCACCGCGGATGACATCCGTGGCTGGTCTTACGGCGAGGTTAAGAAGCCGGAAACCATCAACTACCGCACGCTCAAGCCCGAGAAGGACGGCCTCTTCTGCGAGAAGATCTTCGGCCCTTCCCGCGACTGGGAATGCTACTGCGGTAAGTACAAGCGCGTGCGCTTCAAGGGCATCATCTGCGAGCGGTGTGGCGTTGAAGTCACCCGTGCGAAGGTCCGCCGTGAGCGCATGGGCCACATCGAGCTGGCCGCCCCGGTCACGCACATCTGGTACTTCAAGGGTGTTCCGTCCCGCCTGGGCTACCTCCTTGACCTGGCACCGAAGGACCTCGAAAAGGTCATCTACTTCGCTGCCTACATGATCACCAGCGTCGACGCCGACAGCCGCCACGAGGAACTGCCCAACCTGCAGGTTGAGCACGACATCGAGAAGAAGCAGCTGATCGACAACCGCGACTCCGACATCGCCACGATCGCCCGTGACCTCGAAAACGAGATCGCGCGCCTCGAAGGTGAAGGTGCCAAGGCTGCCGACAAGAAGAAGGCCCGCGACTCCGCGGACCGTCAGATGGCCAACGTGCGTAAGCGTGCCGACGCCGAGATCGAGCGCCTCGAGCAGGTCTGGGACCGTTTCAAGAACCTGAAGGTCGCAGACCTCGAAGGCGACGAAGGCCTCTACCGCGAGCTGCGCGACCGCTACGGCATGTACTTCGAAGGCTCCATGGGTGCCGAAGCCATCAAGAAGCGTCTTGAGAACTTCGACATGCAGGCCGAATCTGACCTGCTGCGCGACATCATCGCCAACGGCAAGGGCCAGCGCAAGACCCGTGCCCTGAAGCGCCTGAAGGTGGTCAACGCGTTCCTGACCACCAACAACAGCCCGCTCGGCATGGTGCTGGACGCCGTCCCGGTGATCCCGCCGGAACTGCGCCCGATGGTCCAGCTGGACGGTGGCCGCTTCGCGACCTCCGACCTCAACGACCTCTACCGTCGTGTGATCAACCGCAACAACCGCCTCAAGCGCCTGCTTGACCTCGGTGCCCCGGAGATCATCGTCAACAACGAGAAGCGCATGCTGCAGGAAGCTGTTGACAGCCTCTTCGACAACGGCCGTCGCGGCCGTCCGGTCACCGGTCCTGGCAACCGTCCGCTGAAGTCCCTGAGCGACATGCTCAAGGGCAAGCAGGGTCGTTTCCGCCAGAACCTCCTCGGCAAGCGTGTTGACTACTCCGGCCGTTCGGTCATCGTCGTTGGCCCGCAGCTGAAGCTGCACCAGTGTGGTCTGCCCAAGCAGATGGCGCTGGAGCTCTTCAAGCCGTTCGTGATGAAGCGCCTGGTTGACCTCAACCACGCCCAGAACATCAAGTCGGCCAAGCGCATGGTGGAGCGTTACCGTCCGCAGGTCTGGGACGTGCTGGAAGAGATCATCACCGAACACCCGGTGCTGCTCAACCGTGCACCTACCCTGCACCGCCTTGGCATCCAGGCGTTCGAACCGCAGCTTGTTGAAGGTAAGGCAATCCAGCTCCACCCGCTGGTTTGTGGCGCCTTCAACGCTGACTTCGACGGCGACCAGATGGCAGTCCACCTGCCGCTGAGCCCGGAAGCCCAGGCTGAGGCACGCATCCTGATGCTGTCCTCGAACAACATCCTGAAGCCGTCTGACGGCCGCCCGGTCACCCTGCCTTCGCAGGATATGATCATCGGCCTTTACCACCTGACCACCAAGCGTGTCGGTTCAGCTGGCGAAGGACGCGTCTTCTCCTCGGTTGCCGAAGCCATCATGGCCTACGACCTCCGCGAACTGCACTTGAACTCGCAGGTCCGGATCCGCCTCGAAGGCTTCGTTCCGTACGCTGGCTGGGAAGCTCCGGAAGGCTACGAAGCCGGCCAGCCGGTGCTCGTCCAGACCTCCCTGGGACAGGTCATCTTCAACCAGACGCTGCCGGCGGATTACCCGTGGGTTGAGAACGTTGCGGACAAGGGCGAACTGTCCACGATCGTCAACGATCTCGCCGAGCGCTACCCGAAGGTGGTTACGGCGGCAACGCTGGACAACCTGAAGGACGCCGGTTTCTACTGGGCCACCCGCTCAGGTGTTACCGTCGCCATCTCGGACATCGAGGTACCCAAGGACAAGCCGCGGATCCTCGCCGGCTACGAAACCATGGCTGCCAAGATCCAGGGCCAGTACGACAAGGGCCTGATCGACGACGACGAGCGTCGCCAGGAACTGATCGAGATCTGGAACAAGGCAACCAACGAGATCGCCCAGGTCATGCGTGACAACCTGTCGCCGATGAACACCATCAACCGCATGGTGTCCTCGGGCGCACGTGGTAACTGGATGCAGGTCCGTCAGATCGCGGGTATCCGTGGCCTGGTGGCCAACCCTAAGGGTGAAATCATCCCGCGTCCCATCAAGTCCTCCTACCGCGAGGGCCTGTCGGTGCTGGAATACTTCATCGCCACGCACGGTGCCCGTAAGGGTCTGGCTGACACCGCGCTGCGTACCGCCAACTCGGGTTACCTGACCCGTCGTCTGGTGGACGTGTCGCAGGACGTCATCGTTCGCGAAGAGGACTGCGGCACCGAGCGCGGCCTGGTCACGGCAATCGCCGTGCCGGACGCCAACGGCGAGCTGGTCCTGGACGAGAACGTCGAGAACAGCGCCTACGCCCGTACGCTCGCTGTTGATGTTGTGGACTCCAAGGGCAATGTCCTTGCGGCCGGCGGCACCGACTGCGGCGACGTCGTTATCGCTGAGCTGTTCGCCGCCGGCATCACCGAGGTCAAGGTCCGCTCCGTACTCACTTGTGAGTCCAGCGTCGGCACCTGCGCCCTGTGCTACGGCCGTTCACTGGCCACCGGCAAGACCGTGGACATCGGCGAGGCCGTCGGCATCATCGCCGCACAGTCCATCGGTGAGCCCGGTACCCAGCTGACCATGCGTACGTTCCACACCGGTGGTGCTGTTTCCGCCAGCGGTGGCGACGACATCACCCAGGGTCTGCCCCGTATCCAGGAGCTCTTCGAAGCCCGTACTCCGAAGGGTGTCGCACCGATTGCTGAAGCAGCCGGCCGCATCGCCATCGAAGAGTCCGAGCGCCAGATGCGCCTGGTCATCACCCCGGATGACGGCTCTGAAGAGATCGCCTACCCGGTACTGCGCCGTTCACGCCTCCTTATTGAGGACGGCGAGCACGTCACAGTGGGCCAGAAGCTCATCAACGGTCCGGTGGATCCCAAGCAGGTTCTGCGCATCATGGGTCCCCGTGCCGCGCAGAAGTTCCTGGTGGACGAGGTCCAGGGCGTGTACCGCAGCCAGGGCATCGGTATCCACGACAAGCACGTCGAGGTTATCGTCCGCCAGATGCTGCGCCGCGTCACGGTCATCGAGTCCGGCGAATCGGATCTGCTCCCCGGCGAGCTCGCCGAGCGCAGCCGCTTCGAGGAGGCCAACCGCCGCGTTGTGTCCGAGGGCAAGACTCCGGCTTCCGGACGTCCTGAGCTCATGGGCATCACGAAGGCGTCCCTGGCCACCGAATCCTGGCTGTCGGCAGCTTCCTTCCAGGAGACCACCCGCGTCCTGACGCAGGCGGCCATGGAAGGCAAGAGCGACCCGCTGCTCGGCCTCAAGGAGAACGTCATCATCGGTAAGCTGATCCCGGCCGGCACGGGTCTCCCGCGCTACACCGAGGTCACCGTGGAGCCCACTGAGGAAGCGAAGGCCAACCTGTTCACCGGCCCCAGCGCATTCAGTGACTTCTCGTATGACTCCCTGGGCGGCGACGGAGCTCCTGAGTTCCACGCCATCCCGCTGGATGACTACGATCTCGGCAACGACTTCCGCTAACGCCTAAAGCAACGCGGGGTCACGTACGGCCCAATCTGCACCTCGGATTGGGCTCAAAGTGACCCCGCGTTGCTGTTTAAGTGCTGAAGGAACTTTGAGTGGAGGACGACGGCGGCACCCGGGGTCCGCCGTCGTGCGCTATACACCCGATTAAGGCGCGGGATCAAGCCGTGCTAGAATTTTGGTAATTGTTCTGTGTGGCAGTGGATGAAGGCCGCCGCAGCATCATTTTGGTTTTGTTCTCATGATGCTGGGTGGAGCTTGTTTCCGGGTTGCGGGTAAGGTGCGCAACGAATGCCACGCTTTTGCACGCCTACGCAAGTTTCCAGAGGCCGCAGCTGCAAGGAGCAACGCCAAAACCATCATATTCAGGCTGGCGCCTGAGCGTGAAGGTAGAGATCAAACCAACGGAGAACACGAGAGTGCCTACGATTAACCAGCTGGTCCGCAAGGGCCGCACGCCTAAGGTCAAAAAGACCAAGGCTCCCGCGCTTAACGGCAGCCCGATGCGCCGCGGTGTTTGCACCCGCGTTTACACCACCACCCCCAAGAAGCCGAACTCGGCTCTTCGTAAGGTTGCACGTGTGCGCCTCAACGGTGGCGTTGAAGTTACCGCCTACATCCCCGGTGTAGGCCACAACCTGCAGGAGCACTCCATTGTGCTCGTTCGCGGCGGTCGCGTGAAGGACCTCCCCGGCGTTCGCTACAAGATCGTCCGTGGCGCCCTCGATACCCAGGGTGTGAAGAACCGTAAGCAGGCACGCAGCCGTTACGGCGCAAAGATGGAGAAGAAGTAATATGCCTCGCAAGGGTCCGGCCCCCAAGCGGCCGCTCGTACTAGATCCCGTTTACGGCTCCCCGCTGGTTACCCAGCTGATCAACAAGGTGCTGGTTGACGGTAAGAAGTCCACCGCAGAGCGCATTGTTTACGGTGCCCTCGAAGGCGCCCGCGCCAAGTCCGGCGGCGACCCCGTAGCAGCCCTCAAGAAGGCCATGGAGAACGTCAAGCCTTCCCTCGAGGTCCGCTCACGCCGCGTTGGTGGCGCTACCTACCAGGTTCCGGTTGAGGTCAAGCCGGGCCGCTCCACCGCCCTCGCCCTGCGTTGGCTGGTTGGTTACTCCAAGGCCCGCCGTGAAAAGACCATGACCGAGCGCCTCCAGAACGAAATCCTGGATGCCTCCAACGGTCTCGGTGCCGCTGTGAAGCGTCGCGAAGACACCCACAAGATGGCCGAGTCCAACAAGGCCTTCGCACACTACCGCTGGTAATACTTCCCGGACGCCGCCGGCTCGACTGAGCCGGCGGCGAACGCGTAGTCCATCCGAAAGGGAGACACCGTGGCACAGGACGTGCTTACAGACCTTAGTAAGGTCCGCAACATCGGCATCATGGCCCACATCGATGCTGGCAAGACCACCACCACCGAGCGCATTCTGTTCTACACAGGTGTGAACCACAAGATCGGCGAAACGCACGACGGCGCTTCGACGACTGACTGGATGGAACAGGAGAAGGAACGCGGCATCACCATCACGTCTGCCGCCGTGACCTGCTTCTGGGACAACAACCAGATCAACATCATTGACACCCCCGGCCACGTTGACTTCACCGTCGAGGTTGAGCGCTCACTGCGCGTCCTCGACGGCGCCGTTGCCGTGTTCGATGGTAAAGAAGGCGTTGAGCCCCAGTCTGAGACCGTTTGGCGCCAGGCTGACAAGTACAACGTTCCGCGTATCTGCTTCGTCAACAAGATGGACAAGCTCGGCGCTGACTTCTACTACACGGTAGACACCATCATCAGCCGCCTCGGTGCCAAGCCGCTCGTTATGCAGCTGCCGATCGGTGCCGAGAACGACTTCGTCGGCGTTGTCGACATCCTGGAAATGCGCGCGCTGGTCTGGCCGGGCGACTCCAAGGGTGACGTCACCATGGGTGCCAAGTACGAGGTCCAGGAGATCCCCGCGGATCTGCTGGAGAAGGCCAAGGAATACCGGGCTGCCCTCGTTGAGACGGTGGCTGACGCTACCGAAGAGCTCATGGAGAAGTACCTCGAGGGTGAAGAACTCACCGTCGAGGAGCTCAAGGCCGGCATCCGTAAGATGACGATCAACTCCGAGCTCTACCCGGTCTTCTGTGGCTCCGCGTTCAAGAACCGCGGCGTCCAGCCGATGCTTGACGCCGTGGTTGACTACCTGCCCAACCCGCTCGACGTCCCGCCGATGATCGGTCACGATCCTCGCGACGAAGAGAAGGAACTCACACGCGCGCCTTCCTCAGAGGAGCCGTTCTCGGCTCTGGCGTTCAAGATTGCTGCGCACCCCTTCTTCGGCCAGCTCACCTTCATCCGCGTGTACTCCGGTCACGTCGAAGCGGGTGCTCAGGTGGTCAACTCCACCAAGGGCAAGAAGGAGCGCATCGGCAAGCTGTTCCAGATGCACGCCAACAAGGAAATGCCCGTCGAGGGCGCTACCGCCGGCCACATCTACGCAGCGATCGGGCTGAAGGACACCACCACGGGCGACACCCTGTGTGACTCCAGCAACCAGATCGTCCTCGAGTCCATGAGCTTCCCGGAGCCCGTGATCTCGGTTGCCATCGAACCGAACACCAAGGGTGACCAGGAGAAGCTCTCACTCGCTATCCAGAAGCTCTCCGCTGAGGACCCGACCTTCCAGGTCTCCCTCAACGAGGACACCGGTCAGACCATCATCGCCGGCATGGGCGAGCTCCACCTGGACATCCTGGTGGACCGCATGCGCCGCGAATTCAAGGTCGAGGCCAACGTTGGCAAGCCGCAGGTCGCTTACCGCGAAACCATCAAGAATGTTGTTGCGCGTCACGACTACACGCACAAGAAGCAGACCGGTGGTTCGGGTCAGTTCGCAAAGATCCAGATCGCCATCGGGCCGCTGGACACTTCCGAGGGCGAGCTGTACGAGTTCGAGAACAAGGTCACCGGTGGCCGTATTCCGCGCGAATACATCCCGTCGGTTGACGCCGGTATCCAGGATGCACTGAATGACGGCGTCCTGGCCGGTTACCCGGTTGTTGGCATCAAGGCGACGCTGATTGACGGCGCTTACCACGATGTTGACTCTTCGGAAATGGCGTTCAAGATCGCCGGCCGTATGGCTTTCAAGGAAGCCGCACGCAAGGCGAACCCCATCCTGCTCGAACCGCTGATGGATGTAGAGGTCCGCACCCCTGAGGAATACATGGGTGAAGTAATCGGTGACCTCAACTCCCGCCGTGGCCAGATGCAGTCCATGGAAGATGCACAGGGTGTCAAGGTCATCCGTGCGCACGTCCCGCTGTCCGGCATGTTCGGCTACATCGGTGACCTGCGTTCCAAGACCCAGGGCCGCGCTGTTTATTCCATGACGTTCCACAGCTACGCCGAGGTCCCGAAGGCATTTGCCGACGAGATCATCCAGAAGAACCGCGGCGAGTAGTCTTCCGACTTTCGCAGCAAAAACTCGGGTGCGTTTCCGGTTGACGGAAGCTCGCCTGGTGCAGGTGGCCGGGTCCGGTCAAGCCGGGCCCCGGCCATCTGCGCGAACAGGCTCGAGGGACTAGTATTAGTTCCTGAATCTGCAATTTCACCAATCCAAAGCCCCCCAAGTAGACTTGCCTGAGTTTCTGCCGCGATAAGCGCGGTCGAAGGGTAAGTCATTTGAAAACGTTCTAGGAGGAACCTGTGGCAAAGGCAAAGTTCGAGCGGACTAAGCCGCACGTCAACATCGGCACCATTGGTCACGTTGACCACGGTAAGACGACGCTGACTGCCGCCATTTCCAAGGTGCTGTACGACAAGTACCCGACTCTCAACGAGCAGCGCGACTTCGCGTCGATTGACTCTGCTCCGGAAGAGCGCCAGCGTGGCATCACGATCAACATTTCCCACGTTGAGTACCAGACCGAGAAGCGCCACTACGCACACGTAGACGCTCCGGGTCACGCTGACTACATCAAGAACATGATCACCGGTGCTGCACAGATGGACGGTGCAATCCTCGTGGTTGCCGCCACTGACGGCCCGATGGCTCAGACCCGCGAGCACGTTCTGCTTGCCCGCCAGGTTGGCGTTCCCTACCTGCTGGTTGCGCTGAACAAGTCGGACATGGTCGACGACGAAGAGCTGCTGGACCTCGTTGAAATGGAAGTTCGTGAGCTGCTTTCGGCTCAGGGCTTCGATGGCGATGAAGCTCCGGTTGTTCGCGTTTCCGGCCTGAAGGCTCTCGAAGGCGACCCGGTTTGGGTCAAGTCCGTCGAGGACCTCATGGCAGCTGTCGACGAGTCTGTTCCGGACCCCGTACGTGACCGTGACAAGCCGTTCCTGATGCCGATCGAAGATGTCTTCACGATCACCGGCCGTGGCACCGTTGTAACGGGCCGCGCCGAGCGTGGAACTCTCGCCATCAACTCCGAGGTCGAGATCGTCGGCATCCGCCCGGTCCAGAAGACCACGGTTACCGGTATCGAGATGTTCCACAAGCAGCTCGACGAAGCATGGGCCGGCGAGAACTGTGGCCTCCTGCTCCGCGGTCTGAAGCGCGATGACGTAGAGCGTGGCCAGGTTGTCGTCAAGCCGGGTTCCATCACCCCGCACACCGACTTCGAGGCCAACGTCTACATCCTCTCCAAGGACGAAGGCGGACGTCACAACCCGTTCTACTCCAACTACCGCCCGCAGTTCTACTTCCGCACCACGGACGTAACCGGCGTTATCACCCTGCCGGAAGGCACGGAAATGGTTATGCCTGGCGACAACACTGAGATGACCGTTGCGCTCATCCAGCCCATCGCCATGGAAGAGGGCCTCGGCTTCGCTATCCGCGAAGGCGGCCGCACCGTTGGTTCAGGACGCGTTACCAAGATCATCAAGTAATTTACTTGCTGATTACGGAGCTGATCGCCGTCTGACGGCCTGACGCGAAGTTTGGAACAGCCCCGCTGCTAGTGCAGCGGGGCTGTTCTTTGCTACAATTAATCCAATCACTGGATTAATTGTGCAGGCAGGCCTGCCCTCTGGAAAGGGACCGCCGTGAGGGACGAATCATATGAAGCGGGGTACCGCGCCGGTCACCTCCAGGGGTGGCTTGACGCCGTGGCCAAGCTTCAGGCGTCCGGCCAGCCACGTCAGGGGGCAACACCATCGCCAAGTTCAGCCGATGCGGACTCACAGCCGGGGGAGGGCCTGCACCTGGGGCAGCGTACGACGGCGGCAGCCGGCAGTGTGCCCACGCCAGCCACATCAGCGCCCGCCGATGTCAACATCTCTCTGGTGCCAGCGTCGCCTTCGGCGCCCTTATCGTCGCCGTCGCCCACCGCGCCGGTGCCACCGAGGATTCCGCCGCAGTCTCCGGCTGAGCGCCAGGCTCGCCGTGAAAAGCGGGACCGGCAGAACATCAACATCACGCTGTACGTGGCCAGCCTGCTGCTGGTGGCTGCAGCAGCACTCTTCATCGGCACCAGCCTTCCGCCCATGTTGCGCTTTGCCGGCGTCTGCGCAGTCACGGCGCTGTTCTATGGCGCGGGATTTGTACTGCACGCCCGGGTCCCGCGGCTGAAGCCTGCTGCCGTGGCGTTCACCGGCACCGGGCTTGCCCTGGTTCCTGTGACCGGGCTGGCACTGTACAACTTCGCATTGCATCACGGCCCGTCTGCCTGGCTGATCACGTCGCTGATCGGTACTGCGGCTTATGTCGCGGCGGCGGTCCGGCTGGAGAGCAGGGTTCTCGTGTACCTTTCCTTCACCTTTGTGGCATCCACAGCGTTCTCCGGCGTTTCAATCCTGGGTGGCGCACTCGTCTGGTATTTCGCTGCGCTCATTGCCGTCGCCGTGCTGCTAACCGGGATTGCCCTGACCCGGCCGCGATGGCTTCCGCCGGTGTATGTCAGGCCTCTGCTGGTCCTGCACCCGTTGGTGGTTCCGGCCGTTGCCGTCGCCGCGACCTGCGTGCCGTTGCAGGTGGACAAAGCTGAGTACGCGCTGGTCATCGGGATGTGCGGAGTCTATTTTGCCCTCATGGCGGCTGTTCCGGGGCGGTTCCGGCTGATCAACTTCTATGCGGCACGTGCCGCCCTGACGGTGGCTGCCGCCGTCGAGATTTGGCACCTAACCGGCCGCGGGACCGATGCGCTGCTCGCCGCCGGCGTGCTGTTCGCCGCCCAGGCAGTGGGGCTGGCGTTCCTGTCGGCCAGGCTGACGGGCTGGTTTCACCAGCAGCAGCCAGGCTCGTCCGGCGCCGGGAACAGCCCGAACGCCGCTGGAGGACGCTGGCAGGTTGATGCCTGGGCGACGTTTGCTCTGCAACTCGCTGCCACCACGGCGTTCAGCATTCAAGAGACCGCTGTCGGCGTCTTCCGCGCTATGGGCGGCAACGGTTCGGTCGCCGCCGCTACTACGGTGCCGCTGTGGGTGCCGGTGGCCTTATCGTTGGTCACGGGCATGGTGCTGGCAGCCAAGTGGGCCGGCCGGGCCGAATGGGCGCCAGTGGCCGCACTGGTTTTGGCCGGCATGGTTTCACCTTCGATGGGCGCGTGGCCGCTCGCCGGAATGCTGCTCGCCGCAGCCGGCTTCTGGGCGATCCGGGGGGTTTTCGCGGCAGGTGATTTCCGCGGCCGGTTGGTTCTGGGGTCCCGGTTGGCCCTCACCTGGGCGGTCCCCGTAGCTGCCGCGGCCGTGATGGATGACGGCCCCGGGCGGGCCGAGGCGTCCGTGTTCGCACTGTTGCTGGCACTCGTGTGCCAGCAACTCCTGACGGCGTTCCTGGAACGCGCGGGCGTGCGGACGTTGGCGCCGGAGGCAACCTTGGGCGTCTTCGGTGCGGGGGGTGCACTGGTTCTGGTGGGGATGCCGTTCATTGAGACCTCGCCGGACCACGGCCTGACAGCCGTCTGCGTGATGATCCAGCTTTCTGCCGCTTTTGTCATCGGAGCCCTGGTGGTTCCACGGCCGGCTACGGAACCGGACTGGGTTGCTACGGTGTGGGAGGCCTTGCCGCTGGGTATGTCCGTGGTCGCCGCCACGGTCGCGTTCCGAGCCGTTTCACAAGGCGCCGGGAACGCGGCGTTGTTGTTGGTGGCGGCATACCTGCTCATCACTGCGGTTCGTCTGCCTCTGCGCCAACACCGCTGGGCCTACTGGTGGTTCGCCAGGGCGGCAGCCACCGTACTTGCCCTCACAGCTTTTCACCAGCTGCAGCGGGACGGCGGCCCGGTGGTCATCGCGGACGAAGTGGTCCACCCGGCAACGCTCCTGGTGACGGTGCTGGCACTCCAGCTGTGCTTTCCGCTGGTTGCTGCCGTCCGCCGTCGTGCTCCCCGCGGGATTCTTGCTGACGCGGGCGCAGTGCTCCTTCTCCAGTTGGCCGGCATTGCCAGCCTCTTGCAGTCAGGTTCGGCAGACTGGCAGGAAACGTTCGCTGCAGGACTCGTTGCCCTAGGCGCGGCGGCCTCTGGGTACTTCCTTCGCAGAGCGGCGGGTGCAGTCTGGTTGGCCCCGTTTGCATTTGTTGTGCTGCTGGTCTTCAGCGATGGCGATCTGCTTCGGGTGGAACTGATCCTGGGTATCTTCGCCGTCTACTCCACGCTGATGGTGGTAGCCGCGCAACAGCGGGCCAGGAAGGGCTGGTACTTTGTGGCGGCCCGCGTGCTGACGGCAGGCCTCGCCGTGGTCCTCAGCTACGACATCACCGCCTCGCCCACTGTGGTTTCGGTGGCCTTTGCCCTCGTGCTCGCGGCCCAGCATGCCGTCCGCTGGGTGATGCGCTCACGGCTGGCTGACATCCCCTTCCAACAGGCTGCAGTCTGGATCACCCTGGCCGGGCAGGCAATGCTGCCGCTGGTCTACGTGACCAGGCCTGGCGACGTCGCGCTGCTGGCGCAGGACGACGACGGCGGCCGCTGGGTGGTGCTGCTGGAACTGCTGTTGCTGCTGGTCTCTGCTGTGGTGGCCAGGAGACTCTTCAGTGCCAACGGAGCCCGCTACTTCGCTGTGTATGGTGCCCTGTTCGGCGTGCTCGCCCTGGGCCCGCTGTTCATGTTCGGCGGGACGTTCCTTGTGACCGCGGTCCTGAGCCACACCGGCACTGCCGCAACCCTGCTGGGTGGTGCGCTGCTTGCAACCGCTGCCGGCATCCTGCGGCACCGGCAGAACAGGCTTACTCAGAACGGGCACGAGCAGGATAGTCACCAACAGGCCGCTGGCGACGCGGACGTCGAGCACTGGCTCTGGCTGGTTACCGCCGGCTCGTTTGCCGGTGTTGGGCTGCTGATCTCGCCGTTGGCGGCCGACTGGGTGACGGGAGCGGCTGTCCTGGCCGTGTCAGCCGTGTGCTTTACGGCGTCGCATATCGAGGATCTGCCGGTCCTGTATCCGCCGGCAGCCGTGGCCGCGCTCGGCGGGTCCGTCGCATTGGCGGCGGAGGCGTATCAGGATGTCGCCGGCGTCTGGGACGGATTCCTGCCATGGCTGACCGGCGCGGGCATGGCTTCGGCCGCCCTCTACACTGTGCGGCTCATGCGCAGCGGCCCGTTGCAGGCCGATCCGGTGCGTCGTTGGTCGCTTGCCGGTGCGGCGTTCCTCGGCCTCGTGCTGGTGGTCCTCGACGGAATCCGGCACGATGCAACGTCCTGGACGGCGGCCACCGTGCTGGCCGCCGCCGTCGGGGTGTCCTACCGGGAGGCACCCGCAAGGGCGCGACGGATCGCCCTTGAAGTGGGTGCGTTGGTCCTCACAGTTGCCATCCAGCGCACTGCCATCTTCGAACTGGACCCGGCGGGTGGTCGCATAGGCCGGCTATTGACCGACCTTCCCAGTCCCTTTTGGGTTGTCCAGTGGTACGTGGTCCTGGCCGCTGTCCTCGGTGGCTTGCGCTACTTCGCCGGCAACCAAGCTGCCGGCCGTCTGCTGGTGGGCGCGGCCTCGGTTTTGCTCTCGCTGAGCGGCCTGGGCATAGTGTTCGGCGGGAACGCTGGGCAGCAGCTGTGGGTCCTGGTGCTCCTCGCCCTGCTGCTCGTGGCAGGCCTTGGACTGGGGGAACGGCCCTTCGTCTGGTGGGGCGCGGCGGGGGTGGCGGCCTGCCTTCTGTGGGCCATGTGGCAGTACACGTTCCTGCTGTTGGCCTTCATTGCTGTGGGGCTGATCGTGTTTGCGGTCTGGCGGCTGAACCGTGGAACGGCCGGTGAGGCGCCGGAGGCGGGACCAGAGGCGACCCCGGGTCCTGAGTCCCACCCGCCGTCCAGCGACCGCAGGGAAGCGTCCCGCCGGCACTGATACTGTTGCTGACAGCGAGAGGAGTACATCATGGAATGGCTGATTTTTCTGATCATCGCGGTCGCCGTGGTCGCCGGAGTTTTCTGGGCCAAGAAGCATTTCCGCGCCGAGATTGACCGCGCCAAGCGCATCAACCGGGCAAACAAGGATAAGTAGCAGGGCCACCGGACCCCGGCCGGCCGGGGTGTTCGCCGGTGTTCAGCCGGGCTGCCCTTCGTCGGCCAGTGATGTCCGGGCCTGGCTGAGCGCCCGGTACCAGTAGAACGATTCCTTGGGTGTGCGCTCCAGGGTGTCGAAATCCACGTGCACCAGGCCGAAGCGCTGGGAGTACCCCGCGGCCCATTCGAAGTTGTCCATCAGCGTCCAGACGTAGTACCCGCGGAGGTCCACGTCGTGGGCGATTCCGCCCGGTGCCGTCGCCTCCAGCGCATGCCGCAGGTGGTCCGCGATGTAATTGATCCGCCCCAGGTCCTGAATGGGGCCGCTGACGTGGTCGGGCTCCGGGAAGCTGGCGCCGCTTTCGGTGATGTACAGCGGGGGCAGGTCCCCTTTATAGCGGTCCTTTAGTTCGCGCAGCAGGATGCCAAGGTGCTCCGGGGCTACCGGCCAGCCGAAACCCGTAGTGCCGTATTCGGGGAACGGCTCCTGATGGAACGGCACGCGCACCATCGCCTCGGCAGGACCCGTGGGGCTTTCGGCCGGGCCCCGTCCGGCTGCCACCTTCGTGGGGTAGTAATAGTTCACGCCGTAGAAGTCCAGGGGCTGGTGGATGGTGCGGAGGTCGGCGTCGGGGATTCTGCCGAACGACCGGAACCAGGGCTTGGCGATGAGCGGCGGGCGGGGGTATTGGCCCAAGAGGACCGGATCGGCATAGATGCGGTTGAGCATGAGGTCGAAAACCAGCGCGATGTATTTGTCCGTGATTTTTCGGGTGGCTGGCCGGACGGGGGAGTGGAGGTTGGTCACGCCGATTCCGCCGCGGACCCCTGCTGCGCGCAGCGCCTGGACGGCCATGCCGTGGGCAAGGAGCTGGTTGTGGACAGCAGGAAAGGCATCAAAGAGGAGATCCCGTCCGGGGGCATGGACGCCCAGCGCGTAGCCGTTGAGGACCACCGAGGCTGGTTCGTTGAGGGTTACCCACTGGTCTACGCGGTCACCAAATCGCCGGCCGGCCTCGCCTGCGTACTCAGCGAAGCGTTCGGCGGTGGCCCTGCTCATCCAGCCGCCACGGTGCTCCAAGGGCAGGGGCGTATCCCAGTGGTAGAGGGTGGCCATGGGGGAGATGCCGGCCTCGAGCAGCTGGTCGATCAGGCGGTCGTAGAAGTCCAGGCCCTGCTTGTTGAACGCGCCGCGGCCATCCGGCTGGATCCGCGGCCAGGAGATGGAAAAGCGGTAGGAATCCACGCCGAGGTCCCGCATCAGAGCCACATCTTCGGGCGAACGGTTGTAGTGGTCGCAGGCCACTGCCGGGGAGTGTCCATCGATGATGGCGCCGGGTTTCTCCGCGAAGGCGTCCCAGCCGGAGGGACCACGTCCGTCAGCGGAGAGGGAGCCTTCGATCTGGAAGGCGGCCGCGGCAACACCGAGGGTGAACGATCTGGGCAGCCGGTCGGCCAGGTCCTGGACGGAAACGTCATTTTCGACGGTCATTCCCCCATCATCCATTCGGATGTTGCCGAAGGCAATGACCACAAGCCGCGCAGGGCCCGAATGCGCAGTGTGCTGGCACATCTGCTGTCAGGGGAGGTGCCAGCCTGCAGATTCGCTTCTGGGCATAATATCCGGCATACTAGATGAGTTGTTCAAGCGCTTCTTCGTGTCCCGATCCGGATAATGCCGGGTGTCAGGGTCCAAGTGGAAGCCCAAACATAACCCACTCCCCATGGAACTGCGGATTTGTATGCGTGCTAAGCGCGACACGCCCGACCGCGGGGGTCGGTTACGTCGGCAGGTTGAGGAACCCGGATTCATCCGGATTCAGCTTGTGCGGCGGGTGGTAGTTCAGACTTCAAATGCTTCGGCAGCCACATGCAACAAGAAAGTGAACAGAGCAGCCCTCACCGGGAGCAGCACTAACTGAAAGAGAGTCAGGCGACATGGCGGGACAAAAAATCCGCATCCGGCTGAAGTCATATGACCACGAGGTCATTGACGTTTCAGCACGGAAGATCGTTGAGACGGTCACGCGCGCAGGCGCAACGGTAGTTGGCCCCGTGCCGCTGCCGACGGAGAAGAACATTTACTGTGTTATCCGCTCTCCGCACAAGTACAAGGACAGCCGCGAGCACTTTGAAATGCGCACGCACAAGCGTCTTATCGACATCATCGATCCCACGCCGAAGGCTGTTGATTCGCTTATGCGTCTCGACCTGCCGGCCGACGTGAACATCGAAATCAAGCTGTAGGGAGGTGCTGAGAGACTATGACCGCAACCCGTAACGTAAAGGGCCTGCTGGGCACGAAGCTCGGCATGACCCAGGTCTGGGACGAGAACAACAAGCTCATTCCCGTCACTGTGGTCCAGGCAGATTCGAACGTCATCACGCAGCTGCGCAACGCAGACACTGATGGCTACGTAGCTGTTCAGATCGGCTACGGCCAGATCGATCCCCGCAAGGTCACCAAGCCGCTGGCTGGTCACTTTGAAAAGGCAGGCGTCACGCCTCGCCGCCACGTCGTCGAACTGCGCACTGCAGATGCTGACACTTACGAGCTGGGCCAGGAGCTTTCTGTTGAGCTCTTCGAAGCCGGCCAGAAGATCGACGTTATCGGCACCACCAAGGGTAAGGGCTTCGCCGGTGTTATGAAGCGTCACGGCTTCCACGGTGCTCCCGCCTCACACGGTGCTCACAAGAACCACCGTAAGCCCGGTTCAATCGGTGGCGCATCCACCCCGAGCCGCGTCTTCAAGGGCATGAAAATGGCCGGCCGCATGGGCGCCGTTCGTCACACCACGCTGAACCTCACGGTTCACGCAGTTGACGTCGAGAAGTCGCTGCTCCTGATCAAGGGCGCCGTCCCCGGCGCCCGCGGCCAGGTCGTACTCGTACGCACCGCCGTGAAGGGAGCCTAGTTCAATGACTAGCACTGTCAAGGTTGACCTGCCTGCAGAGATCTTCGACGTTCAGACCAACGTGCCGCTGCTGCACCAGGTCGTCGTAGCCCAGCTCGCTGCTGCTCGCCAGGGTACCCACAAAACCAAGACCCGCGCCGAAGTTTCCGGTGCAGGTCGCAAGCCGTTCAAGCAGAAGGGCACCGGCCGCGCCCGTCAGGGTTCAATCCGTGCTCCTCACATGACCGGTGGTGGCGTAGTCCACGGTCCCACACCGCGTGACTACAGCCAGCGCACCCCCAAGAAGATGATTGCTGCTGCACTGCGCGGCGCACTCTCTGACCGGGCACGCAACGGACGCATCCACGTTGTTGCCGAACTGGTGGAGGGCACCAAGCCGTCCGTCAAGAACGCACTGGCAACGCTGCGCGGAGTTTCCGAGCGCAAGAACCTGCTGGTTGTCATCGAGCGCGCCAACGATGTTGCAGCACTTTCCGTGCGCAACCTCGCCGGTGTTCACGTTCTGTACGCAGACCAGCTGAACACCTACGACGTACTCGTCTCTGACGACGTTGTCTTCACCAAGGCTGCCTACGAAGCATTCGTTGCTGACCGGGCAGTAGCAAAGAACGAGGAGGATGCCAAGTGAGTGCAGCCACCATCAAAGACCCGCGCGACGTCGTGCTTGCACCCGTCGTATCGGAAAAAAGCTACGGCCTGATCGATGAGGGCAAGTACACCTTCCTGGTGGACCCCCGCTCGAACAAGACCGAGATCAAGCTGGCCGTGGAGAAGATTTTCTCCGTCAAGGTCGAATCGATCAACACCATCAACCGTGCCGGTAAGCGCAAGCGCACCAAATTCGGATGGGGTACCCGCAAAAACACCAAGCGTGCAATTGTGAGCCTCAAAGAAGGCACCATCGACATCTTCGGCGGTCCGCTCTCGTAGCGGAGACCACTTTAACGAGGAAATAAATTATGGGAATCCGTAAATACAAGCCGACTACCCCGGGCCGTCGTGGCTCGAGCGTAGCGGACTTCACCGAAATCACGCGGTCGACGCCGGAAAAGTCGTTGGTACGTCCGCTGCCCAAAAAGGGCGGCCGTAACAACTCCGGTAAGATCACGACCCGTCACAAGGGTGGTGGCCACAAGCGCCAGTACCGTCTGATCGACTTCCGTCGCCACGACAAAGACGGCGTCAACGCCCGCGTTGCCGAAATCGAGTACGATCCGAACCGCACGGCTCGCATCGCCCTCCTGCACTACGTTGATGGCACCAAGCGTTACATCATCGCCCCGAACAAGCTCTCCCAGGGTGACGTCGTTGAGGCAGGTTCCGGTGCTGACATCAAGCCCGGTAACAACCTGCCGCTGCTCAACATCCCGGTTGGTACCGTAATCCACGCAGTTGAACTGCGTCCGGGTGGCGGCGCCAAGATGGGCCGCTCCGCCGGCGCATCGATCCAGCTTGTAGCCAAGGAAGGCCGCTTCGCCCAGCTGCGTCTGCCTTCCGGCGAAATCCGCAACGTTGACGTGCGCTGCCGCGCAACCGTCGGCGAGGTCGGCAACGCCGAGCAGTCGAACATCAACTGGGGTAAGGCCGGCCGCATGCGCTGGAAGGGCGTTCGCCCGACCGTCCGTGGTGTCGCAATGAACCCGGTTGACCACCCGCACGGTGGTGGCGAGGGTAAGACGTCCGGTGGACGTCACCCCGTCAACCCGAACGGTAAGCGGGAAGGCCGCACCCGGCGTCCCAACAAAGAGAGCGACAAGCTTATTGTTCGTCGCCGTCGTACTGGCAAGAACAAGCGATAGGAGCCTGGACACATGCCACGCAGCCTGAAAAAAGGTCCTTTCGTTGACCAGCACCTCTTTGTAAAGGTGGACAGGGAAAACGAAAAGGGCACCAAGAACGTCATCAAGACCTGGTCCCGCCGTTCGATGATCATCCCCAACATGCTTGGGCACACGATCGCCGTACACGACGGACGCAAGCACATTCCGGTGTTTGTCACTGAGTCGATGGTCGGGCACAAGCTCGGCGAATTCGCTCCCACGCGGACATTCCGCGGCCATGTCAAGGACGACCGTAAGGGCAAGCGCCGCTAGGCGCCTGCACTTACGTCAAAGACGAGAGAAGGAAAGCAATGGAAGCCAAGGCAATTGCGCGTCACATCCGCGTAACGCCTATGAAGGCCCGGCGCGTCGTCAACCTTGTTCGTGGTAAGCAAGCGAATGAGGCTCTGGCAATTCTGAAGTTTGCCCCCCAGGCAGCTTCGGAGCCGGTATTCAAGGTAGTACAGTCGGCAATCGCAAACGCCCGGTCCCTCGCGGACCGCGACGGTGTTGCGTTTGACGAAAGCGACCTCATCATCAGCGAAATGTTCGTTGATGAAGGCCCGACCATGAAGCGGTTCCAGCCGCGTGCTCAGGGTCGTGCATTTCAGATCAAGAAGCGCACCAGCCACATCACTGTGGTAGTCGCTACACCTGAGAAAGAGGAGGCTCGCTAAGTGGGACAGAAAGTTAACCCGCACGGGTTCCGACTCGGCATCACCACCGATCACGTATCGCACTGGTTCGCTGACAGCACCAAGCCCGGACAGCGGTACAAGGACTTCGTTCGCGAAGACATCCGTATCCGCCAGCTCATGTCTGTTGGCATGGAGCGCGCCGGTATCGCCAAGGTTGAGATCGAGCGCACCCGTGACCGTGTCCGCGTGGATATCCACACGGCACGTCCCGGTATCGTTATCGGCCGCCGCGGCGCTGAAGCAGACCGCATCCGCGGCGAGCTTGAGAAGCTGACGGGCAAGCAGGTCCAGCTGAACATCCTCGAGGTCAAGAACCCCGAGATGGAAGCTCAGCTTGTTGCCCAGGGCGTTGCTGAGCAGCTGACTTCCCGTGTGGCTTTCCGCCGTGCGATGAAGAAGGCCATGCAGTCCGCTCAGCGTGCAGGTGCCAAGGGCATCCGTATCGCCTGCTCCGGCCGACTGGGTGGCGCAGAAATGTCCCGCTCGGAGTTCTACCGCGAAGGCCGTGTGCCCCTGCACACCCTCCGTGCGAACATCGACTACGGCTTCTACGAGGCCAAGACCACTTTCGGCCGCATCGGCGTGAAGGTCTGGATCTACAAGGGTGACGTCACCGCCAAGGAACTGGCTCAGCAGGCAGCTGCTGCTCCGTCCCGTGGCCGCGGTGCCAGCGACCGTCCGGGCCGCCCGGGTGGCGCCGGCGGCGCTGACCGTGGTGACCGCCGTCGTCGTACCGACCGTCCGGCAGCAGAGGCAGCTCCGGCTGCCGAGGCTCCGGCAGTTGAGGCTGCACCTGCTGCAGTAGAAGGAGGACAGGCTTAAATGCTTATCCCACGTCGAGTCAAGCACCGTAAGCAGCACCACCCGGGTCGTTCCGGCGCTGCTACGGGCGGCACCAAGGTCTCCTTCGGTGAGTGGGGTATCCAGGCTCTGAGCCCGGCATACGTCACCAACCGTCAGATCGAGTCTGCCCGTATCGCGATGACCCGCCACATCAAGCGTGGCGGTAAGGTCTGGATCAACATTTACCCGGACCGTCCGATCACCAAGAAGCCTGCCGAAACCCGCATGGGTTCCGGTAAGGGTTCACCGGAATGGTGGGTCTCAAACGTCAAGCCGGGCCGGGTTCTCTTTGAGATCTCCGGCGTCGAGGAATCGGTAGCTCGCGAGGCCCTGCGCCTGGCAATCCACAAGCTCCCGTTGAAGGCACGCATTTTGCGTCGCGAAGGTGGTGAATAGAAATGGCAGTAGGATCCAAGGAACTTGTCTCCGCACAGCTGGACACGTTCGACAACGAGCGCCTCGTTGAAGAACTCCGGAAGGCTAAGGAAGAGCTGTTCAACCTGCGTTTCCAGTCCGCCACCGGTCAGCTGGAGAACCACGGTCGTCTGCGCGCGGTAAAGAAGGACATCGCACGCATCTACACCGTTCTCCGTGAGCGCGAGCTGGGCATTCGTGCCGAGGTTGCCGCACCGGTTGTGGAAGCCAAGGAAGAGAAGAAATCCAAGAAGGCTGCAACCAAGAAGGCCGAAACGGCTGAAACGGTTGAGGCCGAGGAGGATGCCAAGTGAGTGAAAAGGACGAGAACGTGACGGAAACTGTTTCCGCAGCAGCTACGGCTGGCGAACGCGGTGACCGTAAGACGAAGCGTGGCTACGTAGTCTCGGACAAGATGGAAAAGACCATCGTTGTCCAGGTAGAAGACCGCGTAAAGCACGCTTTGTACGGCAAAGTCATCCGCCGCAACACGAAGATCAAGGCTCACGACGAAGAGAACAGCGCCGGCATCGGCGACCTCGTTCTCCTCGCCGAGACCCGCCCGCTGTCCGCTACCAAGCGGTGGCGTCTGGTCGAGATCCTCGAAAAGGCCAAGTAACACCCCGCAGCCTGCTTGCAGGTACTGCACCGGAAACCCCCGTTCCCTTGTGGGAGCGGGGGTTTTCCGTATTAACCGGCGGGTGGGCTGGCTGGGTGTGTCACGCGGAGCAGGTTTTTGCGGGACATCCGACGGCGGAACGCCGGGCTTCCGGCGGAGTGGCACGGCTGGTGGGCCGAAAGGGTGGCCGTGCGTGACGCCGTCGTCCGCGTCTCCATTAGGACGCTCTCTCACCTAATGCGGGAAATCCCCGGACGCTCTCTCACTCTTGTTAGGAAAGTGAGAGAGCGTCCGCCGAAAAGGCGCATTATGTGAGAGAGCGTCCGACGGCGGAACGCCGGGTTTCCGGGGGAGTGGCACCGCCGGTGGACCGAGAGCGTGCCGTGCGTGACGCCGTCGTGCGTTGCCGGCTCTGGAGGACAGCGGTTGTGCTGTGGCTGCCGCCGTGTGATATGGGAGATTGCCTTTACTGTGCTAGGATATTGAGTTTGTATGGCGCCCTCTGTGCGCCGTCATCAACCTCGTAAACAATCGTGCCACGGCATAGTGCCCCCTCGTGCTTCGGACCTGTCCGGATCCGCCTGGGAAGCAAATGTTTTTGGCACGGGCGTTTAGGCTTGGTCTGGCAAAATCCAGGCAGGTCAAGAGACACCCCGATCAACCGTTCCGCAAGGCTCATTCCGTAGGAAGATTTTCGGTCTGAGAACCGGCGCGACGCAAGGAGTAAATAGTGATTCAGCAGGAGTCGCGACTCAAGGTCGCCGACAACACGGGTGCTAAGGAAATCCTTACCATTCGCGTTCTCGGGGGATCTGGCCGTCGCTACGCAGGCATTGGCGACGTCATCGTCGCTACCGTCAAGGATGCAATTCCGGGCGGCAACGTAAAGAAGGGCGATGTTGTTAAGGCAGTCATCGTCCGTACCAAGAAGGAACGCCGCCGTGCGGATGGTTCCTATATCAAGTTTGACGAGAACGCAGCTGTGATCCTGAAGGCTGACGGTGACCCCCGCGGTACCCGTATCTTCGGACCGGTTGGTCGTGAACTTCGTGACAAGAAGTTCATGAAGATCGTTTCTCTGGCTCCGGAGGTGCTCTAGTCCATGGCTAAGATCAAAAAGGGTGACCTCGTTCAGGTCATCACTGGCGCCAAGGCTGAGCGCGGCGGCGACAAAGGCAAGCAGGGCAAGGTTCTGCGCGTATTCCCGGAGACCAACCGCGTGTTGGTCGAAGGCATTAACCGCGTAACCAAGCACACGAAGGCCGGTCAGTCGCAGCGCGGCACCAAGACTGGTGGCATCGAGGTCGTAGAAGCTTCGATCCACATCTCCAACGTGGCTCTGGTTGACCCGTCCACCAAGAAGCCCACCCGCGTTGGTTTCCGCACCGAGACCGTGGAGCGCAATGGCGTGAAGCGCGACGTGCGTGTCCGCGTGGCCAAGAGCTCCGGGAAGGACATCTAATGACTGAGACTCTCGAGACTCCGGCAGCGAAGATCGTTCCTCGTCTGAAGACCAAGTACGCCGATTCCATCAAGAGCACGCTCGTTGAGGAATTCAAGTACAGCAACGTTAACCAGGTTCCCCGCCTGGTGAAGGTCGTTGTGAACATGGGTGTTGGAGATGCCGCTAAGGACTCCAAGCTGATCGACGGCGCTGTCCGCGATCTGACCCTGATCACCGGCCAGAAGCCGCAGGTAACCAAGGCCCGCAAGTCGATCGCACAGTTCAAACTGCGCGAAGGCATGCCCATCGGCGCACACGCAACTCTGCGTGGAGACCGCATGTGGGAATTCCTGGATCGTCTGGTCACGCTGGCTCTGCCCCGTATCCGCGACTTCCGCGGCCTCAGTGGCAAGCAGTTCGACGGCAACGGCAACTACACCTTCGGTCTGACCGAACAGGTTATGTTCCACGAAATCGACCAGGATTCCATTGACCGCGTACGCGGCATGGACATCACGGTTGTAACCACCGCCAAGACCGATGACGAAGGCCGCGCGCTGCTCAAGGCGCTTGGTTTCCCGTTCAAGGCCGAAGACTAATCTAACTACGTAACAGGTCCTTCGCTGATGCTTCATGCAGCAGCGAGGAAACCGTTATGAGGAAGGGCAAGAGCCCAAATGACAATGACTGATCCGGTCGCAGACATGCTTACGCGTCTGCGCAATGCAAACTCGGCGTACCACGATTCCGTGTCCATGCCGTACAGCAAGCTCAAGGCACGCGTTGCCGACATCCTGAAGGCTGAAGGTTACATCGCCTCCTGGAAAGAAGAAGACGCTGAGGTTGGCAAGAAGCTGACCCTGGACCTTAAGTTCGGACCGAACCGCGAGCGTTCAATCGCTGGCGTTCGCCGTATTTCCAAGCCGGGCCTGCGTGTTTACGCAAAGTCCACCAACCTCCCGCACGTGCTCGGTGGCCTGGGTGTCGCAATCCTGTCCACCTCTTCCGGCCTCTTGACTGATAAGCAAGCCGGCAAGAAGGGCGTGGGCGGCGAAGTCCTCGCCTACGTCTGGTAACGGGAAAGGAAGAGAATAATGTCACGTATTGGACGTCTCCCCATCACCGTTCCTGCCGGCGTTGAGGTCAAGGTTGACGGCTCTGTCGTCAGCGTCAAGGGTGCCAAAGGCGAGCTGAACCACACTGTGGCCAGCCCGATCGAGGTTTCCCTGGAAGCAGAGACCCTGACTGTCGCCCGCCCGAACGACGAGCGCGCCTCCCGTTCACTCCACGGCCTGACCCGCACCCTGATCTCCAACATGATCGAGGGCGTTACCAAGGGCTACGAGAAGAAGCTTGAAATCGTTGGTACTGGTTACCGCGTTCAGGCCAAGGGATCTGACCTTGAGTTCGCTCTCGGCTACAGCCACCCGGTAAATGTCACCGCACCGGACGGCATCACCTTTGCAGTTGAGACCCCGACCAAGCTCTCTGTTTCAGGTATCAACAAGCAGCAGGTCGGCGAGGTTGCTGCCAACATTCGCAAGCTGCGGAAGCCGGACCCCTACAAGGGCAAGGGCATTCGCTACGCAGGCGAAGTCATCCGCCGCAAGGTCGGAAAGGCTGGTAAGTAACCATGGCCATCTCAATTAACAAGAAGCGTACGAACAAGAGCAAGTCTGCTTCGCGCAGCCGCCGCCAGCTTCGTATCCGCAAGCGCATCTCCGGCACGGCTGTACGTCCTCGTCTGGTCGTCAACCGCTCCGCACGCCACGTATTCGTCCAGGTTGTCGATGACACCAAGGGCCTGACCGTGGCAAGCGCCTCCACGCTGGAAGCCGACCTTCGTGCATTCGAAGGCGACAAGACCGCCAAGGCCAAGCGCGTTGGCGAGCTCGTTGCCGCTCGTGCCAAGGCTGCCGGTATCGAAGCAGTTGTCTTCGACCGCGGTGGTAACAAGTACCACGGCCGAATTGCTGCTGTCGCTGACGGCGCACGTGAAGGTGGGCTGTCACTGTGACGGAAGCAAACAAGGAAAAGGACACTGTGTCTGCAGATCAGAAGGCTACTGAAGCCGTAGCTGCTCCGGCCACTGAGACCACTGCGCCCGCAGCTGCTGCCGATGACCGCCGTGGTGGCGCTCGTCGTGGCGGCGAGCGTGGCGACCGTGCTCAGGGCGGTCGCGATGGCGGCCGTGGTGGCCGTGGTGGCCGCGACGGCGGCCGCGAAGCCGAGAAGAGCCAGTTCATTGAACGCGTTGTCACCATCAACCGCGTTTCCAAGGTGGTCAAGGGTGGTCGTCGCTTCAGCTTCACCGCTCTGGTCGTCGTTGGTGACGGTAACGGCATGGTCGGCGTGGGCTACGGCAAGGCTAAGGAAGTTCCCGCCGCAATCGCGAAGGGCGTTGAAGAGGCCAAGAAGTCCTTCTTCCGCGTTCCCCGCATTGGGAACACCATCCCGCACCGCGTTCAGGGTGAGGCCGCTGCCGGCGTCGTAATGCTGCGTCCGGCTTCCGCCGGTACCGGTGTAATTGCCGGTGGTCCGGTCCGCGCCATCCTGGAGTGCGTGGGCATCCACGACATCCTCTCCAAGTCGCTGGGTTCCTCCAACGCCATCAACATCGTTCACGCGACTGTTGCTGCGCTGAAGCAGCTCGAAGAGCCGGCAGCAGTGGCAGCACGCCGCGGCCTGCCGCTGGACGAGGTTGCTCCGCCGGCAATGGTGAAGGCAATCCTGAACCAGAAGGCGGGTGTCTAAGCCATGGCTAAGAACCTGATTCCCTCCGACCTTCAGTTGGAGATCACTCAGATCAAGTCCGCCATTGGCGGCAAGCAGAACCAGCGCGACACCCTTCGGTCCCTCGGCCTGAAGCGGATTGGACACACTGTTGTCCGCACCGCCGACGCCGTGACTGTTGGAATGCTCAACACGGTTCCGCACCTGGTAAAGGTAGAGGAGGCGAAGTAAATGGCAGAGAAAAAGATCGCCGCAGAGACTGCTGAGAAGCAGAACACACTGAAGGTTCACCACCTGCGTCCCGCCCCGGGTGCCAAGACCGCCAAGACCCGAGTTGGTCGTGGTGAAGGTTCCAAGGGTAAGACCGCTGGTCGCGGTACCAAGGGTACGAAGGCGCGCTACCAGATCAAGGCTGGCTTTGCCGGCGGCCAGTTGCCGCTGCACATGCGCCTGCCGAAGCTGCGCGGCTTCAAGAACCCGTTCCGGGTTGAGTTCCAGGTTGTAAACCTGGACAAGCTCAACGAGCTGTTCCCGGAAGGTGGCACAGTCACCGTGGAGAACCTGGTCGAAAAGGGTGCCGTTCGCAAGAACCAGCCCGTCAAGGTGCTTGGCACCGGCGACATCACCGTCAAGGTTGACGTCACCGTCCACGCATTCTCGGCCAGCGCCGCAGAAAAGATTGCAGCAGCAGGCGGAAGCACCACCGCTCTCTAGTAGACGGTGGGTGAACGCCCGTTGTGAACTCCCGGTGTGCAGGGCCCCCAGGGCCCTTGCACACCGGGAGTTTTTTCGCATCCGCCTGCCGAGTATTTCCGCCCGTTCACCGCAATCGCGGGTTTGCGGATTATTCGCATGGCCGATCCACCCGTTAGACTCGGTTGTTGGGATTATTGTCCCCCATCACACCACGCTCATAAACAACACAGGAGGACGCTTGCTTAGCGCATTTGGCCGGGCCTTTCGCACGCCTGATCTGCGACGCAAGTTGTTGTTCACGCTGGCAATCATCACAATCTTCCGCTTGGGTGCATTCATCCCCTCGCCTGGTGTGAACTACCAGAATGTCCAGCAATGCTTGCAGAACGGTCAGACCGCTGGCGGGCTCTATCAGCTCGTCAACCTGTTCAGCGGCGGTGCCTTGCTTCAGGTGTCCATCTTCGCGCTGGGCATCATGCCGTACATCACGGCCAGCATCATTGTGCAGCTGCTCCGGGTGGTCATTCCCCGGTTCCAGGAGCTGTACGAGGAGGGCGCCTCCGGGCAGTCCAAACTCACCCAGTACACGCGGTACCTCACCATTGCCCTGGGCCTGCTGAACGCCACGACGCTGGTGTCGCTGGCTCGTTCAGGCCAGTTGCTTCCGGGCTGTGCCCTGCCGATCATTCCTGACGACGGCATCATCACCACCATCCTGCTGATCATCACACTGACCGCCGGTACCGGGCTCATCATGTGGATGGGCGAACTCGTCACCGAAAAGGGTGTGGGCAACGGCATGTCGCTGCTCATCTTCACATCCATCGCAGCGACGTTCCCCACGTCCCTTGGAGCCATCTGGAGCTCACAGGGCCCGGGTACGTTCTTTATGGTCCTGGTCATCGGTCTGGTGACGGTTGCCCTGGTGGTCTTCGTGGAGCAGTCCCAGCGCCGTGTCCCGGTGCAGTACGCGAAGCGGATGATCGGACGCCGGACCGTCGGCGGCACGAGCACCTACATCCCCATCAAGGTGAACATGGCAGGCGTGATCCCCGTGATCTTCGCATCGTCCATGCTCTACCTGCCGGGACTGATCTCACAGTTCAACCAGCCCAAAGCCGGCGAGGCTCTCGCGCCGTGGGTTGAGTGGATCAACAACAACCTGACCCGAGGCGACCACCCGATCTATATGGCGCTGTACTTCGCCATGATCGTGTTCTTCACTTACTTCTACGTCGCGATCACCTTCAACCCTGAAGAGGTCTCGGACAACATGAAGAAGTACGGCGGTTTCATCCCGGGTATCCGTGCCGGAAAACCGACCGCGGATTACCTGCAGTACGTGCTCTCCCGGATCACGCTGCCCGGCGCCCTGTACTTGGGCTTCGTGGCGCTGATTCCGCTGGTGGCATTGGTACTGATCAACGCGAACCAGAACTTCCCGTTCGGTGGCACCTCGATCCTGATCATGGTGGGCGTTGGCCTTGAAACCGTCAAGCAAATAGATGCGCAGCTACAGCAACGTCACTACGAAGGGCTTTTGCGATGACGAAAATGTTGATTATTGGACCCCCCGGTTCCGGAAAAGGAACGCAAGCGGAACGTATTTCCGAGCGCCTCGGCGTCGTGGCGATTTCCACCGGTGATATCTTCCGCGCCAACGTGAAGGGCGAAACTCCTCTTGGCATCGAGGCCAAGAAGTACATGGACGCCGGGGACTTCGTTCCGGACAGCGTCACCAACAAGATGGTCCGCGACCGCCTCAGCGAGTCCGACGTCGAAAACGGCTTCCTGCTGGACGGCTACCCGCGCACCACGGCGCAAGTGGACTACCTTGACGGGATCCTCGCGAACAGCGAAGAAAAGCTCGACGTCGTCCTGCAGCTCACGGCCGACGACGAGGAACTCGTCTCGCGCCTGTTGGGCCGGGCCAAGGAAACCGGCCGGAGCGACGACAACGAAGCCGTGATCCGCCACCGCCTTGACCTGTACCACGAGCAGACCGAGGCCGTTGTGGCCAAGTATGCCGAACGCGGCATCCTGACCCAGGTTGACGGCATCGGCGGCATCGACGAGGTCACCGACCGCGTGATGCAGGCCATCAAGGCAGCCCAGGCCGCCTAAGCCCCGCAACATGCTTTTCCGAGGCTCCTCCCGGCATCCGGGAGGAGCCTCAGCCATTGAGAGGACACACCATGGCCTTCGGCCAGCCCCGTATCGAATACAAGACCAACGCCCAGATGCGCATCATGCGCGACGCCGGGCTGGTGCTGAACCGTGCGCTGGACGCAGCGGTGGCAGCCGCAGTTCCCGGCGTCACCACCAAGCAGCTGGACGACGTCTTCGCCGCAGTGCTGAACGAGGCCGGCGCCAAATCGAACTTCCTCGGTTACCACGGCTTCCCCGCCACCATCTGCACGTCAGTGAACGAGGAAGTGGTGCACGGTATCCCCGGCGGCAAAGTCCTCAACGACGGCGACATCATCTCGATCGACGGCGGCGCGATTGTCGACGGCTGGCATTCCGACTCTGCACGGACCGTCATTGTGGGCCAGGCCGACCCCGAGGACCAGCGGCTTTCCGACGTCACCCAGGCAGCCATGTGGCGAGGCATCGCCGCCTTGGCCACGGGAAGCCATGTGGGCGACATCGGCGCAGCCATCGACGACTACGTCTCCTCCGTGCCGGGCAAGCCGCTGGGCATCCTGGAGGACTACGTGGGCCACGGCATCGGCTCCGAGATGCACATGGCCCCGGATGTCCTGAACTACCGCACCAGCCACCGCGGCCCCAAGATCAAGCCCGGACTGTGCCTGGCCATCGAGCCCATGCTGGTCCGCGGCAGCATCGACACCGCCGTGCTCGAGGATGACTGGACAGTTGTGACCACCGACGGCCAGCGCTCCTGCCAATGGGAGCACTCTGTAGCTGTCCACGAAAAGGGGATCTGGGTACTCTCAGCCCCCGACGGCGGAGCGGAGCACCTGGTGCCGCTCGGCGTCGTACCCGTCCCGATCCCGTAGGTTTCGACGCGCTAATGCGCTACCGACGCACAAAATCCCTGTCGCTACCGAAATAACGGTGGCGGCAGGGATTTTGCGTGTCGCGGGGCACGCAGCGCATCGTGAGCGTACCCGCCGCCGATGTCCGGCAAATGATGCGCAGGGCAGAATGGAGCGATGGGAGCAATCACGGATGTGCCTGGAATCAGGGTTGGCCATGAGCAGAAGACCGGCGACGGCTGGCTGACGGGAGTCACCGTGGTGCTGCCGCCGCAGGGCACTGTCGGGTCGGTGGACGTCCGTGGCGGTGGCCCGGGCACGCATGAGACTGACGCGCTGGATCCCACCACGCTCGTGGCCACGGTGGACGCCGTGGTCCTCACCGGCGGCAGCGCGTACGGGCTCGTCTCGGCCCACGGTGCACAGCGCTGGTGCGAGGAGAACGGCCGGGGCTTCGCCGTCACCGGGGGAGTGGTACCGATCGTTCCCGCCGCCGCCATCTTCGATCTGGGCCGGGGAGGAGACTTCTCAGCACGCCCGACGGCGGACATGGGCTACGCGGCCACCGTTGCGGCCGCTGCCGAAAAGGACGGGCACGACGTCGGACGCGGCAGCGTGGGCGCCGGCACCGGAGCTCTCATTGGGCGGGGACAGTTCAAGGGCGGAGTGGGGACGGCTTCGGTCACGCTTGAGAACGGCGTGGTAGTGGGGGCGCTGGCCGTGGTGAACGCACTGGGGTTTCCGATCGTCGACGGGCGGCAGGAGCCGCAGCCCTCCGCGCGCTCGGGCGTTCCTCCCCACGAGCCCCCTAACCTCGCAAGCTCGGCCAGGGAACCCGGCTCGCGTGGGCCCACCTTAGACGCGCGCTTCCGGGCTCCGGAACCTGCCGACCGTGATGGCGGCCCACCGCCGCTCAATACGACTCTCGTTGTTGTTGCTACGAATGCTGTCTTGGACGTGGCCGAATGTAAGCGGACTGCTTCTGCTGCGCATGCTGGATTGGCTCGCGCGCTCAATCCTTCGCACACGTTGGCTGATGGGGATACTGTCTTTTGCCTTGCCACTGGTGAGGTGGCTTTGGACCGGAGCACTGAAACTGCCCGGCAGGTGAGTCTCATTACCCTGCAGAGTGCGGCAGCCGACGTCGTACGCCTGGCGATCCTCGAAGGTATATCTGCAAGCTCGATTTCCGGGTAGGGTGTGTGCTTTCATAATTAGTTTGGACTTTCCACACACTTACAGTAAAGTGGTTTGTTGGTTGTCTGCCCAGCTGTGCCCTGTTTGGGGCCGGAGGTGATGACCGATCCAACAAAAACGTTCGTGGCCATGTCCGGTGCAATCCGGCAGGGCTGCGGCAACAACAGTTAGCGGAGGGTATGGCCAAGAAGGACGGGGTCATTGAGATCGAAGGCGTTGTGACTGAGGCGCTGCCTAACGCGATGTTTCGCGTTGAGCTGACCAACAAGCACATCGTACTCGCGCACATCTCAGGCAAGATGCGCCAGCACTACATCAGGATTCTCCCTGAGGACCGGGTAGTGGTGGAACTGAGCCCTTATGACCTCACTCGGGGTCGTATCGTCTACCGCTACAAGTAAATTCTGGGCGGCATCAGCGTGAGCTGACGGCTGCACCAGTTGACCAACTGCCACACGCAAAGGAACGCCATGAAGGTCAAGCCGAGCGTCAAGCAGATCTGCGAAAAGTGCAAAGTGATCCGCCGTAATGGCCGGGTCATGGTGATCTGCGAGAACCCGCGCCACAAGCAGCGCCAGGGCTAATTTCCCTCCCGAGGGAAATCCTGGGTTGCTAACCCACGCAAGTAAATAGAAGGCAGCACAAGCTGAACTGGGACGTATGAGCCCGGACAGCTAACCCCCGGTCGGAGGCTGGGGCCGCACAGAACGTGCGGGTGTACTGCCTACGACCTCCGGTTTATTCAAGGAGCACTGCCACTATGGCTCGTCTCGCTGGCGTAGACATTCCCCGCGAAAAGCGGTTGGAAATTGCGCTTACTTACATCTACGGCGTGGGCAAGACCCGTGCACACGAAACCCTGGCTGCCACTGGCATCAGCGCTGACGTCCGCGTTAAGGACCTCACCGATGCCCAGCTGGTAGAACTTCGTGACTACATTGAAGGCAACTACAAGGTTGAGGGTGACCTTCGCCGCGAAGTAGCAGCTGATATCCGCCGCAAGGTTGAAATCGGCAGCTACGAAGGTATTCGCCACCGCAAGGGCCTGCCAGTGCGCGGACAGCGTACGAAGACGAACGCACGTACCCGTAAGGGTCCGAAGCGCACCGTTGCAGGCAAGAAGAAGGCTCGTTAAATCCCTCGGGATTGACTCGTCTTCCCCCAAATAACTTTCTGTAGGAGAAAAAATGCCCCCGAAGACTCGTGGCGCGGTTCGCAAGCCGCGTAAGAAGGACAAAAAGAATATCGCGCTGGGCCAGGCGCACATCAAGAGCACTTTTAACAACACCATCGTGTCCATCACGGACCCGAACGGCGCTGTTATCTCTTGGGCTTCCTCAGGTGAGGTTGGCTTCAAGGGCTCACGCAAGTCCACCCCGTTCGCAGCCCAGATGGCTGCTGAAGCTGCTGCCAAGCGTGCGCAGGAGCACGGCATGCGCAAGGTTGACGTTTTCGTCAAGGGCCCGGGTTCAGGCCGCGAAACCGCAATCCGCTCGCTGCAGGCCGCTGGCCTGGAGGTTGGCTCCATCCAGGACGTCACCCCCGCAGCGCACAACGGCTGCCGTCCGCCGAAGCGCCGCCGCGTCTAAGGCTTTTCCAGCAGCTTGAGCTTGCCCGGACCGTCAATGGTCCGGGCAAGCCCAGCCGCGTTAAGTCTTCAGACCGAATTTCCACCACCTGTGTTGCGTCATATAGCGGATGCTCGCCGAAAGGAAACCTAAGTGCTCATTGCACAGCGCCCCACCCTCTCCGAAGAGGTAGTCTCCGATAACCGCTCGCGTTTCATCATTGAACCGCTGGAACCGGGCTTCGGCTACACCCTCGGAAACTCCCTCCGCCGTACCCTGCTCTCCTCCATCCCCGGTGCCGCTGTAACCAGCATCCGGATCGATGGCGTGCTGCACGAGTTCACCACGGTTCCGGGTGTCAAGGAAGATGTCACCGAGATCATCCTGAACATCAAGAGCCTGTCGGTTTCCTCCGAGCACGACGAGCCGGTTGTGGCTTACCTGCGCAAGCAGGGCCCCGGAGTCGTCACCGCCGCGGACATCGCTCCGCCGGCCGGCGTCGAATTCCACAACCCGGATCTGCACATTGCCACGCTGAACTCGAAGGGCAAGTTCGAACTCGAACTGACCATCGAGCGCGGCCGCGGCTACGTTTCGGCAGCTCAGAACAAGTCCGGCGACTCCGAGATCGGCCGTATCCCGGTCGACTCGATCTACTCGCCGGTCCTGAAGGTTACTTTCCGCGTGGAAGCAACCCGTGTTGAGCAGCGCACCGACTTCGACAAGCTCATTGTCGACGTCGAGACCAAGCAGGCCATCGCCCCGCGCGATGCTGTTGCTTCCGCAGGTACCACCCTGGTGGAACTCTTCGGTCTGGCCCGCGAGCTGAACACCGCAGCTGAAGGTATCGAGATTGGCCCGTCGCCGACGGATGCTGCCCTGGCAGCAGACATGGCACTGCCGATCGAGGATCTGGACCTCACCGTCCGTTCCTACAACTGCCTCAAGCGTGAGGGCATCCACACCGTGGGTGAACTCGTTGCACGCTCCGAGGCTGACCTCATGGACATCCGTAACTTCGGTGCGAAGTCCATTGACGAGGTCAAGGCAAAGCTGGTTGAACTGGGCCTGTCCCTCAAGGACTCGCCTCCCGGTTTTGACCTCGCAGCACGCGCCGCAGCAATTGAAGAGGACGACGCCGCTTTCGGCGACGACGAACTCTAACAAACAGATCTTGGCCGGCTGGCTGGATGCACCACGGTGTGCACAGCCCACTGGCTTCCATATGAGGAGAAACTATTATGCCTACCCCCGCTAAGGGTCCGCGCCTCGGAGGCGGAGCGGCTCACGAGCGTCTTATGCTCGCGAACCTGTCCGCCGCACTGTTCGAGCACAAGCGGATCACCACCACGGTGACCAAGGCCAAGCGACTGAAGCCGTACGCCGAGCGTCTGGTGACTTTCGCCAAGCGTGGCGACCTGGCTTCCCGCCGCCGTGTACTCGGCCTGATCAGCAACAAGGGCATCGTCCACGAGCTGTTCACCGACATTGCACAGGCAGTGGAGAACCGCGACGGCGGCTACACCCGCATCACCAAGATCGGCAACCGCAAGGGCGACAACGCTCCCATGGCTGTCATCGAACTGGTTCTCGAGCCGGTTTCCGCCAAGCAGGCCGTTGTGGCCGAGGCTACCCAGGCTGCCGCCAAGGCTGCTCCGGTTGCCGAAGAAGCTCCGGTTGCTGAAACCGAAGCCGCTGAGACCGAAGCTGCTGAAGCCAAGTACGCCGGCTCCAAGCCCGCTACGGCTGACAACGTTGCCCCTGAGGGCTTCGAGGTCAAGGGCAACGAGGACTCCATGAAGTACCACGTTCCCGGCTCCCGCTGGTACGACGCCACGACTGCTGAAGTCTGGTTCGACTCTGCGGAGTCCGCCGCAGCCGCAGGCTTCGTGCCTGCCGGTGGCGACGCTGCTCAGGCCGTCGAAGCTGAGTAATCAGGCGCTGACGCTCCAGTAGACTTATGTCTATGAACGACCAAAAACCCGCTGCCCCCGTTTTGGGGGGCGGCGGGTTTTTGCGTGTCCGGCTTGATTTATCGTACGACGGCGGCCCCTTCAACGGGTGGGCAGTGCAGCCGGGATTGCGCACTGTCCAGGGCATCTTGGAAGAGGCGCTGGCGCTGTTGATCCGCCGGCCCATCCGGGTGACCGTGGCGGGACGTACCGACGCCGGCGTGCACGCCCGCGGCCAGGTGGTCCACCTGGACCTGACCGAGGCCGAGTGGCTGAAGCTGCCGCGCGGGCACGAACTGGATCCCGCCGTCGCGCTCTTGCGGCGGATTCGTGGCGCCCTCAGCCGGGGGCTGGGCGACCTGACCGGGGCTATCGAGGTCCATCTGGTGTCCTTGGCGCCCGTGGGGTTCGACGCGCGGTTCTCAGCGCTGTGGAGGCGATACAGCTACCGCATCGCGGATGGACCCGCCCTGTGGGATCCGCTCGAACGGTACTTCACGCTCTGGCACCCAAACCCGCTGGACGTGGACCTGTTGAACGCCGGAGCCGTGCAGCTGCTGGGGCTGCAGAACTTCCTGTCCTACTGCAAGCCGCGGGAGGGTGCCACCACCGTCCGCGAGCTGCAGCGCTTCGAGTTCCACCGCGGTGAGGACGGCGTTATTGTGGCCACCGTGCAGGCCGACGCCTTCTGCCACAACATGGTGCGTTCCCTGGTGGGCTCGGCCCTGTTCGTAGGGGAAGGCATCGAGGAGCCGGGGTGGCTGCATGATCGCCTGCTGGCGAAAAAGCGGGACGCCAAGTCCGTTCTGGCCGCCCCGCACCCGCTGGTCCTGGAGGAAGTGGCCTACCCGTCCGACGACGAGATGCTGGCGAGGGCCGAGCTGACAAGGGCAGTCCGCAAGCACTAGACGCGACCACCGGATTCGACGGGCAGGGTCATGGTGAAGGTGCTGCCGCCGCCTAAGTCGCTGGCGCAGGCGATGGCCCCGCCGTGGCGTTCCAGGATGGTCTTGGTGATGGACAGGCCCAGCCCGGCTCCCGGGATGGCTGCGTTCCGGGCCGATTCGGCGCGGAAGAACCGGCGGAAAACCTTGGCCGCGTCCTCCGGGGCCATGCCCATGCCGGTGTCCTGTACAACAAGCTTGACCCACGTCTCGGTGCCGGCGGCGCTGATGGTCACAGTGCCGCCGTCGGGCGAGTATTTGATGGCATTCGACACCAGGTTGTCCAGTGCCTGGCCGATCCGCAGCGGATCGGCATAGGCCCAGAGCGGCGAGGGCACGTGGGCAACCAGGGCCACGGCTGACCGCTCCGCCTGTGCTTGGGCGGAGCCGATGCTTGTCTCCACCAGGCCGGAAATGTCGGTCCGCTTCGGGTGGACCTTCAGGGCGGAAGAAGCCTCCAGCGTCAGGTCCGCGACCAGGGCGAGCAGCCGTTCGGAGTTGCGCTGCACCACCTCCAGCCGCTGGACCGCCAGATCGGAGAGTCCCTCGCTGTCCTCCAGCACCAGGTCGATGTTGCCCAGGATGGAATTGAGCGGGGACCTGAACTCGTGGGAGACGTTCGAGACCAGTTCCTCGTTCGCTGCTATGGCTTCAACCAGCCCGGTGACATCGCTGAAGACGACCACCGCTCCGGTGAGGCGGCCGCCGTCGTCCATCAGCGGTCTCGCGGCGGTGGATACCGCGCGCTGCTGCGGGCCCTCGCCGATCCACACCAGATAGTCAGCGAACGATTCGCCTTCGATGGCGCGCCGGATGGGACGCTTGTCCGGCGGCAGGGGAGTGACTTTGTCGTGGGCGAAGACCAGATGCTGGTCTTCGTTGGCCGCTCCGTCGGCCGGGGTGGCGATCTGCTGCAATCGCCTCATCATGTTGTTGGCCAGCAGCTGGTCGCCGTTTGAATCGACCGCGACAATGCCGACGTCGGTAGCGTCCAGAATGGTCGTCAGCAGTCTTTCGCGCTCCCTGCTCGCGGCGAGCAGCTCCCGGAGTTCCTCTCCCATGGCCTGCAACTGCCGCTGCTGTACCCGCATATTGACGCTGGCGAACCGGATTGCAAAAGCAACGGCGAGCATCATGAGCGGGAAGAGGATCAGAGATGTGATGTCCGCTGCCGTGAGATTTGGGAATCTTCCGGCCAGCGACGGGAGCATGATCAACAGCGGCCCCAGAGCGCTGAGCACCAGGCTGGTCCGGATCAGCATGCCGGAAGCGGCGAGCCAAATAACGGGAAATATGACCAGGATCGCCAATCCTGAGAGGAGCGGTGCGGCGCCGTTTCGCAGGATTCCGATGGCGAGAAGGTCAAGAATCGGAATCACCAGGTAGGCGCTACGGCGCAGACGCTCCCACGGAGTCAGGAAACATGCCAGGAAGAGAATGACATGGATGGCGATTCCAGCCAGATAGAGGGGACTGCCCACCAGCGAAGGCCAGGCAAAGGGCGTCATCACGGCAATGACGATGACAATGAGGGCCAGCGGAAGCTGGCACAGGGCGACCTGGGTGCGTGGACCCAGATTCTTGAATTTAAGGGCCATTCCCCGAGGTGATGGACGTACGGCCATACCGGCTCTCCAACTTTCTTGACGGCCCCAATTCCGTCCCCAACTAGTTTATGCGCCCAAATGCTCATTGGACGCAGCACAACACCCTTCGAATCCTAATGCGGATTTGCTGTCATGATAATTGACTTTACAAAAACTAAACGCGGGAAGACGTGTCATCCGCCGTTCATACTTGTACCGTATAGAGAGTTGGAGTGGTTGAGGGGATTGGCGCTGGGCTAATGGGGGCCTCTTCCGCCTGGCAACAGGGATAGACATGGACGATCTTGGCGTAGCTGTAGTAATTGAAGACGACGTGGACATCAGGAACCTCCTCGAAGGGGTCCTGACCCAGGCTGGTTTTGAGGTCCATACTGCCGCCGAAGGGCGGGAGGGCGTAGAAGTGGTACGACATAACAAGGCCCAGGTAGTCACGCTGGACATCGGCCTTCCGGACATTGACGGGTTTGAGGTCCTGCGGCGGATCAGGAATTTCAGCGATGCCTACGTGGTGATGCTGACCGGCCGGACCGATGAGCCGGATCTGCTCTCGGCCCTGAACGCCGGTGCGGACGACTACATCGCGAAGCCCTTCAGGCCGCGTGAGCTCCGGGCCAGGGTAGCGGCCATGATGCGCAGGCCGCGCCATGAAGTCACCGGTCCACCCCAGGCGGCTACATGGGTCGAGCCTCCGGCCGCGCCGGCAACCTTCACCCACGCGGGAGTTCTGCAGCACAACGGGCTCATTCTGAACTACCGGACGCGCACGGTGGTGATTGGTGAGGTCAACCTCGGACTCACGCGCAGCGAGTTCGACCTCCTGCATACTTTGCTCCGCGGCGAGGGTGCGGTGTGTACTCGGTCCGATCTGGTGCGAGCGGTCCGGGGTGACCTTTATGAGCCCGATGCGTATATCAGCGAGGCTGACGAGCGGGCCGTGGAAGTCCATGTCGGGAACCTGCGGCGCAAGCTGCGGGAAGACCCAGTGTCACCGCGCTGGCTTCAGACGGTGCGCGGAGTGGGCTACCGGCTCGCACCAACAAGGACCGACCTGCAGGGCTGGCCGGGGGCTGATCACTGAAGGGTTAGTCGTTTTTCAGGATGTAGTTCGCCTGGAGTTCTGAGACTGTACGCACTCCGTGCTCGGCGAGGGTTGCCAGCAGTGCCTGGCTTTGGACGAAGTCGCTACGGCGGATGGCATCCTCCAGCGCTTGAGCCAGGACTGACAAACGGATCCCGCCTACCATTGCTGAAGCGATCCGCAGGCTGATGACGGCGTCCAAGGCAATGGGGCGGTCCTCGGTGTGGACCGCTGCCGACAGCCGGCTGAAGCGCTGGTCCCACAAAGACGCGTAATCGCGGGCGAATCCAACGGCAAGTTCCGGGCCGTCCAGTTCCGCTTCCAGCTCTGCCAAGATGTCGGGTTCAACCCAGCGCATGGCGTCATTGCCGGCCTGCTGCACGCCAGCGCCCACGCCTGCAGCAGTCCCCGCAGCTGACAATTCGGCAGGGACACCCCCGCTGCTGGAGGTGAGTGGTGGACTATCCATGCTTCAAGGCTACTTCCTCTAGTTACTTCGAAGTCCGTTTTCGGTCTATCCTGTGGAAACCTTGAGTGATCCTTGACTTTGAGTATCCGCCGTCATTGGCTGCTGAAAGTGACAACCGTGTTGATAACGGCTGGCCCCAGAATGGCAATGAAGAGCACGGGAAAAATAAAGAACAGCAGGGGAAAGAGGATCATCACGGGGAGTTTCATGGCCTTTTCCTCGGCCCGCTGGCGGCGTTTTACCCGCATGACTTTGGCTTGGATCCGCAGGACCCGGCTGATGGCGATGCCGTACTTGTCTGCCTGGACAATGGCCTGGACGAAGCTGCGGAGCTCCGGGAGACTGGTCCGTTCGGCGAGGGCCAGATAGGATTCCCGGCGGCTACGCCCAACTTGCATGTCCTGCAGAGTCCGGACCAATTCCTCCGCCAGCGGTCCCTTGCCGTTTGCCCCCGCGCGTGCCATTGCTCCCTCGAATCCAAGCCCGGCTTCCACAGAGATGAGCATCTGGTCCAGGGTGTTCGCCAGTTCCAGCTGCATGACCTTTTGGCGTTCCGTGCCTTTGCTGTACAGCATCAGGTCGGGGATAAAATACCCTAGGAACAGGATAAACAAACCCGTGAGCTTGATGAGCGGTGCCGGACTGCTGGTGCTGATCAACAGACCCAGCACGGCCCCAACCAGCCCTAGGACGGGTTTTGCTGCAAGGATTCGGCCCAGCGGCCAGGCGACGGGTCGGCCTGCGAGTGACAGCAGGCGGTCGAGTTTGCGGACATAGGCTGCCGGCGTCAGCCGGTAGCCGATGCCGGAGAGGAATCCGCTGCCGTTTTTTTCCGGGGCGTGGGCATCCTGCCTGCCCCGCGTGAGGATCTCCACTGTGGCGGTGCGGCCCTTGCGGTCCACAGCGAGGAGGGACCAAGTGAGGTAACCAACCGGCAGGGCCACCATGACGAGCGAGGAAAATACCAAGGCATTCATGATTCAGCTCAGAACTTCAGGTCGATGATTTTGCGCATCCACAAGCTGCCGATCGTCATTAGGATGACGGAGAGCCCGATCATTCCCCAGCCCAGGGGATGCGTGAACATTGAATTCATGTACCCCGGGTTTACCCCCATGAGCATGACCACGATTCCAAACGGCATCGCGATGAGGATATACGCGGAGAATTTACCCTCTGCTGCCAGCGACTTGATGTGGCCTTTGATTTCAGACCGCTCCCGGATGGTTTCATTGACCTGGTCGAGGACCTCCGCGAGGTTGCCACCCACTTCCCGGTTGATCTGGATGGCTTGGGCCACCCAAACGAAGTCTTCATTCTTCATCCGCTCGGCAGTATCGGTCAGTGACGCGAGGAGATCGCGACCCAAGCTGGTCTCCGTGATGACGCGGCGCATTTCTTCCGACGTGGGGGCCTGCGATTCTTCAGCCGCGGCATCGATGGCACGGAGGATGCTGTGGCCCGCACGGAGGCCTCCAGCCAGCAACTGCAGCGTGTCACCAAGCTGCTGATCGAACCTGGTGCGTCTCTTGCCTGCCAGGAAATTCAGGACAACTTGCCCCACGAAGGGTGCCGCGGCGAACAGGAGGATCGCGAGGATGGGGCCGAGCACGATCAGCCCCACCAGGGCTCCCACCACGGCCCCGGCTGCCATCAGAACGAGGAACTCAGCCTGCGTCATGCGGACTCCGGCATTCTCCAACGCGTCCCGGCTGAAGAGGCGCAGGCTTCCGCCGTCAAGGGTTTTGTCAAGAATCCGTACTGTCGAACCAGTGATGCGGGTCAGCTGGGAAGCCGGTTTGGATTCATAGGGACGCCGTCTGTCGAGGGGGACCTCAGGAGCAGGCCGGAGGATGAACGCAACACCCAGCAGGACTGCAGCAGCCAGGACGAGGACCGCTCCGGCTGTCAGCATCATGGCCGGTCCATAGCGGGAGCTGAGGGTGCAGCCGGAGTGGCGAACACTCCCGGCGAGACGTGGATTCCAAGGTCTTCAAAACGGTCGATGAAACGGGGGCGGATCCCCGTGGCAACCGGACTGCCCAGGAAGCGGCCGTGTGCGTCCATACCCGCTGAGTAGTCGAATACAAAAGCGTCCTGAAGGGTGACGATATCGCCCTCCATGCCCTGGACTTCGGTGACATGGGTAATCCGCCGGGTGCCGTCGCGCAGTCGTGAGATTTGGACGATCAGGTTCACGGCTGATGCAATCTGCTCCCTGATGGCCCGCAGCGGCAGGTCCATGCCCGCCATCAGGACAAGCGTCTCCAAACGGGCCACGGCGTCGCGGGGCGAGTTGGAATGAACGGTGGACAGGGAACCGTCGTGGCCAGTATTCATGGCCTGGAGCATGTCCAGCGATTCGCCCCCACGGACCTCACCCACAACAATGCGGTCAGGGCGCATACGGAGCGAGTTTCGGAGCAGCTCGCGGATAGTCACTTCGCCCTTGCCCTCGGTGTTAGGTGGGCGGCTTTCCAGACGCACCACGTGGTCCTGCTGGATCTGGAGTTCGACGGCGTCCTCGATAGTGACGATCCGTTCGTTCGCCGGCAGGAAGGATGACAGCACATTCAGCAGGGTGGTCTTTCCCGTGCCCGTTCCGCCAGAGACGATGATGTTCAGCTTCGCCTTCACACAGGCGTTGAGCAGCTCCGCCATTTCCGGGGTGAGCGTTCCATAGTCGATAAGATTCCGGACCGTCAGGGGTACTTTGCTGAACTTACGGATGGTGAGTGAGGACCCGCCGACGGCCAGCGGCGGGATCACCGCGTTGACACGTGAGCCGTCCTCGAGCCGGGCATCAACCAGGGGCGAAGATTCGTCGATGCGACGCCCCACCTTGGAAACGATGCGTTCGATCACTTTCCTGAGATGGGCTTCGGAACTGAAACGGGAGTCCGTCAGCGTCAGCTGGCCCTTACGTTCAACATAGATCTGGTCCATGCGGTTCACCATGATCTCGGTGACTTCGGGATCGTCAAGCAGCCGTTGAAGCGGTCCGTATCCCAGGACGTCGTCGGCGACGTCGCGAACAAGCCGCGTTCGCTCGTCGGCTGACAACGGGACCTGTTCCGTGTCGATGATCCGGGTCAGCTCTTCGCGGGCCGTGGTCCTGAGTTCGTCTTCGGTAACAGCCGAATCGTTGAAACGGGTTCCCATGCGCTCGAACAACGCGGTGGCAGCGCGTTCCTTGAGCGCAGCGAAAACGTCAACGGGTTGTTGGGTTTTCGCTTTGGGTGGTTCAAGGTGGTCGGAGAAGCTCTCGCTCACGGGCGCCGGACGGGGGGTGGGCAAACCGCCGGGCGAGGTTTTGGCGTCAGACCGCTTGACCTCCGCCCTCTTGGGCTCGACGGCGCTGATGCGCGCTGAGGCAGTCTCCGGAGCGGCCTTGGTCTGCCGGGCGGGAGCCAGGGCGACGGCCGACTGCTGGGG
The DNA here is from genome assembly GCF_024294965.1 of Pseudarthrobacter humi. Taxonomy (NCBI): domain Bacteria; kingdom Bacillati; phylum Actinomycetota; class Actinomycetes; order Micrococcales; family Micrococcaceae; genus Pseudarthrobacter; species Pseudarthrobacter humi. The sequence goes on from NZ_JANCLV010000001.1 coordinate 294,851, forward strand.
CTGACCCTTGAGCTGCGCAGCTTGGATACGCTCTGAGAGTTTCATTAAACAACCACCCTTCGATGCACCTTCCGTTGGGCCTGGGCGCGCCAGGTCGGATTAAATCTGTCCACCAGTTGCCGCAGCCCTTTGGTGGCCGGGTCTTTCACCGGCTCCTGAAGGACAGGGATGCCGCGGTTGGTGGAAAGGGCGACAGCACGGGAACGGGGGATGCTGACGTCGACAGGAGCCCCGATGGTGGACTCCACGTCTTGGACTGTCAGCCCTGCTTTCGCGTCCGCCATGTTGAGGACCACATGGCGGGTCTCGGGCAGGATGTTGAGCTGGCGCAGGACACCCAGCCCGGAACGCAGCCCACGGACACTCGGGATGTCCATGGCGCTGACCCACACCACGTCGGTGCACCGTTCCATGGCAGCGAGGCCGATCTCAGGTAGGCCCGGCGCTGTGTCCACCACGACGTACTGAAATTCCTCCGCCAACTGTTCAAGCAGGCGGCTGATCTGTTCCGGAGCGATTTCGTCAGCTTCCACCGGAGTCGGGGGGGCACACAGGGCATAGATGCTCCCAGGGTGCACAGTCAGGAACGCTTTCAAGACCAGGGAATCCTGGGCCGCGGCCGGGGAGACCGCATCCGTCACGGTGTGCTCGGGGTTGAGATAGAGCCCTGAGGCGACGTCGCCAAACTGCAGGTCAAGGTCCACAATAACCACGCTCATCGGTGCGATCTTCCCAAGGCCGATAGCAAGGTTAGTAGCGATGGTCGTTTTGCCGACGCCTCCCTTGGGCGAAAAGACGCCGATCACGAGGCCCTTGGGGGTGTCCGGGGAGCCGGACTGCTTTGGCTCCTGGGACCTGTGCCGGCTGGCGAAGGACTGGCAGGCACGCTCAAGGAGCACGCGGATCTGGGCCGGGTCCGATGCCGGGCTAATGATGTCCCGAATCCCGGCGCGCATGGCCTGGAGCAGGAATGCCGGATCCGGTTCGCTGACGAGGATGACGCTCAACTCCGGAAAGCTCACGTCCAGCACAGTGGCCAGGCGGAGCGCGTCGTCAACGGGAACCTCTGGGCCAAGGATGAGTACTTCGGGAAAGTCCTGGTCCAGTGGGGCAAACAGCTCATGCGGATCCGCAGGCAGGACACTCGTGAAGAACGTCTCGACGCCTCCCTGGAGGCCCCCTTCCACGGCCTGTCGCAGGCGGCCGTCAAAGTTGACGTCGGGAGTCACCAGGACAAAGCGGCTCACTTGTATACCTCCGGCCGCTGCATGACCCGCGGACCGTTGTCCTGGGCGTCAAGCGGCTCACGGGTGAGCCAAATGGTGGCAAATTCTGAGGCGAAGATGATTTTGGCGGCGTCAACGTCGTTTACTGCTACCGTGAGCATCAGCGATCCTGAGGGGAGGGTTGTTTCACGGGGATCTGCTGCCGGCTCTGCGCTCGCAGAGGATTCAGGTGCTGCGGCAGCTGCTTCGGGTGCCCGTTGGACTGCCGTCACGAGTGCCTTGTGGACGGACAGCTGGGTTGTTTCCTTGTCGGCCTTCGCCTCCAGCCCGCCTTGCTTCATGGAGATGAAGACCCCCACATGGTCGCCCGGAGCAAGCCGCCCGCCGACGACGCGCTGGGGTTCCAGCTGGAAGGACACCTCCTGGAGGCCGGCGGGCACTTTGACGGATCCGGACATCTTGAGGTCCTCCGGTGCCACCAGGCGCTCGGCCACCAACTGTTCACCGGGCACGAGGTCCACGGCAGCTACTTTTCCGGCTTCATTGTCGAGGGTGGTGAGGGAAGTTTTTGCAACTGAAGCACCAGGAAGCTGCTCGGTGGCGATCGACGCCCTGATGGCTTCCACCGGAGTGCCCGCAGGGATTGCCTGTTTCACCACAAGCACGGTTACAGGCTCCAACTTCTGCACGGCGCGCTGGTCAGCTCCCTGGGCGTAGGTGAACATCAGCACAGCGCCGATAATGGCCAACACCACTGCTGCGACTCCTGCCAACAAGCGTGACTTCACTTACTTCTCCTGTGTGGTTCGGGATCTTGGTGTTTCAAGGATTAACCGCTGATTTCGACGACGGTGACGCCGTCCGGGTCGACCGCACCCAAGGTGTAGCCGTCTGCCAATGAAACGTACTTGACGAAAGTGCCTATGATTCCTTTGCATTGGAGTGCTTCCCGGCACTCAAATGCGAGGGGAACATCCGGATACCTGTTGTGGAAGGTATAGGGCAAGGTGTTTCCGCCGCTGAACTTCCAGCCGGCGACTTTGAAAGCTGCAAAAGTCTTCATGCGGTAGATGGCTGTCGAGCCCGTCCCGGAGACGCCATCGAACACCGGAAGCAGTAAAATCACGTCCTTGCCGGCGTTTATGTCTGCAGCCCAGGAATAGAAGGTTGCGTCGCAGTTTTGCGGCGGGTTGCTGCCCGTTTCACTGCCACCTTCGTTCACGAGAATGTCGATGTACGCGCCACAGCCGGAATCCTGAACGAGGCCGCCAAACCCGCCGGATACAGGTGCCCCGGAAGGACCGTAGTTGCAGATCCCGTTTGCTAGTTTTCCATGGAGCTGCAGCAGCACCATCTCGTCGGTATGGCCTCTGACCTGGCAGATGGAAACGGTTATGGGGAACGGGGCTGTTCCTTTCACGGGGCTGCCCCACTGGACACTTGCGTTCGCGTTCACTTCGGCGCTGGAGAATCCCAAGGCGTTGGCAAAGAACAGCGTTATCTTGTTTGGTTCCTGGCCCTCTTCCTGGGCCCCGGCGGTGACATTGACCGTGCGGTTCGGCAAGTCGAGGGCGAGGGACTTTACATTGCTTCGGCCGTCAAGGGCGTTGCCGTTCAAAACGGAGGCAGCGAGGGTGGAGGTAGCGGCGCAGTTTGGGTCGGCATTGCTAGTAGCGCATTTCTGGGCCACGAGCAGGGCCGCAGCGTCGGCGCCGTTCTGGAGCTGTGCCCTCTCGGAATAGAGCATCCCGACGTCCACAGCAATGGCCGCGAATCCCAAGAGCACCACCATGAGAAGGGCCACAATAACGCTGATGCCGCCGCGTTCCCTTTTCTGCTCCACGTTCAGCCGCCGCACAGCATTACCCCCTTGCCCTTCATGGTGAACGGACCGGCGATTCCGGTCAATGTGCTGAGCGTGTAATTGACGGTCACAGTCATCTGCGCAGTGGGGGTGCAGCTGGCTGTGCTGAATATGATGTTTGCGTCAGCAAGGCCTGGGCTGAGAGAAACGGCAGCGTTCTTGGCCGCTGTCCGGGCTGAGGTCTGGTTGTTGGAAACTGCCATGACCCGCACGCCCTCTCGGGCGGCATTGGTCAGGGAGATCTGGGCGTTGTAGGCCCGGCCGAACTCCATGATGCCCAGCAGGATCATGACCAAGAGGGGTGCCACGATCGCAAATTCAACCGCCACGGCTCCACGCTCGGATGCCCTGGACATGGGTGAGCCTTTCGTGGTCGTTCCGGGTCGGCACGGAAGGGGTGGCAGAGGATTATGTCCTCCGCCACCCCGTTGTCGGTAGAAGGAGACTAAGCGGTGCAGCGAGTAGCGACCGACGTACCAGCCGGAACCCATGTCTTGCCGCTGACGGTGCACTGTACCTGCTCAAACATGAGGTTCAAAGTGTCGCCGAGCAGGGCGACTGCAACGATGATGACGACGGCGATGAGGCCAACCATAATGCCGTATTCCACGGCAGTGGCGCCCTTTTCGCTGCGCTGGAGGCGGACTGCGACGTTCGTGTAGAGAGAAAGCATGGGGACTCCTGAGCGAGTTTTGGGTGGCTGGTCCTGCACCAGCTCAAACACGAAACTAGCAACGCTTGATGCGATGTTGATGAGAACTTGCAGCATCCTGCGCCAAGTCTTCATCTGCTGCGCGTCTCATGCGCTTTCCCTACGGAAATCCTGTGCTGACGCTGCGAAACCTTGATTGTCTGGGCACACAAACGGACCCCCTCGGTTCTGGGTTCCGAGAGGGTCCGGTCTTTGGGGCGCCGGTGGGCGCGCTAAGGCATGCCGTGTAGGGAATCGATGCTAAAGCGACGAAAAGTTATTCATCACGTTAATGACGGCAGGACCTATTATCACGATGAACAGGACGGGAAGGATGCAGAACATCAGCGGAAAGAGCACCTTAACCGGTAGTTTCATTGCTTTCTCTTCAGCTCTTTGGCGCCTCTTTACCCGCATCTGTTTGGCCTGGGTTCGCAGGACGTTGGCAATGGCTATGCCATAGATGTCGGCCTGGACCACAGCCCGAACGAAACTCCGGAGGTCGGGAACATCGGTGCGCGTAGCCATCGCCAAGTAAGCGTCGCGACGGCTCCGGCCCACCTGCATATCTTGAAGGGTTCGAATCAGTTCTTCTGCAAGGGGGCCCTTGCCATTTTGTCCCGCTCTTGTCATCGCGGTTTCAAATCCCAGCCCGGCTTCAACTGAGATCAGCATTTGATCCAAAGTGTTAGGCAGTTCAAGTTCAATCGCGGATTGGCGCTTTGCACCTCGGCCGTGAATGAGAATGTCGGGAACAAAGTACGCGAGCAATGTCAAAGCCAAGGCCATCAATACGGTAGTTCCAGCCGGCGACCGCAGAATCAGAAGGATTCCCAGCACGCCCACTACTAGTGCCAACGCCGGTTTTGCGATGAGCAAGCGCTCCAATGGCAGATTGGTCGGGCGCCCCGCCCGTGCCAGGAGCTTATCGAGCCAGGCCACGTAGCCCTTGGGCGTCAGTCGTGTACCAAGGGCCATAGTCGATTTCGTATCGACAGGGGAATCCCTGCCTTCTGCAGCCCTTAAGCCTCGTCCAAGATTGCTTTGAACAGCGGCAAAACCCCGGCGATCGACTGAGACGAACGACCACACCATGAACGAACTTGGAAGAATTACTAGTGCAATAATTACCCACGCCATTGCGCTCACAACGACCTCCTAGAACTTGATCTTGATGACACGGCTGAGCCAGAAGCCACCGAGTATCAGTAATAAGACGGACGCCCCGATCATGGCCCAACCGAGAAGACTGGTGTATAGCGTGCCAATGTACCCAGGGCTTGCCACGCTGAGATACAGGAACATCCCTATCGGGAGGGCCATCAGAATGTAAGCAGAGATCCTTCCCTCTGCGCTCAGTGCTTGAACCTGTCCCTTAATTTGGGAGCGTTCACGGATTGTCTCGCCCACGTGATCTAACACGTCCGCGAGGTCGCCTCCGACCTCACGGTGAATTTCAATGGCCTGGCTGGTCCAGTCGAAGTCCTCACTCCGTAATCGACGAGCCGCGTCCAACATGGATTCCCGCAAATCGCGACCGAGACGGGTCTCGTTGACTAAACGTGCGAACTCTTCTGATGTGGGAGCATCCGCCTCCTTGGAAACCGCGTCAACTGATCTCAAAAGACTATGGCCCGCCCGCAGGCCGCCAGCGAGCATTTGTAACGTGTCACCAAGCTGGTCCTCGAATTTGGCTCTTCGTCGACTTGTCAAAATATTGAGGAAAACCAACGCGCCCAAGGGCGTGGCAAGAAGTAAGAGAACACCCAATACCGGACCTCCCAAGATGAATCCCACCGCACCCATTGCGACGCCGACGCAGGCGATGAGTAAGATGAAATCTGCTTGCCGCATCTTCAGCCCGGCCTGTTCAAGTGACTCTCGACTTCCGAATCGCGCATTGCCGCTGACATTGCGCTCAACGAAGGTGGCAGCCGAAGTGGTGACCCGAGTCAGGACTGATGGCTGGCTCGTGGCACCCGGCCGTCGACGCGATAAGGCGATCTCTCGGTGACCGCCACCTAGCGTTGCCAGGAACAGAACGGCAATTGCTAACACGCAGAGGACGATCCCGACCGCGAGAAAGATAGGGTTGTCGACCGTCACCGGAATCCCCCCCCGATGGGCGAACTGCCAAAGACTGCCGGGGACAGCGGGATGCCTAGTTCCGCAAAGTGATCTACAAACCGCGGCCGCACGCCGGTGGGAATTGGGCGGCCTAGGAATTTGCCCTCGGCGTCCACACCTGCACTGTAGTCAAATGCGAAAGCATCCTGGAGCGTGACAATGTCGCCTTCCATACCCTGCACTTCCGTGACGTGCGTAACGCGGCGCGTGCCATCGCGCAGCCGAGAAATGTGCACGATCAGGTTGACCGCCGAAGCTATCTGTTCCCTTATGGCGCGGAGCGGCAGGTCCATACCCGCCATCAGTACCAAGGTTTCCAGCCGGGAGATGGCATCCCGGGGCGAGTTTGCATGAACGGTGGATATTGAACCATCATGACCAGTGTTCATGGCTTGAAGCATGTCCAGCGACTCACCACCGCGGACCTCACCGATCACGATGCGATCCGGGCGCATTCGGAGCGAGTTGCGAACTAACTCGCGGATGCTGACCTCGCCCTTGCCCTCAATATTCCGAGGCCGACTCTCGAGCCGGACCACGTGCTCTTGCTGCAACTGCAACTCGACGGCGTCCTCTATGGTTACAATGCGCTCGTCCGCGGGCAAAAACGATGAGAGCACGTTCAGAAGTGTGGTCTTTCCGGTACCGGTACCCCCTGAAACAATGATGTTGAGTCGAGCCTGGACACAGGCATGTAGCAACTCGGCGATTTCTGGGGAAAGGGTCCCGAAGGAGATCAGGTTATTGACCGTGAGCGGCACATGTCCAAACTTGCGGATTGTAAGGGTGGATCCGCTCACTGCCAACGGCGGGATAATTGCGTTTACTCGGGATCCGTCTGAAAGACGGGCATCAACAAGGGGGGATGATTCGTCAATTCGCCGGCCCACTTTCGTGACGATCCGCTCAATTATGCGGCGGAGATGCTCTTCACTATTGAACTTGGCCCCGGTGAGGAAAAGCTTTCCCCGGCTTTCGACGTATACCTTGCTGGGCCCGTTGACCATGATCTCAGTCACGTCAATGTCGTTGAGGAACTTCTCCAGAGGCCCAAGACCCAGCACGTCATCGATGATGTCCTGAACTAGGCGCTGACGTTCGGAAGGACTGAGGGGGATTTCGTCTTCCTCAATGATCGCGCGCAACTCGTCCTTGACATACTGCTGGAGCTCGGCGTCGTCCATGGAAGAATCGGTGATCCGGCTACCCATACGCTCGTAAAGTGCGGTTCCGGCACGTTCCTTGACGGCGCTAAGGGCTTCATTTGTTTCGGAGCCCATAATTTTCGGTTCTGGGTTGCCCCCTGGCAGGTCAGATGTGCCTCCGGCTTGCCCGGCCCATGGCCCGTTCTGAACGGTGGTCGTCGCTGTGGTGGGTTTGTCGAAACCGCGAGCGGCTTCCAGACGCTGGGACAGGCTCATTGGACTATCGCCCTTCTGTGAAGTTTCTTGTGTGGTCTTTGTTCCCAATCTGGCTTGAAACGCTCCACGAGCTGTCCCAAGCCCTTCCCTGCGCCATCTCTCGATCCGTCCTGCAGCAGCGGAACTCCCTTGTTCGTGGAAAAGGGCACCGCCCTGGAACGAGGAAGGACTACATCGACTGGACACCCGATGGTGGCCTCAACATCTCCCAAGGAGAGACCTGTCCGACGATCAGCGAAGTTGAGGACAACATGCCGTTGCTCCGGCAGGAGGTTGAGCTCCCGGAGAATGCCGAATCCTGTTCGCAGTCCCCGGATGCTGGGAATGTCCATGCCACAGACCCAGACTGCATCAGTTCCTAGCTCCAGTGTTGCGAGGACATGTTCACCGAGCCCAGGAGCAGTATCGACCACCACGTACTGGAATTCATTGGCCAACTGACTGATCAGATGGCCAACTTGCTCCCCGCTGATGCGGTCCGCATCAGCGGGGTTTAGAGGAGCACAGAGGGCGTATATCCCGGCCGGGTGGACGGTGAGGTAGGACTTAAGGACCATGCTGTCTTGGACGGCAGCCCCGGTAACCGCGTCCGTCAGCGTTCGTTCGGGTTCCAGCATTAGCCCTGATGCCACGTCTCCGAACTGCAGATCCAAGTCGAGTACCACGACGCTCATCGGTGCTATCTTTCCTAACCCGACGGCCAGATTTGTTGCGACGGTTGTCTTGCCAACTCCACCCTTAGGGGACATCACTGCTATCACGCGGCCCCCGGTCGGCTGGCCTTCTACACTGCTGCCCAGGCCCCGCCGACGGCCGGCCGCGGCTAGGCTGGCCCTTTCCAGCATCATGCGAATAGCGTCCACGTTGGCTGTTGGATGCAGCAGATCGCGGATGCCAGCACGCATAGCGGGCAATGCCACCTCCGAGTCGTTGCCCGTAACCAAAACGATGCTAATTTCCGGATACTGCAGATCGAAGAGACTGGCCAGCTGGATTGAATCTTCCTGGGGCAAACCGGGACCCAACAGGATTACTTCAACCAGCTCCCCCGAAAGGACCCCCAGAATGTGATCTGGACTCGGCGGGAGATAGTCGGCGGTGATGGAGTGGAGGTTTCCGTGAAGTCCTGAGACCGCCTTCTCTGTGCGTTGCGAAAACTCATGATCAGCCGTGACCAACACGAATCTGCTCATCGGTACAGCTCCAGCTTCTTGATGACCCCTCCGGCGCTCTCCACGGAAGTGTCTGGCTCCTTCGTCAGCCAGACTGAACCGAACTCGGCCCCAAACGCAATCTTGGTTGAGTCAACGTCGTTCCTGGCTAGGGTGACAAGAAGCTGGCCCGAAGGGAGTTCTGTATTTGCCTGCTCCGCGGGGTCCGTCTCACTCGGCTTGGTGGTGGATTTCGCGACTGACCTTTGGACGCTGGTCACAAGCACTTTGTGGAATACCTGTTGGGCTGTCTCAGCGTCAGGCGCTTCCCTGTTGGCACCCTTGTCAAAGAGAACTATTACCCCTACCGTGTCGCCGGCAGCTATCCGGCCACCGACTACACGCTGCGCCTCCAGCTGGACTGAAATCTCCTGCATTCCAGCCGGAACAGGAACCGATCCGGGAGCGGAGAGACTTTGGGGATCGACCAGCCGGGCTCCGAGGAGGGCTTCCCCAGGCAAGATTTCAACCGACGCCACTTTTCCTTCGATGCCGTCCAAGCTTTTCAAAGCCCCGTTAGGGACCGAAGCGGAGGGCATGGAAGTCAGTTTGACGGAGGCCTTGATCTTCTCAAGATCTGATCCTTCCGGAATCTGTGACTGGACGACTAGAACTTCGATGGGTTGCAGGTCTTTTTGAGCTCGGGCTTCAGTGCCCTGAACATATGCGACTAGTAGCAAAGTGCCGACTATTGCTAACACAAGTGCGACAATGCCTCCCAGTAGGCGAGTTTTCACTTTTCGATCTCCTCTTCAATCATTGATTGTGTCGTACTGACTTTTCGGTCTAGTTAGAGAGTTTGGCCCCAAGAGCCCCATAGGTTGTGGGACCTCCGAGTGTGCCCAATTCCGCTAGCGAAACTTTCTTTATGAATTCTCCGTAGATTCCGTTATCGCTGTTTTTGAGCTTTATGTCTTTGTCAGCGACGAGCTGATCGTGGAGGACCGTGGCGTCCGGTGTCATATAGTCCTTAGGCAACTTGGTTCCGCCGCCGAAGTTCCATCCTCGTAGCGAAATTTGTGCGAACGCTTCAATGTGAAATTCTGCATTGGCACCAGTACCCCGTACGTCGTCGAAGATCGGAATAAGAATGTCGACCGTTCCACCGGGTTGGGATAGAATCGCACCCCATTTGTTCAGCAGAGTTGCGCAGTCGCTGTCATAGTTGTGTCCGGTGTTCGTTCCGACCCAGGGATCTGCGATGTTTACTGATGCAGTGCATGACCCTGCCGGATGATCGAGCCAGCCGAAGCCTCCAGGAACTTCAAGACCGGACGAGGACGGAGTGACGCACTCATAGCCGGGCATATCGGCAATGGCGTTGCCATGCTCTGGAAAGAACTGAAGGGCTTTTGTGAATCCCGGATCGGATTCGCATTTCGAGAACGAAAGCGGAAAGACGTTGCCGGCCATAAAACCGCCGAACTTCGCCTGAGCCGACGCATGGATGACCGTGGTGTCGATTCCTAGCACTCGCGCGAACACCAGGGACAGGTGATTGTTGCCTGCGTCGTCGCGGGACTCAGTGGTCACATCGACCGTGCCCGCATTTACGGTAGCCGTCACGACGTTGCTGTGTTCGTCGACGGCGTTCCCGTTAGCGTAAACAGACGCCGACGAGAGGGGCGTGCTGCAGGCGGCAGCCGGCGGGCTGGCGGCACACGCCTGGGCAATGGCCAGAGCAGATGAATCGGCACCGTTTTGCAATTGGGCGTGCTCCGAATACATCATCCCGACGTCTACTGCCAGCGCAGTCATTCCCAAAAGAAAGACCAGCAGGATCGCAGTTAGTGGGGCAACTACACCCCGTTCAGATTCATCCGTCTTTATCCTGCGCATCGCATTACACCTCTGCTTGAAACGGTGAGGTTCGGTGACATGCCTGGGACCAAGTTCGGCAGGCCCGTCATGTAAGGAACTGAATAGGTTATGGTCACGATCACGTTGCTGTCAGCCGCGCACGCAGAACCCGGCGAATAGGCTATGGCTATATCAGCAGGGACGAGCGGAACCGAAGGTGCCGCGGCGATGCCAGCTGAGCGGGCATCTGCTGGCGTATACCCCGTATCAGACGAATGAATGGCGGCGTAGCGGGACGCTTCTCGTGCCGCTTCACTCAACGAAACTTGGATGTTGAAAGCACGCCCGTACTCGGCGATGCCAAATACGAGCAGGACAAATATGGGAAGTACGAGTGCGAACTCGACCGCTACTGCGCCTCGCTCGGGTGAACGGCTGTCGCGAAATCTCTGAAGGAAACGCATCAGAAACCAGCCTCAACTATCTGAAATCCAGGCAAGAGATGCTGGCCAATGAGCCCAACAACTGTGACGATGATGGCCGCGATTAATACGACTAAGAAGCTGTATTCAATGGATGTGGCGCCGCCTTCGCTCAAAAAGGCTTGACGCATGCTGGTGGCCAAGCGCGCCGCGAGTGTTCGAAGCTGAATCCTGAAACCGTGCATAACCCCTCCTTGTGGAATTGAGAAAAGAGGACGGATGGACAAAATAGGGAGCCCAGCGGCGGAACCGAAATCGTAGAGCAGACGCTCGATCTATCCGGCCGCACCACTGGGCTCCCTAATAAAGGCTGCTATTACGGCAGTGCAGTCTCGATGGTGGTGAAGGCTGTCAGGACGTCCTGGCCTACCAGGCCGACCATGACAACGATCACAGCCGCGATCAGAGCTACAAGAAGTCCGTATTCAACTGCGGTCGCACCCTTTTCGGACGCGAGGCGATCCCGGAGGCCGGCGATGTAAGCAGTCATTGAGACCATGAGAGAAGTCATTTTAGGTTCCTTAATTCGATGAAATTGATTGGATATTACTTTCAACGAATTTCCAGCTGCCCCCATGATTCTTAGCGGCTGGACTTCGCTAAGGAAAGATTGGCACCGGCGTTCCGGGCCAACAATGCGTAGTGGTACTCGACTTTCTGAGGTGTGTTTTGCGGGCGTACTCGAACCACCGCGGGCGAGTACTCACACGACAGGAGTCCTTTAGGAAACCACTACTTGGATTGCCGAGCGCGGCATCTCGACGGGAGTGGCCTGCCAGGGCCCCACAGGCTAGAGCATGAAGAGGGCAACGCCCGCGGCTGCGGCGAGCATGGAGGGTCCGTGGGCCACTTCTGAGGCGCGCCCAACACGGTTCCTGCGCACTACATACAAGGTGACAAGGCCATTCAGAATGAAGCCCAGCAGGCCGCCGTACAGGAGCTGGCTCCATCCTAGGTACCCCAGGTAGAGGCCGACCGGTCCCGCGAGCTTGACGTCGCCCATTCCGATGGCGCCGGGGGAAATTAACGCCATGATCAGGTACATGACGAACAGGATTGCGGCTCCGGCCAAGGCTCGAAGGAGGCTAGCCCACTGCGGTTCTGCAAAAACCGACGCGAGAAACAAGGAACAGCCACCCAAGAACACGAAAAGGACCAGGGGGTTCGGCAGCAAATGCAGCGAGAAATCAATTCTTGCCAGCTGCACACCCATGACAGCAAGAAGAATAAAAGCCGGGAGTGCGGTATCCGGCCCAAAGCGATACGCAAAGGCGGTGCACAGCACAAACGTGATGATCGCCGTCGTAACCCGGACCCGGGTGGCAGGCAGCCCGCCAAGCCGGGGGAGGAGCCTGGCGATGGCCATCTCGGCCAGAGGTGCAAGAATGAATCCCAGGAGTCCGATGACCGCCACAAACAGTGGTTCGGAGGTGGCGGCGTTGCCCAACGAAATCACTAGAGTCCCCCTGCATGCATCGGGCCGGCTGGTGGCGACGGAGCGTCCGGCTACCCCATTTTGACCCTGAGGCCTGGTTCAAGCTAACATTGGTAGTCGTTGTGCGTGTCCTTTCTCGATGATGCGTGCCCGCTTGAGAATCCGGTTGCAGGATAACTACTCAACGAGCACATTCGGGACTTCAGGATCACTGGTTACATAGAGCCCTCACCTCTGTTCCGGTAGCGCATAGATAGTAGGTGCACACGCTTGAGTGACACCTAAACAAGAACGCCAGAACAAGAACGAGGCAAAAACCGTGCGTACGTACACCCCGAAGCCCGGCGATATCAACCGCCAGTGGCACGTCATTGACGCCACAGACGTTGTCCTTGGTCGTCTCGCGAGCCAGACCGCAATCCTGCTGCGCGGCAAGCACAAGGCCACCTTTGCGTCCCACATGGACATGGGCGACTTCGTCATCATCATCAACGCCGAGAAGGTTGCCCTGACCGGCGCCAAGCTGGAGCAGAAGCGCGCATACCGCCACTCCGGCTACCCGGGCGGCCTGACCTCCGTCAACTACGCGGAACTCCTGGAATCCAACCCGGTCCGCGCCGTTGAGAAGGCCATCAAGGGCATGCTCCCCAAGAACTCCCTCGCTGCACAGCAGCTGGGCAAGCTGAAGGTGTACCGCGGTGCAGAGCACCCGCACGCCGCGCAGCAGCCCAAGACGTTCGAAATTTCCCAGGTCGCCCAGTAGTCCTGGCCACCAAACAACTTATCTATACAAGGAGAATCGTGGCTCAGAACGAAGAGACCACCGAGGCCGTTGTGGCTGAGGAAAACCCGACCAGCTACACCTCGGAGAGCGGTCCTGCGGAAGCAGAAGCGCCGAAGAAGGAACGCCCGGCACTGACCGTTGCCGGCGCCGCAGTTGGCCGTCGCAAGGAAGCTGTAGCCCGCGTGCGCATCGTGCCCGGCACCGGCAAGTGGACCATCAACGGCCGCGCGCTGGACAACTACTTCCCGAACAAGCTGCACCAGCAGGACGTCAACGAGCCCTTCAAGATCCTCGATCTTGATGGCGCCTACGACGTTATCGCCCGCATCCACGGTGGCGGCATCTCCGGCCAGGCCGGTGCCCTGCGCCTCGGCATCGCCCGTTCACTGAACGAGATCGACACCGAGAACAACCGCGCCACCCTGAAGAAGGCTGGTTACCTTCGCCGTGACGCACGCGTCATCGAGCGTAAGAAGGCCGGTCTCAAGAAGGCCCGTAAGGCTCAGCAGTACTCCAAGCGCTAAACCCGCTTGCACAGAAGCCCGTCCCGCCATTGGCGGGGCGGGCTTCTGCCGTTAAGCGGCGCTTCGCCCAGTGACTCCGGCGTCACTCTGACCAGCCCGTTCAAAGCCCCGCGCCGCCGTCCTCTAGACTTGTCCACGATGTCTAGATTATTTGGAACAGATGGTGTCCGGGGCCTGGCTAACGGCCTGTTGACTGCCGAGCTGGCGATGAACGTGGCCCAGGCGGCCGCCGTCGTGCTTGGTCATGACCGCAATACCAAGGGCACCCGGCCCCGCGCCGTGGTGGCGCGCGACCCCCGCGCCAGCGGGGAATTCATCGCCGCCGCCGTTGAGGCTGGGCTCTCAAGCTCCGGTATTGATGTCTACGACGCCGGCGTACTCCCGACGCCGGCCGCGGCCTACCTCGTGGCAGACCTCGACGCCGACTTCGGCGTCATGATCTCGGCCTCGCATAATCCGGCCCCTGATAACGGCATCAAGTTCTTCGCGCGCGGCGGGCAGAAGCTTCCTGATGACGTGGAGAACGCCATCGAGGAGCAGATGGGCAAGGAGCCGCAGCGGCCCGTCGGCAGCGACGTCGGCCGGATCCAGCGCTTCTCCGACGCCGAAGACCGCTACATCGTCCACCTCCTGCAGACGCTCCCGCACCGCCTCGACGGGCTGAAGGTAGTCCTGGACTGCGCCCACGGCGCCGCCAGCGGCTGCTCACCCCAGGTCTTCAAGGACGCCGGCGCCGACGTTATCGTGATCGGCGCCGAGCCGGACGGCCACAACATCAATGAAGGCGTGGGCTCCACCCATCTCGGTCCGCTCAAAGCCGCCGTGCTGAAGCACGGAGCCGACCTCGGCATCGCCCACGACGGCGACGCCGACCGCTGCCTCGCTGTGGACCACGAAGGCACAGTGGTGGACGGTGACCAGATCATGGCGATCCTGGCCGTCGCCCTCAAAGCCTCAGGCAAGCTCATCGACGACGTCCTGGTGGCCACCGTGATGAGCAACCTCGGCCTCAAGATCGCACTGCGCCAAGCAGGCATCACGATCCGCGAAACAGGCGTCGGGGACCGCTACGTCCTTGAGGAGATGCGGGACGGCGGATACAACCTCGGCGGCGAGCAGTCCGGCCACGTGATCTTCGCTGACTACGCCACCACAGGCGACGGCGTCCTCACAGGGCTCCAGATTGCCGCGCAGGTCGCCCTGACCGGCCGGCCGCTCAAGCAGCTCGCCACTGTGATGACCAAGCTCCCGCAGGTACTCATCAACGTCAGGGGCGTTGACCGCACCCGGGTGGCTAGTTCCGACGCGCTGGCGCAGGCCGTGGTCCTGGCCGAAGCCGAGCTGGGCGATAACGGACGTGTCCTGCTCCGCCCCTCAGGCACTGAGCCCGTAGTGCGGGTCATGGTGGAAGCAGGGGATGAGGCAACAGCCCACTCCATCGCTGAACGCCTGGCCCAGGTTGTCCGCAACGAGCTCGCGCTCGAGCTGGTCACCGACTGATCCACGACACAACCAGGTGCGGCCCGCCTCCGTCAGGAAGCGGGCCACACTTGTCTGCGGTGAGGTTACGGGGTGCGCTGCTGCAGCGAGTCCCGGATTTCGGTCAGCAGGGCGATCTGCGGATCCTCTGCAGCCTCTTCCTTGACATCCTTGTTGATTCCCAGCTTGCGGTTACGGAGCTCGATCATGTGGTTCATGGGAAGTACCACCACGAAGTAGATGGAGGCGGCCACCAGCACGAAAGAAATGATGGAGGAGATGACGGACCCGTACATGAATCCCTCCCACTGCATCTCTTCAACGCCCTTGGCACTGAACAGACGTCCGATCAGAGGCGTCAGCAGGCCCTGGACGATAGAGGTCACGACGGAGCTGAATGCGGCACCCATCACAACGGCTACGGCAAGGTCAACGACATTGCCCTTCATAATGAAATTCTTGAATCCTGTCAGCATGAGTACCAAGCTAGCGCATTGCCGTTAACAGGGGATGACGCCCTGCAACACATCAGCACGGTGTTCAGGCGTACCCCGGCGCCGCGTCCACCCCGAAGTAATCCTCCACGGTGCTGATGCCCCGGGTCGCCATGTCCGTGGCGGCTTCGACGCCGATGTACCGCAGGTGCCACGGCTCGTAGTAGTAGCCGGTGACCGGGTGGAACATCCACGGATACCGCACCACAAATCCGAAGCGATGGCCGTTCGCCTTCGCCCACACAGCCGCCGGCTGGTCGGCGAAGCATGGCTGGAAGCCGCACGCCCCGCCGCCGTCTCCGATGTCAAAGGACCAGCCGGTCTGGTGCTCCGAGTAGCCGGGCCGGGCGCTTGCCGTGTCGGCATCGGCCTGGCCGCGGGCTGCCACATAGCCGTTGTACGTGGCCACCTGCGTGCCGTAGGAGCGGTAACCGCTGGCCAGCGTCATGATGACGCCGTCCTGCGCGGCCGCGGCGAACATTGCTTCCGCGGCCGCCGCCGTCGTCCTGTTCAGCAGGGCCGCCTCGCCGGATACGGCCAGCATGACGTTCGGCTGGACCAGGTCCGCCGGAACGTAGTCCGCCGGCGCCAGCGGACGGTGTTTGTTGACCACCAGCCACGGGCTGGCCGGATCCGTCAGCGAAAACTGTCGGGGCAGCGCTGCCGACGGCGGTACGGGAGCCTGCGGCGGCGGCTCAGCTGCCGCCGTCGTGCTTTCCACTGAAGGGACCGCGACGGCGGACGGGGATGCGGAGGTCACCCCAGGTACAGGGGAGGAGGACGACGGCGTCACCGCGGCGGGTGCCTCCGGCGTGCACGCTGCCAGGACCGTCAGCCCGGCTCCGGCGGCAAGGAAGCGGGCGAAGGAGCGGCGGCTGGCTCCCGAGCGGCCGCCTGCCACGCAGTCGTGGCACACGCGTGTTAAACCTTCCGCAGCAGCATGCGGCGGATGGAGTGGTCCGCGTCCTTGGTCAGAACCAGTTGGGCGCGGCCCCGGGTGGGAAGGACGTTTTCCTCCAGGTTTGGCTCGTTGATGCGCTTCCAGATGTCCCTGGCGGTGCGCTCGGCTTCGGCAGGGGACAGCGTGGCATACCGGTGGAAGTAAGACTCAGGCTGCGCGAACGCGGTGCTCTGGAGCCTGCGGAACCGCTCCACATACCATTCCTCGATGTAGGCGGTCTTGGCGTCGACATAGATGGAGAAGTCGAAGAAATCACTCACCGCCAGGCCCTGCTTGCCGTCGTGGCGCGGGCGGGCCGGGGCCAGCACATTCAGGCCCTCCACAATCAGCACGTCCGGGCGGCGGACCACCACTTCCTTGTCCGGCACGATGTCGTACGTAACGTGGGAGTACCAGGGCGCCCGGACTTCCTCGGCGCCGCCCTTGACCTCGCTCACAAAGCGCAGCAGCGCGCGGCGGTCGTAGGACTCGGGGAAGCCTTTGCGTTCCAGCAGCTGGCGGCGCTTGAGCTCCGCCAGGGGGTAGAGGAAGCCGTCCGTGGTGATCAGCTCAACGTTGGGGGTGCCGGGCCAGCGCCGCAGCATCTCCCGGAGCACGCGGGCGATGGTGGACTTGCCCACGGCCACCGAGCCGGCCACGCCAATGACAAACGGAGTGCGCTGGGTCTGCTCACCCAGGAAGGTGGTGGTGGCCGAATGAAGCTGGCCCGCGGCTTCCACATAAAGGTGCAGGAGCCGTGACAGGGGCAGGTAGACCTCGCGGATCTCCTTCATGTCCAGGGGATCGCCGAGGCCACGCAGACGGACAATGTCCTCTTCGTTAAGGGGCTGCTCCATCTGGGCGGCGAGCCGGGACCAGGTCTGGCGGTCCAGCTCAACGAACGGGGAGACACCCTCACCGTTCGCTTCATTGCGTTGCAAAGTCACTATAGAGATTCTGCCCTTCGCGCGGCTGAGAGCGAAATGGAGCACCCTAAGTTTAGATCTCAACGCCGCTGCCGATAAGCTGGAGCCCATGTGTGGAATCGTTGGATATGTGGGCCATTCTGCTGGCCGTGTGAATGCCGGTCACAGTGCGTTGGATGTAGTCCTTGAGGGATTGCGCCGTCTGGAGTACCGGGGTTACGACTCCGCAGGTGTCGCGGTGGTCTCGCAAGGTGCCATCGAGTCCCGGAAGAAGTCCGGCAAGCTGAGCAACCTCCTCGCCGAGCTGGAGGAGCGTCCGCTGCCGGAAACGTTCACCGGCATCGGCCACACCCGCTGGGCCACGCACGGCGGGCCCACGGACCAGAACGCGCACCCGCACCTGTCCGACGGCGGCAAGCTGGCCCTGATCCACAACGGCATCATCGAGAACTTCGCCGAGCTCAAACGTGAGCTGGTGGGCAAGGGCTACGCGTTCGAGTCCGAGACGGACACCGAGGTCGCGGCCGTGCTGCTGGGCGATATCTTCCGCCACAAGCTCGGTGGTGTTGCGTCCGACGGCGGCCTGACGCTGGCGATGCAGTACGCCTGCCAGCGCCTGGAAGGTGCGTTCACGCTGCTGGCGGTCCACGCGGACCAGCCCGATGTTGTGGTTGCCGCCCGCCGCAACTCACCTTTGGTGGTGGGCCTGGGGGAGGGCGAGAACTTCCTGGGCTCGGACGTGTCCGGGTTCATTGACTACACCCGCCGCGCGGTGGAGCTGGGCCAGGACCAGATTGTCACCATCACCGCGGACACGGTGGAGATCACCGATTTCTATGGCGCCCCGGCCGAGGGCAAGGAATACCACGTTGACTGGGACCCGGAATCGGCGGAAAAGGGCGGGTTCCCGTCCTTCATGGAGAAGGAAATCCATGACCAGCCCGACGCCGTGCTGCAGACCCTGCTGGGCCGTTCAGACGTCAACGGCAAACTGACCCTGGATGAGCTCCGCATTGACCCGCAGCTGCTCAAGAACGTCGACAAGATCATTGTGCTGGCCTGCGGCACGTCGGCGTATGCCGGGCAGGTGGCCAAGTACGCCATCGAGCACTGGTGCCGGATCGCCACCGAGGTGGAACTCTCCCACGAGTTCCGGTACCGGGACCCGATCGTGGACGAGAACACCCTGATCGTTTCGATCTCCCAGTCAGGGGAGACGATGGATACCCTGATGGCTGTCCGGTACGCCAAGGAACAGGGCGCCAAGACGGTTTCGATCTGCAACACCAACGGCTCCACCATCCCGCGCGAATCCGACGCCGTGCTCTACACCCACGCCGGCCCGGAAATCGCCGTCGCCTCCACCAAGGCGTTCCTGGCCCAGATCACCGCCGCGTACCTGCTGGGCCTGTACCTGGCGCAGCTGCGCGGGAACAAGTTCCAGGGCGAGATCAAGGACATCCTGGCGGATCTGAACAAGATCCCGGCCAAGATCCAGCGGATCCTGGACAACGAGGCGCAGATCAAGGAACTCGGCGTGTCCATGGCGGATGCGAAGTCGGTGCTGTTCCTGGGTCGCCATGTCGGCTTCCCGGTGGCCATGGAAGGTGCGCTGAAGCTCAAGGAGCTCGCGTACATCCACGCTGAGGGCTTCGCCGCCGGTGAGCTCAAGCACGGCCCGATCGCGCTGATCGAGGAGGGCCAGCCCGTGTTCGTGGTGGTCCCGTCCCCGCGCGGCCGCGACTCGCTGCACGCCAAGGTGGTCTCGAACATCCAGGAAGTCCGGGCGCGCGGCGCCAAGACCATTGTGATCGCCGAAGAGGGCGACGAAGCAGTCAAGGCCTACGCCGAGCACGTCTTCTACATCCCGGAAACCCCCGTGCTGCTGGCCCCACTGCTCAGCACCGTCCCGCTGCAGATCTTCGCCCTGGCCCTCGCCTCGGCCAAGGGCTACGACGTGGACCAGCCCCGCAACCTCGCCAAGAGCGTCACCGTCGAGTAACCGCAGACCGGCCGGCCAAGAGCCGGTCGGTGCCAAGCGAAATGGAAGCCCCGAGCCTTAGGCTCGGGGCTTCCGTTTATTACCCGGCCCGCCCTCTTAGGGCAGCCCGTCCACCGGTCCGCGGCTGCGCCCGGCAACGACGTAGACCCCGAATAGCAGGGCGTGTGGACGGGTACCTCGCCAGCTCAACGAGGCAGAAGCGCCACTTCGCTCGACGACGGTAGCTCGCCAGCGACGCCGCACCAGCCCGGGGGCGGAGCAGCCCGACGTCGCTGAGGGAGGAATAGGGGATCCATCTCCCTGCATGGCGCTTTGCAAGTTCGGACGCACGAGCTGACGTAACGATGGCGCGCTGAAAGTGTGGGTTCTCGCTGTGGTCCAGGGGGCCGTGCGGGATGGTGCCGGCGGGCAGGATGAGGATGCCGTTCCGGTTGACCCATATTTGAACTCTCTGGCCGTCACTGGCGGCGTCTCCGGAGACCAGCCGGCACAGGTCGTCGTCCTCGGGAGGTTCCATGGTCTGTGCCGGCCGTGTTGTCTGAGCCGTGGCGCCTGGGTCGGGCGGGGCGAGGCCGTCTCCGGCCGGGGCGCCCGGCTGACCCGCCGGATGCGGGTTATGGGCCCTGCTGTTGGCAGCAGCGACGGCCTGTATAACGGCTGCGCGCAGTCCATCGGCACACAACCGGGGCGCTTCGACGGCGAACACTTCGCGATCGAGCTGGACAACCGAGCGGACACCGACCTGCTCTCCCAACAGGTCCGCCAGATCGTCGTGATCGGGGCGAACGAGCAGACCGACCCCGTCGTCCAGTTCCACCAGCCAGCCGTGTTTGGCGATCTCGGGTTCGTCCTCGGCCTCGATGGAGATCCAGTCCGCCAACTCGGCCGGCCGAACCGGTTCGACCTCCTCCTCCGCGATGCATGGCACGAGGAGTCCCAGGCGCTCGACAACATCAGCGGTGTGAAGAGTACAGTCATGCTTCTTCAGTCGGTGGTGCACCATTCCCGTCCGTCCTCACACGAGCTCGACAGTCCTTGGGCACACGCGAGTCTACGGCACTAGCGTCCGGGGCAAGGGGGCCTATGTCGCAGGTTGTGCACGGCAGGCTGTGAACGTCCCCGTAGAATAGCGCCATGATCGTTGGCATTGGCGTAGACGTTGTAGACATCGAGCGGTTCGGCCGCCAGCTTGAACGCACCCCGGGGCTCCGGGACCGGCTGTTCGTGCCCGCGGAACGCGAACTGAACACCCGTTCCCTGGCCGCGCGGTTCGCCGCCAAGGAGGCCGTGGCCAAGGTCCTCGGCGCGCCGGCCGGCATGAACTGGCAGGACTGCTGGATCGGCCTGGACCAGCACGGACCCACCATCCAGGTCAAGGGAACTGTGCTGGCGGTGGCCGAGTCCAAGGGCGTCAAGCGCTGGCACGTCTCCATGAGCCACGATGGCGGGATCGCCACGGCCACGGTCCTGGCCGAAGGCTGAGCCACTTACTACTCAGCCCAACGACGGACCTGACACCATGATCAGCGCCTATACCGGAACCCAGATCAGGGCGGCAGAACAGCCGTTCCTGGCTGCCGGCATGGGCGGTGTTCTGATGCAGCGGGCCTCCCATGGGCTCGCCAACGCCGTGGTCCGCGAGCTTCAGGCACGCAGCCGGCGGCTTTACGGCGCCAGCGTGGCCGTCCTCGCAGGCAAGGGCAACAACGGGGGAGATGGCCTCTTCGCCGCCTCGTTCCTGGCCGCCAGGGGAATGCGTACGACGGCGGTACTCACCGCCGGAACGGCCCACGCCGAGGCGCTGGCTGCCTTTGAGCGCGCCGGCGGGCGCGTGCATCTCCTCACCGAATCCAACGCCAGCCAGCTGGCCGCACACGTGGCGGATGCCGACGTCGTAATTGACGCAATCCTGGGGACGGGCGCCCGCGGCGGCCTTCGCGGAGCTGCAGCCGATCTCGTGAGCGGCCTCTCGGATTTGCGGCTAGCGTCCATGGCACAGGGGATTGTGGTTGCCTGCGATATCCCCAGCGGCGTTGATGCCGACACCGGGGAAGCCCATGCGCCGGTGCTGTCCGCGGATGTGACCGTAACTTTCGCCGCCGCCAAGGTGGGGCTGCTGGCGGACCCGGGTGCCGATCACGCCGGCCGCATTCACGTGGTGCCTATCGGCATCGAAGAGGAACTGGCCTGGCCTGCACTGCGCAGGTTTGAGCCGGTGGACCTGGCCCGGCTCCTGCCGCAGCCCGGGAGGCGCTCGCACAAGTATTCGCGCGGCGTCCTGGGCGTCGTGGCCGGATCCGCCGACTATCCGGGCGCCGCCGTGCTGGCCTGCCGGGGTGCGCTGGCGGCCGGCGCAGGGATGGTCCGCTACCTGGGCCCGCCCGAGGTGGCCGACCTGGTGCGGCAGTCGTGCCCGGAGGTGGTGTGCAGCACGGGCACCGTGGCGGAGACGCACGTCCAGGCGTGGCTGGTGGGTTCAGGCATGGGACCCGCCAATACAGAACAGCTCCAGCGCGCCCGTGACGCCGTGGAATCCGGCCTGCCCGTGATCGCCGACGCCGGGGCGCTTCCCGCCCTGCCCGCGATCCTGGCGCCACAGGTGGTTCTCACGCCGCACGCCGGCGAACTGGCGGCCCTCCTGCAGCGGCTCGCCTCGTCCCCGGACAGCCCGGACTTTGATCCCGCCCCGGACCGTACCGCCGTCGAGTCCTCCACCCTTGGCGCGGCCCGGCACGCGGCCGTGCTGACCGAGGCCACTGTGCTGCTGAAGGGCGCCACCACGGTGGTCGCGTCGCCCTTCCAGGATTTCTACAGCCAGGCGGACGGCACGGCGTGGCTCGCCACCGCCGGAAGCGGCGACGTACTGGCCGGGATCATCGGTGCGCTGCTCGCCCAAATGGGGCCCGACGTCGGGCGCTTCCGTGCTGCGGGCATCGATCCGGACGAGCGCTGGGCAGCGATTGCCGCCCTCGGGGCCAGCCTCCACGGCTTGGCGGGAGCGGCCGCCTCCGCCGGCGGACCGCTGACGGCCGGCCGGATTGCGGACGCCGTACCAGACGTCTGGTATAAAGTCAGTCTGCTTAGTAAACCGGCGGGCCAGAAACGTAATAGTCACACCCACCCGCTACCGTAGGCATAGGTTTTGTACCGGCAGGGGCGGTTTTGTGTCCACACACCCGCTGTCGAACAACGATGAGGAGCACGTATGGAAATCTGGCCCGGAACGGCTTATCCGCTTGGCGCCACTTTTGACGGGACCGGCACGAACTTCGCTTTGTTCAGCGAACGCGCCGAAAAGATCGAGCTGTGCCTCTTCGATGACGACGGCGTCGAAACGCGGTTCACGCTTGATGAAGTGGACGGCTACGTGTGGCACGGCTACATCCCGCAGGTCCAGCCGGGCCAGAAATACGGTTACCGCGTCCACGGGCCCTACGACCCTGACTCCGGCAACCGCTTCAACCCCAACAAACTGCTCCTGGACCCCTATGCCAAGGCCGTACACGGGCAGATGGACTGGGAGCCGGCGCTCTTCTCCTACAACCTGGGCGAGCCGGACTCCATCAACAATGAGGACTCCGCGCCGCACATGATGATGGGCGTGGTGATCAACCCGTTCTTCGACTGGGACGGCGACCATAACCTGCGCATTCCGTACCACAAGTCGGTCATTTACGAGGCCCACGTCAAGGGCCTGACCCAGCTCCACCCCGAGATCCCCGAGGAGCAGCGGGGCACCTATGCCGGCGTTGCGCACCCGTCGGTCATCTCGCACCTCCAGAAGCTGGGCGTCACCGCCATCGAACTGATGCCGGTCCACCAGTTCGTCAACGAGGGCACCTTGAAAGACAAGGGCCTGAACAACTACTGGGGCTACAACACCATCGGCTTCTTCGCGCCGCAGAACACCTACAGTTCCACCGGCGACACCGGCCAGCAGGTCCAGGACTTCAAGGCGATGGTCCGCACCCTGCACCGGGCGGGCATCGAGGTCATCCTGGACGTGGTCTACAACCACACCGCCGAGGGCAACCACCTGGGCCCCACGCTGTCCTTCAAGGGCATCGACAACGCCTCCTATTACCGGCTCATGGAGGGCGACGAGAAGCACTACATGGACTACACGGGCACGGGCAACTCGCTCAATGTCCGCCAGCCGCACTCGCTGCAGTTGCTCATGGATTCCCTGCGGTACTGGGTCACGGAAATGCATGTCGACGGCTTCCGCTTCGACCTCGCGTCCACCCTGGCCCGCGAGTTCTACGATGTGGACAAACTCTCCACCTTCTTCGAACTCATCCAGCAGGACCCCGTGGTTTCCCAGGTCAAGCTCATCGCCGAGCCCTGGGATGTGGGTCCCGGCGGCTACCAGGTGGGCAACTTCCCGCCGCAGTGGACGGAGTGGAACGGCCAGTACCGCGACACCGTCCGCGACTTCTGGCGCGGTGAACCGGCCACACTGGGCGAATTCGCCTCCCGCATTACCGGGTCCGCTGACCTGTACGAGCACTCGGGCCGCCGGCCCGTTGCATCGATCAACTTTGTCACCGCCCATGACGGCTTCACACTGGCGGACCTGGTGTCCTACAACGAGAAGCACAACGACGCCAACGGCGAGGACAACAACGACGGCGAATCCCACAACCGGTCCTGGAACTGCGGCGCCGAAGGCCCCACCGACGATCCTGCCGTTCTGGGGCTGCGCGCCCGCCAGCAGCGGAACTTCATCGCCTCGCTGCTGCTGTCCCAGGGTGTGCCCATGCTGCTGCACGGTGACGAACTGGGCCGCACACAGCAGGGCAACAACAACGGCTACTGCCAGGATTCCGAACTGACCTGGATCAACTGGGAGAACATCGACCAGCCCCTCGTCGAATTCACTGCCGCCGTCAACGCGCTCCGCGCCAAGCACCCCACGTTCCGCCGGAGCAGGTTCTTCGACGGCCGCCCCGTCCGCAGAGGCGAAGGCGAGCGGCTGCCGGACATCGTATGGCTGGACCTCGACGGCGATACCATGAAGCCGGAGGACTGGGACAGCGGTTTCGGCCGCTCGGTCGGTGTATTTCTTAACGGCGACGGCATCCAGGGCAAGGACGCCCGCGGCCGCCGGATTAC
Source organism: Pseudarthrobacter humi (assembly GCF_024294965.1). NCBI lineage: Bacteria > Bacillati > Actinomycetota > Actinomycetes > Micrococcales > Micrococcaceae > Pseudarthrobacter > Pseudarthrobacter humi. Next base: position 319,372 of record NZ_JANCLV010000001.1, read on the forward strand.
CGACGTGAACTTCGTGCTGTACTTCAACGCACACGATGACATGGTGAACTTCACCCTTCCAAACGACGAGTATGCACCGGCGTGGGACATCATCATCGACACCGCCGGACATAACGCGGACACTGCCCCCGTGAAAGCGGGCCAGATCCTTCCTGTGGATGCCAAGTCACTGGTGGTCCTCAGGGCGCACATGGTGGAGGAAGCGGAGCCGGACCACTCAGTAGCTGCGTCGCTGGCTGCCCTGACGCAGACCAGCACCAGCGAGACCGAAGCGCTCAGCACGCCTACCGTGCCCGAGCCCAAGAAAACGAAAAAGGTCAGCAAACCGAAAGACCAGGCAAAGTGAAGGTTCCGGCGTCCACCTACCGGCTCCAGATCCGCAGCAGCTTCACGCTCTTTGATGCTGCCGCGACCGTTCCGTACCTGAAATCACTGGGCGTTGACTGGGTCTACCTGTCGCCGATCCTGACGGCGGAACACGGTTCCGATCACGGCTATGACGTGACGGACCCGTCGTTGGTGGACCCGGAGCGGGGCGGCCCGGAGGGGCTGCGGGCACTCTCCGAGGCTGCCCGCGCCCAGGGCATGGGCGTGCTGGTGGACATCGTTCCCAACCATGTGGGCGTGGCCTCGCCGGCGCAGAACCCGTGGTGGTGGTCGCTGTTGCAGGAAGGGCGCGGCTCGCCTTACGCGGAAGCGTTCGACGTCGACTGGGACTTTGGTGCCGGCCGGATCCGGATCCCGGTCCTGGGCAGCGATGACGACCTTGATGTGCTGGAAGTCGCCGATGGCGAGCTTCGTTACTATGACCACCGCTTTCCGTTGGCCGAAGGTTCATGTTCCGACGGCGACTCGGCACGTGCTGTCCATGACCGGCAGCACTACGAACTCGTTTCCTGGCGCCGGGCGGACAGCGAGCTGAACTACCGGCGCTTCTTCGCGGTCAACACCCTGGCGGGCATCCGCGTGGAGGACCCTTGGGTCTTCGACCAAGCCCATGCCGAGGTCAAGCGCTGGTTCGACGACGGCCTGGCCGACGGGCTGCGCGTGGACCATCCGGACGGCCTGGCGGATCCTTCCGGGTACCTTCGCAGGCTCAAGGACATCAGCGGCGGAGCCTACGTCCTGGTGGAGAAGATCCTGGAGCCGGGGGAGGAGCTCCCGCCGGAAATGTCCTGCGAGGGAACCACTGGTTACGACGCCCTGGCCGATCTGGACCGCCTGTTCGTGGATCCGGCCGGCGAGGCCGGTTTGGACGCGTTGGATGCACGGCTCCGCTCCGGGGAACCTGCGGACTATGCGGCCATGATCCTGGGGACGAAGCGTGCCGTGGCTGATGGCATGCTGCGGTCCGAGATCCTGCGGCTGGCACGCCTGGTGCCGGCTTCCGCGAATTTGTCCGAGCTTGTGGCGGCGGATGCCTTGGCCCAGGTCATCGCGGCATTCCCCGTGTACCGGACCTATCTGCCCACGGGTGAGGACGTGCTGCGCGAGGCCTGCGCGGCCGCGGCCCGCCAGCGCCCTGACCTGGCCGACGTGTTGGACGTGCTGCTGCCCCTGCTCTTGAAGCCCGAGACCGAACTGGGCCAGCGCTTCCAGCAGACGTCCGGCATGGTGATGGCCAAGGGTGTTGAGGACACGGCCTTCTACCGGTACACCCGGCTGGGGACACTGACGGAAGTGGGAGCGGACCCTTCCCATTTCTCCCTCGACCCGGAAGAGTTCCACCGGCGGTTGGCCGAGCGCCAGGCATCCCTGCCACTGTCCATGACCACGCTGACCACGCACGACACCAAGCGCAGCGAGGACACCCGGGCCCGGATCTCCGTGATCGCCGAGCTGCCGGACGAGTGGGCAGCAACCCTGGACGCGCTTCGCGGGCTCGCCCCTGTGCCCGACGGCCCGTTCGAGAACCTGCTGTGGCAGGCGGTCATCGGTGCGTGGCCGGCGTCGCGGGAGCGGCTGCAGACCTATGCGGAGAAGGCGGCCCGGGAAGCAGCCAATTCCACCACCTGGACGGATCCGGACGAAAAGTTCGAAGCACGGGTCAAGGCAGCGGTGGACGCAGCGTTCGACGACGCCCGGGTCACCACGGCGATCGAGGACTTCGTCGCCAGGACGAATGCCTTTGCCGCTTCCAACTCGCTGTCCCTGAAGCTGCTCCAGCTGACCATGCCGGGAGTGCCGGATGTCTACCAGGGCACCGAATTCCGGGACCGCTCGCTGGCCGACCCGGACAACCGGCGGGCAGTGGACTTCCAGCGCCGCGAAACGGCCCTTGCCGTGCTGGATGCCGGCACGCTTCCGGCAGACTTCCGGGACGAGGCTGCGAAACTGCTGGCGACCTCCCGGGCGCTGCGCCTCCGCCGGGACCGGCCCGAACTCTTCCAGGGCTACCGGCCCGTTTTTGCTTCCGGCCCCGCCTCTGATCATCTGGTGGCGTTCGACCGCGGGGAGGACAGCACCGGCGCTGGCGGCACACCCGGCGCCTTGACCCTGGCCACTCGGCTTCCCTCCGGGCTGGAACGCGCCGGCGGATGGCGGGACACCGCCGTCGAACTTTCCACCTCCATGCGGGACGAACTCACGGGACGGACGCACGGCCCCGGCCCGGTGCCGGTAGCCGGCATCTTCCAGCAATACCCTGTGGCGCTGCTCGCGCCCGTGATCGGAGACAACGCATGAGCCTCACGCACCGCGGTTCCGGCCGGTTCGATGTCTGGGCCCCGGACGCCTCGGCCGTCTCGCTGCTCGCCAACGGGCAGCAGTACACCATGAAGCAGGTGGCGGGAGTCCCCGGCGCAAATGGCTGGTGGTCCGCGCCGGACGCGCCGGCGGACGCAGACGTGGATTACGGCTACCTGCTCGACGGCGATACGAACCCGCTGCCGGACCCGCGGTCCCGCCGCCTCCCGGACGGTGTCCACGCGCTGTCCCGCACGTACGATCCCGGCTCCTACGCCTGGCAGGACGCGGGCTGGCAGGGCAAGGAACTGCGCGGTTCGGTCATCTACGAACTCCATGTGGGAACCTTCACCCCCGAAGGAACCTTGGACGCGGCCGGGGACAAGCTCGGCTACCTCGCGGACCTCGGCATCGATTTTGTCGAGCTGCTCCCGGTCAACGGGTTCAACGGAACCCACAACTGGGGCTACGACGGTGTGCAGTGGTTCGCGGTCCACGAAGGCTACGGCGGTCCTGCGGCCTACCAGCGTTTTGTGGATGCCGCCCACGCTGCCGGGCTGGGGGTCATCCAGGATGTGGTTTACAACCACCTGGGACCCAGCGGCAACTACCTGCCCAGGTTCGGCCCCTACCTCAACCAGGGCGACGCCAACACATGGGGCGATTCGGTCAACCTCGACGGCCCGGGGTCCGACGTCGTGCGTGAATACATCCTGGACAATGCCGCGCTGTGGCTGCGCGACTATCACGTGGACGGCCTGCGCCTGGATGCCGTCCACGCGCTGCGCGACGAGCGGGCCGTGCACCTCCTGGAAGAGTTCGGCGCGCTGGGCGATGCGGTATCCGCGGAGACCGGGCTTCCCAAGACCCTCATCGCCGAATCGGACCTGAACAATCCGCGGCTGATCTACCCCCGCGACGCCAACGGCTACGGCCTCGCCGGGCAGTGGAGCGACGACTTCCACCACGCGGTGCACGTCAACGTCAGCGGCGAGACTGCAGGGTATTACGGCGACTTCGCGTCGCTCGGCGTGCTGGCCAAGGTCCTGAAGGACGGCTTCCTGCACGACGGCAGCTACTCCAGCTTCCGCGGACGCCATCACGGCCGGCCCATCAACACCTCGCTGATCCACCCCGCTGCCCTGGTGGTGTGCAGCCAGAACCACGACCAGATCGGCAACCGGGCCATCGGGGACAGGCTGTCCCAGTCCCTGCCGTACGGTCCGCTGGCTGTGGCCGCAGTGCTGACGCTGACCTCGCCGTTTACGCCGATGCTGTTTATGGGCGAGGAATTCGGTGCCTCCACGCCCTGGCAGTTTTTCACGTCGCATCCCGAGCCGGAGCTGGGCAAGGCGACGGCGGAGGGCAGGATCCGCGAGTTCGAGCGCATGGGGTGGGATCCCGCCGTCGTCCCCGATCCGCAGGATCCCGAAACGTTCCGGCGCTCCAAGCTCAACTGGGCGGAGGCTGCTGACGGTGACCATGCGCGCCTCCTCTCGCTCTACCGCTCGCTGACCGCGCTGCGGCGCGCGTACCCCGAACTGGCCGGCCTGGGGTTCGCGGAAACGGACGTGACGTTCGACGACGACGCCCGCTGGTTGCGCTTCCGGCGCGGGTCCGTGGAAGTGCTGCTGAACTTCTCGGCGTCGCCTGTTCGGCTGGACAGTGCGCGGGGCACGGTGCTGCTTTCGACGGACGAAGGCTCATTGCCGGACGGCGAATCGTTCCTGTTGGCGGCGTACAGTGGGGCGGTTCTGACTGCTGGGACGGAAGTAACCTCAAGTTAACGTAGACACTGGAGTGACCCGGGCGTACTATTCGCGTACTGACCAGCCGTGATGGGCGGCTCGGAGGTGTACGGGCGATGGAGGCCGTCATGGGTGACCCAGCGGATAATGCGGTTCCTCCCACGCTTGAACTCCGCATCCATGGCATCCGCAACACCCCGCCCCACGAGCTCCTCCTTTGCGAAGTCGCCGACGTTACGAGGGTTCAGGGCGACGAACTCGGCGGGTTCTTTACGACAAAATCTCCCTCTGCGGGGCCAACCTATGTGGAAGCCTACAGCTGGGGAAAGCTGGCACGGACGGCGCCGGTCGCCAGTACTTTTGGCAAGATCGGAGCTGTTGCAAGCAATCTGGCCTGGTTTTTGCTGCTGCCCTTCGGTCTGGCTAATGCGGCCTACTGGGCGCGCCGACTGCAAAAGGACGGGCCAAAGGGAGGCAGCCAACTCGCGGCAGGCAACGGAGCGGGAACGGTGCGACTGTTTGCCTTGCTTCTGAGTGTGTTCTACACCGCGGCGCTGTGCACGGTGGCCTTCGACCTGCTGGCGGTGCAATGCTTCCGCCGCCTCGAGGGTGTGCCGGGCATGTCGGTCTGCAACCAACTTCCTGGTCCTGCTGACATGCTTCGGAACATGACACGAGGGCAGCGACTTACAGTTATGGCGTCAGCGCCGTTGCTGGGTATGGGGCTACTGTTCGCAATTTCCCTTTTGTCCAACGCCAAATACCGACGGCGTACACTGCGTGACGAAGCTCGCGGCTCGAAGGAAACTAAAGCTGGCGCCGTCAAACCGCCCATTCTTGCCGCTTCCGGATTCTGGGATCGAAGGTTCGTTTCCTCGTCTACAGGAGTGGTTCACATCGCGGCGTGCTTTTCGTTCGTAGCGCTACTGATTAACGCAGACTCCGTCGCCGCTGTGCGGTCACCCGAATGCACCGGTGCAGGCCAGTGGTTCAACCCCGGCTGCATTTCTGAAATCCTGAGCCGCACTGGTGAACGTGCGCTGGAAATGGCGCTCCTCGTGTCAGGCGGTCTTTTGCTGCTCATGGTGGTCGTTTTGGTCGTGGCGTGGTCATCGGAAGTCCGTGCACCGGTCGAAACGGCGCTCAAGCGCAAGCAAGCCGCGGGCTTAATCATGGTGGCTGTGGTGCTGCATCTGGCTGCAACACTCGGCATCGCCTGCTTCGCGACGCCGGACGACACCGTCACCCGAGCCTTCGCCGGCACCCGCGTGGCGCCTCTAGTACTCCTCGCGCTGTTGACCATCCTGAGTTTGTCGGCTGCTGTGACGCGCTCAGGGGTGCGGGCGAGCAGGGCGTTCGTACTGATCTCGATTTCCACCGCAGCCTTGCTGGCCTGGTCGCTCATCCCCGGAAACGACCTCATTCTTCTAGTTCCAGCTGTGGCTGGGCTGGTGCTGGCCGTGGACCTCCTCAGAATGCGCCGGCGCAGCATTGCCGTTTTCGAGCACGAAGGTTGGTTCGGTTTTGGGCCTGGGGTATTCATGCTCCTGGCGGTCATGTTTGCCTCGTTCCTTAGCGGGAGCCTTGTGGTGGGCGTCGCCGAATTTCTGCGGAGTCCCCGAACTGTGGGTCAGGTCCTCGCGCCAAATCCGGTGTGGCGATCTGTCACCGAGAGCACCGCGCTGGGAGAAATCACTGTGCCCACGGCGTACCGGGTGTTTGCGGGTGTCCTGCTGGTGGCCATCGTGGTTGCTGTGGCGGTCGTTGCCTTTTGGGCCGTGGTGCATCTGTTCAAGCGCCGCATCATTGCGTACCCGAGCGCCTATGATTCCGGCGTCGGGATGCCCCCCGGCGAGCCCGGGGAATTCAGGCCCCGCAAGATGCCGGAATCGCTTGAACCGCGCCTACAAAGGGTGGCAGACAGGCAGCGCTGGTCCTCCTTGGCGCAGCGCGGTGAGCCTGCCGTCTGGATTGTGGCCCTCCTGGTGTGGTTGGCAGTGACAGTCAGCCTGGCCGCCAGCGCGGCGCGAGGCCGCACGCCCAACGATTCCGCGCTACAGGCGTGGTTCAACGAGGTTGCCGTATTCGTGAACCTGAATCTCGCCGGCTGGGGAGTCGTGGCCGGTGCTGTCTTGGTGCTGGGTCTCGCCATCGGAAACGCCGCGTCCTCCAAGGACCGGCCGCTATCGCTCATTTGGGACATCATCTGTTTCCTTCCCCGGGCGGCGCATCCCTTTGCACCCCCTTGCTATGGCGAACGGGTGGTACCGGAACTCAGCGACAGGATGGCCGCATGGTTACAGCCGGCAAACCGGAAAAACGCCCAGATTGTGGTTTCGGCACATAGCCTGGGTGCCGTCCTGGCCATCGCTGCTTTGTTTCATCTGAAAGCGACGTCGCCGGAAACGGACTTCACGAGGATCCGCCTGCTCACGTACGGGGTCCAGCTCCGGTCCTACTTCGGGCGGTTCTTTCCCGAATTGCTGGGACCAGCCGTTGTCAGCACAGCGCCTTCGGCAGGTCCCGCCTTACGTTGGGCAGATCCGTGGATCACGCAGGTTTCACGGGATTTCGTCCTGGCCAACCAAATGCACGTGACTGAGCATGGAAAATACACATTGGCGTCCCTGCTCAACGGGGACTGGGGCAATGCAGAACCCGGCCCGCCACGAAATCACTGGATCAATATCTGGCGCCGCACCGACTATCTGGGTTTTCCCATCGATTCCTTCTGCACCGGCCCGGGGCAGCGGGACTGCATTGCCGAGGAGTTTGAGCCCGCCGGTTACATGGAGGAAGTTGCGACTCACGGGAATTACCTGTCGACGGCTGCGTACACCACGGCCAGGAACGCCTTGATTTCCACCTGATCTGCCGGCACCGCCGGCTCCGGAGACGTAACCCGGGGCCTTGCGGTCTGTAGCGCGCGTCACAGATGGCAGGATGGTATGTATGACTTATTCAGCCGCGGAAGACCGCTATGAATCCATGCCCTACCGCCGCGTCGGACGCAGCGGACTGAAACTGCCGGCCATTTCCCTGGGACTGTGGCACAACTTCGGCGACGACAAGCCCTTCGAAGTGCAGCGGGCCATCCTGCGCCGCGCCTTCGATCTGGGCGTCACCCACTTCGACCTCGCGAACAACTACGGTCCGCCCTACGGTGCCGCCGAAACCAACTTCGGCCGCCACTTCCAGGACGACTTCAGGCCGTACCGCGACGAACTCATCATCTCCAGCAAGGCCGGCTACGACATGTGGCCGGGCCCGTACGGCAACTTCGGCTCCCGCAAGTACCTGCTGGCCAGCCTCGACCAGTCCCTGGAGCGCATGGGCCTGGATTACGTGGACATCTTCTACAGCCACCGTCCGGATCCGGAAACGCCGATGGAAGAGACCATGGGCGCGCTGGATCACGCAGTCCGCTCGGGCAAGGCCCTGTACGCGGGCATCTCGTCCTACACCCCGGCCCAGACCCTCGAGGCAGCCCGGATCCTGAAGGAACTCGGTACGCCGCTGCTGATCCACCAGCCGAGCTACTCCATGCTGAACCGTTGGACCGAGAACGGCAGCCCCAACCTCTACGAGGCCCTGGAGCAGGTGGGTGCCGGCTGCATCGCCTTCTCGCCGCTGGCCCAGGGAATGCTCACGGGCCGCTACCTCAACGGCGTGCCCGCGGATTCCCGGGCAGCGCAGCACAAGTCGCTGGACGAAGCCATGATCACGGACGAAAATCTGGACCGCGTCCGCGGGCTCAACCGGATCGCCGAGGGCCGGGGCCAGACCCTCGCGCAAATGGCGATCGCCTGGATCCTCCGCGAGCAGGGCAAGGGCTCCTCCGTGACATCCGCACTCGTCGGCGCTTCCAGCGTGCGGCAACTGGAAGACACCCTGTCCGCCATCAACAACCTGGACTTCACCGCAGACGAGGTCAATGCCATCGACGAGTTCGCCGTCGAGTCGGACATCAACCTGTGGAAGCAGAAATAACCACGTAATGCTTCAACTGGCGGGGGCAGGGAACAATCCCGGCCCCCGCTGGGTTGGGTAAGATGAAAAGGCGCCGAATGGCGCACTGCCAGCGTGCCGCCGTCGTACTTTTCCGGTACTGACCGTCCTGGCGGCTGAAGTTGTCTTCAAAGGAGCTCCGTGTCTGCAAATCCGATTCGTGTTGCCATCGTTGGTGTGGGTAACTGCGCCGCCTCGCTCGTCCAGGGCGTGCAGTATTACCGTGACGCCGATCCCCAGGCCACGATCCCGGGTCTGATGCACGTGGAGTTCGGCAAGTACCACGTCAACGATGTCCAGTTTGTTGCCGCATTTGATGTTGACGGCAAGAAGGTGGGCGTGGATCTCGCCGACGCCATCCTGGCCAGCGAAAACAACACCATCAAAATCGCCGACGTGCCCCCCACCGGCGTGACCGTCCAGCGCGGCCACACCCTCGACGGGCTCGGCAAGTACTACCTCGAGACCATCGAACAGTCCGCCGAAGAGCCCGTTGACATTGTCGCTGCGCTCCGCGAATCCAAGGCCGACGTTATGGTCTGCTACCTCCCGGTTGGTTCCGAGGATGCAGCGCACTTCTACGCGCAGGCTGCCATCGACGCCGGCGTGGCGTTCGTCAACGCCCTCCCCGTGTTCATCGCTGGCACCAAGGAATGGGCCGACAAGTTCACCGCCGCCGGCGTCCCGATCGTGGGCGACGACATCAAGAGCCAGATCGGTGCCACCATCACGCACCGGGTTATGGCCAAGCTCTTCGAAGACCGCGGCGTCACGCTGGACCGCACGTACCAGCTGAACGTCGGCGGCAACATGGACTTCAAGAACATGCTGGAACGCGACCGCCTCGAGTCCAAGAAGATCTCCAAGACCCAGGCCGTGACGTCCAACGTTGAAGCCGACATTGCACCGCGCAACGTCCACATCGGCCCGTCCGACTACGTCCAGTGGCTCGACGACCGCAAATGGGCCTTCGTCCGCCTCGAGGGCCGCAACTTCGGTGACGCCCCCGTGTCCCTCGAATACAAGCTCGAAGTCTGGGACTCACCGAACTCCGCCGGCGTCATCATCGACGCCATCCGCGCCGCCAAGATCGGCCTGGATCGCGGCATCGGCGGCCCGCTGCTCTCCGCCTCCAGCTACTTCATGAAGTCCCCGCCGGAGCAGTTCAACGACGACCTCGCCCGTGAAAAGGTCGAGGCCTTCATCCGCGGCGACCTCGAGCGCTAAACGCTCTCTCACCTTTGGTGAGTTCTTGGCGGACGCTCTCTCACTTTGAGGTGGGAGAGCGTCCGGCGTTTAAGACGCTCTCCCACGTTTGGGGCGTTTATGACGGACGCTCTCTCACTACCTTGACCGCGAAAAACCAGACACGACGGCGGGATCCACCCAGGCGGACCGCAGTTCCCTCTTGATCATGCTGACGGCGCGTTCGAATCCGTCGGCCAGGTCCTCCTTGCCGAAAAGGAGGACCGTCCAGCCGGCAGCCTCGAAGGCCTTGTCGCGTCGCCTATCGCTGAGCTGCTGCTTGGGCATGAGGTGATGGCCGCCGTCGTACTGGATGGCCACGCGCCGATGGCGGTATCCCAGATCCGCCGACGGCGACAGCGGGTCTGCCTCCCGCAGCGTGAGCTGAAGCTGGGGCTCGGGGACCCCGGCGTCGAGCATTGCCAGCCGGAGCAGGGTCTCCGGGCCGGAATCCGCTCCCACTCGCATGAGTTCCAGGGCTTCGCGGGCGCGGACGATTCCCTGGAGGTTTTTGTGCCGATCCGTCAGAATGCGCAATTCCTCAACGGTGGTGAACGGTACGTCGCGGTCTTCAAACGCCAGCCGGGGCACCCGGATCAACTCGTCACCGAGGCAGACGAGGTCCTTCAACGGCAGCATGCGGGCCATGTCCAGCCACGTACGCGACCGCGTGCTGATGCGGATTCCGTCAACCGATTCGACCTCGTCCTCAGCCGCCGTCACTGTATGCCCAATTACGCCTTTGCGGCGAACGCTCGGCAGGGACCGCGGTTTGCTCAGATGCAGTTCCGTGGAGTCGGAGAGCCACGGCGGAAGGCACGAGGCGCGAAGGCGTGCCGCGGTCACGTGCGATATCCAGGCACCCGGAGTGGCTGCCGAGAGCGCGCGGGCGGCAGCCTCAAGTTCGAAATCCCAGTCTGCGGGACGGTACAGTCCGCGGCTGACATGCGCGACGTCCGGCCGAAGGAGACGATTCCGAGGGACGCCTTGGGCTGTTGCGTCCGTGAGCGTGAACGGGCCGGATGCGAACGTGGCGGGAAGCGCAGTCTGCTTATGCATACCGGCATTGTTCCTTAGAGTCGCCGGTGCCCGCAGAAGTTATCCACAAGTGAGTTTCTCAGGGGCGCTTCGCTCCGCCGTGGGGGCCGAAAATGTACTGCTGTGGGGAACCTTTGCGGTGTCTGGGCTGCCGGAGCAGACTGAAGAGTGTGTTCCGGTCGACCCCGGTCTCTCTTTAGTGCCGGTGAGCCTGTAAGTGAGTTTGGTGGTGGAGGGCGCAGCTTTTGTCCGCGGGACCGTGGAATGTTGCCGTTGAGCACGAATGTCAGATTTGTTGTTTATCCGCCTTCCCCGGGACACAGACGCCATCTGTTGGACTGTTCGAGGAAGGGTGAGCTCTCATGGAGGTCATTCACCCGCGCTGCGCGGGTGTCGATATTTCAAAGAAGGATGCGAAGGTCTGTGTCCGCATCCAGGGCCGCGGCGGCCGGTCCACCACATCCATCGTCACGACTTGGGGTTCGATGACGGGGCAGATCCTGGGGCTGAAGGAACACCTGCTGGACGAGCACGTGGATCTGGTGGTCATGGAGGCCACCGGTGATTACTGGCGCCCCTTCTACTACCTGCTTGAAGACGACGGACTGAACATCATCCTGGTCAATGCCCATGACGCCAGGAACGTCCCGGGCCGCAAAACCGACGTTTCCGACGCTGCCTGGCTTGCCGACCTGGGCGCCCACGGGCTGGTCCGGGCCTCCTTCGTGCCCCCGCCTCCGATCCGTGAACTGCGGGACCTGACCCGGGCCCGGACCATCATCACTCAGGAACGGACCCGGGAAATCCAGCGCCTGGAGAAACTCCTCGAGGACGCCTGCATCAAACTGTCCTCGGTAGCTTCGAACATCACCGGGGTCTCCGGACGACTGATCCTCCAAGCACTCATCGACGGGCAGACCGACCCCGCGGCCCTGGCGGAGATGGCCCAACGCCGGCTGCGGTCCAAAATCCCTGAACTCACCCAAGCCCTCAACGGCCGGTTCACCGAACACCACCGCTACATGACCGGACTCTATCTGCACCGGATTGATGCCCACACCGCCGATATCAACGACCTCAGCGCCAGGATCGAGGCGGCGATGGAGCCCTTTCGTTTCGCCCGGGAGCTCCTGATCAGCATCCCGGGGTTCAGCACCACCATCGCGGAAATCTTCATCGCCGAAACCGGCGCCGACATGAGCGCATTCGCCACCGCAGGGCAGCTGGCATCCTGGGCCGGTACTTCCCCGGGATCCAACGAATCCGCCGGACGGGTCAAATCCACCAAAATACGGCCCGGCAACCGGTACCTCAAAGGTGCCCTGGGCATCGCTGCTCTGTCCTGCGCGAAATCGAAGAACACCTACCTCGGTGCCAGATACCGGCGCATTGCCTCCCGGCGCGGACCCGCCAAAGCCCTCGTCGCCGTCGAACACTCCATCCTCACTGCAGCGTGGCACATGCTCACCACCGGTGAACTCTACAACGACCCCGGCGCCGACTACTTCACCCGGCAGACACCCGTTAAAACCATGGCCCGGGCCGTCAGACAACTAGAATCCCTCGGCTATCAAGTCATTCTCGAACCCCTGCAACAGACCGGATAACACCGCTCACCCCACCGCACTCACCTAATTTTCATGTCAGAGAGCGTTGCCTGGAAAGGCCCCAAAGGTGAGAGAGGGTTCGTTGGAAAGGCCTCAAAGGTGAGAGAGCGTCGGGGGCGGGAGCGGGATAGGTCAGAAGAGGCCGACCGGGTTGCCGTGCGCGTCAACGTCCATGCGCATCGCGGCGGGCTCCTTAGGCAGGCCGGGCATGGTCATAACGGCACCGGTCAGGGCCACGATGAAGCCGGCGCCGGTCTTCGGGATAAGGTCGCGGACGTGGATGGTGAAGCCCTTGGGTGCGCCCAGTTGCGAGGCGTCGTCGGTGAAGGAATACTGCGTCTTCGCCATGCACACGGGCATTCCGCCCCAGCCGTTCTTCTCAATGTCGGCCAGCCTTTTGAGTGCCGGCACCGAGAATTCCACGCCGTCTGCCCCGTAGATCTCCTGCACGATCGTCCGGATCTTGTCCTCCACCGACAGGTTCAGCGGATACAGATGCCGGAAATCCGACGGCGCTGCCACCGCCGCGGCGACCTTCGCCGCGAGTTCATCGCCACCGTCGCCACCTCCGCCCCGGCCCCAGACGTCGGCGACCGCGGCCTGCACACCCTCCCGGGCGCACCAGGCGAGCAGCCACTCCAGCTCCTCGGGCGTGTCAGTCGCGAATTTGTTGATGGCCACCACCGGCGTGATACCGAACTTCTCGACATTGTGCACGTGCCGCTTCAGGTTCCCAACGCCGGCGGCCAGCGCCTCGACGTTCGGCTGCTTGAGCTGGTCCTTTGGGACGCCGCCGTGCATCTTGAGCGCCCGGACCGTCGCCACCACCACGACGGCGGACGGTGCCACGTCTGCAATGCGCGCCTTGATGTCCATGTATTTCTCAGCGCCGAGGTCGGCGCCGAAGCCGGCTTCCGTGACCACGATGTCGGCCAGCTGCTGCGCTGTGCGGGTGGCGATGAGGGAGTTGCAGCCGTGCGCGATGTTCGCGAACGGGCCGCCGTGGACAATGGCGGGCGTTCCGGCGATGGACTGGACAAGGTTGGGCTTGAGGGCATCCTTGAGCAGCATGGTCAGCGCGCCCTGGACACCCAAATCCGCCACCGTGACAGGCCGGCGGTCGTGGCTGTAGCCCACAGTGATGCGGCCCACGCGGTCGCGAAGATCGTCCACGTCCGTGGCCAGGCAGAAGACGGCCATGATCTCGGAGGCCGCTGTGATGTCGAAACTGTCCTGGCGGGGCACGCCCTGCGCCGGTCCGCCGAGGCCGATGATCACCTCGCGCAGCGAGCGATCGTTCATGTCCAGGACGCGCTTGAACGTCATGCGCCGGGGATCGATGTTCAGCTCATTCCCCTGAAAAATGTGGTTGTCCACGAGGGCCATAAGCGCGTTGTTGGCCGAGGTGATCGCGTGGAAGTCACCGGTGAAATGCAGGTTGATCTCGTCCATGGGCAGGACCTGGGAATAGCCGCCGCCCGTCGCGCCCCCCTTCATGCCCAGGATGGGGCCCAAGGACGGTTCGCGCAGCGCGATCATGACCTTGTGGCCCGCCCGTGCCAGCGAATCGGCCAGACCCACCGTAGTGGTGGACTTTCCCTCACCGGCCGGGGTGGGGGACATGGCCGAGACGAGGACCACTTTCCCGGCGGTCTTATCCGTGGGGAGCCGCAGTCGGGCGGGGTCGATTTTCGCCTTGTACCGCCCATACGGCTCCACGGCATCGGCATTGATACCGGCCCGCTCCGCGATCTCCCCGATGGGCAGGATGGCGGCCTTCTGCGCGATCTCAAGATCGGTGAGGACCTTGTTTTCAGACATCGATGTCCTTTGGCTCTGTGCGGAACACTGTGCGCGACAATCTATCAGCCGACGATTCAAAGGTGAGAGAGGGTTGGGGGGAAACGGCTTAAAGGTGAGAGAGGGTTGGGGGAGTTGGGGTCAGCCGGCTGGCCAGCTGCTGTTCGACGGCGGCGTGGTACGTTTCCAGCGTGATGGCGGCAGTGCGGTTCCACCCGAGGTTCTCCGCGCGGATGGCCGCGGCCCGCCCCATATCGGCGCGGGTGTCCGGATCGTCGTACATCGCTTCGAGTGCGTCCGCCCAGTCCCTGGCATGGTGCCCGTCCACCAGCAGCCCGGTCCGGCCATGGCAGATGGCGCGGGACAGCCCGCCCACCCGGGTGCCCACCACTGGGGTCCCGCAGGCCTGCGCTTCGATGGCCACCAGCCCGAACGATTCACTGTAGGACGGCATCACCACAACATCCGCCGCCCGGAACCAGGACGCCAGGTCAGCCGCGCTGACCGGGGGAAGGTGCGTGACGACGTCGTCCATTCCGGACTCAGCGATCAGGTGCCGGAGATTGAAGTCCTTGTTCCCGCTGAGGGCACCCAAAATGGTGAGCCGCATAGCGATCTCTGGCCGCCGGGCCCGCAGCAACGCGGCGGCCTTGAGCAGGACCTGCGGGCCCTTCAGCCGCTGGATCCGGCCGGCGAAGACCAGATGGAACGTCTCCGGCGAAACTCCCCGTTCGGCCCGGGACCGCGCCCGGAAGGCGGGAGTGAAGGTGCTGAGGTCCACGCCCGGCGGTGCGACGTCGATCCGGTCGTAATCGGCACCGTAGTGGGACACCAGCTCTCCGGCTTCGGCGGTGGTGTTGGCGATCAGGCGGGCGGCGCCGTCGACGATCCGGTGCTCGCCCTCTTCGCGCCGCCGCGGCTCGGGCTGTTCGCCGGACTCCAGCAGGAGGTTTTTAACCTTGGCCATGGTGTGCATGGTGTGCACCAGCGGCACACCCCAGAGCTCCGAGAGCTCCAGGCCGGCGATCCCGGACACCCAATAGTGCGAATGGATGACGTCGTAGCGGCCGTGCGGCTGGCGCTGGCGGATCTGCTCGATCTCGGCCACCATGTGGTGCAGCAGCCCCGGCAGCTCTTCCTTGGGGATCTTCCGCGGCGGCCCCGCCAGCACGTTGTGGACGCACACGCCGGGGGCCGGATGTTCGACGGCGGCCTGGTTGGCTGACGTGGAGCGGGTGAAGATCTCCACCTCTACGCCGGTCTCGGCGAGCGCGGACGCCAGTTCCCGGATGTAGACGTTCATGCCGCCGGCGTCGCCGGAGCCCGGCTGCTCCATCGGGGAGGTGTGGAGGGAGAGTAACGCGACCCTGCGGATCAATGCCATGGCTTCTCCTTCCCACCGCTGGCGCGGCGTGGGCCCCGCTGTTGCCCACTCGGTAAAACACTACTCCAGCCGCTCCCGGGCGGCCTCCCGGCACGTGACCGGCTGCTAACGTGGCGCGTGTGAATGAAGCCACAGCACCGCACAGTTCGGCGGAATATTCGATCCGCCCCGCCACCGACGCCGACTGGCCCGGCATGTGGGCGGTGCTGGAGCCCGTCATCCGGTCCGGTGAGACGTTCACCTGGGACCGGGACACCACAGAGGCCGACGCCCGGGCCCGCTGGTTCAAGGATGCGCCAGGCCAGGCGTTTGTGGCCGTGACGGCCGACGGCGGCGTGATCGGCACCGGCGAGCTGCACCCCAATCAGGGCGGCGCGGGCAGCCACGTGGCCAACGCCGGCTACATGGTCCACAGTGCGCACGGGGGCAAAGGCGTGGCGCGGGCCCTGTGCGCCTACTCCCTGGAGGCGGCACGGGACGCGGGCTTCCGGGCCATGCAGTTCAACGCCGTGGTGGAAAGCAATGTCCGCGCGGTGGCCGCCTGGCAGGGGATGGGCTTCCAAATCCTCGCCACCATTCCCGAGGCGTTCAACCACCCCACGCTCGGATACGTGGGCCTGCACGTGATGCACCGGAAGCTCTAGCCGCGCCAAAGTTCCAGCAGCGAAGGGAAGGCGTGCTCGTAGCCGGCCATGAGCTGTGCCCCGAGGGCGGGGGAATCCACCAGGGGATGCCGGCTGAAGGCGTTGACGGCGGCCGCCCGGTCTCCGTGCGTCGCTGCCCGGACAGTGAGCCGCTCCACCTCCTTGACACGCTGGAGGAGGGTGAGTTGCTCCGGTCCCGGGGCTGACTGCGGAAGCGGCACCGCGCCGTCGGGCGTTACCGTGCAGGGGACCTCGACGACGGCGTCCGCGGGCAGTCCCGGAAGGGCCGGTTCCGGGGTAGTGCTTCCGGGGGCGGTCGCCCCGCCAGGACCGGACGCAAGCGTGTTGGGGGTGTTGAGGATGAGCTGGGCGTCCCCGGCCCCCGCCAACGCGCGCATCACGGCCAGGGCGACGCGTTCGTAGCCGCCACCGGCGAGGTCGTCCTCGTCGCGCTGCTCGCCGTGGGTCCGTGCCTCGGCGAGGTAGCCCTCCTCCCGTGAGCGCCGGGCCGCGTCCCACAGTGTGAAGGCGTCCGCCCCGGCCGAGGCGAGCCGCGGGTACAGCTCCGCCTGCTGGTGGTGGATTGATTCCCCGCGGGTGACGGCCATGGAGCGCATGGCCGCGACGGCGCCGTCCCGCTGGTAGTAGTAATAGAGGTACTCGTTGGGCAGGGCGCCGAGGTCCTTGAGGAACGGCTGCGGGAAGAGCCTGCCTTCCTCGAAGGTGCCGAGGGCCGCCGTGTCCGACAGTAGGCCGGGCAGCAGATCCCGGCCGCCGGACTCCAGCCGGTAGAGCCAGCCCAGGTGGTTCAGACCGTAGTAGCCCACGCCGTCGAGCGTTCCCTCCGGCAGCGGCAGGCCGGCGGCGCGGGCCGCCCGGTGCACCAGCCCGCCCGCGGAATCGCAGATCCCGATGACCCGCCGGCCAAGGACCGGCAGCAGGGCTTCGGTGACCATGCCGGCCGGGTTGGTGAAGTTGATCAGCCAGGCGTCCGGGCAGAACTCCTGCATCTGCCGCGCCAGGTGCAGCATCTCGGGGATGGTGCGCAGCGCGTAGGAGATCCCGCCCGCGCCGGTGGTTTCCTGGCCGAGCAGGCCAAGGTCCTGGGCCACGCGTTCGTCGTTGATCCGGCCGGCCGTGCCGCCGGGACGGATGGCCGCGAACACCAGGTCCGTACCTGCCAGGGCCTCCGGCAGGGACGTCGTGGTGTGGACGGCGGGGGCTTTGGCACCTGCGTTCGGGGCGGAGGTGGGGCCGCCGGCAGCTCCTCCGCCGGACTCCGGCATGGCACGCAGCACCGCTCTGATGGCGCTGAGGCGGGCGGGGTCGACGTCGAACAGCACCAGTTCGCTGACCAGCCCTGCAAACGCGCCGGACGCCAGCGCCCGGTACACAAGCGGCACACGGAATCCGCCGCCGCCGGCAATCATAAGCCGCATAGTCAGCAGTCTAGGGGCGCCGCCGGGCGCGCCCCTACCGTGGGACCGCGGCAGGGCGTAGTCTGCCGGACATGGACGCCATCCCGGACCGCCGCTTCGATCCGCTCTCAACCGTCCGCGCACCGTCCGACGGCGGGTTCGACCTGCTGCTGGCCGGCACGGTTTTCCAGGACATCATCTTCACCGGACTGCCGCACGCGCCCGAGCCGGGCACGGAAATCTGGAGCGAAGGCATGGGCAGCTGCCCCGGCGGCGTCGCGAACCAGGCCATTGCGGCGGCGAGGCTGGGACTGCGCACTGGACTCGCAGCCGCCTTCGGCGACGACGGCTACGGCGACTACAACTGGAAAATCCTGGCCGGACAGGAACACGTGGACCTGAGCCTGTCGCGCCGCATTCCTGGATGGCATTCCCCGGTCACCGTCTCGCTCAGCGTCCACAACGACCGTTCCCTGGTGACGCATGGGCACCCGGCCCCCGTGACGTCGTCGGAACTGATCGGTTCGCCGCCGCAGGCGCTCGCCGGCATTGCCGCGTTGGACGCCGAGATCGAGCCGTGGGCGGTGGCCGCGCACCAGGCGGGGGTCAAGCTGTTCGGGGATGTGGGCTGGGATCCCAGCGGCGAGTGGGCTCCGGTGCGCCTGGAGAACCTGCAGTATTTCCATGCTTTCCTGCCCAACCAGCGTGAGGCCATGGCGTTCACGGGGAAGGACAATCCGTGGTCGGCGCTGTACGCGCTGGCGGACCGTGTGCCTGTGGCCGTGGTGACGCTCGGCGCGCAGGGTGCCATGGCCGTGGACTCGGAAACCGGGGAGGAAGAGTGGGTGCCGTCGTTGCCGGTGGCCGCCTATGATCCCACCGGGGCCGGCGATTGCTTTGACGCGGCCTTCATCGTGGGCAGCCTGGCCGGCTGGCCGCTGGGCAACCGGCTCCGCTTTGCCAACCTCTGCGCGTCCCTGGCCGTGCAGGAGGTGGGCGGATCGCTGGCGGCGCCTGGCTGGGGTGACATCGCCGACTGGTGGAAGCGGGCCAACTCCCGGCCGGAACGCCAGAGCAGCCAGTGGCTTCGGCGCTTCGGTTTCCTGGAAGACATTGTCAGCGACGTCCCGCTGGCGGCCCAGCGCCGGGCCACCGCCACCATCGCGCACCTGTCCGACGCCTGAGGCCGTGGCGCCCCGAACAGCGCGCCCGGAACGCGGCGCGATTATCCCGCCCTGAGCGCCCGCACTAGAATCACTAACGTGACTTATCCCGTAACAGCCGGTGACTTCAGCGCGGCCTCAGGACGTGATCCTCTGTACGAGCGGTCCGCCGTCATTGACCTGGACGCCATCCGCCACAACGTTCGCCGGCTGGCAGACGCGGCCTCACCCGCCAAGGTCATGGCCGTGGTGAAGGCCGACGCCTACGGACACGGCGCGGTTCCGGTGGCCCGGGCCGCCCTCGAAGCCGGCGCCTCCTGGCTGGGCGTCGCACATATCTCCGAGGCGCTGGCACTGCGGGCCGCGGGAATCGACGCCCCCCTGCTGGCCTGGCTTCACACGGCGGAAAGCAACTTCGCCGCAGCGGTGGCTGCCGGCGTCGACATCGGCTGCTCCGGCTGGGAACTTGACCGGATCGTGGCCGCCGCACGTGACCAGGAACGTCCCGCACGGATCCACCTGAAAGTGGACACGGGCCTGGGCCGGAACGGCGTAGCGCTCGATGCCTGGGACCGGCTGCTGGGCGAAGCCATGGAGTACCAGGACCAGGGCCTCCTGCGCGTGGTGGGCATCTTCTCCCACCTGTCCGTGGCAGATGAACCCGAACGGCCGGAAACCGATGAACAATTGGCGGCCTTCCGCGAGGTGCTGGCTGTGGCCGAGGACGCCGGCGTGGACGCTGAAGTCCGCCACCTGGCCAACACCCCCGCCACGCTGTCCCGCCCCGATACACACTTTGACCTGGTCCGCGTGGGACTGGGCATCTATGGCCTCTCGCCCTTCGAAGGCCAGACGTCCGCCGAGCTGGGCCTCCGGCCCGCGATGACGCTGCGGACCCTGGTGTCCCAGTGCAAGCAGGTCCCCGACGGGCAGGGCGTCTCCTACGGCCTGCGCTACCGGACCAGCGGCCCCAGCACCCTGGCGCTGATCCCGCTGGGCTACGCGGACGGTGTGCCCCGCGTTGCCACCGGCGGTCCCGTCCGGGTGGCCGGCCGGACCTACCCCGTGGTGGGCCGCATCGCCATGGACCAGATGGTCATCGACCTCGGCAACATCGGCCCCGTCGGCGCGGAGCTCTTCGGCGCCGAGGCGGTGCTGTTCGGCGACGGGGACGACGGCGGGCCCACCGCAGATGACTGGGCGGCCGCCGCCGGCACCAACAACTACGAGATCGTGACCCGGATCAGCCCGCGAGTGCCGCGCCGGGTCATTAACGAAAGTCGCGACATCGGACAGGCAACGCCGTGAGCGTGCTCCCGGCAGAGATGCCCACCTGGGAACAGACGCTGAGAGTCACGACGGCGGATGAGACGCACGCGCTCGGTGCCGCTTTGGGGGCGGAGCTGCAGCCCGGGGATCTGTTGGTCCTGACCGGCGAGCTGGGTGCCGGGAAGACCACCTTCACACAGGGGCTCGGCGAAGGCCTGGGCGTGCGGGCGGGAATCATCTCGCCCACGTTTGTCCTGGTCCGCATCCATCCCAACCTGCCCGACGGCCCGCGGCCCGGTGGCCCGGACCTGGTGCACGTGGACGCGTACCGGCTGGGATCGGCGTCGGAAATTGACGATATTGACCTGGAGAACACGCTGGACTCGTCCGTGACCGTGGTGGAGTGGGGGCGCGGACGGGTGGAGCACCTGAGCGAGAGCCGGCTGGAAGTGGACCTGCACCGGGCGATCGGGCTGGACGCCATAGGCGCCGCGGAACCAATTCCCGGCCACACCGAAATCCTCGACTTCGACACCGAGGACTTCGACGAACCCCGCACCATCGTGCTGCGCGGGTTTGGTCCCCGCTGGAGCACCAGGCCTGCCCTGGGCGGCGCCATCGAAGGGACACCCTGATGCTGATTCTCGCCATCGA
Organism: Pseudarthrobacter humi; assembly: GCF_024294965.1. Classification (NCBI taxonomy): domain Bacteria; kingdom Bacillati; phylum Actinomycetota; class Actinomycetes; order Micrococcales; family Micrococcaceae; genus Pseudarthrobacter; species Pseudarthrobacter humi. The sequence goes on from NZ_JANCLV010000001.1 coordinate 340,035, forward strand.
CACCTCCGCCGTGGCCAGTGCGGCACTCGTCTCGGACGACGCCCTCGAAGGCGTGGTGGCCAGCTTCTCCACCGAGGACACGCGCAGCCACGCCGAAGTGCTTGCACCCGGCATCGAGGACCTGCTGGCCTCTGCCGGCGTCACCGGCCAGGACCTTGACGCGATCGTGACAGGCGTGGGCCCCGGCCCGTTCACCGGCCTGCGCTCGGGGATCGCAACCGCCCGGACATTGGCCTTCGTCTGGGACAAACCGCTGTACGGGCTGATGAGCCTGGACGCCGTGGCGCTGGAAGTCGCAGAGTCCACCGATGCCGCGGCCGAATTCCTGGTGGTCACGGATGCCCGGCGCAAGGAGGTCTACTGGGCGCGGTACAGCCTCGCCGACGGCCAGTTGCCGCAGCTTGAGGACGGCCCGCACGTCAGCTTCGCGGCCGACCTGCCTGAACTCCCGGCCTACGGCGCCGGCGCCGGCCTCTACAGTGACGTGCTGCGCGCAGACCCGGGCTTCAGCAACGAACAACCGGACGCCCTCTACCTCGGACAGTTCGCCTTGGCCCGGCTGGCAGCCGGCGGGCAGTTGCTCGACTCCACACCCCTGTACCTCCGGGAATCGGATGCCCAGGTCCCTGGCCCACGGAAGCGGGCCCTGTGAGCATGCCGACCAACGCTGACGGAGTGGTGTTCCGAGACATGACCCTGGAGGACGTGCCCGCCGTGGACGCCCTCGAACAGCGGCTGTTCCCTACGGACGCGTGGCCGCTGCACATGTTCCTGGCCGAACTGTCCCAGCCGGAAACGCGCCGTTACCTGGTGGCGGAAAGCGGCGGGGAGATCGTGGGCTACGCCGGCCTGATGTGCATCGAGCCCATCGCGGATGTCCAGACCATCGCCGTCGTGCCTGAATTCGAAGGCCGGGGCATCGGCTCTACGCTCCTGACCAGGCTGATCACGGAAGCCGGTCTCCGCGGGGCAGCGGACGTCCTCCTGGAGGTCCGCGCGGACAACCCCCGGGCGCAGCAGCTGTACGTGCGGTTCGGCTTCGAACAGATCCACGTCCGCCGGGGGTATTACCGCGACGGGGTTGACGCCCTGATCATGCGGCTGCAGCTGGTCCCCGAAGCCACTGCCGACCCAGCGTCAGCCGACCCCGCACCAGCCCACGATCCCACAACAGAAGCAGGCAAGGCATGAACCGCTCGCAGCCCCTGGTACTGGGCATCGAATCCTCCTGCGACGAAACCGGCGTCGGCATCGTCCGCGGCACCACGCTGCTCACCAACACGGTGTCCTCCTCGATGGACGAGCACGTCCGCTTCGGCGGAGTGATCCCCGAGATCGCCTCCCGCGCACACCTGGACGCCTTTGTGCCCACCCTGCGGCAGGCACTGGCCGACGCCGACGTGACCCTTGAAGAGGTGGACGCCCTTGCCGTCACCTCCGGACCTGGGCTCGCAGGCGCCCTGATGGTCGGGGTCTGCGCCGCGAAGGCACTGGCCGTGGCCACCGGCAAGCCGCTGTATGCCATCAACCACCTTGTGGCGCATGTCGGCGTCGGGCTGCTGGACGGAAACCCCGACGGCGGTGCTGCCGGCGGCACCGCCGGCCGTTCCGCCAGCCTCGCGGGTGGGCTCGGCCACGAAGGCCGTCTCCCGGAGAACCTGGGTGCCCTGCTGGTCTCCGGCGGGCACACCGAGATCCTGAAGATCAACAGCATCACCAGCGACGTCCGGCTCCTCGGCTCCACGATCGACGACGCCGCCGGCGAGGCCTACGACAAGGTGGCCCGCATCCTGGGCCTCGGCTACCCGGGCGGCCCGGCCATCGACAAGCTGGCCCGCACCGGCAACACCAAAGCCATCCGCTTCCCGCGCGGCCTCAGCCAGCCCAAGTACATGGGCACTGCCGAGGAACCGGGAAAACACCGCTACGACTGGTCCTTCAGCGGCCTGAAGACGGCAGTGGCGCGGTGCGTCGAGCAGTTCGAGGCCCGCGGCGAAGACGTGCCTGTCGCCGACATCGCCGCAGCTTTCCAGGAAGCAGTGGTGGATGTGATCACGTCCAAGGCCGTCCTGGCCTGCCGCGAACATGGCATCAAAGACGTTCTTTTGGGAGGGGGCGTGGCGGCCAACTCCAGGCTGCGCGAACTCACTGGCCAACGCTGTGCGTCCGCCGGAATCCGACTCCACGTGCCGCCGCTGGACCTGTGCACGGACAACGGCGCCATGGTGGCGGCCCTCGGTGCGCAGCTGGTGATGGCGGGGATCGGGCCCAGCGGAATCCGCTTCGCCCCGGATTCCTCGATGCCCGTCACCGCGGTGTCACTCCCCGCCTGACCGGCCCGCAAAAGCTTCCGGTGGCTGAGCCTGTCGAAACCCCCGCCGTACCGTCGCGGGGCACTTTGGGCGCGTCGTCGTCGTAATCGACGACGGCGGCCGGCGTGTTCGTGTCAACGTGCCCCGTTTCTGCGGCGGGACTAGCCCGTCGGGCCGTTCCGCATCTGCTTGACCAGGTCCAACACCACGGCCTGCAGGTCGCCACCGTGCTCGGCAGCGACGCGGCGCTGGCGCTGGTAGCCGGCGCCGCGGCGGATAATCTTCTCGACGTCGGCCAGTTCGTCGGGGCAGCCGAGCTTCGCCGCCACCGGCTCAAGCCGGTTCAGGGTCTCCAGCAGGTGCTCGGTGACCAGCTGTTCCCTGCCGGCGGCGTCGAGGATGATGATGGCCTCCATGCCGTAGCGGGCGGCACGCCACTTGTTCTCCTGGATGTGCCACGGCGGCATGGTGGGGATACTGCCGCCGTTGTCCAGCGTGGTGGAGAATTCATCCACCAGGCACTGGGTGAGGGCGGCAATCGCGCCCACCTCCTCCAGGGTGGCGAGGCCGTCGCAGATGCGCATTTCGATGGTGCCGAGGTTGGGGACCGGGCGGATGTCCCAGCGGATCTCGGAGAGGGTGTCGATCACGCCGGTGGTGAACATGTCCTGGACGTAGGACTCGTATTCGTCCCAGGACCGGAACTGGAAGGGCAGGCCCGCCGTCGGGAGCTGCTGGAACATCAGGGCCCGGTGAGACGCGTAGCCGGTGTCCTCGCCGCCCCAGAACGGGCTCGACGCGGAGAGCGCCTGGAAATGCGGGAAGTAGTTGACCAGGCCGTCCAGCACGGGGAGTGCCTTTTCGCGCCGGTCCAGGCCCACGTGGACGTGCACGCCGTAGATGACCATCTGCCGGCCCCACCACTGGGTGCGGTCGATCAGCTTGGCATACCGGGCCTTGTCCGTCACGGGCTGCAGCTGCGGCGGGCTGAACGGGTGGCTGCCGGCGCAGAAAACCTCCACGCCCATGGGGTCAGTGATTTCGCGGACCGCGGCCAGGGACCGGCTGAGGTCTTCCTTGGCGTCGGCGGCGGTCTCGCAGATGCCGGTGACAAGCTCCACGGTGTTGAGCAGGAGTTCCTGCTTGATGTGCGGGTGTTCGTCGTCTTCGTTGAGTTCTGGGTGCTTGGCAACCACGCCGCTGAGTACTTCGTTGGCCACTGATGCCAGTTCGCCGGTCTGGCCGTCCACCAGGGCCAGCTCCCATTCCACACCAAGAGTTGATTGCTTCGATGAAGCGAAATCAATCTTCATGCGTTCCCCTAACTGTTCAGACATCCCTGGGCACGCGCCGCATTCAAGTCTAATGCAGGGGTAGCATCGTCTTGATGGCCTTGTTCCTTTGGACCCGTGACAGTATTCACAAAACCACCCTCCCAATAGTGGCCGCTGCCGTGGCCGCCCTGACTGCCTGCACGGCAGTTCCCGCCACCGCCCCGGCGACCTCCGGCCCTGCGCCGGCCTCAACCCCGGAATCAGAGCGGCCGACGACGGCCTCTCCGTCCGCTTCTCCCTCACCTGACCCCGGGCTGCTGCCGCTGGGCTGGGGTCCCGAACAGCGGGACCAGGATGTCGCCGCGGCCGCCGTGGCGGCGATGTCGGTCGAGGAGAAGGCCGGCCAGGTGCTGATGCCCGTGTACGCCGGTACCGACGCCGAAGCCCAGGCCGCCGCCATTGAGCGCCTCCATCTGGCCGGGTCCATCATCATGGGCGACAACATCCCGCTCGACGCGCGCGGTCAGGCGGATCCGGCTGCCATGACTGCTGTCAACGCCCGGCTGGCCAAGGCCGCCAAGGCCGACGGCAGGCCCTGGCCCGGGCTCATCGGCGTGGACCAGGAGGGCGGGATTGTGACGCGGCTGGGTGCGCCCCTGACCGAATGGCCGACGGCCCTGAGCTACGGAGCCGCCGGCAGTGCACCACTCGCCAAGGACGCCGGCCGCGCCCTGGCCGCGGAGATCGCGTCCCTGGGCTTCACCGTTGACTTCGCCCCCGATGCGGACGTGACCATCGGCCCGGCAGATCCCACCATCGGTGCCCGGTCAATGTCCGGCAACCCCGACGCAGCAGGAACACTGGCAGTGGCGTTTTCCCAGGGCATGCAGGAGGCCGGCGTCCTGCCCGCCGTCAAGCATTTCCCCGGCCACGGCTCCGTCACCGTTGACTCGCACCAGGACCTCCCTGTCCAGCCCGCGGGCATCGCGGAACTCGAAGCCCGGGACTGGAAGCCGTTCCGGGCGGCCATCGCCGTCGGTATGCCCATGGTCATGACCGGGCACATCGCCGTACCGGCCCTGCAACCCGGCGTCCCGGCGTCGTTGTCCGGCCCCACCTATGCTGCGCTGCGCGGCATGGGCTTCAAGGGTGTGGCGGTGACCGATGCCCTCAACATGGGCGCAGTCCAGCAGCAATACCCGGGCGGCTCCGCAGCAACGGCGGCGCTCGCCGCGGGCGCGGACCTGCTCCTGATGCCCACGGACGTGGGGGAGGCCCACACAGCCATCGTTAGCGCTGTCGCGGCCGGAACACTGCCGGCGGCCCGCCTGGACGAAGCAGCTGTCCGCGTCGCCACCATGATGACCTGGCGCGGCCGCGCCACGTCGCCGCCTGCCGGGTCGGCCCCCGCCGGCGCAGCCCCCGGCAGCGGTGCCGACACCTCGGCGCGGGTCTCCGCGGCCGCCGTCACAGTGCTGTCCGGACACTGCGACGCGCCGATCGTCGAGGGAAGCATCCGGATTGCCGGCGGATCAGCGCAGGACCGGGCACGGTTTGAGGCTGCCGCAGCGAAGGCAGGGCTCGGCACCGGGGCGGGCCCCCTGGTCAGCCTCATCGGCTACGCCGGTCGGCCTGTTGGGGGCGATATTGCCGTGGCCCTGGATGCGCCATGGCCGCTGCAGGATTCCACTGCCCCGGTGAAGATTGCGCTCTACGGCCGCACACCTGGCGCTTTTGACGCCCTCGTTGCCGTGCTGGCAGGCAAGGCGACCGCCCCGGGAAAGCTGCCCGCCGCCGTCGGAAGCTATCCGGCAGGGACAGGCTGCCCGTAACCAAAGGCACCCACCCCAACTAGGTCGCAGTAGATGTCGTTATGAGCGCTCAAAACGACATCTACTGCGACCTAGTTGGGCGGAACGCGTTTAATGGGCAGGTGCCCATTCTCAATAAAGACATGACCTTGTGTATTTCGCTGTCGGCCCGGCCCAGCAACAACGGGACGCGGTTCCACAACCACCTCTACGACCAGCTGGGCCTGAACTGGATCTACAAGGCCTTCGCCCCCACAGACCTGGCCCAGGCGATCGCCGGCGTCAGGGGCCTGGGAATCCGCGGCTGCGCGGTGTCCATGCCGTACAAGGAGGACGTGATGGCCCTCGTGGATGAACTGGATCCTTCCGCCAAGGCCATCGATTCGGTCAACACGATCGTGAACACCAACGGGCACCTGAAGGCCTACAACACCGACTACACCGCCATCGAGCAGCTCCTCGCAAGCAACGCCGTGCCCACGGACTATTCGGTGCTGGTCCAGGGCGCCGGCGGCATGGCCAAGGCCACCGTCGCGGCCCTGCGTGACGCCGGCTTCACAGACGTCACCGTCATCGCCCGGAACGAAGACACCGGCCGGGCGCTCGCTGAGCAGTACGGGTTCCAATGGAGGGCAACGCTCGACGGCGGCACGGCGGACCTGATCATCAACGTCACCCCCATCGGTATGGCGGGCGGGCCGGACGTGGACTCGCTGTCCTTCCCGGAAGATGCCATCGCGGCAGCCAAAGTAGTGTTCGACGTCGTGGCGCTGCCCGCGGAGACACCGCTGATCAAGGCGGCCCGCTCCGCCGGGAAACAGGTGATCACTGGAGCCGAGGTGGCCACCATCCAGGCGCTCGAGCAGTTTGTGCTCTACACCGGTGTCAGGCCCACCGACGAGCAGGTCCGGGCCGCCGAGGACTTCATGCGCGCCCAGTAAGGCCGGGTCTCAGGACGGTTCGCTGCCTTAGACAGGTTCCACCGAGATGGCCACCCGGTCCTCCCCAATGCGGGTCAGGACCAGGGTGGCTGTTTTTTGTCCGGCCTTCTTCCCGGCCACCTTGCTTCCGGCGAACAGCTGCTTGCGCAGTTCCTCCGGGGTTACCGAGGTGCCGCGTTTCTTGATGTCCAGCACCGTGATGCCATTTTCCTTCACCCAGGCCTTGAGCGCCTTGACGCTGTACGGCATCACTTCCAGGACCCTGTAGGCGCGGGCGAACGGCGTGTCCACCAGCTCCGGAGCGCAGATGTAGGCGATGTGCTCGTCCAGCAGGTGTCCGCCCAGTTGAAGCGCGACGTCGGCCACCAGTCCGGCGCGGATCACCGCGCCATCGGGCTCATACAGGTAACCCGCCGCCGGACCCACCGGCGCGGCGGGACCGCCGTCGAAGTCTTCAGCGCTGGTCAGCTCGGCGGCACCCTGCGGGCCCAGCAGCAGCGCCGCGCGGCGGATTCCGGGCCGGCGCACGGAGTTGAACCACAGGGCCACCTCGGTGACGTCGCCTCCCACCGATACCCACTGCGCCTCGCAGCCGGCGGGAACTGATTCGTGCGGCATGCCGGGGCCCATTTTGACGCCAACGGCGCGCCCGGTGGCGGCGAGTGCTTCCACAAAGGACAGCGGCGGCGAAAACGCCTCAGGATCCCAGATCCTCTTGGTACCCGAGGTGGAGGTGACCCGGCGTGCGGGATCCAGCCAGACGCCGTCGACCCCGTCCAACGGGACGGTGGTGGCGTCCGAGTGCACCACGGTGGCGTTGGGGAAGGGGATCAGGTTGACCGTGGCGCAGGCGGCGGTGGTTTCGTCCATTTCCACGGCCGTGACCGTAATGTCCATCGATGCCAGCGCCAAGGAGTCCGCGGCAAGGCCGCAGCCGAGGTCGGCCACGTGGCGGACACCGGCCTGCGCAAACCGCTCGGCATGCCGGGCGGCAACCGTGAGACGCGTGGCCTGTTCCAGCCCGGCCTGCGTGAAGAGCATGCTCCGGGCGAACTCGCCGAACTTCAGCTCGGCTTTAGTGCGCAGCCGGGACTGGGTGAGGACGGCGGAGACCAGTGCGGGGGAGTGCCCGGCCTTGCGGAGGGCCGCATTGAGCTCAAAGGACTTGTCCTCGCGATACGGGCCCAGGGACGCCAGGAGCTCCCAGCCTTCGCTCGTGAGCAGTGGGGCGATCTGGTCCTGCGGTGCTTGAGCCATGGGTTCAAGCCTAGTGGAGGTAGCCCGGAGGCCAGTTCCCGCTAGGGTTGAAGGCATGGAAGACAGCGCAGGCACCCAGCCGTCCGGACTACCCGAAGCAAGAAAGCCGGACCTGGTGAAGTTTGCCCGCCCCGCGCTGATTGCAGGATCCGCAGTGGCCGTGGTCTGCGTCGCGCTGCTGGTGATCATCCTCTTCCTGGACACGTTCAACGCCACCGTCTACTCCGTGGGCGGCAAGAACATCCAGGACGCCACGGACGAGGCACAGGACATCCGCAGCCTCTACGCCGGGGCGCGCATAGGCGGCATCATCCTGCTGGTGGTCTCGCTGCTGGCTGCCGTGGGCGGCGCCGTGGTGCTGTACCTGCGGCGGGGCACCGTTGAGGTAGGGGACGACGGCGACGAGGACGTCGATCTCGAGGACCTCACCGGCCGGTAGCAGCTGTTCGCCGGCGACATAATTCTGGCACTCGCCTTGACCGAGTGCTAACCAATACATAGAGTCGTCATTAGCACTCTCCCTAGGAGGGTGCTAACACATGAAGAGCTGCCAGCCAGGCTGCTGCCGGCACCGCGACGACGGTTTGCCAGCCACGGCGAAGCAGCTCAACTGTCCATGAATTTGCTGACGTAGAAGGAGAGGTCCGAGTGTCGGTCTCTATTAAGCCTCTTGAGGATCGTATTGTTGTCCGCCCGCTCGAAGCCGAGCAGACCACGGCTTCCGGCCTGGTTATCCCGGACTCCGCACAGGAGAAGCCGCAGGAAGGCGAAGTTGTTGCAGTAGGCCCCGGCCGCTTTGACGACAACGGCAACCGCGTTCCGATCGATGTTGCCGTTGGCGACGTTGTTATCTACTCCAAGTACGGCGGAACTGAAGTCAAGACCGGTGGCACCGAGTACCTCGTGCTCTCCGCCCGCGACGTTCTGGCGATCGTCGTAAAGTAACTCTTTGGATCCCCGTGCTGCTGTTCCGTCCCTGACTGAACAACAGTGCGGGGTTCTGTCTTTGAAAGGACAAAACCATGGCAAAGCAGCTTGCGTTTAACGACGCTGCACGCCGGTCGCTTGAAGCCGGCATCGATAAGCTCGCCAACACTGTCAAGGTGACGCTCGGCCCCCGCGGCCGCAACGTTGTCCTCGACAAAAAGTGGGGGGCACCCACCATCACCAATGACGGCGTCACCATCGCCCGCGAAATTGAGCTTGATGACCCGTATGAGAACCTTGGCGCGCAGCTGGCCAAGGAAGTAGCCACGAAGACGAACGATGTTGCCGGCGACGGCACCACCACGGCCACCGTGCTCGCCCAGGCCCTGGTCAAGGAAGGCCTGCGCAACGTTGCGGCTGGCGCCGCTCCGGGCCAGATCAAGCGCGGCATCGAGGTTTCCGTGGAAGCCATTGCGGCCCGCCTGCTCGAGAACGCACGCCCGGTTGAAGGCACGCAGGTTGCCAGCGTGGCAGCAATCTCGGCCCAGAGCGACGAAATCGGCGAGCTCCTCGCCGAGGCATTCGGCAAGGTCGGCAAGGATGGTGTGATCACCATCGAGGAGTCCTCCACCACGCAGACCGAGCTGGTCCTCACCGAAGGCATGCAGTTCGACAAGGGCTACCTTTCCCCGTACTTCGTGACCGACTCCGAACGCCAGGAAGCCGTCCTCGAAGACGCCCTTATCCTGATCAACCAGGGCAAAATCTCCTCCGTGCAGGACTTCCTGCCGCTGCTGGAGAAGGCTCTGGCGAGCTCCAAGCCGCTCTTCATCATTGCCGAAGACGTTGAGGGCGAGGCCCTGTCCACGCTGATCGTCAACCGCATCCGCGGCACGCTGAACGTTGTTGCCGTCAAGGCTCCGGGCTTCGGCGACCGCCGTAAGGCCATGCTGCAGGACATCGCCACCCTCACCGGTGCGCAGGTCATCTCCGCGGAACTGGGCCTCAGCCTGGATTCGGTTGGCCTCGAGGTGCTGGGTACCGCCCGCCGCATCACGGTCACCAAGGACAACACCACCATCGTTGACGGCGCCGGTTCCGCAGAAGACGTCGCAGCCCGGGTTTCCCAGCTGCGCGCCGAGCTGACCCGCACCGACTCCGACTGGGACCGTGAAAAGCTCCAGGAGCGCCTGGCCAAGCTGGCCGGCGGCATCGGTGTCATCAAGGTCGGCGCAGCCACCGAAGTTGAGCTGAAGGAAAAGAAGCACCGCATCGAAGATGCAGTGTCCTCCACCCGTGCCGCCCTCGAAGAGGGCATTGTGGCCGGTGGCGGTTCAGCACTGATCCACGCACTGAAGGCCCTCGATGAGGACCCTGCAGTCAAGGCCCTCGAAGGCGACGCCGCCGCTGCTGTGGGCATCGTCCGCCGCGCGCTGGTCCAGCCGCTTCGCTGGATCGCCCAGAACGCCGGATTCGACGGCTACGTTGTCACCGCCAAGGTGGCCGAGCTCGAAACCAACAACGGCTTCAACGCCAAGACGGGCGAGTACGAGGACCTGATCGCCGCCGGTGTCATCGACCCGGTCAAGGTCACCCGTGCAGCCCTGCGCAACGCGGCATCCATCGCTGCGCTGGTTCTCACCACCGAGACCCTCGTCGTGGAGAAGCCGGCCAACGAAGACGAGCACGCAGGCCACAGCCACTAATCCCCACCGTCTCCCTGACGGCGTGGGCCCAGGCCTCTGCATCAAGTCTCTGACGCACAAAAAACCGGTCCAGCTTCGGCTGGGCCGGTTCTTTGTGTCCTATGTGCCCGGCATGTCCTGTGTTTCAACGTTGCCGGCACGCTCGTAGACCAGCGACACAGCCCCCTTCGGGAAGGTGCGCGCGGGCTCGGCGAGACGGAATGAGGCGGGGATGGTCCCGTCGTCGAAGAGGCGCTTGCCCTGCCCGAGAGTGATCGGATAGAGCCAGAGGTGGAGGCGGTCGATCACGTCTGCGGCCAGCAGGGAACGGATGAGGACCCCGCTGCCGAACATATGCACCTGGTTGTACTCCTCGCGGAGCCGTCCCGCGGCGGCGGCATCCGGCAGCACCGTGGTGCCTGCCCAGCTCGGATCTGTCAGGGTGCTGGAGACAACGAACTTGGGCACCCGGTTGAGTGTCCCGCCGATGTCATCAGACTGGTGCGGCCAGTACGACGCGAAGATGTCGTAGGTCTTCCGGCCCAGAAGCAGGGCGTCGATGAGGGGGATCTCGGCGCCAATGGCCGCGTCGGCTTCGTCATCGGTCACCGGCATCTGCCAGCCACCGAAGGCAAAGCTGCCCTCGGTGTCCTCCTTGCTACCGCCGGGCGCCTGGTAGACGCCGTCGAGAGTGATGAACAGGTTCGCGACGATGATGCCCACGCGTCCATTCTGGAACGGCCCCCCGGTGCTGTCCAGCGTTCTTCACTGCCCGGCGTCGCCGGCGTGGCAGACTGATGCCATGCTGCTGGACGAGCTCGTGAAAACCACGGATGCCGTCGCGTCGACCCGCTCCCGACTCGCGAAGGTCGACGCACTGGCCGATCTGCTGCGCCGGCTCGAGCCCGCGGACATCGCAGCCGTCGTCGGCTTGCTCATCGCCAGGCCGCGACAGGGCCGTGTCGGGATCGGCTGGCGCGGCATGACAGCCGCCATGGGGGAGCCGGCCGCCGAGCCGAGCCTGACTGTCGCCGACCTCGACGCCGCGCTGGAGCGGCTGCTCGTTACCGCAGGCGCTGGATCAACCGCGGAGCGCGCCGCGACACTCCGCTTGCTCACAGCGGCAGCCACCGAGCGCGAGCAGGCCTTCATCGCCGGCGTGCTGCTCGGTGAACTGCGTACCGGTGCGCTTGAGGACGTGCTGACGGATGCCGTTGCCCGCGCCGCCGACCGGCCTGTCGACGCCGTACGCCGCGCGGCGATGCTCTCCGGCGATCTCGGCCGGACCGCCCTGCTGGCGATCACGGGAACGGCAGCCGAGCTCGACGCCGTCGGCCTCGTCGTCGGCCGTCCCGTGCAGCCCATGCTCGCCGCGACCGCGGCCAGTGCCAGCGCGGCACTGGAGGTGACGGGGGAAGCCTCCGTGGAATACAAGCTCGACGGCGCGCGCATCCAGGTGCACCGCGTCGGGGACGAAGTTCGCATCTACACCCGCACCCTGGCCGAGGTGACCCACCGGCTGCCCGAGGTGGTGGAGGTGGTGCGAGGGCTGCCGGTGCGCGATGTGATCCTCGACGGCGAGACCCTCGCCCTCGATGAGGACGGCGGCCCGCGACCGTTCCAGGAGACCATGTCGCGGTTCGGGGCGGACGCGGCGCGCGCTACCGTGCTGCATCCGTGGTTCTTCGACGTGCTGCACATCGACGGGCGCGACCTGCTCGACGAACCGCTGGCGACGCGTATCGGCGTGCTGGAGCGCATCGCCCCCGGGCATCGGATCCCGGGGGAGATCACGGCGGATGCGGCCGTTGCCGAGAGAGTGTCGCGCGATGCGCTCGCCGCAGGCCATGAGGGTGTGGTGGTGAAGGCGGTCGGATCGGCCTACGCGGCTGGCCGGCGTGGTTCCAACTGGATCAAGGTAAAGCCGGTGCTCACTTACGACCTGGTGGTGCTCGCGTGCGAGTGGGGGTCAGGACGGCGGACCGGGTTCCTGTCGAACCTGCACCTGGGAGCCCTCGACCCGGCCGGCGAGTTCGGCGAACCCGGCGGCTACGTGATGGTGGGCAAGACTTTCAAAGGCATCACCGATGTGCTGCTGCGCTGGCAGACCGAGAGGTTCCAGGAGCTGGAGGTGCGGAGAACGGCGGGCACCGTCTGGGTCGAGCCCGTCACCGTGGTGGAGATCGCGATCGACGGCGTGCAGCAGTCCTCGCGCTATCCCGGCGGAATCGCCCTTCGGTTCGCCCGGGTCAAGCGCTACCGCGACGACAAGACGGCGGCCGAGGCAGACACGATTCAGACGCTGCGCGCCCTGCTGCGTCCGTAGCTTGTGCCGCTTCTCCACCGGGCGTACCGTGGCGATTATGTACTGGCGCGCCCGGCGTGCGGCGGGCCAACAGGTTGGGCGGTTGGTATCCGGAAGGGGCCAGATGTCAGCTGATACAGGCATTGACCGGGGCAGGTCAGCTTTCAAGGAACATCGCTGGACCGAGGCGTACCAGACCTTCCGTGATGCCGATAAGCGAGGCGGGTTGCCGGCCGGCGACCTTGAGCGGCTGGCTACGGCCGAGATCCTGACTGGCAAAAGCACCCCCGGGCTGGAGACCCTCACCCGTGCCCACGAGGAATACCTCCTGGTGGGCGACGTCGAGGGTGCCGCACGGTGCGCCGGCTGGATGGGCATGCAACTGATGTTCTTCGGGGAGCAGGCCAGGGCCGGAGGGTGGTTTGCCCGCGGCCAGCGGCTCGTGGATGAACTGGCCGAGCCGAGCGCCGTGCAGGGTCTGCTGCTCCTCCCGGAGGGCCTGGGCAAACTTTACGGTGGTGATCCGGCGGGCGCCCTGCAGGCTTTTTCCCGCGTAACCGAATTCGGCCGGCGGTTCCGAGACAATGACCTGTCTGCGCTGGGCCTACTCGGCACCGGCCAGGCCACCTTGATGCTTGGCCACCCTGACGAGGGACTCCGGATGTTCGACGAGGTCATGGTGGCCGTCACGGCAGGTGAACTCTCCCCGATCCCCTCAGGGATCATCTACTGCGCAGTAATCGGCAACTGCCATCTGGCCTTCGACCTTGAGAGGGCCCTGGAATGGACGGCTGCACTGGACCACTGGTGTGCTGAACGCCCTGACATGATGTCGTTCAGCGGCCAGTGCCAGGCCCACCGCGCCGAACTTTTTATGCTCCACGGAGCCTGGGCCGAGGCGATGACGGCAGCTGCCGCTGCCCAAGGTCTTTCCGAAAAGGGCGATCCCCAGGCACTCTTCGGAGGCTACTACCATCAGGGCGAGGTGGAACGGCTGAAGGGAAAACTGGACGACGCCGAAGCCTCCTACCGGAAGGCTGCCCGATCCGGCTATGAGCCACAGCCCGGCCTCGCGCTGCTCTGGCTGGCCCGTGGCAATGCGCAACAGGCACAGGCGATGATCCGGAGGGCAGCTGGCGCGGCAGACGTCGCTACCCGCCGGAACATGTTGCCCGCCCTGGTAGAGATCGAGCTCGCCGCCGCCGACCTGGATGCCGCGCGGCGAGGTTTTCAGGAGCTGGAAGCCCTGGCCCGTGAATTGCCCATGCCCATGCTCCGGGCCGTTGCCGGCCAGGCCGACGGTGCCGTCCGGCTCGCCGACGGCGACCCCCTTGCTGCCCTGAAACCGCTCCGGGAAGCATGGAGGCTGTGGCAGGAGCTCGGGGTGCCGTACGAAGCGGCGCGCTGCCAGGCGTTGGCCGGCAGCGCCTGCCGCGCAGTTGGCGATGAGGCTTCGGCACTGATGTGTCTCGAGGCGGCCCACGCCGCGCTCCTGGACCTGGGCGCGGCGACCGCGGCAACCTGGGTGGCGACGCTGCTGCACGAAGGCAACCCGGACGCAGGACCCGAACCGGACACAGCGGGCCTCCTGACCCGCCGCGAACTTGAAATACTCCAGCTGGTGGCAACCGGAAAGGGCAACCGGGCCATCGCCGCCGAGCTCTACCTCAGCGAAAAGACGGTTGCGCGGCACATCAGCAACATTTTCCTGAAACTGGGCCTGTCGTCCCGGGCAGCCGCCACCAGCTACGCCTATGAGCACGGGCTGACTACATAGATATACCCAGCCGCGCCGCGACCGACGTTGCATAATTCGGCCGACGCGGCCACCAGGGGCGCGGCCATAACCTCAAAGCATGAACCTTCCAGTCCTCGCGGGCACCCTTTCGACGGTGCTGTTCGCCGCCGGAATGCTGCCGATGCTGGTCAAGGCGGCAAGGACAAAGGACCTGGCCTCCTACAGCCTCGGGAACCTCTTGCTGACCAACGTTGCCAACGCCGTCCATTCCGTCTACGTCTTCAACCTCCCGGCCGGACCCATCTGGGTGCTGCACCTGGCCTACCTCCTGGCCTCCGCGCTGATGCTTGCATGGTGGCTCCGGTACCGGGACGACGGACAGGACAGTCCGACGGGTCAGCGAAGCGAAGGTTCAGCCATCACCATTCCCTCGGATACCAAAGGAGAGCTGCCATGAACAACAACCGCGTGACCGGCACGCTGGACACCCTGATCATCGGTGGCGGGCAAGCCGGCCTAGCCCTTGGCCACTACCTGAAAGAGCAAAACCGGACGTTCCTCATCCTGGACGCACATCCACGAACCGGCGACGCCTGGCGCCAGCGGTGGGATTCGCTGCGGGTCTTTACGCCCGCAAAATACGACGGACTGCCGGGAATGCCGTTCCCGGCGGACCCGCTGTCCTTCCCCGGCAAGGATGACGTTGCCGGATACCTTGAGGGCTACGCCGCAAGGTTCGACCTGCCCGTCCTCAACGGTGTCCGGATCGAACACCTGTGGCGGGACGGGAACCGGTTCGTCGCCGCTTCCAACGGCCGGCGCTGGGAGGCGCACAACGTGGTGGTGGCCACCGGCTGCAGCCAAGCGCCGAACACACCGGACTTCGCGGCGGAACTGAACGCCGCCGTCGTCCAGTTCCATTCCAGTGAATACCGCAACCTGGGGCAATTGCAGGAGGGCCCCGTCCTGGTAGTAGGGCTGGGGAACTCGGGAGCGGAGATTGGCCTGGAAGTGTCCCGGACGCATCCCACCGTCGTGGCCGGCAATCCCGGCGGTGAGATTCCGGTCAAGCACGGACGCGCGGCGGCCCGGTACTTCCTGCCGGTGGTGCGGTTCGTCGGACTCCATGTCCTGACCCTTAGCAACCCGATCGGCCGCAAAGCGGCACCGTCCTTCAAAGCTCACGCGGCGCCGCTGATCAGGACGAAGTCCAAGGACCTGGCCGCCGCAGGCGTCCGGCTCGTACCGCGGGTTGCCGGGGTGGAGAACGGGCTGCCGGTCCTCGCGGACGGGACCCGGCTGGAGGTTTCAAACGTGATCTGGTGCACCGGGTTCCGGGATGACTTCGGCTGGATGGATCCGGAAATGCTCGACGGCGGCGCGCTGCCCAGACAGCGGCGCGGCGTGGCACTTGATACCCCTGGACTGTTCTTCCTGGGCCAGGAATTCATGTACGCGGCGGCATCGGCGACGCTGCCCGGGGCATGCCGTGATGCCCGCTACCTGGCCGGCAGGATCCCCGTTCCGGTCACCCGCGAGTCCGCGTCAGCTGCCATCTGAGTCGCCGGGCGGCGGCTTCGGGCAAGCGCCGGGAAACCAGCCGGTAGAAGACCAGCACCAGAACTGCCGCCGCCACGATGCCCATCAGGTTGAGCGCCAGCTGCAGGGCCGACCCCGTTGCTTTCTCGAACTCGCCCAGCACGAGTGCCACGGCCACAAACCCGGCAGCAGGAACGGTGGTCACGGAGATGAAGACACCGATGAGTGCCGCTGACCGCCGGCTGATGACGGACAGCATGCCCGCCGTGCCGGCCAGAACGGCCACGATCAGGGAATAGGGTCCCGGGTGGTAAATGAACTCCACCGCAGACCCTGTGTCCAGGGTGTTGTCCGCGAAGAGGCCCAGTGCCGCGGAGACCCACGTGGTCAAGGCAGCCAGCAGCATGGCCAGCGGGAATCCCACACCAAGCGCCAGGGCAGCACGCCGGCCGAGTGCCCACTGGCGCCGGGCCAAGGCCACTGCCAGCGCCGCCATGGGGCCGAACTCCGGCCCCACGGCCATCGCCCCCACGATAGCAATGGTGGAGTTCGTCACGATGCCGATGGCGGCGAGCTGTGTGGCCAGTATCAGGAAGGCAAGGTAGCTCCACGTGAGCCGGGAGTCCTCGCCCGTCTGGCGGGTGACCTCGTCCCAGATCAAGGCGTCTGCGCCGTCTCCGGGGGCAGACGCCTCCGCCTTGTCCGCGCGCCGGGACAGGACGAGTTCCGGCATGGAGATGGCAATGGATCCCACTTCCTGCGCCTTCAGGACGTGGAGTTTCTCAAGCAGTTCCTCCACCGCTTCCCTGGCAACCTGGACGTCGATGACATCGCCCCGCGGCGACACGGATGCCCCCGGAAAGAGCGCTACCTCGGCGGTTCCCGTGTGCGCCCTGCAAGCGTCCAGTGTCACTGCCGACAGCTCACCGGGCACACAGATCCGCAGCTGGACAATCACTTGGTCTCCCTTCGCTGGCCTGTGGCCAGCATAGTTTGTGCCACGCTCCGACGGGGCTCGAAGGCCGCCGTTGATTGGCCATCGGCCGTGCGGCTCCGTAGGCTTGATGCTTTGCTTACCCGCTTGGAGAGGTCCCTGTGTCCAGTGCACCAGCCGAGGCTGCCCCGTGCACTGCGTGCGACCCAAAGACCGGTGAGCGGAAGCCTGCCCGGAAACCAACCTTCCGACCCGAAGTCCAAGGCCTCCGCGCGCTCGCCGTCCTGATGGTGGTGACCTACCATGTGTGGCTTGGCCGGGTGTCCGGCGGGGTGGATATCTTCCTCCTGATCTCGGCCTTCCTGCTGACAATGTCGTTCGTCCGGAAGGTGGAGGCAGGCGCCTCCCTCAATCTGCTCCGGCACTGGCTGCACCTCTTCAAGCGGCTGCTGCCGGCCGCCGTCGTGGTGATCCTCGGGGTCCTGGCAGGCACCTGGCTGGTCCTCCCGCAAGGCCGCTGGCCTGTCATCCTGGACCAGGCCTGGGCGGCATTGCTGTACCGTCAGAACTGGTTGCTGGCGGATACCGCCGTGGATTACTACGCCCAGCAGCATGCCGCGGCCAGCCCCTTGCAGCACTTCTGGTCCCTGTCCATCCAAGGACAGGTCTTTATCCTGTGGCCTCTCGTCTTCGCCGCTTCCGCTGTTGTGTGGCGGCTCCTCCGGCACGGGTACAACGCCAGCTACCGCGCCGTGGTGGCAGCCGCGTTTGGCGGTATCCTCGTTGCCTCGCTCGCGTTCTCGGTTGACCAGACGGCCACAAACCAGGCCTACGCCTACTTCGACACCCGGACGCGGCTCTGGGAATTCGCGCTGGGCTCGCTGCTGGCCCTTGCCATGCCGTACTTGAAACCCGGGAAACTCCTGCGTGTGGTGCTCGGCTGGGCCGGCCTGGCGGCCATGGTCTCCTGTGGCCTGCTGCTGACCGTGGACCGGGCGTTCCCCGGATTCGTGGCACTGTGGCCCACGCTGGCCGTCGCGGCGATCATTGTGGCCGGGCAGAGCGGGAGCCGGTTTGGTGTGGACCGCCTCCTGGGCTGGAAGCCGCTGGTTTCGCTGGGGGACAACTCCTACGCCCTCTATTTGTGGCACTGGCCGGTCCTGGTGCTTGCGCTGGCCGCCACCGGCGTTGAGGCCCCCACCCTCATCCAGGGCGCCGCGATCATCGCCGCCTCGGTGGTGCTGGCCGTCCTCACCACCCGCTTTGTGGAAAAACCCCTCCGGGAATGGCGCTGGCCGCAGGTGCGCACCTGGCGCACCGCCGTCGTCGTGGCTGCCTGCTGCGCCTTGCTGGCCGGACCCGTGGCGGTCTTGCAGACGAGCCTCACCGCCGAGGAAGCCGCCACCGCCGCCCAGCCCCGCGAGCTGGCGCCGGGAGCGGCCCTGCTGACCCCGGGTAACGCCGGATCACCGGCACCGCAGGGCAGGTTCATTCCCGGTCCCACCGCCCTGGACAACGACTGGGCCGGAATCCACCAGGCCTGTACGGGCGCGAATGCCACCGGGGACCCTGTCCTTGAAGGCTGCCGGCAGGCGCTCCCCGAAGGCGAACCCACCAAACGGATCGTTGTGCTGGGCGATTCCCATGCCCAGCAGTATCTGGCCGCCTTGGCACCCATCGCGGAAGCCCGCGGCTGGGAGCTGGTCACCCTGCTGATGCCGGCCTGCCGGTTCGGGGCCGAATCCGAGACCCGGACTGCCGAATGCAACGCGTACAACCGGGCCAGCGCAGCGTACGTGCTGGAGCACCGTCCGGATGCCGTCTTCAGCGTGGCCACCCTGACCCATGAGGAAGCCCCGTTCGAGACCGAGGTGCCGGCCTACCTCGAAGGCATCCGGCCCCTCGCGGATGCCGGCATCGAGATCGTCGGCATCCGGGACAACCCGCGCTTCACCATCAGCATGCCCGAGTGCGTCCAGCGACACACGGCGGACGCCCCGGCGTGCAACCCGCCACTGAACGAATCCCTGGTGGAGCCCTCACCGCTGGAGAGCTACCGCGGGAAAGTGGACGGGCTGCACCTGATGGACCTGAGCGACTTCATCTGCGCCGGCGGCATCTGCCCGGCCGTGGTAGGCAACGTCTACGTGTACAAGGACGACAACCACCTGAGCCGGACGTACGTGGAAAGCATGATTCCCATGTTTGAAGAGCGGCTGCTGGCGGCGACGGGCTGGAACTGACACGCGGCTTTCGGTTATCGGGTGCCGTTGCTCACAATGTGCTCCCGGAATAGGGGGATCGCCGTGGAGGTTCTAATATTTACTCAAAGCTTTCTGCGCGGTGACCGCGCATGAGGCACCCGAATGTACTAAGGCCCTGCACGGACCAGTCCCGTAATGACGGGCTGGTCATTAGCTGCAACCCCTACCCGTGAACCCGTAACCAAGGTAAGAGGCGCACTCATGACCCAGCCCGAGCACAATCCTTTCGGCTTTATCGGCCTGACCTACGACGACGTCCTGCTCCTCCCGGGCCACACGGACGTCATCCCGTCTGAGGCTGACACGTCTTCGCGGATTTCCAAAAGGATCACCGTTCACACGCCGCTGCTGTCCGCCGCCATGGACACGGTCACCGAATCCCGGATGGCGATTGCCATGGCACGCCAGGGCGGGCTGGGTGTCATCCACCGCAACCTGTCCATCCAGGACCAGGCCGACCAGGTGGACCGCGTGAAGCGCAGCGAATCCGGGATGATCACCAACCCGCTGACCATCGGCCCTGAGGCCACGCTGGCGGAACTCGATGAGATCTGCTCGCAGTACCGGGTCTCCGGCCTCCCCGTTGTGGACGAGGGAATGCGGCTCCTCGGCATTGTCACCAACCGCGACACGCGCTTTGTGCCCGAAGCCGACTTCCCGCTGCGGCTGGTCAGCGACGTGATGACCAAGATGCCGCTGATTACCGGTCACGTAGGCATCAGCCGTGAGGAAGCCTCCCACAAGCTGGCCACGAACAAGATTGAAAAGCTTCCGCTCGTTGACGAGCAGGGCAGGCTCAAGGGCCTCATCACCACCAAGGACTTCACCAAGGCCGAGCAGTACCCGCTGGCCACGAAGGACGATGAGGGCCGGCTCCGCGTCGGCGCAGCCATCGGCTTCTTCGGTGACGGCTGGGAACGCGCCATGGCACTGGTGGACGCCGGCGTCGACGCACTGTTCGTTGACACGGCCAACGGCCACTCCCAGGGTGTGCTGGACATGATCCGCCGCCTGAAGTCCGATCCCGTAGCAGCGCACGTGGACATCATCGGCGGCCAGGCCGCCACCCGCGAAGGCGCCCAGGCCTTGATCGACGCCGGTGCCGACGGCATCAAGGTGGGCGTGGGCCCCGGCTCCATCTGCACCACCCGCGTGGTGGCCGGCGTGGGCGTCCCGCAGATCACCGCCATTTACGAGTCCGCCAAGGCATCCATCCCGGCCGGCGTACCGTTGATCGCCGACGGCGGCCTGCAGTACTCGGGCGACATCGGCAAGGCGCTGGTTGCCGGCGCCGACACCGTCATGCTGGGTTCCCTCCTCGCGGGTTGCGATGAATCCCCGGGCGAGCTGATCTTCGTGAACGGCAAGCAGTTCAAGAGCTACCGCGGCATGGGGTCGCTGGGCGCCATGCAGTCCCGCGGCAAGAACACGTCCTACTCCAAGGACCGTTACTTCCAGGCGGATGTCTCCGGTGATGACAAGCTCATCCCCGAGGGCATCGAAGGCCGCGTCGCCTACCGCGGTCCGCTCGCCTCGGTGGCGTACCAGCTGGTCGGCGGCCTCCGCCAGACCATGTTCTACACCGGCGCCCCCACCATCCCGGAGCTCAAGGCCCGCGGCAAGTTCGTCCGCATCACGCCGGCCGGCCTCAAGGAATCGCACCCCCACGACATCCAGATGACCGTGGAGGCCCCGAACTACGGTTCGCGCTAGTCCCCACCGGCCTGCCAGGCGCAGGCATTGTATATTCGATGGAGTAAATACTCGATCGAATATGGGGGCGCAACATGTCGGACGGGTTTTATGGCGCAGACGTCGCCCAGCTCAGGCATCTGGCGACGGCGATGCGGTCAGCAGGAACCACGTTGCAGATGCAGCTCAGCAATTTCAACGCTGGCGTCGCGTCCACACGGTGGCCCGGGCCGGATGCAGAGCACTTCCGGCAGGACTGGAAGTCGGGCCACAGCCGTGTCCTCCGGGATGCCGTGGCGTTTCTCAACAGCGCGGCCGCAGAGCTGGGCAGGAACGCCAACGAGCAGGACGCGGCGAGTTCGGCTGACGGCTTAGGCTCCGTCTGGAGTCCGTCCGGTACTTCTCCCGGGGCGCCCCGGCCAGCGGACCTTAACGGTAAGTCCGCAGCACAGATCCAGGCTTGGTGGTCCGGCCTGACGGCTGATCAGCGGCAGTCGCTCATCCGTGACTACCCGGCCGAAGCCGGCAACACGAATGGCATCCCGTTTGATGCGCGGGTGGAGGCGAACCGCGCAAACGCCCAGGACCGGATCGATTGGCTGAACGAGAATGATCCAGAGCCGGTTTTCAACCCCATGGTGATGAGCCTGGGCTATCCGCAAAGTTTCGCCAAAGACCACGAAGCGTGGGAAAAGCGCCAGTCCTACCTGCAAAAAGTGGTGGACGGAGACATCAAGCTGGCCGCATACGACCCGGGCAAAAACTCCATAGTGGAGATGATCGGAGACTTCGACAGCGGCACGACCACGGCCGTGACGTACGTGCCGGGTACCTTGACGAACGAGGCCTCGTTCTACGGCGGCGGTCCCCAGGAGGTTCCCCACAGGCTGGAACAGTCGGACCAAACAGGCGGGACAGTTGTCTTCGTTTACAAGGGGACAGAGTTTCCGGACGGCGACCCGGCAGAAGCCTTCCTGATAGAAGCCAAAAGCGATGAATTCGTTGCCGACAAGTCTCCCGTTCTCCGGGACTTTCAGGCAGCCGTGGACCTGGAGAAGCCGTCATCCTCACGGACCGCGGCGATGGGCCACAGCTGGGGGTTCCGGCTGATAGCGGGCTCGGAGAATGACGGGGCACGTTATGACAAGGTCATCGCCTTGTCGGGCGCCGCGATGCCTCCGGGCTGGACCGCGGACCCGGAGAGCGCATACTCCAGCTTTACCTATCCTGACATCCTGCTTACGGCAGAACGTAGCGGCGTGGTTGGCGAAAACTATCCCATGAAAGAGCCAGCCTTTGATAAGCACGCCTACGCCCCTCCCGGCGGCATGGACCAGCTGGACATGTACAGCATGGAAAATCATTCCCTTATCGCAACCACGGATGCGGGCAACGAGGAGGCGCTGGAAGATGTTCTTGAGGAAATCCGTCGCAGGTAACGGAAACAGGCGCACGGCGGCATTCGCCGGGCGCATCACAGCCACTATTGCCTTGTCGCTCGCGCTCGCAGGGTGCGGCCCGGCAGAGAGCGGAGGAACGATGACAACAACTCTGGAATCAGCAAAATCGAAGGTCATGTCCTTGGAACAGGAAATCGTTGCGATGGTCCCGGCGAGCCTGGTCATCTCCAGTTCGGCCAGCGACACCTCGAACCTGATGCGGTGCAAGGGCGAGCAAAAGAAGTGGACGGGAGACGCTGAAGTCACAGTCGACCCCGGGATTGAGCGCGAACAATTCCTGGACAGTGTGCGGGACTCGATGGCGGCCCGTGACGGCTGGAAGGTCACCGACAAGAGTGACCAGGGCGGGGACCGGCGCGTCGACATACTTCACGACGACGGGACGCACCTGCTCGTTTCGTTCTACGATTCACCAGTGACCCTTCGGGTGGCCGGCTACAGTGCCTGTTTCGATTTCCCCGAATACGAGTATGGGGAAAAGTACTAGCCGCAAGAGTCTGTAGCCAGGCATGGAACTAGGCTGAAGCCATGTCCCAACCACGCCATCCCGCCGAACTGAACCCAAAAAAGGACCCTCAGCGGCGGTTGGCTCTCAGGCCCTACGCGCGGGCTGTGGCGCAGGTGCTGCGCGTCAGCTTCCGGGCCTCGCCGGCCGCCGTCGTCATGAAAGTAGTCGGTTCGCTCATTTCGGCGACGCTGCCGTTGGTGACCACGTACTTCGCAGCGCTGACCACCACGGCGTTGACGGCCGCCTACGCCGGTGATTCCGCAGCAGGCCAACAGGCCATTGTGTACGTCATCATCACGGCGGCCCTGGGGCTCTTCTGGGGCGGTTTCAGCAGCGTGGACCGCTACATCCAGCAGCTTATGAGCTTCAAGGTGGGCGCCATCGTGGGCGACCAGATGTACGAGCGCTTCCTGGCGCTGGAGTTCTGGCGCTATGACGATAAGCAAACCGTGGACCTCTACGACCGGGCCAAACGGTTTTCCGATTCGTATGCCCGCGTGCTGGACCGGATCGCGGCCATCTTTACCCAGTTGGTCTCCGTGATCCTGGCCGTGGGGGCCCTGCTGCTGGTCAGCTGGTGGATCGCCGTGATTGTCCTGGTGGCGATTGTGCCCAGCGTGTACCTGCAGTTCAAGCTTTCGCGCGAACAGATCGCCCACTGGAACACCCAGGTGGACTCCCGCCGGCAACGGCGGATGATCGAAACCAACCTGCTCCGCCCCCAGCACATCGCCGAAATGCGGCTCTACGGGATCGTGGGCTACCTGATGGACTTCCGTTCCAGGCTGCGCGATGCTGATGAGCGGCGCCGCCTGGACTTCCAGAAGCGCTACATCCCCAAGCAGCTCGCCGCCGACGCCCTGCAGTACGGCGCCGAGGTGATCTCCCTGATCTGGGTGGTGGGCCAGATCATCGCCCGCGCCCAGCCCGTTGGCCAGTTCCTCTATGTCCAGCAGATCGTCAGCCGCGCACTGTCCACAGCCAACAGCCTGGTGTCCTCCCTCAGCTCGATCGACGAGGATCTCGCCAACCTCAAGGACTACGAGCTGTTCATGGCAATGCCGGTACATTCGGACCATTCACCGCCGCTGCTCCAGGCGCCCAAGACCGTGGAACTGCGGGACATCCGCTTCACCTACACGGGCGGCGACACCGAGGTGATCCGCGGCATCAGCATGACCATCCGCGAAGGCCAGCACATCGCCGTCGTAGGTGAGAACGGGGCGGGGAAGTCCACGCTGATCCGGATCCTCGCCGGCCTCTACCGTCCGGATTCGGGGCAGGTAATGCTCGACGGCGTCGACCTCGCCGCCGTCGACGTTAAGTCCTGGCACCGCCACCTGGCCGTCCTGAGCCAGGAATTCCTCAAGTACGAATTCGCCACGGCTGCCGACAACATCCGCTTTGGCGACGTGGACCCGCCCCGTGACGACGAACGGATCCGCCAGGCGGCCAGCGACGCCGAAGCGCTGGAGTTCATCAACAAGCTGCCCAACGGCCTGGACAACTACGTCAGCAACTGGATGGAGGATCCGCGCGGCCGGAAGGGGAGCGGGCTCTCCGGCGGCCAGTGGCAGCGGCTCGCGATGGCCCGGAATTTCTACCGCAACGCCACCTTCATGGTCATGGACGAGCCGACGTCCGCTATCGACGCACTGGCCGAGCACCGGATCTTCACCCGGCTTTTCGCGGACCGCAGCAGCACCATCATTGCCATCAGCCACCGGCTTGCCACCATTGAGAAGGCCGATATTGTCTACATGCTCGAGGACGGGCGGATTGTGGAACAGGGCACCCACAAGGAACTGGTGGCGCTGCGGGGCCGCTACTTCAGGATGTTCGAATCCCAGCTGACGGTGGAGGAGGCCGAGGGCGTCTGACGGCGGCGGGACGTAGTGTCACCCACTCCACGCAGGAACCGCCGGCCGCGCTGCAAGGCGTGGCCGGCGGTCCCGGATTCGTGCGGCCCCGAGGCTAAGAGGTGGTCACCGCTGTGTCGTCGAGGTAGAAGTACGTCCCCAGCGACGAGTCCTCAACACCCAGGAAGCGCAGCGTCACGCTCTTGCCCTTGTAGGCGGAGAGGTCCAGCTGCTTCTGCAGATAGCCGGCGGACTCGTTGAGATTGGAGTAAGTGGCCAGCGTGGTGGTCACACCGTTGCTGACCGCCTGAACCCTCAGGGTGTCATAGGCCGCGCTGGATGTGGTCTCGTCCGACTGCACCTTCAGGTAGAAGGACAGCGATGCGGTGGCCACCGTGGACGGGACTGCAAACGCCTGGTCGAGCGTGTAGGACGTTGCCTGGCCCCAGCCGTTGAGGCCGGCGAAGCCGGAACCGGTCCGGGCGCTCGTTCCGGTCTCAAACGTGTCGGCGTGGTCAGAGGTCCAGGAGGCTGCGCCCGATTCGAAGCCCGGATTCAGCAGCAGGTTGCCGGACGGCGGGGGAGTGGCCCCGCCCAACAGGCCCATGGTCTTGGTGGCGTCTGAGAGCCCGGTGCCGCAGCCTGTCGTGCAGCCGCCCGGCAGTGCCCGGGTTCCCTGTTTGAGCGTGGACTCCATCTGGGCCGGCGTAAGCGTGGACGATTTGGACTTCATGAGTGCGGCCAGCCCGGCCACGTGCGGAGCTGCCATGGACGTTCCCTGGTAGCTGGCGTAGCCGGCGGAGCCCGGTGTGGAGGTGCCGGTGTTGATCGTGGACAGGATTCCGCCGCCTGCTACGCGGACGTCGCCGCCGGGTGCGGTCAGGTCAACCGTGGAGCCGTAGTTGGAGTAGTAGGAGAGGCTGCCGCTCGGGTTGCTGGCGGCCACGCTCACAACGCTGCTGCAGTTGGCCGGGCGGAATCCGGAAGCATCCTGGTTGCTGTTGCCGGCCGCCACCACCACGGTGGCCCCCCGCGAAACTGCGGAGTTGATGGCTGCCTGGTACGTGCTGCCGCAGGCACCGGAGCCGCCCAGGCTCATGTTGATGACTGTGGCGGGATGGGCGTTGGCCGGGATGCCCGGGACGGTGCCGCCGGCTGACCAGATGATCGCATCGGCAATGTCGGACAGTGACCCGCCGCATTTGGCCAGGACGCGTACCGGAACCACTTTGGCGTTGGGTGCGACGCCCGCCACGCCGGTGGCATTGCCGGTCACGGCTGCAACGGTGCCGGCGACGTGCGTGCCGTGCCAAGAGCTGTTGCCGGCTGTCGCCTGGCCGCACTCGCCGGCGGCGTACCAGTCGCCCTGGTCCTGCGCATTCGCGTCCCGTCCGTTGCCGTCACGCGCTGCCGTGGCGTCGGAGACGAAGTCGTAGCCCGGAAGCACATTCGCATCGAGGTCCGGATGGGCCGTGAATCCAGTGTCGATCACGGCCACCGTCACGCCGGTGCCGGTGGCAACGTCCCAAGCCCCGGGGACCCGCATGCCGTTGGTGCCAGTGAAATCCCACTGCTCGCCATAGCGGGGGTCGTTGGGCGTCAGAGCCATGGTCATGCGGGCGTCAGGTTCCACGTAGTCGACCGATCCGGACGCTGCAATCTCGGCCATGAAGTCTTCGGCAGCCTGCCCGGACAGGGCCCTGTCCGATTCGATCAGCGTTCCGCCGGTGGCCAGGGTGCGGAGTTCCTGCACCTTCACGCCCTGTGACTTTGCTGCTTTGCCCCAGGCATTGGCGCGGCCGTTCGGGGCGGCGTTCGCGGTGGTCTCCTTGAATTCGACGATGAACTTCGTGTAGGCCTCTCCGGCGGCCACGTCGTGCACCGCAGTGCCTTGCACAGCTGCCGGCCCGGCTGCAGTGCCGTCACCGTCTTCCGGCGTGGCGAACACCGGCGAACTGGCGAAGGCCAGCGTGCCGATTGCTGCGGCGAGCGACAGGGCCAGGATGCGGTGGCGCCTCAGTGATGAACGTCCCATGGGGCTTCTTTCTCGGAACGGGCACAGGTGTGGCCCGTATGAAGGGGAGTGATGGGTGGTCACGTAGTGGATCAGGTGGTAACCGAGAGTAAACATAAAGGTATTTTCAAAACTTGTAAATGGTTGACAAAACGTGTCAATAAAGTGTGGACTATCAGTTTCAGGATGGGCCCAAGAGGAGGCGCCCCACCTCATCCCGCGTGGTCAAGTAAAGTGGTCACGTGACTTACGAGATCGAGATTGGCCGTGGCAAGCGTGGGCGTCGTGCCTACTCCCTGGATGACATTGCGATTGTCCCTAACCGTCGTACCCGCGACCCCAAGGACGTGTCGGTCTCCTGGCAGATCGATGCCTACAAGTTCGACATGCCCGTGATTGCAGCCCCGATGGATTCGGCCATGTCTCCGGAGACGGCCATCGCCTTGGGCCGGCTGGGCGGGCTCGGCGTGCTGGACCTCGAGGGCCTCTGGACCCGCTACGAGGACCCGCAGCCCATCCTTGACGAGATCGGCGCCCTCCAGGATGAGGTCAACAGCCCCGCCGTGACCGGCCGCATGCAGGAGCTCTACCGTGCTCCCATCCAGCCGGAACTGATCACGTCCCGCCTGGCCGAGATCCGCGCCGCAGGCGTGACGGTGGCCGGCTCGCTGACCCCGCAACGCACCCAGGAACACTACAAAACTGTGGTGGCTGCCGGCGTCGACATCTTTGTGATCCGCGGGACCACCGTGTCAGCCGAGCACGTCTCGAAGGACCATGAACCCCTGAACCTCAAGCAGTTCATCTACGAACTGGACGTCCCCGTGATTGTGGGCGGCGCGGCCGGCTACACGCCCGCCCTGCACCTGATGCGCACCGGAGCCGCCGGCGTCCTGGTCGGCTTCGGTGGCGGTGCCACCGCCACCACGCGGCGCGCCCTGGGGATCCACTCGCCCATGGCCTCAGCCATCTCCGACGTCGCGGCCGCCCGCCGTGACTACATGGATGAATCCGGCGGACGGTACGTCCATGTAATTGCCGACGGCGGCATGGGCACCTCGGGTGACATCGTCAAGGCAATTGCCATGGGCGCCGACGCCGTGATGCTGGGCAGCGCCCTCGCCCGGGCCCAAGAGGCACCCGGCAAGGGCTGGCACTGGGGCCAGGAGGCCCACCACCTGGAGCTTCCCCGCGGTGACCGCGCCAACGTCGGCACCGTCGGACCGCTCGAAGAAGTGCTTTTCGGGCCCGGCCACCACACCAACGGCACGTCCAACCTGATCGGCGCACTCCGCCGTTCGATGGCGACCACCGGCTACTCGGACCTGAAGGAATTCCAGCGCGTCGACGTCGTAGTTTCTCCGTACACGGGTAACTGACCACCTCGTACTGACAGGCGGCCGGCGGCCCCTGACAGGATGCCTCCCGCTGAACCCGCCCTGCACAACTGTGCGGCAAGGAAGTAGTGTGGTTTTACGACCGGCAGCAGCGGCAAGGGAGGCGTTCAGTGAACACTGTTCCAAACGAAGGCGGGGTCCTGGGGCCTGCGGCCAGGGAAACATCGATTGCTCGGCTCAGGGCCACCTCGGAACCCGGCAACGAACTGGACATCCTGATCGTCGGCGGCGGCATCGTGGGCGCCGGCGCGGCGCTGGATGCCGTGACCCGCGGCCTCAGTGTGGGGATCGTGGAGGCCAGCGACTGGGCGGCCGGCACGTCGTCACGGTCATCCAAGCTGATCCACGGTGGCCTGCGCTACCTGGAGATGCTGGATTTTGGGCTGGTTAAGGAAGCGCTGCACGAGCGTGGCCTGATTCTTTCGGTCCTGGCCCCGCACCTGGCCCGGCCGGTGCCGTTCCTGTATCCGCTGACCAAACCGTTCCTCGAACGGCCCTACGTGGGCGCCGGGATCGCCCTTTATGACGCCATGTCCATTACGGGCGGGCACAGCCGCGGTGTGCCGTTCCACAAACACCTCACCAGGCGGGGCACGCTGAGGGCCGCCCCCAGCCTGAAAAAAGACGCCTTTGTGGGCTCCATCCGCTACTACGACGGCCAGGTGGATGACGCCAAGTACGTGGCAAACCTCGTCCGGACGGCGGTGCACTACGGCGCCCATGCGGTGAACCAGATGGCGGTGGTTGACTTCCTGCGTGAAGGTGAGCGCGTGGTGGGGGCCAAGGTGGTCAACCACGAAGACGGCTCGAAATTCAACGTCAAAGCCAAGCAGGTCATCAACGCCACCGGGGTGTGGACCGATGAAACCCAGGCCATGGTCACCGACCGCGGGCAGTTGAAGGTCCGGGCGTCCAAGGGCATCCACCTCGTAGTGCCCCGCGACCGGTTCCAGTCCACGGTGGGTCTGATTCTCCGCACCGAAAAGTCCGTGCTGTTCGTCATTCCGTGGGGACGGCACTGGATCATTGGCACCACAGACACCGACTGGAACCTCGACAAGGCCCACCCGGCGGCCTCCAGCAAGGACATCGACTACATCCTCGAGCACGTCAACCGGGTCCTGAAACGCCCGCTGACCAGGGAGGACGTTGAAGGCGTCTACGCCGGCCTGCGCCCGCTCCTGGCAGGGGAGAACGATTCCACGGCGAAACTGTCCCGTGAACACATCGTGGCCCACCCCGTACCGGGCCTGGTGGTGGTGGCAGGCGGCAAATGGACCACCTACCGGGTTATGGCCAAGGACGCCGTGGACGAGGCCACCCGCACCATGGATGAGCGGGTCCCGGCGAGCTGCACCGAAACCATCCCGCTGCTCGGCGCCAGTGGCTTCAAGGCGGCCTGGAACCGCCGGAGCCGGACCGCTGAAGAGTCCGGCGTGCACGTGGCCCGGGTAGAGCACCTGCTCAACCGTTACGGGTCCATGACTCCGGAGGTGCTGGACATCATCGCCCGGAATCCTGAATTGGCGGAGCCGTTGCCCGGTGCTGACGACTACCTGCAGGCCGAAGCCGTCTACGCCGCAACCCACGAGGGTGCCCGGCATGTCCATGACGTCCTGACCCGGCGGACCCGCATCTCCATCGAGGCGTGGGACCGTGGCGTGTCGGCGGTGCCGGTTGTCGCTAAACTGATGGGCGAAGTCCTTGGCTGGAGCGATGTGCAGCGCGAAAGCGAAATAAAGCACTACATAGCACGCGTTGAAGCTGAACGGCTGAGCCAGCAGCAGCCGGATGACGAATCCGCCGACGCCGCACGGCTGGGTGTGGAGGACATCGTCCCTTTGCGCTGAGGCGGCACCGCACACCAGCAATTCTCCTGACTGAAGGGACACGCCTTGGCGGAACCACTTGACCGGTACGACGCCGATCTCACCACCTCCGAAATGGTGATTCTGGAGTTGGAGGCAGCGGACAAGTCGGACGCCGCGGCGCAACTGGCGGAACGCCTCTTCGCCTCCGGGCGGGTCACGGACCTGCCGCGGTTCCTGGAACACGTCAACGCCCGCGAACACCAGCTCGCCACCGGCCTGCCTGGCGGGATCGGCCTCCCGCACGCCCGCAGCGAATTCGTCTCGCGGACCTCCATCGCCGTGGGAATCACCAAGTACGGCCACTCGCTGGACTTCGGAGCCGCCGACGGTCCGGCCACCGTTATCCTGCTGATTGCCACGCCCGCCAGCTCGTTTTCCGACCACCTGGAAGTCCTGGCCACCCTGGCCCGCTCCCTGTCCAAGGAGTCCTTCCGGGAGTCGCTGCGCCGGGCCTACGATGCCGAAGTCATCGCGGAGCTCATCAACTCCAGCCTTGTGTTCTTCGACCATTAGGAACCTCCGCGCGCCCGGTCGTTTAGTTGTTCTACGGAGGAACGAAGTACGGTTAACACGTGTGGAAAACAGCCCTTAAGCCCCGATGGATCGCAGGCCTGGTCTTCGCGATCGCCGTCTCCGGGGTGTTTGTCCTGCTCAGCCAGTGGCAGTTCGGTCGGTCCACGCAGCCCGAAGTTGTGGTCAGTCCCGCCACCGAGGACGTCAGGATACTGACGGAGACGCTCGAGCCCGGAACCTTCTTCCCCGGTTCAGTGTCAGACCAGATGGTCTCCGCCGAGGGAACCTACGACCCCGCCAAACAGGTCCTGGTGCCAGGCCGCCTGAAGAATGGCGAGAACGGCTACTGGGTGGTTTCCGCCTTCGCCGTGACCGGAGCGCCCGCGCTCACCGGCGTCGCTGCTTCACCCCAGACCTGGATTCCAGTAGCCCGCGGCTGGGTGGCGGATCCCGACGACGCCGGCGCACCGCCGTCGGGCATTGTTAACCTGACCGGACGGCTGCTGCCGTCAGAATCGCCGCTGCCGTCCACGGCACCGGAACCCGGACGCGCCTCCGCCGTGTCTGTTGCCGAACTCATCAACTACTGGAACGTCAGCATGTACCCGGGATTCGTGGCCGCAGCTTCCGAACTGGCGGCCGGGTCCGACCTGTCCGCCGCGGCGGTTGATGGTGCCCTGAAACCCCTGGAAATAGGCCCCCAGCCGCCCGCGCAGCAGGTCAACTGGCTCAATCTCTTCTACTCGCTCGAATGGGTGGTGTTCGCCGGCTTCGCCCTGTTTATCTGGTGGCGCCTGGTCAAGGACGACTACCGGCGGGACCTCGAAGGGGAACACGACGACGATCCTCACCACGATGTTCCGCCCACCGAACCAACCTCTGAACAGCTCCAACAAAGGGTAAAGCCATGATCGAACCGAAACCGGCCGTCCAGCAGGGTCCTGCGCAGGGCAAGGGCAAGAAGCGCCGCTTCGGCGGTACCGAGCGGCAGATCCGTTCCGCCCTGAAGTTCTACAAGGTGCTGGCGTACCTCACCGGCGGCATGCTGCTGCTGCTCTGCGCCGAACTCATTGCACGTTACGCCTTCGGCCAGTACCTGTTTGCCGGCGGCACCAACGCCGTCACCGGCCAGCCGTTCGGCCTTGGATTCGCCGAGGCGGAACCCAAGGGGGTGGTGGGCGGCGCGAACATCTCCGTCGCCGTGCTGATCGTCCACGGCTGGATGTACGTGGTGTACCTGATCTCCAACTTCCGCCTATGGTCGCTGATGCGGTGGCCGTTCATGAAGCTCATCCTCTTGGCGCTGGGCGGTGTGGTGCCGTTCCTGTCCTTCGTGGTGGAGAAAAAGTTGCACGCCGAGGTGGAGGCCGAACTGGCCGCGAACCCGCAGGCCGCACAGCGGTACTGAACGCCGCAGCGGTGGGGGAGTCCCGCCGTCGGACGTTCACTGCGTCACACCCGAGGTCCTGAATGTGCGGCGGGGCAACCGCGCAAAGTAGGCTAGTGCGGTGACTACTCCCACTGCATCCCAGACTTCCCAGAAGCCGGTGCTGGTTGTTGACTACGGTGCCCAGTACGCGCAGCTGATTGCCCGCCGCGTCCGGGAAGCGAATGTGTATTCGGAAGTGGTTCCGCATACCTTCACCACCGAGCAGCTCCTGGCCAAGGACCCCGCCGCCATCATCCTTTCCGGTGGTCCCTCCAGCGTTTACGCGGACGGGGCGCCCTCCGTCGGCGCCGACCTCTTTGAGGCCGGAATCCCGGTCTTCGGCATCTGTTATGGCTTCCAGGCCATGGCCAATGCCCTGGGCGGAAAGGTCGACAAGACCGGCCTGCGCGAGTACGGCTCCACCCGGACCACCATCCTCGGCGAGGGCCGCTCTGTCCTCGCGGGGATGCCGCAGCACCAGAACACCTGGATGAGCCACGGCGACTCCGTGCACGAGGCGCCGGAAGGCTTCGAAGTGCTGGCGACGACGGCGGGCGCTGAAGTGGCTGCCTTCGCCAACGAAGAGAAGGCCCTCTACGGCGTGCAGTGGCACCCCGAGGTCAAGCACTCGGCCTATGGCCAGCAGGTGCTGGAAAACTTCCTGTTCAAGGGCGCAAAGCTGGAGCCCAACTGGACCACGGGGAACATCCTTGAGGAGCAGGTGGACCGGATCCGTCAGCAGATCGGCGACGCCCGGGTTATCTGCGGGCTTTCCGGCGGCGTTGACTCGGCCGTTGCAGCGGCACTCGTCCAGCGGGCCGTCGGCGACCAGCTGACCTGTGTGTTCGTGGACCACGGCCTGCTGCGCGAAGGCGAAGCCGAGCAGGTGGAACGCGACTTCGTGGCTGCCACCGGCGTCAAGTTGTATGTAGCCAACGAGCAGGAGCGCTTCCTGGCCGCCCTGGCCGGCGTCAGCGATCCGGAAACCAAGCGCAAGATCATCGGCCGCGAGTTCATCCGCGCGTTCGAAGAGGCCGAGCTGGCCATCATCGCCGAGGCCGCGGCCCATGGCGAGAAGATCAAGTTCCTGGTCCAGGGCACGCTGTACCCGGACGTCGTCGAATCCGGCGGCGGCGAAGGTGCTGCGAACATCAAGAGCCACCACAACGTCGGTGGCCTTCCCGAGGACCTGCAGTTCGAACTGGTGGAACCGCTCCGGGCACTGTTCAAGGACGAGGTCCGCGCCGTGGGTGCCCAGCTGGGCCTGCCGCAGGAAATCGTCGGCCGCCAGCCGTTCCCCGGCCCCGGCCTGGGAATCCGCATCGTAGGCGACATCACCCAGGAGCGTCTGGATCTGCTCCGCAAGGCGGACGCCATCGCGCGTGCCGAGCTGACCGCGGCCGGGCTGGACAACGAGGTGTGGCAGATGCCTGTGGTCCTGCTGGCCGACGTACGCAGTGTGGGCGTCATGGGTGACGGCCGCACCTACGGACACCCGATTGTGCTCCGCCCAGTTTCGTCCGAGGACGCCATGACGGCGGACTGGTCCCGCCTGCCGTACGATCTCCTGGCCCGGATTTCGAACCGGATCACCAACGAGGTGGAAGGCGTCAACCGCGTGGTGCTGGACGTGACCAGCAAGCCGCCGGGAACCATCGAGTGGGAATAACAGTGTGAGTGGCCGGTCTCCGTCAGCGGAGGCCGGCCATTGCTGTCATCCGTTGAAATCCGCCGCAATTTGGCCTGATCCAGTGTTGCGGTCTCTCATCCCGGCTCCTTTGCGGCTACGCTCGAAAGTATGCCGGTATGGTCCAGGGCGTCACGTGCAAACGCAGAAAAGAAGGCAGTAGTGTCAGTTGGTCAAGGCCACTCGGAGGGTTCTGAGGAGCTCGGAAAATGGCTGTCCGGGCTTAAACCCGTCACCGGGGCAGACACCATGCTGCGTTTCACCAAGACCCCCGAAGGTTCCATTGACCTGACCCATGCGCACCCGTCAGGTCTGGCCCAGCTCATGGCAGGCCGCCGCACACGGTTGTCCACACTCATCCGCGACCACCAGCAGTACGTCGTCGCGGCCCGGGCATCGCGGAACATCCGCTCGAAAATCTTCGAACTCGGTAATGACCGTGGCATAGATGCCGGTTACCTTTCCGCAGGCACCGTTGTGTGGACCTCCGCCGTTGGCGGCAAACCCCAGCGGGTTTCCGCGCCGGTGATGCTCACCGCAATCTCGCTCACGGTCCGCCCGGGTGAGGACGACTACGAACTGCAGCTCACCGAGCAGGCCAACATCAACCCGGCCCTGGTCCGGCACCTGAAAACCATCCATGGCATTGTTTTTGACGTCAACGCCGTGACTCGCCTCGCGTACAGCACCGCACGCTTCGATCCCCAGCCTGTCCTGGACAGGCTCGCAACCCTCATCCGGCCCATCCATGGCGCCGAGGCCCAGCACAATCTGCTGGTGTCCACTTTTGCGGACCTCTCCGGCAACCTGGATGATCCCTGGATCAACGAGGGAAACCCGCTGGTCGCCGCCCTGGCCAAGGCGGCCAGCGGTGAAGTCATTGATGTACCCGCGCCGGACCCCTCCCGGTTCCCGAGCGTGGACGCGCGCCACCCTGACGACGAACTCCTCCTCCTCGATGCCGATCCGGACCAGCAGTACGTCA
Source organism: Pseudarthrobacter humi (assembly GCF_024294965.1). Taxonomy (NCBI): domain Bacteria; kingdom Bacillati; phylum Actinomycetota; class Actinomycetes; order Micrococcales; family Micrococcaceae; genus Pseudarthrobacter; species Pseudarthrobacter humi. The sequence goes on from NZ_JANCLV010000001.1 coordinate 374,437, forward strand.
TTGATGCCGCCCGCGCAGGAGACTCGCTGGTGGTCAGCAGCCCGCCGGGCACGGGACAGACCCAGACGGCCATCAACACCATCGGTGCACTGGTGGACGCCGGGCGGTCGGTCCTGGTGGTGGGTGACCGCCGGGCCAGCCTGAATGAGGTTTCGGCACAACTGGAATCGCTGGGACTTGAATCCATCCTGTTCCAGCTCTCCGGCACAGCCACACCACAGCAGCTCAAGGCCCAGCTGGTGCGGGCCATCGTCCGGAACGAAAAGTCACTCGAACCGCAGCTGGGGAACCTCCACCGGACCCTCACCGAGCACCGGCACGCCCTGATGGACCACGTGGCGTCCCTGCATAACGTGCGCCAGCGCTGGGGCTGCTCGCCGTATCAGGCCATGCAGTCACTGGCTGAGCTGACCTCCATCCACCCCGCCCCCGCCACCACCGTGCGGCTCAAGCGCAGTGTGCTGGACAGCATCCGCGACCGCAACGAGCTCGCTGGCAGGCTTCGCCGTGCTGCCGAGCTTGGCAGCTTCAGCCGCGCCTCCACTACCAGCCCGTGGCACGGCGCCCGGCTGCTCACCCGGAAGGAGACCGAGGAGGCCCAGGAACTCGCCCGGTCAGTGGCCAGGAACCTGCCTGTCCTGCGCGACCGGATGAACAGCGTGGCCGAACATGCCGAAATCCGGCTTGGCACGTCCTTCTCGGAGTGGGGGGAGCAGCTCGAACTCCTGATGGCCGTCCGCGAAAGCCTCGACAAGTTCACACCGGACATCTTCGACAGGCCGGTCAACGACCTCATCTCCGCCACGGCGTCCTCCGCCTGGCGCCGGGAGAGGAATGTCGACATGGCCTCCATGCAGCGTTCCCGCCTGCGCCGCGTCGCGAAGGAGTACGTCCGTCCGGGCGTCCACATCACCGATCTCCACAGCTCGCTGGTGCTGGTGCAGGACCAGCGTGCCCTCTGGTCCGGCTACGCCACCTCGCAGCGCCATCCGGCCGTCCCTTCGGGCCTTGCCGAAATGAACGTGATGTACCGGTCCCTGGACCGGGAGCTGACCCAGTTGGGGGAAGCCCTCCGGTACACGCAGGCCGGCGGTTCGCTGGCCACGGCCCGCTATGAGGAACTCATGGAGCGGCTGGAGCGGCTCGTGGCCGACACGCACACGCTGAAAACGCTGCCCGAGCGCACGCTGCTTGTCGAAAACATGCGCGAGCACGGCCTGGGGGAGCTCCTGGCCGATCTTGCGGAGCGGGAGGTTCCCGCAGAGTCCGTCGCAGCCGAGCTTGAGCTGGCCTGGTGGCAGTCCGCGCTGGAAGCGATGATCAGCGGCGACGATTACCTGGCCATGTCTGACGGGGACGCACTCCGGCAGCTTGAGGCAGAATACCGGCTCGCGGACAACGCCCATATTGCCAGCGGCGCGGCGCGCCTGCGCTGGGAACTGTCCGAACGGTGGCGTGCCGCGCTTGCGGAACATCCGCGCCAGGCCCAGCTCCTCAGGAGCCTGCTCAAGGACGGCCGGGTTACCCTCGCCGCGCTGACGGCCCAGGCAGCCGAGCTGGTCCCCATGCTGGTGCCGGTCTGGTCGGTCAGCCCGTACCTCATGACCGGGCTCCTGCCGGCAGAACAGCGCTTCGACGCCGTGGTCATCCTGGACGCCGAAGCGACGTCGCTGCAGGCCGTCCTGCCCGCCATCGCCCGCGCCAGGCAGGTCATTGCTTTCGGTGATGCCAAGATTGCCAGCCCCCGGACATTCACCGTGGGTGTTGAGCGGCTGGCCGCCGGTGAAGCGGCCCACCAGTGCGTCGAAAGCGCGTTCTCGGCGCTGTCTGCCATCCTGCCTGTCTGGCGGTTGAATTTTGTCTACCGCGCGGTTGACGAGGACCTGGTCCTGCAGCTGAGCAAGAACTCTTACGACGGCGCCCTCCGGCGGCTCCCCGAGGGACAGTCTGCCACGGGCTTGGACAGGGCGCTCCTGGTGGAGTATCTTCCCGACGGCACCGGGCTGCCCAGCGCCGACCACGAAGGCGTCGAATCCGTGGTGGCCGAGGTCAACCGGGTGGTGCAGCTGGTCTTTGAGCACGCCCGGACACGGCCGCGCACGTCGCTGGCAGTGGTCACCGCCAGCCTTCGCCATGCCGCCCGGATCGGTGAGTCCATCCGTCTTCAGCTGCCGAACCACCCGGGCCTGGCCAGCTTCTTCAGCGCAGGATCCGAGTCGTTCCGGGTGGTTGACCTTGAGCGGGCGCAGGGCCTGGTCCGTGACCACGTGATCTTCTCACCCGGGTTCGGCCGCACTCCGCACGGCCGGGCGCTGCACAACTTCGGACCCCTGTCCGCTGAGGGCGGGCGGGAAAAGTTCGCTTTGGCCATGACACGTGCCCGGCGTTCACTCCACGTCCTTACGTGTTTCCAGCCCGAAGACCTCGATCACACGCGACTGTCCTACGGCGCGGTGGACTTCTACGAGCTCCTGAACCGTGAGATTGCGGGAAAGACCGATCTCGGAACTCCGGCCTCGCGTGCCGCCGCCAGTGAGCAGGCGCTTGGGGCCGATCCCCTCGTCGCCGACCTTGGTGACCGGCTGCGTGCCCGCGGCGCCCGCGTCTGGCACCAGTACGACGGAGTGATTGACGTGGTGGCCGCAGCAGACCCGCTCAGCACCATGGGTCAGGACGACGCCGAGATTCCGCGGCCGGTGGCCATCGAATCGGACGGCACGGAGCAGTACCGCACCATGAGTGTCCGTGAGCGGAGCCGGCTGCGTCCGCAGCTGCTGGAACGGATGGGCTGGCGGTACATGCCGCTGTGGACCATCGAAGTCTTCACGGACCCGTCCGCCTGCGCGGACCGGATCGCGGGTTACCTGGGCCTTGAGAATGTGCTGCCGCCCGGACGGGGCACGGCCTCGGGTGGGTTCTTTGACGAAGACATGGACCCGCTCGCGCTGGCGAGCGAAGGAAACGACAGGAACGATGACCAGGCCGGACACCTGGCCAGTGAGGAGGCGGTTGTTGTGACCCCACGGAACGCCGATCAGGCAGATACGCACGGTAACGACCACCCGGACGACGCACAAAACGGGAACGCTGCTGTGCAGGAGCGCCAGCTGCCTGGGGCCGCGGGCATCCTGCCCAACAAGGCTGCGGAGGATGATCCGAAGCGCTGGGGCGATGGCCCCGACAACGATCACGACGCATGGCTGAAGGAAAACAAGCCGCCGCACTGGGGCTGATCTCCAGGCTGCAGCCGCATCACCCGGCACCGCCCTCGGGTCCCACCAGGACGAAAAACAGCTTGCCCTGTGTGGAGGCCCCCGCCAGCCGGGCAGCCTGCTCCGGCGCGGCTGCCACGACGATCAGCCCGTCGGTTTCGCCGGTGCCCAACCATTGGCCCGTCTTGCCGCCTTGTCCTGACGTCCACAGGACGGGAACGGCTGAAGCCAGCACCTCCGAGGGGGATTGCTGGTCGTAGCCGTTCGCCCCGGTCAGGACCACGTTGACCAGTTGCCCGGGCGATACCAGCTGGATGGAGGAGGGATCGGCCATCCTCAAGGGCACAGCTGCGGAGCCCGGCGGCGTTCCGGTCAGGAGGCCGGGACCCAGCAGCAGGGAGTCCGTCACCAGTTGGCCCTTCCGCAAAGGGGCTGCCAGTTGCTTGCCCGCGGCGTCACCGGCGTCGGACATGGACCCGGCAGTGACCATCCCAGGCGGGATCTTCGTTGCCGACAGGTCTGTGGCCGTCAAGGCCGTGCCTGCGGGGAGATCCCGCGTCGCCGCCAACACCGAGACCGTATCGGCGGGCGGGGGAGTGAGCTGATGGACCGTGATCCCGGCAGCAAGGCAGAGCAGGAGCGCTATTGCCAGGCGCCGGTTCCGGCCCAGCCAGGACAACAACCTGTGGCTCCCCGCGCCCCGGAGTCGTGCTGACGGGAGCGGACGGCGAGCCGGGCGTCCCGGCGGGGCGGATCCACGGCTGGAACGAAAGAGGGTAGCGGGCATGGGAACCACGCTACGTATCGGCAACCGAGCCCGACAGAAGCAAAGGTGGCTATGTGGACAACCGTGCTGCCGGCGTCGTACGTCTTGTTGGACCGGAGGTCAGCTGGCGGCAGCGGCAACCGTGGCAGGTGCCGGCACCGGTGCGGCCGCGGGGGCGGAGGGGGCAGCCGAAACGGTGCTTCCCTTGGCATCCCGGGAGTCGGTCCGGTAGAAACCGGAGCCCTTGAAGACCACACCCACGCTGTTGAACTTTTTGCGTAAGGCGCCCTGGCACTCCGGGCATGCAGTCAGGGTGCTGTCGGTAAACGACTGGAAAACGTCGAAGGCGTGGCCGCAATCCTTGCAGGCGTAAGCATAAGTGGGCACTGGTGATCCTCCTCGGGGGCAAACGAGAGGTCCCGAACTGCGCTGAACGGAAACCGTCCATTAGCAGTCGCAGGGCCTGAGTGCTAATTCTATCACCCCCCGAAAGCAGCCCTCGGTCAGGCGGGGTCCGGCAGCCGAATCAAACCGGAGGGCGTGAGCGCGGCCGGAACCCTCCGGTCAAAGTCTTCGGCGGGAATGCTTCCGGCCGGGAGCAGCTCGGCGTCGAAGACGATGGCCGCAAACGGGATCTCCAGGCCATCCCCGGCGAGGGAGCCGAGCAGGACGTCGTAGTAGCCGCCGCCCTGGCCGATGCGGTTGCCGTCCCTGTCCACCGCTGTGGCGGGGATGAAGAGTGCAGCAACGGACGCCATGATGCCGAGGTCAAGTCGCGGTCCGGCCGGTTCGAGTACCGGCGCATAGCGGCTGCGGACAAACTCGACGCCCGGAGTCCAGTACGTCCAGCTCAGCCGGCGGCCGGGCTCGCAGACAGGGAGCAGGACCCTGTGGCCATGCCGGTGGAGTTCGATGATCAGGGGCAGCGTGGGCGGCTCTGGGGCCACGCCCAGATAGGCGCAAAAGGTCGACGGCGTCCCACCGGTGAGCCGTTCAGCCCAAGCAACGCCGTGGACCGCCAAGGAGGCGCCTGCCGCGTCGCGTAGCGTGGGGTCCGTCGCGGCGCGGCGCGCACGATGCTGTGCGCGGATGTCCGCCTTGGCTTCACTGCTGCCTGGGGACATGCCGCTCCTTCGTTGCCGTTCGGGTGGCCGTTGCAGCGTCAGCGCCGCGCCGGCTCAGGAGCCACCACTAATTACTGAATGATCAGCCCCTCCGTTAGATTAGTCCAGTGACTACCACTCAGCAGACAGTACGCAAGGCCGTTATTCCAGCTGCCGGCCTCGGCACCAGGTTCCTGCCGGCCACAAAAGCCATGCCCAAGGAAATGCTCCCGGTGGTGGACAAGCCTGCCATCCAGTACGTGGTTGAAGAGGCCGTCAACGTTGGCCTTAACGACATCCTGATGATCACGGGACGCAACAAGCGTGCCCTGGAGGACCACTTCGACAGGGTACCTTCGTTGGAGGACACTCTGGAAGCCAAGGGCGACCTGGCGAAGCTTGAGTCCATCCAGGCAGCCAGCAACCTTGGCGACATCCACTACGTCCGCCAGGGTGACCCCAACGGCCTGGGCCACGCGGTACTCCGCGCAAAGCAGCACGTCGGCAACGAACCGTTCGCCGTCCTCCTCGGCGACGACCTGATCGATGCCCGGGACGAACTCCTCAGCACCATGATCGAAGTGCAGTCCAAGACCGGCGGATCCGTGGTGGCCCTCATCGAGGTGGAACCCTCCCAGATCAGTGCCTACGGATGTGCCGATGTGGAGGAGATCGACGGTGAAGGCTACGTCAGGATCAACAAACTCGTCGAAAAGCCCAGCGTGGACGAGGCGCCCTCCAATCTTGCCGTCATCGGCCGCTACGTCCTCCACCCGGCAGTTTTTGACGTGCTCGAGCACACCGGCCCGGGCCGGGGCGGGGAAATCCAGCTCACCGACGCCCTGCAGGAACTGGCAGCCGGCGACGGCGATGGCTACGGAGTTTACGGAGTGGTCTTCCGCGGCCGCCGCTACGACACCGGTGACAAGCTCAGCTACCTCAAGGCCTGCGTCCAGCTCGCCATCGACAGCGACGACCTTGGCCCCGGACTGCGGGAGTGGCTGCCGGGCTTCACGGCCGGCCTCGCTAAATAACTGCCGTGCGCCCCGGACCCATCTGGCCCGTGACACTCGAATGCGGCGACCTGATCCTGCGCCCCATCCGGTACCGGGACAAGAAGGAATGGACCCAGGTCCGTGGGCGCAACAGCGAGTGGCTGGCGCCCTGGGAAGCGTCCAACCCGGCACCAGGCGGTGCACTGCCTGACTACCGGCAGATGGTGCGGTCCTTGAAGATCCAGGCCGCCCAAGGGACGGCCCTGCCGTTCCTGATCACTGAGCGCACACCCCGGTTGGCTGCCCCGGTCATTGTTGGCCAGCTGACTGTGTCCTCGATTGTGTGGGGTTCGGCCATGATGGCGACACTGGGGTACTGGGTTGACCAGGCGCGCGCGGGCCACGGCATCGCACCCACGGCGGTGGCCATGGCCACCGACCATTGTTTCCAAACACTGGGCCTGCACCGGATGGAAATCAATATCCGGCCCGAGAATGGCCCCAGCCTGCGCGTGGTTGAGAAGCTGGGATTCCGCGACGAAGGCTACCGTCCACGCTTCCTTCACATCAACGGGGAGTGGGCGGACCACCGGTCCTTCGCGCTGACCGCTGACGAGGTCCCGGAGGGGCTGCTCGCCCGGTGGCTCGCGTCCCGGTCCTGACCCGCCGGACCTGAACCCGGCAGGGGTACTTCCAAGGTCATAAATCCAATGAATTGCCACGTTGCCGGCGACACACCGTGGCTAATGCGGGGGCGGCTGCCCTAATGCTCATACGGTTTTGATTGTGGACTTCCCCCTAAGCAGCTCAGTGATCCTTGTGGTTGCCGTTGTGCTCTGGATCGTATGGGTTGCGCCCTACGTTCTGCGGAACCGCCGGCACCAGGCCCAGGCCGCTGGTGACTTCCTGGCGGAAGTGCCAGCCATTGAATCATCGGACCCGAGAGCCGGGACGGTATGGAACATCGCCGCCCAGCAGGAGAAAGCCATGGAGATCAGGAAGAGCCCCGAAACCGCCAGGGAAACGTCCGGCAACGCGACGACGCGCGGCGCATTCCGGATCCGCTATGGCAGGACAGGGATCGCCCTCGTTGGTGTTCTGGCGTTGCTGACCGCCTTTATTTCGGGCGTTCTCCTGCCGTTCGGGATCGGAAGCGCGCTGCTGCCGGTCACCGGCGTTGCCACCACCGTCGTAGCTGTGGCCTTGCTCCGCTTCCTGGCTGTGCGGGACCGCAAAGCGAAGGTGAACGCCGCGTTCCGCTCAGCGATGAGCGCTCCCGTGCGGCGTCAGGGTTCTTCCGCCCCGGACACCGCAGCTCGTCCCGCCGCCCGGCCGGAAAGCCGTCTCTTTGACGCAGAGGCCCACCAGCCCAAGCCGAAGCCTAAGCCCCTGACCGCGATGGAGCTCCGGGAAGCGGCACTGGCTGTTGCGGTAGCCGCCGGAGATGCCAGCGCCGCCGGCGCTTCGCTGGCGCCGGCCGTCACAACCTGGGAACCTGTGGACGTGCCAAAGCCGGTGTACGTTGAGGCCGCCAAGGCCGAGCGTCCGGCGCCCCAGCCGCTTGACCTTCCCGAGGCGCCCAAAGCCGTCGGTAAGCCGTCCCTGAAGCAGGGCGTTCCCGCAGCCACGCCCGGCGCGCCCGCCGCCAAGCCCCTCACCAAGGCGCAGAGCGCCCTAAGCAACCTCGACGACGTCCTGCAGCGCCGCCGCGCCTGATACCCACCGGAGTTGCCCGAAGCAGACCCAACCGCCCATCAGCACGGGCGCGGAGTGTCAATTCGCAATGCGGGACGAAAATTTGTAGCCTAAGGTCACCGGGTACCGCCGTTCCTTCCGGGGACGCGGACTGTTCCGGGGCTATAGCTCAGTTGGTAGAGCGCTTCGTTCGCATCGAAGAGGTCAGGGGTTCGAATCCCCTTAGCTCCACTGCAAGAGCCTTCTGACCTGCGGAAACGTTGGGTTGGAGGGCTTTTTCTCTTGCCAGTTTTCGGGCCAACCACACGGAAACCACGCGCTTTGGGAAGAGTCCCCGTTCACACGGACCTTCGTTCCGGATGGATCGGCCGGGGCAGGGCGGCCGACATGCCCGCGCTGAACAAGCCACACGGTGTGCCGGCGAGCACGGGGGATGGGCGTGCAGGAACGCGACAGCTTCCGGCAGCGGGGCGGGAACAGCATGCGTCCTGTGCGGACAGGCCGCCCGGAAGAGGCGCCATGGCACGAGACGATCGCAGTGGCGGGACGTCACACCACGAGGGCTGAGGCGGTAATGAGGTAGATCATCACGGTCAGGAGGTCCTGTGTCACCGTGGCGAGGGGCCCAGAGCCGAAGGCCGGGTCCTTGCCCAGTTTGCTGATACCCCAAGGCAAAACTAGGGCAATAACGGTAGCGATCGAAGCGGCAGCCAGCAGTGAGAGCGCGACGGCCAACGCGACATGCCAGTCCCGCCAGATTGATCCCACAAGGAGCAGTGATACCCCTCCGAGGATCAGACCCAGAAGCGCACCGGTGGCGATCTCGCGCCCGACGATCCGCCGCACGCCTATCCCAAGCGAAAGGCCACGTATGACGAGCGCTTCCGTCTGCGTTCCGATCGCGTCGGCGAGATAGACCACGCCGGGGACGAAGAAAGCGATGAGGACATGCTCAGCCAGATCGGCTTCAAAGTTGCCCACGATCCCGGCCGCCAGCAACGCGCCGACGAGCCCAACACCCAGCCATGGGAGGCGATGCCAAAGGCGACGCAGCACCGGCTCCACCGTGGTCATCTGAGCAGGTGATGCAGATCGCAGGAATCCGCCCAGACGGACCAAGTCCTCGTTATGCTCCGTCAACAGCACCTCAAGAAGGGCGGTGGCGGGTACGAGACCGGCAAACCGACCCTCGTCAATGACGGCGAGGGTGGGCTCGTTGTGGTGGACGGCTTTCCAAGCCGCCTGCTCCTGAACGGTTGAGGACGCGACAACGGGAGGATTGGCGTCCATCAGCAGGCTAATCGGAGCGGTGGGTTGGGCGGCGAGCAGCCGCTCGATGGTGACCAGGCCGACCAGCCGGTCACCATCGAGGACCGCGACCGCTGCAGCACTTTCGTAGTGTTGGCCACGCATGGCGTCCAGGACGTGGCTGGCCAGCTCGTCGCGTTGCGCGATAGGCACCCGGCGCGAAGCGTGCTGGGCCGCTGTGCGGAACTGACCGGACCTGGCAGGGTCGAGAACCGTCATCGGACATCCTTCGACAGTTTGAGGCGCGATACGTACGCAGGAGCCTGGAGCCACGCCAGCCGCCGTCGTGAACATCGTACAGAGCTTCCAGACTATACCGCGGTTGCCGTCGCGCAATGTTTGTTGGCACGGATGCTGCTCGGGATCATCGCCGGATTCGCTGGCCTGCCCTGCTCGCCGCCGGTATAGCGATCAACTGGACCCCAGTTCATCACGTTCCCGCTGTTTCCTCTCGCTCGTCGGGACGGCGGCAGCATTCCTGGCCTGGTTCACAGCCCGTCATTGGCATCGGCGTCTCCCTGTTCTTCCCCGGGGAACGGCCGCCCCGGCCTGGTCCTGACCTCTCCCTGGTTTGTGCTCCGCCAGCCCGCCGCAGGACATGGAAGGGCGGGGACCAAAGACTCTGACGCCGCGCACCGGCCGGGATGATAGTGAACGCAGAGGCGCGGGTCCATCTGTGCGCGGGGGAGCAAACGGCGATGATGTATTGGGACGGGAATATGAGTGTCTGGGGCTACATACTGATGGGGGTGAGCCTTGTCCTGTTCTGGGGCGCCGTCATCACCGCCGTCATTTTCCTCGCCCGCACCATGGGAGCCGGAGGCCGCCGGTTCGAGGGCGGCGCCCCGGAACCGGGGCATCGCGGAGAATCTGCTCGCCGAACGGTTTGCCCGCGGCGAAATCGACGAGAACGAATACACCGCCCGGCTCACCGCCCTCCGACGCGCCCGCGGAGAACGGTGAACCGCCGCTCTGCACCCACCCTGACATATACCTCTAGGGGTATTTGTTCGGGGTAACCGGAAATCGTCGTCGCGGGCGGCTCCGTCTGGACGCCACCGCACCATGAAGGAGACTGTCGCCGCGCTGAACCGCTTCCTAAGTATTGGCCGAAGCGCTGGGCGGCTGCCGCTCATCCATGACGTGCCCGCCGGGGTGTGCGTTCTTCCGGGCCTGGGATTACTGGTTCATTATTCACTGGCCGTGGGTTTGGTCCCTTGAATGGGCGTCCACCACGTTTTGGGGGCCGCGACGCTAAACCGGCGCCCGGAGATTGAATCGGGCATTACCCGTACGAAGTGGTCTTTCTTGCCTGCTTGCCAGGGAAACAGCGGCAGGGAGAACGTGTCGAGAACGTCCTTGGTTTCTGTCAGAAGTTCTGCCTTGCCGCGGATCACAACGCTCCAAGCCACTCCTGTTTCCGGATTAACCCCATCGGCTTCCATAGCTACGGGATAATCACCCAAGGCGCCTTCGAGCTTCGTCCCCGAGCCTGTCCGGAAGACTATCGTGCCGTGATCGGTCGTGTAGTTAATGGGAAAAATATCGGGGCCGTCTCCGACCCATACCGCCAAGCGGCCCACAGATACCAGCCGTAATAGACTCCAGCACTCGTGAACAGCCAACCGCTCTGTCGTAGTTTCACTCGGTTTGTTCTCCATATGCCGATCCTAGGCACAAGTGCTTCCAATGCACAGAGCCCAGGTTCTCCTCCGTGGCGGGCGGAGGACCTGGGTCAACTTCCTGATCCGTACTGTGTGTATCTTTTGGATCTCCTGGCCTATCTCCTTGTAATGGCGCTATTGGACCGGCCGTCGACGGCAGCGACGGCGATGAGGAACCAGTAACGTGCGGTCCAGGTCTTCGGACTCTGGCGGAGGGCCGGCATCGGGTTCAGAATCGGAATAGCAACTGGCTCAGTCCGAAAGGTGCCGGTCATGATGTGGGGTTACGGGAACATGGGCTGGATATGGGTCTGGGGTTTTCTCATGCTCGCGGGGACCGCGGTATTGGTTCTGCTTGCCGTCCGGATGTTTGGCAGCGGTAACGGATATGGAAAGAGCGGCCGGCAGGAGCCGGGCGGGCCCCCACCGGGTAGTAGGAGCAGGGCGCGCCAAATCCTGGATGAACGCTTCGCGAAGGGAGAGCTGACCGCGGAGCAGTACCGCGCCCAGCTCCGGGTGCTGGGTGAGGGGCCGTAGTGCAGCCCATCAGCCGGCGCAACGCTCTGCTGCTGGGCGGACTTGGCGTAGCGGGCACCGTCGCGGGCGGGGCAGGCTTGCTCTGGACACTGACATCCCGGCCCGCCCCCGTCACGGGAGGTGAGCTGACCCAGCCACCGGATCTGCGCAGCGAAGGCGGCCGGCTGGACGTCCGTCTCGACGCGGGGCCGGGGCGCATACCGCTCGCAGGGCTGCAGGCCTTGGCCCTTGCCTATAACGGTGGGATCCCGGGCCCAACTCTTCGCTTGCGGCCGGGAGATGTCCTGAACGTCCGGCTTGTCAACAACCTGGATCGGCCAACCAACCTGCATATGCACGGGCTTCATGTCTCCCCGCAGGGCAACGGCGACAATGTCTTCGTAACCGTGGATCCCGGCAGCACCTTCGACTACGAGCACAGGCTTCCTGCCGAGCACCCGCCGGGCGTGTACTGGTACCACCCGCACCGTCACGGCATGGTCGCCGATCAGATTTTCGCCGGCCTCTTCGGAGCGATCATCGTGGAGGACCCCCAGCCCGTTGCCGCCAGCCGGGAACGTGTGCTGCTGGTGTCCGATATCACCTTGGACGGGCTGGGCAACATCCCGCCGGTCTCAGCGATGGAGCGGATGATGGGCCGCCAAGGCGAATTAATCCTCGTCAACGGTCAAAGCAACCCGCAGGTCAGCGTCCGCCCAGGAGAGCGCGAAAGGTGGCGGATCGTCAATGCGTGCGTGTCTCGCTATCTCCGGCTGCGCCTCGATGGTCAGCAGTTGCAGCTCCTGGGCCTCGACTCCGGCCGCTTCCAGAAGCCGGTAGACGTGGAAGAGCTGCTGCTGACACCAGGAAACCGGGCAGACCTACTGGTCACCACGGCCGCCGGTGACTCTGTCCTGCGCGCGACATACTACGACCGCGGTACTATGCCGGGGATGATGGGAAATGGCGGATCCGGCGGGCCGCGCCCGGAGGATCCAAACCGAGCCACCTTGGCGACACTGCACGTAGCAGGTGAACCCGTTGAACCATTGAATGCCTTGGCCGCCCGGGCAGAACCCTATGACCTGAGATCCTCCCCCGCGGCAGCCCACAGGCAGCTGACTCTCGGCACGGGAATGGGCATGATGCGCTTCACCATCAACGGACGGGAGTTCAACGAGGCCAGAACAGACACAACCGTTGCGGCCGGCAGCGTAGAGGAATGGACGCTGGTCAACACCAGTCCCATGGATCACCCGTTCCACCTCCATGTGTGGCCGATGCAGCTCATCGAGGAAAACGGTCAGCTCCTGGATTCCGTTGTTCGACTGGACGTTGTCAACGTCCCGTCGAACGGGCAGGTAAAGGTCAGAGTGGCTTTCGAGGACTTCAGGGGCCGTTCCGTATACCACTGCCACATCCTCGACCACGAAGACCAGGGAATGATGGGCGTCATCGAAGTTCGTTGAGCAGCTTCACGGTCGCTTTCGGCCCCCATCAGTGCCTGAGCGGACTTATTTCTGCGACGGTTTTCTTACGGGCGGCTCTTTCAGTCTGTCCTCCCAGCCTGCCGAAACCCAGGATGTCCATAAAGCCGGTGAGGACCCGAACTCCGGCGTGGAAGATCAGTGACTGGCCGGTGAAACTGACCGGCAGGGACGGAAAACAGCGTACGGACTGCATGAAGCCCACCGGCCCGCACAGGTAGTACTCCGCGTACTCTGACAGGTCGACTTCACAGACGTCCATGAAACGCGAGAATGCGTCGCGGTGGCTGGCTTCCGTTTCGATCGGCCCGGGCGTCCGGACCCCCTTGACGGCGAACTGCCGGTGGCGGCCGTCGTCGGCTTGGGTGAGGCCGTACTGGCGGGGCTGGTGGACGCCGTCGGGCATCTTCATCTTGATGGTCACGTGCTGGCCCGGCAAGTGAAGGTCTGGCTTCACGTTCGTCCGTGGGCTCAACTCTGAAGGTGGCCACATCGGGACAGAGGTCGGGGTGAAGCTGAAGAGCATCTTCAGAGCCGGTCAGAACCCTCGAATTCGGAGCAGGAACTCCTGCCGCGTCAGAAGCGCTCGGGCTGTTCGCCCTGAACGCTCCTCCTTCGAATAGCGCACAGGAAGCCCTCGACAAGTCCGCTGACTGGGCTGGTGTCGCTGATTTGAGGGAGGCATTCGAGGGCTACCGGTGGCGGCGAATGCGGCCATACGCGTGCAACCGATGGTGACGGACACACCTGGGAAAGCTGCCGCGTGTGAAGGCATATTGAGACAAGGGAGATATCGGCTGCCGCGTGGGACTAGCCTTCCTCGCGCGGGGTTACTGTCCCTGCTGTGTCACCACCGTCGATGACGAATTCTGCTCCGGTAACGAACGACGATTCGTTCGAGGACAAGTAAAGGACGAGGTCCGCAACTTCCCCGGGATGGCCTATTCGGTTCAGCGCTACATGGCTCATGTCAAACGTCATGCCGGCCGTCATCGGAGTAGAGATAACACCGGGATGGACTGAGTTCACCCTGATGCCGTGGCGCCCCAAGTCGAGCGCAGCACTCTTGGTGAGTCCGCGCACGCCGAACTTCGAGGCCGTGTACCCCGGGATCTGCTCATATCCCCGTATGCCGGCAATCGAGGAAATGTTGATAATGGTCCCACCCGTGGACAGCTTAAGTGCCGGTATGGCCGCCTTGATCCCGTTGAAGGTGCCGGTCAGGTTGACGGCGATGACGGTGTTCCATTGCTCTAGGGTATAGTCCTCAATCGAGGCGAAGTTCACGATGCCAGCATTGTTCACCAGAATGTGAAGACCTCCGAACGTCTCGACGGCGGCCGTAACTGCGGCCTCCCAGTCCTGCGGACTGGTCACATCGAGGTGAACGTAGAGGACGCCCGAGCCCATCCGCTCCGCGGCTTCCTTTCCCTCTTCGTCCAGAACGTCGCCTATAACGACCCTTGCGCCTTCACCGTGCAACCTTGAGGCCACAGCGGCGCCGATGCCGCGTGCGCCCCCGCTGATCAGGGCTACTTTGTCAATGACGCGTTCCATGTGATGTTCCTTCCTTGGTGGCGGCGGATAGTGGTGATTTTGGTTTGCAACACTGTTCCGGGGAAAGCAACGGCACCGCTCTCATCCTTTGTGGGCATCCAAGTGTGCGGCCACAAATGCCCAATGACTGCAGATATGCCCCGTGATAATGAAGCCCAGGGCTCCAGAGCGGAACCTAGTCCACCCGTAGTGGTGCGCCGCGTCAGGGCAGATTCCAAGGAGGTTGGAAAGAGCTTCGCGGCGAGGCGTGGATCGTCTTTCAGCAACGGTTCCGCGGTCATGATGTCAGACCCTGGGTTTTGCGGACTGGAGGGGAGGGCTGTGAGCCGTCATGTTGGCCCTTTTCCGGGGTATGAACCACCAGCACTGGGCAGTGTGCGTGGGCGACGCAGGCAGAACTGACCGAGCCCAGCAGTTGTCCCTTGAAGCCGCCGTGTCCCCGTCGGCCGACTACAAGTAGAAGCGCCTTCCTGCTGGCTTCAATCAGTGAAGAGCGTGCAGGGCCGTGCACCAGCCGGGGGACCACGTTTCGAGGTTGCTCGGGGCCGAAGGCCTTTCTGACGGCTACTTCGAGGGACTCCTCCGCGGTGCGGGCGAATCCGTCAACTCCCATCGCGAGATAGGCCTCATAGCCGATGGGAAACTCCCAGCAGGTCCATGCCTCGACCGTGGCGCCCAATGGCATGGCCAGTTCTTGCGCCTCCCGAAGAGCCTCAATGGAGGCTCGGGAACCGTCAACTCCAACAATGATCCGTGGGGGCTGTTTCCTGGCCATGGTGTTCTCCGGCTCGTCCGTTGGTGGCTGTGATCTAAGACTGGTCCGGTTGATCGGTCGTCGTTAGGGCCAAAGGTCACTGACCGGATGAGCACCGATTGCCGGGTTGGAGCCGCAGTTCCTCATGCCTCGGGTCCAAAGCCTCTAACTAACTGCTCCTGACGCCAGCCGTATGACCGCCCTTGAGTCGAGGCTGGGGTTACCCGCAGATCCTGGACAGTTGGTCAGGCGGCTGTGCCGGCTGAGGTTTATTCGTACTGAGGAGTCGTTCGTGTCCTCGGGTGTGGCGTAGCAGGGCTGAGTGGAGCGGGGCGCGGTTGTAGAACTCCTCGATCCAGCGACCGGTTGCCCGGATCGCCTCGTGCCTGGTTGCCCGGCGGCGCCGGTCGTAGAACTCGGTCTTCAGGGTGGACCAGAAGAATTCCTGCATGGCGTTCCCAGCACACCCCGGCCCGCCCCCCCGACTGTCGGATGCCGAATCCGGTGCCGACATCGTTGAGCTGCGCGGAGGTGTACTGGGTGCCCCGGTCGGCGTGGAACACGACGCCGGCCGGGCCTCCGCCTCGGAGGATGTAGGCCGTACGCAGTGCCCGCTCCACCAGGGAACTGGTCTGGACCGGGTCCATCGCCCACCCGATCACCCGCCGGGAGCAGTCGTCTCGGACACCACGCAGATACACCCAGCCTTCATCGGCGCGCAGGTAGGTGATGTCCGAGATCCAGACTGCGTCCAGGGCCCCGGTGTCCCAAGTCCTGGCCACAAGATCCGGGATGGAATGCACCCGGGCCTCACCGATCGGCGCTACCGGCCGGAAACGCCGTGGGAGATCCCTTCGAGGCCTTGCCGCGCATCGAGGAGGCCACGGTCTTCCGGTCGACGCCGGTGCCTTTCCGTACCAGCGCGGCCCGGATCCGCGGCGCCCCCGTAGATCCCGGTCCAGCGGATACCCCCAGAAGCCGGGCCATCCGCTGGACCGGGTGGTTAGCCTTCTCGGCTTCCATCAGCTCGAAGCATTCCGATTCGGCTGCTTGGAAGCGAAGAAGGCTGCGGCTTTTCGCAGGAACTCGTTATCCATCCGCAACTGCTCGTTCTCCCGCCGCAAACGCTCCAGTTCAGAGTTCCCCGCCTCAGCTGCCGCGGACTCCTCAGGAGCCGCCAGCCGCGCGCGTTCCTGGGCAACCCACCGGCCCAGCAACTGCTCGCCCAAGCCCAGTTCACGGGCCACCGGCGCGACCGTCCTGCCCCTATCAGTCACAAGGCGCGCAGCCTCGCGCCGATCCTCCGGAGCGAATTTACCTCGTGTCGTGCTCACAAGAACACCTTCGCGCAGAATCCAAGGATCCCGCTGCTTCAGGTGTCCACCATCAGAGGTTAACCCCATGCTGATATCGCTTGGGCTGGTGGACGCCCTGCATCAGGATGGGTTCTACGTCGGCTGAACACTGCGCCTCGTTGCAAGAATCAGATGTGACTTCGGACCCTGTCGATGGCAGCGGATCACGGGAAGACTAGTCCACGAGATGGCATGCTTCCTCCGACAGGGCAGGGCAGCCATCGCAGAACGCAGGAGGATCAGGCTATGGAAAGTGATGAACGTCCTGGAGTGGTACTGTCCGACGAACAGTCGTGGAAGGTACTCAAGCGATGCCAACACGGCCGCCTGGCCGTCTGCGCTTTGGGCAAGCCCGACATCTACCCGATAAATTTCCTCGCGCACGCCGGGGTATTGCTGATGCGAACAAATCCAGGAACTAAGCTCGCCGAACTGACGGTGAACGAAAGAGTCGCCTTTGAAGTGGACGAAGTGATCGACGAGGAGGCTTGGAGTGTGGTGGTGGTGGGAACCGCCAGAGTCATCGAGTCACAGTCTGAGATCGATGAGGCTGACAAGCTCCCGCTCAAACCGTGGATTCCGACGCGCAAATACACCTATGTGGAGATCACCCCGACCGTCATTCACGGCCGCCATTTTGAACTGGGAGACGAACCGGAGCGGTACTGAGAACTGATCACCGCGCGGAGGAAGCCCCTCATGCAAGGGGCTTCCGATGAAGCGTCGTCAGCAGCTGCTTGGTCCAGCCGGCCGCGTTGTCTTCTTCCGACCTCCAATTTCTAGGGGACCACTGTACGAGAACTTCGCGGCAAGCCCACTTTTCAGGATCCCGTGAGGTCCACGACCGGAGCAGAAGCGGCGCTGTTCTTCACTGATTCAAGGTTCTCCAGAGCTTCGTCTTTACCAAAGTACGCTTCACTTGTGACAATGACCTCCCCGTTGCCACTCATGATCCTGAACCTGAAGAAACCAGCGTTGTCGGTATATAGCTCAATTTTGTCTTTCATGGCAAAACCAAGTCTGCGGTCCCCATGCGCATGAGAAAGCCCCAGAGCCAAATCCAGCCCATGTTTGTCCCGCAGCCCCACATCACGACCGCCACCCTTCATCCCCACTTACTACTCCGATTCTGAACGCATTGCCTTCCCGCCGACAGAGTCCAAGGACCTACGCGGGTCTGCCAAGATTTCGGTGTAACTGTTTTGATGTTATTTCTTGCCGGCGGACAGGCGTCCGTCGAAGGTGACTTCGAAGGCGTTCAGGGCGGCCTTCCAGCGGTTGGACCAGCGTTGTCGGCCTGTCCCGGTGGGGTCAAGACTCATAACGTCCAAGACAACCGGGGTGAAAGTGCCGAAAGCGATCGGGGACTGCCAGGAGGAAACGGCCCGGAAACTGGAGTTGAACAGCGGCGCCAACGCAACCGCCCAGCGCAGAGCGGGTAGGGACGGAACGCTTCCGTCCACGCCCACCACGATTGGCGTCAGTTCAGCCGCCGGTGGCATCGTGTCCCTCGGCCTCCTGGCTGACCACCAGCACAGGGCAGTGCGCGTGGGCTGTACAGGCTGCGCTGACGGAGCCCATGAGTTGGCCAAAGAGGCCGCCGTGGCCGCGTCGCCCGACAACGAGCATTTGGGCGTTCCGGCTTTCTTCAACCAGGACCTTCGCAGGCGATCCCACTTTCACAGCTGTCGTGAGATGTTCTGGGCGCTCCGCGCCATAGGCCCTGTCGATGGCCTGTTCCATGAGGCGTTTGGCGATCGCCTCAAGCTCAGCCGTGGTATCGATGTAACCCGGTGGCAGGTGCGCGGGCAGGTAGAAGTCGGAGAAGCCCAAGCAGGTGACTACGTCTAACGGTGCGGCCAGTGCAGAAGCCAGGCGCCCGGCGAGGCGCAGCGCCGCGGGGGAGTATTCGGAACCGTCAATTCCGACAACTATGCGTTCGCTGTCAGCCATGTCAGTACGTTCCCCCAGGATCCGGGGGTCGCCTAGGGCCGAAGGTCACTGAAGGGCACGTGGTGTGGTGGGGCGGAGCGGTATTTGCCCCGTCAGTGCGAGGAATTCCCGCCCGGGGGCTCTGGTGTTGGCCGTGACACTGCGGAGGTGGCGCTCCTGAAAAAGGTCCTATTGATAGTCCAAGACAGGGATGTCGCTCAAGTGGATGCCGGCGACGGCGAAGGCATCTCCGCGGTTCAGAGCGCGAAGCGCGATGCGTACAAGCCTGCCCGCCGGAGCGAAGAGGATGGCTGCGCCCAGCAGAGCGGGTGGCTCGGCTTCAGCGGGTCCGGCGAATTCCGCCCCAAGCCTGAGGGCCAGGCTCTGCGCGGCTGACGATCGGGTCATGACGTAGACGCGTGCACCTTAGTAGCCAAAGCCGTAAATGCCGAGTTTGCCTCCCGGTGGAAGGCCGGACGAACGAAGCGCCCTGTATCCGATGATCCCCGCGCACAGCAAGGGCGCCGCTTGCTCATCGGCATAGGCTTCGGGGATCCGGTACACGTAGTCCTCGTGGACGGTCATCATGCCGCCGTCGGTGTCCCATCCGGTAAATGTCGGTGCCAGGCAGAGATACTCGGACTCGCGCTGACAGAACCTGCAGGCGCCGCACGCGCGGGCCAGCCAGGCTGCTCCCGCACGCTCGCCGGGCCGAAACCTGGAGCTTCCGGCTCCCAGCCCCACCACCTCGGCGACCACGTCGTGACCTGGGATCCGGCGGGAGCCCTGGTGGGCATGTCTCCTTCAGCCAGGTGGAGATCTGTGCAACAGACTCCACAAGCGAGTACAGAGAGCAGCGTCTCGCCCGGCCCCGCTTGAGCCGGCTATTCCAATCCAGCGCGGGTGGCGTCATCTAACGGACCGCCCCAGGTAAGCGGGGCTGCGATCCTGAAGCGCCTTCCACTGACAGATTCCGGGGCAATACGGAGGAAATGGTCTTTGCGGCCGGTTTCCCAGGGGAGCAGCAAGCGTCCGATGTGGTCCAGGACCTCGGGGGTACGGTCAAGTGCTGTCGCCGGCCCTCGTACGACGACGCTCCAGGCCACGCCGCCGTCATTGTCGGACCCGTCGGCTTCAAATGCCACCTGCTTGCCCAATGCCGATGCAAGCTTCGTGCCCGCACCTGTCCGGAAGACGAGTGAATCGTTGTGGACCTTGTAGTTGATAGGAAAGATCTCGGGGTGGTCGTTCACCCAGACTGCAAGGCGGCCCACCGAATCGCCTTGCAGCAACCGCCAGCACTCCTCAGCCGGCAGCACGGCGGACTCCGGTATCGATGCATCTGTGGTCATGGCCAAAATGATAAGGAAGAGGCACTCCCCTCTGTAGGGCACAAAGACCCCCAATCAATCCGTCGAGCCTAGAGGGTGGTTCCTTGTGGGGAGTATTCTGTGTGCATCGGCAGGCCGGTCCATCTGGAGGTATCCATCGAACAAGGCGGTCTCATTGAACCAGCCAAATCAACCGACCGGGGCAGGTGACTGGCCGGCTCCTCCGGTTCCCGGATGGACGAACTGCTTACCGACTTTGTCGACCGTGCCGGGGAGTTGGTGAACGCCCAGCAGCGGCTGCGAGGACTTCTGAGCGCCGTTGTTGCCCTGGCCGAGGACCTCAGCCTGGAGGCCGTACTGCACCGGGTGGTCAGTTCGGCCTGTCGTCTCCTCCAGGCTGAGTATGGAGCCCTGGGCGTTATAGGCAGCGACCATGCACTGAGCCATTTCATCACCGTGGGGATAGATGAGGAACTCACTCGTCAGATTGGTCCCCTCCCCACAGGGCATGGAGTGCTGGGCCTATTGATCCGTGATCCGAAGCCGCTCCGGTTACATGATCTACGGCAGCATTCGGACGCTTACGGATTCCCCAAGAATCATCCGCCGATGAAGACTTTCCTTGGCGTCCCTATCCGGGTGAGGGACGTTGTGTTTGGCAACCTTTACCTGACGCAAAAAACGGGCGGCGGCGACTTTACGGACGAGGACGAGGAGCTGGCCGAGGCACTAGCCGCAGCCGCCGGTGTCGCCATTGAAAACGCCAGGCTCTATGAGGATGCCCGGCGTCGAGCGTCATGGCTGCAGGCGTGCATGGATGTGACCGGCAGAATGTTGGGCGAAGGGGAGACTCCGGAGGGCCAAGACGAAGGACTGGGTATGATCGCCGCGCGGGCACTCCTGGAGTCCAGTTCGGACCTTGCCCTCATCCTGGTCCAGGAGGACAGTTCCAACTTGTACCGCATCGCGGGAGCTGCAGGAGCCCTCGCTGCGGAGTGGGTGGGACGTTTTCTGCCGTTTGATTCTGTCGAAATAGGCTCCGTCGTCGCTGGTGGCGGGGCCGCTCCAATGGAACACGCATCCGCCGCTATAGGCGGTGAGGGTCTGGCTTCGGGCCGGCTGCTGGTCATCGACCTCAGCGCCCGCGGTACCCACCTCGGGCTGCTCGTCCTTCAGCGTGAACACGCTTCCGGGACATTCAACAGGACCGACACGGAGATGGGTCCCGTGTTCGGGTCGCACGTGGCCCTGGCGCTCGAACTGGGCCGGGCGCATCGGATGCGGGAACAGATTGCCGTGTTCAGCGACAGGGACAGGATCGCGCGCGACCTCCACGACCTCGTCATTCAGCGCCTTTTTGCTGCCGGGCTCAGCATCCAAAGCCTCCGGAGATTCATCGCCAGTGACTCCGCGGCCACCACGATCCAAACGGTGACCTCCGAACTGGACGACACTATCCGGGAGCTTCGCAACACCATCTATTCACTGAGTGATGCAGAGACCGAGAAGGAACTCCTCAGCAGCCGTGTCCTCCAGGCGGTACGCAGCGGTGCGCAGTCCCTGCCTTTCGTTCCGCACCTGACGCTGATGGGGCCAATCGACGGGATCCGGGACGAGGAAACTGCCCTGAATATTGTGGCCGTCGTCACCGAAGGAATGAGCAACGCCGTTCGGCATTCGGGAGCGGATTCGATCCGCGTTTCGGTCTCAGTGGACGACGGATTCGTCTGCGTCGTGGTCCAGGACAACGGCACAGGACTCATCGCGCCAGCGACCGGCAACGGACTCTCGAACATGGAACACAGGGCGCGCACTCTGGGCGGCACTTTCAGAGTCTCCAGTTCACCGGAAACGGGAACATCATTTACCTGGAGAGTTCCATTTTTCTGACTGCTGCGGGTCGGGCGGGGGATGCTGCGCCATATGGACTGCGGCCTGCGTTCGCCGCTCGAAACCCAGCTTCGCAAGCAGGGACGACACGTAGTTCTTCACTGTTTTCTCGGCCAGTTGGAGGCGTTCGCCGATCTGGCGGTTTGTGAGGCCTTCCCCGACGAGTTCCAGCACCCTGCGCTCCTGCCTGGTCAAAGACGCGACCCTTGGGTCCACGCGCTCCGGTTCTGCCAGGCCCTGGATGATCCTCGCTTTTAGGTCCACATCAAACAACGATTCACCCCTGGCAGCGCGGCGCAGGGCACCGATCAGGTCCGAGCCGCCTACTTCCTTGAGAACGTACCCTGAAGCCCCTGCCAGGACGGCACCTCGGAGCGCCTGCTCGTCATCGTAGCTAGTCAGGATCAGGCAATTGATCGTTTCGTCAACTGAATGGACGTCGCGGCAGACTTCGATGCCGGTCCCGTCGGGCAACCGCGCATCAAGGATGGCCACGTCCGGACGCAACGCCGGAATCCGCCGC
The DNA here is from genome assembly GCF_024294965.1 of Pseudarthrobacter humi. Lineage (NCBI taxonomy): Bacteria > Bacillati > Actinomycetota > Actinomycetes > Micrococcales > Micrococcaceae > Pseudarthrobacter > Pseudarthrobacter humi. Next base: position 396,525 of record NZ_JANCLV010000001.1, read on the forward strand.
GCTGCTTCAGCAGCGGAGCCGGACATGCCGACGACGACGAATCCCTCGGTTTCCACGAGCTCCTGGAGTCCCCGGCGGACCAGTTCATGATCGTCCAGGATGAAAACCCGTATGCGGGTGTCGGCAGCCTCTTGCCGCGATGTTGCAGAGGCGTTCATTCGTGTCCCTTTCGCGGTGCCGTTCCAAGGGCAACAAAGGTTCCCCGCCTGCGCCTGACTCATTCTTTAGGAACAGCCAGAATGCCACAAGGGTCGAAGGACCCGAACCGATAGCCAGCACGGTGTGACCAATGGCCCTAGCCCAGCCGCTGGAAGCAGGGGAACGTTGTGCAATCGGCCGGTTCAGGTGTGCGGCCCATCCGTTTTCTCGGAGAAGAGCAGGAATGAAGGATAGCAACGAGTCCACTCTCCGCTTCCTGGGGGCTACCGACACCGTGACGGGATCGCGGTACCTCGTGGATTCGGGTGGACAGCGAATTCTTATCGACTGTGGGTTGTTCCAGGGATTTAAGCGCATCCGTGTCCGCAACCGTGCGCCCTTCCCTGTACCCCCGGCATCCATCGATGCAGTCCTGCTGACTCACGCCCACCTGGACCATACAGGGTACGTCCCTGCCCTGGTCAGGGACGGATTCCGCGGGCGGGTCCACGCTACGGCGGCTACTACGGAACTGTGCACGCTCCTTCTGCCTGACAGCGGGCATCTCCAGGAGGAGGAGGCGCGCTACGCAGACCTGCACGAATATTCGTCCCATCACCCCGCCGTCCCGGTTTACACGGCCGCCGATGCCGTGCGGTCGCTGAACAGCTTCGAGCCGCACGGTTTTGAATCACCCCTCGACCTTGGGGGAGGCATCCAGGCCACTTTTGTTCCGGCAGGGCACATCCTGGGCGCCTCGCAGATACGACTGACGGTCCAGGGCACGCGGGTGCACTTCACCGGGGACCTCGGCCGGCCCCATGATCCACTGATGCACCGCCCGCGGGCGCTTGGAGCCGCCGACGTCCTGGTGGCCGAATCCACGTACGGCAACCGGGTCCACCCGGAGACAAATCCCGAGGACGAACTTGGCGAAGTTATAGGCAGGGCAGCCAACAGGGGCGGGGTTGTCCTCGTTGCCGCCTTCGCGGTGGGCCGGGCGGAGACCCTTATGCTGCATCTCTCGCGCCTCCGGCGGCGCGGGGCGATCCCGGACATCCCCATTTACCTCAATAGCCCGATGGCCATCGACGCGTCGGGAATGTACCAGAGGCACCCCGAAGAACACCGGCTGCAGGAACGCGAGTACAAAGAGATGTACCGGGTGGCCATTATGACCCGGAGCGTTGATGACTCCAAACTGCTGAACCTGCGCGGCGGCCCCATGGTGATCATCTCGGCGAGCGGCATGCTCACCGGAGGCCGAATCCTGCATCATCTGCAGGCCTACGGGTCGGACCCCAAGAATGTGGTGGTGCTCAGCGGATACCAGGCCGCGGGAACCCGTGGCGCCGCCCTCGCGGGCGGGGCAAGGCAGCTACGGATCTTCGGTGAGGACGTTCCCATCAAAGCCGAAATCGTTATGTTGGACAGCCTGTCGGCGCATGCTGATTCCAACGAAATCATCGAATGGATGCGCGCAGCCCCACAAGCTCCGCGTATGACTTACGTCACTCACGGTGAGCCGGACGCGTCTGACGCTTTGAGGGTCCGCATCAGACGTGAACTGGGCTGGAACGTCCGGGTCCCTGAGTATCTGGAAGCAGTGCCGCTGAAAGACCCGCGCTAGAGTGCCTGAAGGCGGGATCACCGGGCGCACCCTTATCTATGGAAGCATCTTGAGCGTGGTGTCTCAGTTGAGAAGCAACCGGTCCGAAGTGCCCTGTCGGTGACCGGCCGGCGGCATTGGCGTCCATGGCATGGCCCTGTCCGCCCTCACAAATTCGGTGGTGCGTTTTCCGCTGGTGGCCGCTACTTTGGCGCACACGGGCGCGCGACCCGGGAACTCAGGTCCCTGCTTGAGGTTCCAGGCAAGTTGCCTGCCGGCGGACAAAGTTCCTTTGTCGCGGACCCGCGGGCCCGCGGGAACGCCCGGTCATGATGGTGGGTGACGGCGTCAACAACGCCCCGGTCCTGGCCGCCCCGATATTGGTGTCGCCATGGGTGACGGCGGCGGTGGGCGGCACGCCGGCGGGCGTTGCAGTGCGGAGATAACGGCCGACGTCGAGACTTCACCTTTCGGTGGGACGCTCAGGTCCCTTGTGAGTCCAGCGGAGGCCACCACCGGGACGGGGGATTGATGACAAAGCGCCGGCCGCTGACTTCCGACGGTGTCACCCGGACCAGGTTGTCCTTGCTGCCAGGCTCCCACGGCGACAGGCCGGCGTCTGCCGCTTCCTGAACGTCTTGCGCGCTATCCACTACTTCGGCAGTTCCTTTGACGATGACGCTCCACGCAATGGTGCCGTATGCATTCAGGCCGTCCGCTTCCAGAACGATCGTGGCCCCGCCGAGCACCGCGTCCAGTTTGGTTCCGGGTCCGGTGCGGAAGACTACGGTCCCGTAGTCGGGGACGTAGTTCACCGGGAAGATCTCCGGCCCGCTTGCCGTTGATACGGCAACCCGGCCGACCGAAGCTGATCGGAGGTATTTCCAGCAGTCATGAACGTTGAGGACTTCCGTCTGGCGTCCTGAAGTGTCGTTTTGCATGCTCGCAGGCTACTACGTCTGGTGCTATTTACGGTGGATTGGCGTTAGCACTGTGGGGCATGGAAGGTGCGTCAGAACTGCGTGAGCTGTGGAACCGAGCAGCAGCCGTTTGAAACCGCCCCTTCCACGGCTCCCCACCACCAGCAGCTGGGCGTTGGCGGCGGCTCTTACCAGCGCCCCAGCCGGTTCCATCTCCGTGTCCAGGACCTTGTGCACTACAAGGTCGGGGTAATCCTCGCCGAGGCCAGAGACCGTTTCGGACAACACCATCTGTTCCTCATCCCTAATTCGCTGGGCCAGCGTCCCGGTGAGAGCACCGCTGTCGACCCATTTGTCAGGTTCCCAGATGGCATAAACCACCGTAAGCTCTTGGCCCTCCCGGTCTGCCTCCGCGGCAGCGAACGCAACGGCCTGGGTGGCGTCTTCCGATCCGTCAACGCCCACAACCACTCCCTGTCGGCCTTCGACGTCCCGGTCTCCGATGACCGCGACCGGGCACTTCGCTGCAGCGGCGACCTGTAGAGCCCGGTCCGTCAGCGAACCACCCAAATGCGGAGCGCCGGACCCGACTACCAGCATCGATACCTGGGTAGAGTACTTTCGCAGCGAGCCCGCGATTCCTCCCTCCAAGACTTCGGTGGTGATCTCAACCGGAAGCGTGCCCCTCACGCGCCCGGCAGCGGTCTCCAGCAGCTGTTCACCCTTCTCCAGCAGCGCTCCGGTCCACGGGATCGGTTCGGCCACCCATCGGTCGTCAACAACGTACAGAATGATCAGCGGAAGGCCAGCCTTGGCAGCCCGGCTGGCAGCCCACGTCACGGCTGCCTGGCTTTGCGGAGAATCGTTGGTGGCGACGGCGATTGGTTTAGACGTTCTCACGGCTGGCCTCCTTCTTCTTGTCGGGGCTATGGACAACTAATACGGGGCAGTGCGCATGGGCAACACATGCTGAACTGACAGATCCCAGGTGCGGGCCGCCGAATCCTCCATGCCCACGCCTGCCAACAACGATCAACGAAGCCTTGGTTTCCATCGCCACGTATCCGGCGTAAACCTGCGGATCCCTGAATCCTCCATGAACGTTCCCTTCCGTACGCGCCTGCTGCCTCTCCAGCGTGGGGCGCAAAACTACGGACCTGTAGGGCCGAAAGTCACCTAGAAACGCGACGAACTGGTGCTCCAGCGGTTCAACAACCGCATTGCTGTCGGCGATGACGTCATCCAGGGCATCCTGGTCACAGGCCTTTGGGGGGCGTTCTGGATGTCATCGCGCTGTTCAAGCGAAACCTTCCGGTCCTCGCCCATGCAGGAGCCCACATGCCGGCCCACAGGATCGAAGGCAAGATCGAAATGCGCTACTCCGCCCATTACATTCACTTGATTTCTGGTGGGGACGCCGCCGCTTCCCGGCGCCAATACCGGGAAGGTTCTTGGGTTTCCAGGGGGAATTGCCTCGACCCGGGCTGCCTGGCGGGCGGCCGGACCGATTACCAGCAGGACGCTGGCGGCAGTGACGCCGGAAAGGGCACTTACTGCCCGCTCCACCAGCCCTGGTTCCGAGGGGAGGGCCGCTTCCGCCGGCAGTGGTCCGTTGCCGGCATCGGTCCGTCGCCACACAGTGACTTTGGCGCCGGTCGCGGCGGTGGTCGCGGTGGACAACGCCTCCGGATCCGACGCCGTCACCAAGGTGACCATCTCAATGGTGTGCGCGCCGGATGGGCCCGCGGACACCAGGTGGGCGCATGGCACTGCTGGGTTCGCCGGTTGCCAGTGCCGCGACGGCGTCGGCAGATGCGGCGAAGGGATGGCCTACCACCATCTCGGAGTTTTCGGCCCAGCGGGGCGCAACGCCATGTCTGCACAGGATGCTTGATTCGAATAGGCTTGCAGGACCCCCACCGCTTCCAAGCGTTACCATGACTGGATTGGACACCATCAATGAGTTTGATCCGGCTGAACGACGTCAATGTGAGCTTTGACAAAACCCAGGTGCTCCGTGAAGCCTTTTTCAAGCTTGAAGCCGGGGACAGGGTCGGCCTGATCGGCAAGAACGGTTCGGGCAAGTCCACCATCCTGAAGCTGATCCAGGGGCAGATGGCTCCCGATTCGGGGACCGTCGCCGTCGAGCTCGGAACCAAGGCTGCCTACTTCTCCCAGTTCTCCGAGCTGAACGGCGAAGCCACCATCGCGGAGGTCCTGAACGGACTGTTCGCCCACGTCAAGGAGATCGAAGCCGATCTCGCAGGCATTGACGCGGCCATCGCCGCCGACTCCTCGGACGCAGCTCGGCTGGATGAACTGATCCACCGCCAGTCGGAACTCTTTGAGGCGATGGACCGGCTGGATGGCTGGGACTACCAGCGCAGCATCGACAAAGTCCTTACCACCCTCGGCTTCAGCCATCACCACCGCACCTGCGCCATCGACGAGCTCTCCGGCGGCTGGCGGAACCGGGCAGCGCTGGCAAAGATCCTGCTGGAAGCCCCGGACGTCCTCCTGCTTGACGAACCCACCAACTACCTTGACGTGGACGGCGTCGAATGGCTCGAAGGCTGGTTCCGGACGTTCAAAGGCGCTGCGATCATCGTCTCGCACGACCGGAAGTTCCTGGACTCCGTTGTCACCCGGATCATCGAAGTGGAGAACTTCCACCTCCACGAGTACCCGGGAAACTTCGCCGAATACGTGGTGGCGAAGCAGTTCAAGCTCAAGAGCCTGGAGAGCCAGTTCGTTCACGAGTCCGAACTGCTGGCCTTCGAGGCCGAAGGCATCTCCGACCGGCGGGAAGCGGCCAAGGCGGCCGGCAAGGGAGTGGCAAACCAGCTGGCCAGGATCAAGAAGTCCCGGGCGCCCCGGCCGGTGGACCAGATCATCACGGAGATTTACGGCGGTCTGTACGTCAAGGATGTCCTGTGCCGGGTGGAGTCCCTGAGCAAGGCCTACGGCGGCCGGACGCTGTTCAGCGGCCTCAGTTTCGAGATCGGGCGCGGTAACCGCATCGCCGTCGTCGGGTCCAACGGCAGCGGCAAGACCACGTTGCTCCGGGCGCTCACCGGCGAAGAACCGGCCGATTCAGGCAGCGTGGCCTGGGCCAAGGGCGCCGGAATGGTCTCCTACAACCAGGTCCTGGAAGAACTGGACGACGACGACACGGTTACCCATGCGGTCAACGCGATGCCTGACAGCCTTGCCCTGACAGCGACGAAGAAGTCGGTGAACAGGTTCCTTGCCATGTTCCAGTTCTCCGAAGCTGATCTCAAGCAAAAGATCGGCAACCTCTCAGGCGGCCAGCGCGCCCGTGTGGCCATGGCCCAGTGCCTGCTCTCGGGTGCTTCGGTGCTGCTGCTCGATGAGCCGACCAACCACCTGGACCTCTCCAGTACCCAGGTTATGGAACGCGCCCTGCTGCATTTCCCGGGAGCAGTGGTGGTGGTCAGCCACGACCGCTTTTTCACCGACAAGGTTGCCAACCGCCGGCTGGTATTCAGTGCTGCAGACTCAGGCCATGGGAGTGTGGAACTCCACGTCGCCTGAGGCTCGGCGGAGCCCTGGGCCCCGCAACCGCCGGCCCTACAGCCAGCCTTTCCTCTTGAAAATGGCGTACATCAGGCCTGCGGTGCCGGCCATCAGGGCGATGGCCATCGGGTAGCCAATGACCCAGTGGAGTTCGGGCATGTGATCGAAGTTCATTCCGTAGACCCCTGCTACGAAGGACGGTGCAAAGAAGATCGCCGCCCAGGAGGAGATCTTCTTCACCTGTTCGTTCTGTTTGGCGCTGGCCTCATTCTGCCGGTTGGCGGTCAGCGTTCCGTCCAGCGTGAGGGCGTTCTGCAACAGGTCACGGAATGAATCTGCGCGCGAGATGACCCGCTCCACATGGTCCTCGACGTCCCGCAGGCTGTGCTGCAGTTCAGAGTCCACGCCGTACTTTTCAAAGCCACGCTTGAGCTGCTGCATCATGTCCGGCAGGGGATGGATGGCGCGCTGGAACTGGATGACTTCGCGGGCCAGTTCGTAGATGCGGCGGGAGACGGTGCTGTCCCCGCCGAAGAGCTGGTCCTCGATCTCGTCAATGTCGTTTTCCAGCCCGGCCACCACCGGTGCGTAGTCGTCCACCACCAGGTCCAGCAGCGCGTAGAGGACGGCTTCCGGGCCGTGTCGGAGCAGGTCAGGCCGGCCCTCCAGGCGGCGTCTCACCCGGGCGACGCCGGCCATTTCGGCATGGCGGATGGTGACCACAAAATTCCGGCCGGTGAAGATGTGCAGCTCGCCGAACTCCACGGTCTCGGTGGCGTCCAGGTACCGCGCCGGGCGGAGCACCGTAAAGAGGTTGTCCTCGTAGCGTTCAAGCTTGGGGCGCTGGTGCGCCGAGATGGCGTCCTCCACCGCCAGGGCGTGCAGCCCGAATTCGGTGGCAACGGCCGTCATTTCGGCCGCCGTGGGCCGGTACAGCCCGATCCAGGCCATGCCCCCGTGCTCGGCGAGCGTTTCGAAGGTCTGTTCCAGGCTCTCCGGTTCCGCGCTGCGGACGCCGTCCACGTAGACGGCATTGTCGATGATGGTCACGTCAGGACATGGCCCCGATGATCGCGCCGGCCACCGTCATGGCGAGCAGGTCGTGTCCGGAATCGATCAGGGTGACAGTTGTCGGGCGGCCGGCAAACCCGTTGTGGATGACGTGCCCGCCGGCGCGGAACACCAGCGCGAGCACCAGGGCGAACATACCGCCCGCCGCTGCATTGTCCAGGCCCAGCTTGCTGATCAGGACAGCCAGCAGGACAGCGGTCAGGGCTGCGGTGACCATCATGGGAACCCAGATCCCTGCGCCGCCGCTGATGTTCTTGAGGTCCTCTTCAGTCTTTCCGATGGCGGCCATCCACCGCTTGCCCAGCACGGCCGGCAGGTACCAGACAAAGCCGATGGCCATGCTCGAGACGAAGGCCAGCGCCACGGCGAGCCAGTTGATCTGTGAAATATGCGATAGCCAATCCATGTTCGAATCCTAACTGCCGTCGGCGGGCCCGCCGACGCGCCCGGTCAATTGCCCGGGCCGTGTTGGGGTGCCGGGCGCGGCCTGTGCGAGGCGCCTGATCAGGGGTTCGGTCCGGTACGGAATATGGGTGTGGAGAGCCAGGACAGTTTCGGTCCGGATGACGCCCTTGATGCGGAGGATCTGGCGGAGGGCGGACTGCAGGTTGTGCGTATCGGTGGCCACCACACGGCACCACACGTCACCTCGCCCCGAGATCTCATGGACCTCCAGGACCTGGGGGAGCAGCCGGAGGGCGCCGACGACTCCGTCCAGTTCCCGGTGCGTCACTTCGATCGTGACGAAGGCGACGACGTCGTACCCCACGGCCTCGAGGTCGATCTCGCGGCCGCCGTCGTGCAGCACGCCGGCCCGGAGCAGGCGCCGGACCCGTGACTGTGCGGTGTTGCGCGCAATCCCCAGCGCTTCGGCTAACTCGCCGATCTGGATGCGGGGATCGTGGATGAGTTCCAGGAGGATCTTCAGGTCAGTGGGATCAAGGGTGGGCAAACTGTCACTTTCAGTTATTAGAGACACCATAAATTGCGTATTTTGCTCAATTATTCCACGAACAAGCGCCGAAACGGTCACCTTTGAAGCAGTCTTTAGGTATCAATTTCCCCCGGGGCGGCCTCCCACAAGGACCTCCCTCCCCGGTCGACGCCAAGGCAGCGCCAATGACAGTCTTTAATGAACTCCGCATGCGTCCGGCCACCGCCGGGCGTCAGGGCTGGGATGCATCCACCACCGCACGGCTGGTGATGGCCGGCGCCGTCATCTTCACTTTGCTGGTCGGTGCGAACCTGGCCACGCCTCTGTATCCGCTGCTCCAGGCAAACCTTGGCCTCTCGGCACTCGGCGTCACGGCGGCCTTTGCCAGCTATGTCCTGGCCCTGGTGGCAACGCTGATGCTGGCCGGGCACTGGTCGGACCACATCGGCCGGCGGGCGGCGCTCATCCTGGCTGTACTCGCTGGACTGGCGGGCAGTTGGGTCTTCTCGCAGGCCGGAAACCTCGTGGTGCTCTCTGCCGGACGGGCCCTTCAGGGTGTGGCCGTTGCCCTGGCCACGGGTGCCAGCGCAGCCGCGCTGCGGGAACTGCTCCCGACCCGGCCTGAGTGGGCCACCCGTTTCACCCTGCTGGCGACGGCGGGAGGGGTGGCAGCCGGTCCGGTCATCGGAGGCCTGCTGTCGCTGCTGCCCGGGCCCACAACCGCCCCGTACTATGTTCACTCGCTCGCCCTGGCGGCAATGCTGGTGCCGCTGTACCTGCTCCAGGCCCGGCCGGCCATCAAGCCTCCGGTCGGCCGTCGACCCGTCCTGGTCCTGGCTCCCCGACGGCCTTCGGTATCCACCCAGGCGAGGGGCGCTTTCTGGCTGGCGGCCGCCGTCGGCTTCCTCAGCTTCTCCGTCTTTGGATTTTGCCTGTCGCTGGCACCGGGCTATTTCGCCCCTATCGTTCAGACCGATTCACGGCCGTTGACCGGCGCCCTGGCCGGGATGACGCTGGCCGCCTCCGCCCTGAGCCAGGTGCTGTCCGTGCGGGGCCGCTTTGTGGTGCCCGCAGGGCTGGCGGTCCTGGGCGCCTCGGTGCTGCTCCTGGCTGCAGCGGCCGCCTGGAGCAGCCCGCTGCTGCTCGCCGCCGCCAGCGTTTGTGCGGGGCTGGGCCAGGGGGTTGCCTTCCGGACGGTCTTCAATGATGTGGCCGCCAAGGTGGAATCGTCACAGCACGCCCAGGTCATCAGCACCGTTTATGTCATCACGTACCTGGGCAGCGCTGTACCGGTCATCGGGCTGGGCTGGGCCACGGCGGTGTTCGGGCTGCCGACGGCGGTCGCGGGCTTCGTGGTGCTGTGCAGCGCCGCCGCACTGGCGCTGTCCGCCGTCACGCTTCGGACGGCCCTGCAGCGGACAGCCTAGGCCGGCAGCGGGCCGTGGTTTCCCTGGATGTGCTCAAAGACGAGGGTGGTCTCGGTGTGGCCTACCACGGGATCGGTGGCGAGATTGTCCAGTACCCAGTCCCGCAGGTCCTCGGTGCTGGCAACGGCGATGTGCAACAGGTAATCCACGGAGCCTGACGTGTGGAAGGTGGAGAGGACTGCGGGCAGGTGCGGAACGCGGGCTGTAAAGCGGTCGATCTGGTCCCTGTCGTGGGCCCGCAACCGGACGGCCACAAGCGCCTGGACGGACCTGCCGATGGCCGTGAGGCTGAGTTTCGCCTCAAATCCCTTCACAATGCCACGTTCGGATAATGCGCGGGTCCGCATGAGCGCGGTGGACGGTGCAATGCCCACCAGTTCTGCCAACTGCTTATTGGAGATCCGTGCATCGTCCACCAAGGCGGCCAGAAGCCGTTCATCGATGGCATCCAGCGGCTCAAAGTGGCTGGCCGGCCGGATGCTTTTTGGGTTGCTGCTCATGGAATCTCCTTGAATGTCCGTCAGTTCATCCTAGACGCCGGATTCCTGTTGATCACCCCGGAACGCAACCATCCCTGCCGAATAATCGCCAGACGGACGTGCCATTTAATGGCGGATCGTTCTACGGCCGCGCGGCTTGCGCCTGCCCTTGCGTGGCGGCCCGTGCGGTTTCGTCGTTCCCCCGGGGATGTACGACGGCGACTGTCACCGCCGTGATGCACGCCAGGGCCATGATTGCCGCGGCAAGCGCCGTCCAGCCCAGGGACTGGAACACCAGTCCGCCCGCCCAGCCGATGACGCTCGACCCCAGGTAATAGGCCAGGTTGTAGAGCGACGATGCCTGGGCGCGACCGGTGGTGGCGATGCTTCCGGTCCAGCCTGCGCCGATGCTGTGGGCCGCAAAGAAGCCGCCGGTGAATATCACCAGGCCGGCAAGGATCACGGCGAGCAGCTGCGTAAGCGTCAGCGCCAGCCCTGCCACCATCAGGACGACGCCACCCAGGAGCACATTCCTGCGGCCAAACCTGGCCGTCAACCCGCCGGCCCAGCGGGAAGAGAACGTTCCGGAAAGGTACGCCAGGAAGATCAGGCTGATCAGGGTGGCAGGCAGGGTGAAAGGCTCAGCGGACAGCCGGAAGCCGAGGTAGTTGTAGACGGCCACAAACCCGCCCATCATCAGGAAGGCCTGGATGTAGAGCGCCAGCAGCCGGGGATTGCGCACGTGCCCGCCGAGCGTCGCCATGGCACCGCTCAGCCCGGCGGCCTTGGCGGCGGTGAATCCCTTCGCCCGTGGTACCAGAGCCAGGAACAGCACCGCGGCCACCGTTGCCAGCAGGGAAACGGCCAGGGCGGCCGTGCGCCAGCCCCATAGCTCCCCTGCAGGTCCTGCCACGAGCCGTCCGGCCAGCCCGCCCAGCGTGGTGCCGGCAACATAGCTGCCCGCGGCCATGGCCGCATGGGCCCTGTTCACTTCCTCGTTCAGGTAGGCGATGGCGATGGCCGGGATCCCGCCCAGCGCCATGCCTTCCAGCAGCCGCAAGGCCAGCAGGGCGCCAAAAGTGGGGGCGAGCGGTACCAGCAGGCCCAGGACAGTGGCGGCGGAGATGCCCCATGCCATGGCCTTGACCCTGCCGATCCTGTCCGCGAGAAAGGACCACGGAATGACGGTGATGGCCAGGCCCACTGTGGCCAGCGAAATGGTCAACGCGGCCTCTGCCGCGGTCACCTTCAGGTCTGCCGCCAGGAGCGGCAAGACCGCCTGGGTGGAGTAGAGCTGGGCGAACGTTGCCACGCCTGCGAAGGCCAGGCCGGCCAGAATCTTGTTGTAGGCGGCGGAGCCTTTGGGATGTCCCGCCCAGTGATCCTGCGCTGGACTGAACGTTCCCGGGGCTGCGGCATTCTGTGGCATAGCTCAAGGGTAGGCTTCGGCAACGTATGCTTCCAATGCATCTTTTAGGCATAATTCATGTCTAGAATGGAACGTTTGAAAGGCGGAGCCCATGCACGCGGACCACAAACAGCTGGTAAAGCTCCTGCCACTGCTCCCCATCCTGGCCGAGCTGGGCCGGACCCAGCACGTCACGGAAACGGCCGAACTCCTTGGAGTACCCCAGTCCACGGTGAGCCGGGCACTGTCCCGGGCCAGCGCCGTCGTCGGAACTGAACTGCTGATCCGGGACGGACGGGGCATCCGCCTCACGGCGGCCGCCCGGACGCTGCTGCCGTACATCGAGTCGGCCCTGACCGAGTTCCAGGCCGGACTGGACCTGGTCCGTCACGAGTCGGACGTGGTGCGGGGGAAGGTGTCGCTGTCCTTTCAGCACACGTTCGGGGAGGCCACCCTGCCCGTGCTCATCAGTGCCTTCCGCAGCCGCCACCCGGAGGCAGGCTTCATCCTCAGCCAGGGGGCGCGGGACACCTGCCTGGCGGAGCTGGCCTCGGGCCAGGCGGACCTGGCACTGACCGCCCCTGTTCCGGCGGCAAGCAGCACCATCTCTTCGGCGTCGCTCTACCGTGAGCCCCTCCGGCTGGTGGTTCACCACGGGCACCCGCTGGCTGGACGGGACGCCGTCCGGATGCAGGACATCCGCCGGGACCCCTTCGTCGCCCTGGAGCCGGGGTACGGCATGCGGTCACTGACGGATGCCTTGTTCCGCGAGGCAGGCTTCCGGCCGCGGATCGCCTTCGAAAGCCAGGACACCCACACCGCACGTGGATTGGTCGCCGCGGGACTTGGCGTCAGCATCCTGCCGCCCGGCGGCAATGCCCCGGGGCGCCGCATCAGCCCGGAAACCGGCAACCTGGGCTGGGTTGAACTTGCGTTGGAATCCGGCCTGGCGTTCCGCGAAATCGGGCTGGGCTGGCGCCGGCGGAAACCCGGCCCCGACGCCGAGCCCGATCCTGTGCGCTTCTTCCGGGAGATGGTCCTGGAGGAAGGCCCTCAATTGCTGGCGGGCCTCGTGGCCGCCCGTTCAGGCAGGGGATAGGCGGCGCGGTGTTGAATAGGACGTGTTGAGACACGACGGCGTCCCGCGGCGTGGCAGTGATTCGCCGGCAGCGTTTCAGTAGGCTGGGGGACGTGACTGACACCGAACACCCCCAGACCACAACTTCCGGACTCCACCCGTTGGGCGGCGCCGCGTCCGCGGCCGCCCCGGGTCCCCTCGCGGGTGTCATCATCGGCCTGGACATCGGCGGGACGAAGACCCGCGGCGTCAGGTTTGAGGACGGGGTTGCCGTGGCAGACGAGTCCGCCGGCAGCTCCAACGTCCAGAACGTCAGCCGCGAACAGGCGGCACTGAACCTCGCGGATCTCTTCGCGCGGATCGGCGGCGGCCAGGTGGCCCAGGTGTATGCCGGGGCCGGTGGCATAGACACCGACGACGACGCCGCAGCCCTTGCCGCGCTGATCGAGCCCCATGTTCCGGGAGCCAAAGTCACAGTGGTCCACGATTCACGGCTGCTGCTGGCCGCGGGCGGCGCCAGTACCGGAGTGGCCGTGATTGCGGGAACCGGCTCTGCAGCCTGGGGAAGGAATGCCGCAGGCGACGAGGCCCGTGCCGGCGGCTGGGGCTACCTGCTTGGGGATGAAGGCAGCGGCTACTGGCTGGGCCGTGAGGCGGTCCGGCACAGCCTGCGCCGGATGAACCAGGGTCTACCGGCGGACCAGCTGACCGAAGCGCTGCTTGCAGCCTGCGGAGTGGACCACCCCAACAAGCTGATTGCGCTCTTCCATTCCCCGGACACCGGCCGCCGGTACTGGGCCCAGCAGGCACGCCTGGTGGTGGACGCGGCAGCGGCGGGCCACACGGTCAGCCAGGAGCTGCTGGACCAGGCCGGCAAGGACCTTGCCGGCCTGGCGACGCAGGCCCTGCGGAAGCTTGGAATCGACGGCCCGGTAATTCTCGGCAGCGGACTCGGCATGAACGTGATTCCGCTGCAGGACTCCTTCCGGAGCCACCTGGCCGCAGCCGGCGTCTCCGATGTCCGTGTCCTGGACCAGGACCCTGTGTTTGGCGTCCTGAAGCTGGTCTCGGAAGCGTCAGGGGCCCACTGACCGCTTCCGGGGTGTCAGCCTGACGGCCGGCATGATGGGGGCGGGGATGCGTCCGGCTTCGGTGCCCGCATCCGGGCCGTGCCCTTCAACCAGCCCGTAGCGGGCTCCGCGGGCAGCAGCGTCTGGCAGTGCGGCCTGGGCTTCCCAGTCCGCACGCGCCTGCTCCACTTCGTCGTGCGTGCGGCCCACGAAGTTCCACCACATCAGCAGTTCCTCCTGGAACGGTTCCCCGCCGATCAGGAGCAATCGCGTGCCGGGGAGGGCCTGGAACTCCAGCGTCGTACGTCCCGCACCCAGGTAGCCCAGCGGCCCGCGCGGGACCTCCTGCCCGTCCAGCATCAGCCCGCCGTCGAGCACCAGGACGGCGTGCTCAAAGTGAGCGTTCAGCGGCAGGACGGCAAGGCCGTCGCAGGAGATGTCCGCTCCGATGATGGGGGAGTACATCGTGGCCGGTGACACCGCCCCGGCGAATTCGCCCACCATCACCGTCGCAGTGAAACCCGGCCCCGTCACGGAAGGCAGTTCGCGGTGCTGCTCGAACGCCGGTTCGCGATGGCGTTCCGTATCCGGCAACGCTACCCAGAGCTGCAGGCCGCGCTGCACGGGCAGCGGCGCGCCGGCGTCGGGACCTGCATCGGAATCTGGAAGCACGGCGAACTCGGAGTGGGACACCCCGTGCCCGGCGGTCATGATGTTCAGCTCACCTGGCCGGACCACAACGTCGCTGCCCACGCTGTCCCGGTGCCGGATGTTCCCAGCAAGCGGCCAGGTGACCGTCTGCAGGCCCGTGTGCGGGTGGGGGAGTACGGACATGGCGATGCGGTCCGGACCGAAACTGTCCAGGAAGCACCAGGCTCCGATGGTGGGCAGGCCGCGCTGGGGGAGTGTGCGCCGGACGTTCATGGCCCGCACGCCGCCCAGCGGAACCTCCCGTTCGGGCCAGACCTGCAGGCAAGGGCCGGATGTCCCTTCAGGGCCTGCGGGTGGACAAAGTTCCTGTTGCGGAGCCACTTCCAAGTTGGTCACAGACCAACTCTAGGCGCGGGCAGGGCCGGGCGTAAGCGCAGCACGGGCACCTGTGGTCGAAAGACCCATCCGCGGGCGGCTGTCCAACGAATGGTTACAGTAGGGATTCGCTTGCCCGGATTGACTTCGGATCCGGTTACGCTGTGAACGGATTGCGTTACCGTAAATATCAGTGAGCTTATGCCCAACACTGTCCGATGCCGTCCAACAGAACAGGTAAGTCCGGGAATGGACCAAGCCATGATTGAGTTCCAGAGCGTCACCAAGCAGTATCAGGGCGGGCAGCCCGCGGTGGACCAGCTCACCATGTCCATCGACAGGGGCTCCATCACCGTTTTTGTAGGGCCGTCCGGCTGCGGCAAGACCACCTCGCTGCGGATGATCAACCGCATGGTGGAACCGACGTCCGGCGTGATCACCGTGGACGGGCGGGACGTGACCTCGGTTCCTGCGGCGGAGCTGAGACGGTCCATGGGCTACGTCATGCAGTCCTCCGGGCTGATGCCGCACCGTTCCGTGCTGGACAACATCGCCACGGTGCCCCGGCTCAACGGCGTTTCCAAGGCCGAGGCCCGCAAGCGCGCCACGGAACTGCTCGACGTCGTCGGGCTGGCTTCCGCGCTCGGGAAACGGTACCCCTCCCAGCTCTCGGGCGGCCAGCAGCAGCGCGTCGGTGTGGCCCGGGCGCTGGCCGCCGATCCGCCAGTCCTGCTGATGGATGAACCGTTCAGCGCCGTTGACCCCGTAGTGCGTGACGAACTGCAGCAGGAACTCCTGAGGCTGCAGAAGGACCTCGCTAAAACCATCGTTTTCGTCACGCACGATATCGACGAGGCAACTATTCTCGGCGACAAGGTGGCTGTTTTCGCGGTCGGCGGCCGGCTGGCCCAGTACGCCACCCCTGAGGAAATCCTCCGGGCACCGGCCAATGATTTTGTGGCGTCCTTCGTGGGGCGGGACCGCGGCTTCCGCCACCTCGGGTTCACCACGTCCGACGCCGTGACCATCCACCCGGTGCCCACGCTCGTGATGAGTGGTGGCCAGTTCGCCGGCGATCCCGCTGCGGTGACCGACTGGCAGCTCGTGGTGGATCCGGACCTGCACCCGTTGGGCTGGGCGAGGCCGGGGACGGACTCGGATCTCATCCCGGGAGGGTCGCTCTTCCGCCCCGGCGAGACGCTGCGGCGGGCGCTGGACTCGGCCCTTTCGTCCCCGTCCGGCCAAGGTGTGGCGGTGGACGGCGACGGCAAGGTCCTGGGGACCGTCAGGGCACAGGAGGTCCTCGGCGTCATTGAGGAAGCCCGCCAGGTCAGGCAGGCTGCGCTCTGATGGAGTGGTTCCTGGCAAACAGCGGCATGGTCATGGGACTGGCGGGCCAGCACCTCGTCCTGGCCCTCATCCCGATGGTCCTGGGGCTGGTTATTTCCATTCCGCTGGCGCAGCTGGCGCGGACCCACCCTGCGCTTCGGTCGGTGGTGGTGACCGCCAGCTCACTGCTGTACACCGTCCCGTCGCTGGCGCTGTTCATCATCCTGCCCTCGATTCTCGGAACCCGGATCCTGGACCCGCTCAACGTCATTGTTGCCCTGACCATCTATGCGGTGGCGCTGCTGGTCCGGGCCGCCCTGGATGCCTTTGACTCCGTGGAGGAGGATCTCCGGCAGGCTGCGATCGCCATGGGGTACAAGCCGTGGCTCCGCTTTGTCCAGATCGACCTGCCGCTCTCCCTTCCGGTGATGTTCGCCGGGCTGCGGGTGGTCTCCGTCAGCAACATCTCCCTGGTGAGCGTCGCGGCACTCCTGGGCGTGGGGAACCTGGGCATGCTGTTTACCGACGGACTGCAACGGAACTTCGTCACCGAAGTGGTGGTGGGAATCATCGCCATCCTGGTGCTCGCGCTGCTGATGGATGCTGTACTGGTCGTCCTGGAAAGGCTGCTGACGCCGTGGACCCGTGCCGCAAAGGCGTCCGGCCCCTCGGCGCCTTCGGCCGCCCGCTACCTGGCCGATGCGAACGTCCATGCTGGGGCCGCGCCATGAGCAACATTTTTGCGGACACCCTTGCCTGGATTGCCGATCCCCTGCACTGGACCGGCAGTTCCGGCATCCCCGTGCGGCTCCTCGAACATCTTCAGTACAGCGGGCTGGTCCTCGTGATTGCCGCTGCCATCGCGGTCCCGGCAGGGCTCTACATCGGGCACACCGGCCGCGGACGCGTGGTGGCTGTAGCGGTGGCGGGTGCGCTGCGGGCTCTGCCTACCCTGGGCCTGCTGGTCCTCTTCGCCCTCGTGGCGGGAAGCAGCCTGATGCCGCCGGTATGGGCGCTCGTCATCCTGACCGTGCCGCCGCTCCTTGCCGGAACGTACGCAGGTATTTCAAGTGTGGACAGGACCGTGGTGGATGCGGCCCGGGCCATGGGCATGACCGAACGTCAGATCCTGTTCCGGGTTGAGCTGCCCAACGGACTGCAGGTGATGTTCGGCGGCGTCCGAACCGCCGTTCTGCAGGTCATCGCCACGGTTTCCGTCGTTGCGTACCTGCCTTTGGGCGGTCTGGGCCGCTACCTATTTGATGGCCTGGCGCTGCAGGACTTCCCGCGGATGCTTGCCGGCTCCTTGCTGATTGCCGGCTTGGCCATCGCGGTTGACCTCATCCTGGCCGCGGTGCAAGGAGTCCTTCTTTCGCCCGGCCTCAAAACCGATCTGCACGGTGGCCAGAAGGCCGCCGCTGATCTCCCAGCTGCCGCGCCTGCGCCAGCTGCTCTTCAAGGAGGTACCCCATGAAAGAAAACACCAGGACAATCCTTACCCGCCGGGGACTGGCTGGTATGGCTGCCGGCGTCGGTCTGGCCGTCGCGTTGACGGCCTGCGGCGGGAGTGATCCGTTGAAGACCCCCAGCACCAGCGCCGGAAGCGCCGGCGGCGGCTCGTTGGTGGTCGGCTCGGCTGACTTCCCGGAGAGCCAGATCGTGGCTGAGATCTATGCCGGTGCACTTACTGCGGCAGGAGTCACGGCAACCACCAAGCCCAACATCGGTGCCCGCGAAATCTACTTCAAAGCGGTCCAGGACGGCTCGGTTGACCTTGTTCCGGATTACTCCGGCAACCTGCTCTCGCACGTGGATCCTGAAGCTGCCGAGGTCTCGGCCGACGACATCTACAAGGCCCTGCCGGGCAAGCTCCCCGAGGGTTTGGCAGTCCTGGAGGCAGCCAAGGCCGAGTCCAAGGACGCCATGGTGGTCACCAAGGCCACACAAGAGAAGTACCAGCTGAAGTCCATTGAGGACCTCGCCAAGGTCTGCAAGGACCTGACCATGGCGGCGCCGGCCACGTTCGAAACCCGCGCCTATGGCTTCCCGGGACTCAAAAAGAACTACGGCTGCGAACTCAAGGCCCTGAAGCCCTTCAGCGACGGCGGCGGCAACCTGACCCTGCAGGCCCTGCTGACCGACGACGTCCAGGTGGCTGACATCTACACCACCACACCGTCCATCGCGGACAACGACCTGGTGGTGCTGGAGGATCCCAAGAACAACTTCAAGGCCCAGCAGGTCCTGCCGCTGTACAACAAGGCAAAAATGACCGACAAGGCCAAGGACGCGCTCAATGCCGTATCGAAGGTCCTCACCACTGAGGACCTGGTCAACCTCAACCGCGCAGTCAGCGGCAGCCAGAAGCAAAATGCCAAAGACGCCGCCGCCACCTGGCTCAAGGACAAGGGCATCGTCAAGTAACACCTGACTCCACAACGCCATCACGACGGCGGCTGCCGGACCCGCACGGGCCGGCAGCCGCCGTCGTCTGCTCTCTGCGCGTCTGTGTCTGAGGTCTCAACGGAAGTACATCCGTCATATGGCATATTTGATGGATGGCAGAATTCAAGCAGTCCACCAAGCTTCACAACGTCCTTTACGACATCCGTGGACCGATTCTTCAGGCCGCCCAGCAGATGGAGGCCGAGGGTCACCGGATCCTCAAACTGAACATCGGAAACCCTGCGCCGTTTGGATTTGAAGCCCCGGACGCGATCTTGGTGGACATGATCCGCCATCTGCCCCATGCCCAGGGTTACAGCGACTCCCGGGGCATCTTCTCGGCCCGGACCGCGGTCTCCCAGTACTACCAGACCCGCGGAATCCAGAACATCCATGTGGACGACATCTACCTGGGCAATGGCGTCAGCGAACTGATCACCATGTCCCTCATGGCGCTCCTCAACGACGGCGACGAGGTGCTGATCCCCACACCTGACTACCCGCTGTGGACCGCTTCCGTTGCCCTGGCGAGCGGGAAGCCCGTGCACTACCTCTGCGATGAGGAATCAGGCTGGCAGCCGGACCTTGAGGATCTTGAAGCCAAGATCACTCCCCGTACCAAGGGCATCGTGGTGATCAACCCCAACAACCCCACGGGCGCGGTCTATCCGGAAGAGACGCTGAAGAAGATCGTGGCGCTGGCCGAGAAGCACGGCCTGATCCTTTTCGCCGATGAAATCTACGAAAAGATCCTGTACGAGGACGCCGTGCACATCAACATGGCCGCGCTGACGGGCGACGACGTCCTTTGCCTCACTTTCAGTGGGCTGTCCAAGGCCTATCGCGTCTGCGGCTACCGCGCCGGCTGGATGGCCATCTCGGGCCCCAAGAAGGATGCCTCGGATTACCTGGAGGGCATCAGCCTCCTGGCCAACATGCGCCTCTGTGCCAACGTGCCCGCCCAGCATGCCATCCAGACCGCGCTCGGCGGCTACCAGAGCATCAAGGACCTCATCCTCCCCGGTGGCAGGCTGCTGGAACAGCGGAACAAGGCCTACGACATGCTCAACGCGATCCCGGGTGTGAGCACACAGCAGGCCCGTGGCGCGCTGTACCTGTTCCCGCGCCTGGATCCGGAAGTCTTCCACATCCGTGATGACGAGAAATTTGTCCTGGACCTGCTGAAGGAGCAGAAGATCCTGGTGTCACACGGCCGGGCGTTCAACTGGGTCCGGCCTGACCACTTCCGCATGGTCACGTTGCCGAACGTCAAGGATATTGAAGAAGCGATCGGGCGCATGGGGGACTTCCTTAGCCGGTACCAAGGGAACTAGCCTGTGGTGACGCGTCTTTCGGCGCGTGGAACCTTGGGAAAGGACCCCAATGGCCGACGTCGTTGAGTTCGATAAGCACCCCGTCGATACGCTGAGGGTGGGGAAAGGGTTCTCGCTGGCCGGCGCCGACCCTGACGCGACGCCCGGTTACAAGGGCAGCAAAGCCGATGGACAGGCAATTCTGGCTGAACTGGACGGCGCCTTGGCCGAGCTTCAGGAAAAGCTGTTCGCGGAGTCGCGCTTCGGCGGGAGAAAACGGCTTCTGTTGATCCTGCAGGCCATGGACACCGCGGGCAAGGGCGGAATAGTCAAGCACGTCATGGCCGCCATGGATCCGCAGGGCGTCCAGTTCAAGGCTTTCAAGGCACCCACCGAGGAGGAGAAGTCCTATGACTTCCTCTGGCGGATCCAGAAGGAGGTGCCAGGAGCGGGCATGGTGGGCATCTTCGACCGCTCCCACTATGAGGACGTCCTGATCCACCGGGTCCACAACTGGGCGACGCCGGACGAAATCAAGCGCCGCTACCGGGCCATCAATGAGTTCGAGGCGCGCCAGGCCGATGCCGGAACCAAAATCATCAAGGTGATGCTCAATATCAGCAAGGATGAACAGAAGGCCCGGCTCCTTGCCCGGCTGGACAACCCCGCCAAGCACTGGAAATACAGCAGCGGTGACCTCAAGGAGCGGGCGTTCTGGGGCGACTACATGGACGCCTACCAGGCTGCCTTCGACGAGACCAACACGGACGCGGCACCCTGGCATGTGGTTCCGGCCAACAAAAAATGGTACGCCAGGATCGCGGTGCAGCAGTTGGTGCTGGGCGCGCTGTCTGACATGAAGCTGGAATGGCCAAAGGCGGAGTTCGACGTCGGGGTGGAACGCGAGCTCATCGAAAGGTCCTAGGCTGCCGCCTGGCGGGGCCGTGACTGGTCAGAGCGGCTGGTCGCGGGCGGCAGCGAGCCGCTTGCGGGCGCCCTCCAGCCACTCTTCGCAGCGCTTTGCCAGGGCTTCGCCGCGCTCCCAGAGTGCCAGGGATTCCTCGAGGCTGGCGCCGCCTGCCTCAAGCTTCCCCACCACCTGCACCAGTTGTTCGCGGGCTTCCTCATAGCTCAGTGCTTGGATTTCCGGGTCAGGCTTTGTTTCGGGCATGTGCTTCTCCTTGTTGAAGTTCCCCAGTGGAAGTGGCGCCGAACAGGCCATGGGCGACGCGTACGGACAACGCAGTTCCCGACGGCGCCTCCGACGGGTCTCGGACCACCGCATGGCCGGCAGCTTCGGTGGCACGGGCCGGCCGGCCGTTGGCCAGTTCGACCACGGCGTAGCCGCGGTCCAGCGTTTTTTGTGGTGACAGGGCACGGACCTGGGCCTGCAGGTGAACCAGCTGGTCAGCCGCCCGTACCACCGTTGAACTGACAGCGGCCGATGATCTCCGCAGGAGGCGTTCGATTTCCTCCGCTCGTCCGGTGACCATGGCTTCCGGGGTGGCCAGAACAGGCCGGGAATGGAGTGCGGACAACCGGTCCGATTCCCTGTCCACGAGCCTGCCGATGCTCCTGCGAAGGTGCTCCCGTGCCTGGCGCACGCCCGCCAGTTCCTCGGCAACGTCAGGCACGATCCTCTTGGCCGCATCAGTGGGCGTCGACGCACGCAGGTCCGCCACGTCGTCGAGAAGGGGACGGTCCGCCTCATGTCCGATGGCGCTGACCACCGGGGTGGCCGTGGCCGCGACAGCACGGATCAGTTCCTCGCTGTTGAAAGGCAGCAGGTCCTCCAAGGCTCCGCCGCCCCGGGCGATGACAATGACGTCCACGTCGGGGCGGTTGTCCAGTTCCTGCAGGGCGCGGATTATTTGCGAGACCGCGGTGTTGCCCTGGACCGCCACTTCCCGGATCTCGAATTCAACTGCGGGCCAGCGCAGTGCCGCGTTTTGGACGACGTCTTTTTTGGCATCGGAGTCCCGTCCGGTAATCAGGCCGATACGGTGCGGGAGCAACGGCAGTGGTTTCTTCCGTGAATCGGCAAACAGCCCCTCGGCGGAGAGGGCCTGGCGCAACCGTTCGATCCGCGCCAGCAGGTCGCCAAGCCCTACGGGCCTGATATCCCGAACCTGCATGTTGAGCCGCCCGGTCTTCAGCCAGAACTCCGGTTTGAGCAAGGCCACCACGCGGGAGCCACGCTCCAGGGGCATGTTCTGCCGGTCCAGAACCTTGGTCCAGACCGACGCCGGCAGGGAAACTTCCGCGTCCACGTCCCGGAGGGTGAGGTACGCGTTACCCCCGCGGCGGTTCATTTCGATGACCTGGCCTTCGACCCATGCGGACGGGGTGCGATCGATATGGGCCTTGAGCTTCTGTGACAGCAACTGCAGAGGCCATGGATTGTCCGGGCTGGTCTCAGCGGCCGTGGCAGGCAACGTGGTGGCAGCTGTGCCCGGCAGGGCAGCCTGTTCAGACATGTCCGCTGCCCCGGGAAGCTGTGGGTGGCGGCATGGTGGTCCTTTGTTCGGCAGGTAGCGGTTCGTGCTTGAATGGCGGCCGCCAGTGCACTGGCGGTTGCCATTCAACCTTATCCATAAGCTCTATCACCCGAGACTGACATTCCTTGTCCAGACACCCGCCCTATGATGGCTGTGCAGCCGCCAACCCGTAAGGACCCGTTTTGCGCACCTTCATTTCAGCCATCGCCGTCGTCGTAGGCGTTTTGCTGTCCGCCCTGGCCGTACCCGCCATTTGGCTTGACCGCAACGTGGTTCAGGCGGATGGCTTTGTGGCTCTGGCCGCTCCCTTGGGGCGGGACGCAGAATTCCAGCAGCGGCTCGCCACGGCCGCTGTGGGCACCATCGATGCAGGGGCCATCCCGGACGCCCTGGCAGGTCTGGTCACGCCAGTGCTTGAAGCGGCCGCCGGTTCCCTCACAGCTTTGCCCGGCTACCCGGCGGCTTGGGAGGAAACACTGCGGAAGAGCCACCGGCTCAGCTTCGCCGCACCCGAATCGGCTCCCGCCGCACCTGACTCTCCGTCGTCGCTTACGTTGGACGTGGCACCCCTGGTGGCACTGGCGACGGAGGAGCTCGCACACACCACGGGACTCCCGCTGACTGCGCCGGAGCAGACGCTGGTCAACGTTGGCGAGCCTGAGCAGCGCCAAATGGTCGAGAGAGCGTCCGCCTACGCGCCGCTTGGCTACTCCCTTGCCATTGGAGCGGGAATCGCCTTTGCGCTAGCGCTGGTGTCCGCGCGCCGTCGCTGGACCGTGGTTCTCGCTGTGGGACTGGGGGCGCTGGCACTGGCGGGCCTGTGGGCTGCCGGCTCGCAGTTCGCCAGGGATGCCGTTGTGGGGACGGCCAGCGGCAACGGGCTTTCGGACATGTTCAAGAATGCGTTTGTGGCGGCCGCGTCCAGCAGCTTCCAATTCTGGGTCGGTGCTGCCGCGATAACCGGCGCTGTGCTTGTCACTGCGGCCGTTGTGATCCGGATCGCTTCGCCGGGGCGGCGGGCCCCCACCCGGTAGCATGGAGGGATGACTTCCTCAGCTGTGTCCCTCTCGATGCCAACTGTCCCGCGCAGGCGGCGCTCGCCTGAGGAGGTAGCCGCCGCGGCTCCGGTGACCGGTCCCAAGAAGGTCCTCCTGGCTGCGCCGCGCGGCTACTGCGCCGGTGTGGACCGGGCCGTGATCGCCGTCGAGAAGGCCCTGGAGCACTACGGTCCGCCGGTATACGTCCGGAAGCAGATCGTGCACAACGTCCACGTGGTGAGCTCGCTTGAGGCGCAGGGCGCCATCTTCGTTGACGAGACGGACGAGGTCCCCGAGGGCGCCCTGGTGATCTTTTCCGCCCACGGCGTATCCCCGGCCGTCGTCCAGTCCGCCGAAGACCGCGGGCTGCGCACCATCGACGCCACCTGCCCGTTGGTGACCAAGGTTCACAAGGAAGCCGTGCGGTTCGCCAAAGACGACTTCGACATCCTGCTGATCGGCCACGACGGTCACGAAGAAGTCGAGGGCACCGCCGGCGAAGCTCCGGAACACATCCAGATCATCAACGGTCCCCATGAAGTGGACAAGGTAACCGTCAGGGATCCGGAAAAGGTCATCTGGCTGTCCCAGACCACCCTCAGCGTGGACGAGACCATGGAAACGGTCCGCCTGCTGAAGGATCGGTTCCCCACCCTGCAGGATCCTCCCAGCGACGACATCTGCTACGCCACCACCAACCGCCAGGTGGCCATCAAGAAGATCTCCCCCCAGGCTGACCTTGTCATTGTGGTGGGATCGGCCAACTCCTCGAACTCCGTCCGCCTGGTGGAAGTCGCCCTGGAGTACGGTGCCAAGGCCTCCTACCGCGTGGACTTCGCCAACGAAGTGGACGAGGCATGGTTTGAAGGCGTGGCTACCGTCGGCGTCACCTCAGGGGCTTCAGTGCCGGAGCTCCTGGTCACGGACGTCCTGCGACTGCTGGCCGACTACGGTTATGGTTCCGTGGAAGAAGTTGTCACGGCCGAAGAAGACCTCCTTTTCTCGTTGCCGAAGGAACTCCGCGCAACCCTGAAGGAAGCCGGAGACGTCAGTCGGGCGCTCGGCGGCCGCCGGTCCCGCGACTGACATCTCCGGCAACGTCAGGCGGCGGCTTCGTCCTGCTGAAACTCCGGGGCCGCCAGCGAACGCGGCGTGACCTCGAGTGCCGGGGGAGTGAGCAGCCCGGATTCATCCATGGCGTTGAGCTTCCGTGCTGTGGGCAGGATCCGCGCTTCCAGGGTGCCGATCAGGGCGTTGTACCGGTCCACTGAGGACTTCAGGGACGAACCCAGCTTGCCCACGTTGTCGCCGAGCGTTCCCATGCGTTCGTAGAGCTGACGGGCGAGATCGAACAGTTCGCGCGCACTGTCCGTCAGCACATCCTGGCGCCACGTGAACGCCACTGATTTCAGCACTGCGAGCAGCGTGCTTGGCGAGGCGAGAACAACGTTCCTCGACAGCGCGTGGTCCAACAGCGTCGCGTCGGCTGTCAAGGCGGCGGCCAGGATGGATTCGGCCGGCAGGAAGCAGATCACCAGCTCGGGTGAGTTCCCGGGGATGTCCCAGTACTTCTTGTTGCTGAGCGAGTCGACGTGGGCCCGCAGCGCCTTGGCGTGGGCAGCCAGCAGGGATTGCTGGCTGCCGGGATTCCCGGTTGTACCCGAGTCCTGGCGAGCACCCAGCTCCTGGGCCTCCAGGTAGGAGGACAACGGAACCTTCGCGTCCACCACCAGCTGCTTCTGGCCCGGTAGCTGGACGACGAGGTCGGGACGGACCGCTGAATCGGCCCCGGCGCTGTGGACCTGCTCCAGGAAATCCACGTGCTTGAGCATGCCCGATGCCTCAACCACGCGGCGCAATTGGACTTCGCCCCACTGTCCACGAGCGCTATTGGAGCGCAACGCTGACTCGAGGGCGTGCGTGGACCGGATCAGCTGGGCATCGGAAAGCCTGGCCTCCTGAAGTTGTTGCGCCAGCTGGCCGTACTGTTCCAGGCGGTCGCGTTCCAGCAGTGCCACCTGCTGCTGCACCGCGGTCAGCTTTTCCGCCACGGGGGAGAGTGCCCGGAGGACGCTTTCGTCCTGGTTGCGGGACTCGCCGAGTTCCCGGTTCTGCATCGAGAGCAGGCGGCGCTCCGCGTCCGCGGCGGCGAACTGGGCGCTGACCTCGGACAGCCGCGACGAGACGGCGTCGAAGTCCTCCTCCAGGGCACGACTGTGCCGGCGGAGGGAAAAGTAGGTGGCGGCGGCGCCGGCGAGGGCACCCACCAGCAGCATCAACAGGGCAAGAATCAGGGCTAAAGCATCCATATCCACACTGTGGCATGACCCTGTGACAATTTACGGAACCGACATATTCGGCCAGGCGTTCCACCATGTGCCGACACTGCGGGGGACCGCCTGGGCCCCATGCGTCCGGCAACCGGTAGAATCAATGCTCGTGGCTCTTACTATTGGCATCGTCGGACTGCCCAACGTCGGCAAATCAACTCTTTTCAACGCACTGACCCGGAACCAGGTGCTGGCTGCGAACTATCCGTTCGCTACCATCGAACCCAATGTCGGCGTCGTGAACCTGCCGGATCCCCGGCTGCAGCAGCTCGCTGACATCTTTGGATCGCAGCGACTCCTGCCCGCTCCGGTGTCTTTCGTGGACATCGCCGGCATCGTGAAGGGCGCATCGGAGGGCGAAGGCCTGGGCAACAAGTTCCTTGCCAACATCCGTGAGGCCGAGGCCATCGCCCAGGTGGTCCGGGTGTTTGATGATCCCGACGTCATCCACGTCGATGGCAAAGTGGATCCCCGCTCGGACATGGAAACCATCAACACCGAGCTGATCCTGGCTGACCTTCAGACCATCGAAAATGCCATTCCCCGGATCGAAAAAGAAGTTAAGATCAAGAAGCGGGACGCCGCCGAACTGGCAGCCATCAAGGCCGCCCAGGCGGTCCTGGAACGCGGCGACACGGTCTTCTCCTCGATCAAGAGCGACAAGCTGGAGATGGAGCACCTCAAGGAGCTCAGCCTCCTGACCGCCAAGCCGTTCATCTACGTCTTCAACGCCGACGAAGGCATCCTGGGCAGCCCGGAGAAGCAGGACGAACTGCGGGCCATGGTGGCCCCGGCGGACGCCATCTTCCTGGACGCGAAGCTCGAATCCGACCTCGTGGAGCTGGATGAGGAGGAAGCGCGCGAAATGCTGGAAATGAACGGCCAGGACGAGTCCGGCCTCGACCAGCTGGCACGCGTCGGCTTCCACACCCTGGGCCTCCAGACCTACCTCACGGCCGGTCCGAAGGAAACACGCGCCTGGACCATCCACCAGGGCGACACCGCCCCGCAGGCAGCAGGCGTCATCCACAGCGACTTCCAGCGTGGCTTCATCAAGGCTGAAGTGGTTTCCTTCCATGACCTCATCGAGGCCGGTTCCATGGCGGAAGCCAAGTCCCGTGGCAAGGTACGCATTGAAGGCAAAGAGTACGTGATGGCTGACGGCGATGTAGTGGAGTTCCGCTTCAACGTCTGATTCCGGACAGGCAAAGGAGATGGAATGCCCCTGAAGCGTCTGATTCAGGTCATCACCGGGACCGTCGTTGCGGCGCTGGTTACCTCGGGGTGCTCCGCTTCCGGCGGTGCACCGCCGGTGGTGGTCGGTGAGACGACGCGCGGCGGCAGCGCCACCGTGGCCGAAGTGAACGCCTTCACGTCCTTCAACCCGTTCAGTGCCGACGGAAACACGGACATCAACACCAAGATCGGCCATATCACCCACACCGGGTTCTACTACGTGGATGACACCGAAAAAGTGGTCCGGAACGAGAAATTCGGCCGTATCGAGAAAATCTCCGACAAGCCGCTGAAGGTGAAGTACACCGTCAGTGAGGGTGTGAAATGGTCCGACGGTGAAGCCATCGACGCCGGCGACCTCCTCCTCTCCTGGGCCGCCGGCTCGGGCTACTTCGACGACGCGGAACCCCTGGCGGGGACCGGCACCAGGTACTTTTCGGCCGCGGCGGACAAGAGCGGCCTGGCGGCCACCGCTCTTCCGGAGATCGGCAGTGACGGGCGTTCCATCACGCTGGAATACGCCGCGCCGTACGCTGATTGGGAAGTAGCGTTCGACGTCGGGCTCCCCGCCCATGTTGTCGCCGCCAAAAGCGGCCTCAATGACGAAGGCGATCTGGTTGACCTGATCAGGGACTCGCCCCGCGGCGACACCGAACAGCCTGCGGTCAACGCCCCGCTGAAACGGGTCAGCGACTTCTGGAACTCAGGTTTCGACACCAAAACGCTTCCTGATGACCCGGCCATGTACCTTTCCAGCGGCCCCTACATCGTCCGGGACATCGTTCCGGACGCCTCGATCCGGCTGGTCAGGAACAGGGACTATGTCTGGGGACCTGAGCCTTACCTCGATGACATCACCGTGCGGTTCGCCGGTGCCGCCTCTACCGCCATTGCCGCCCTCAGGAACGGCCAGGCCGACATCATCGCCCCGCAGCCCAATGCCGGTACCGAAAGCCTCTTCGACGGGCTGGCGGAGCAGGGAAATACCGTCCAGCGCTTCAGCCAGACCGGCTACGACCACCTCGATCTCAACTTTTCGGGACCCTTCGCGGACAAGGCCGTCCGGGAAGCGTTTTTGAAGACCGTTCCACGGCAGGAGATCGTGGATGACGTGGTGGGTGGATTCGTCGCCGACGCGAAACCCCTGGACTCACACGTCTTCCTGCCACCCCATCCGAAGTATCAGGACACCGTGAAGAACAACGGTTCGGCCGAATACTCCGACCTGGACATCCAAGGCGCGAAGTCGCAATTGCGGGATGCTGCTCCGACGGTCCGCATCTTGTACAACAAGGACAACCCCAACCGTGTGCGGGCCTTTTCCCTGATCCGCGACTCCGCCCGCCGCGCCGGATTCACCGTTGAAGACGCGGGCCTCGGCAGCCCGGACTGGGCGAAAGCGCTCGGCGGCGGCAGCTACGACGCCGCCATCCTCGGCTCCATCGGACCCGGGGTCGGCGTCAGCCGCGTCCCGCAGATCTTTAAGACCGGTGGCGGCAGCAACTTCAACGGATTTTCCGACGGCGATGCTGACAAAGCCATGGAGCAACTGTCCGGCACCACGGACCTTGCAAAGCAGGACGAACTGTTGGCTGACATCGACAAACGCGTGTGGGAAAGCGCCTACGGCCTGCCGCTGTACCAGACCACTGGAACGGTGGCTTTCAGCAGCCGCGTGACTGGTATCAAGCCCAGCTCAGGCGCCCTGGGCGTTTGGTGGAATGTGTGGGAGTGGCGCCTGAAATAGGTCCTCCAGGGGGCTTACCGCCCTGTGGGAGCCCGCCCCCATCCTCGATTCGCAGCATCCCCTACCAGCGAGTAGCATGTGACTTGCGCAACTTCCGGGTGCCGGCTAGTTATTGGCGATTAACTGGTTACGGTTTAGCAACGGAGTACCAGTATTTGGACTTTGTGCGGTTAGGCTACTCGTATATGTAGGCCACGTCACAGTGAGAACCTGTGACGAGCCTGCCGGGGAGCAAAAGATTTCCCCTGACTATCTCCCACAACTCATAGGAGGCGGAATGCGTTTCACGCGCACTTCCAAAGCACTCGGCATGGTGGCGATCGCTGCCCTCGCCCTGACAGGCTGCGGCGCTGGAGGCGGCAGCAATGATGGTGCCAGCCAGTCGGCCGGCGATCCCAACAAGGTGATCACCGCGTACAGCAACGAACCACAGAACCCCCTGCTGCCGGCCAACACGGGCGAAGTCTACGGTGGCCGCGTGGTCGAACTCCTCTTCGAAGGACTTCGGACCTACGACGCCGACGGTAAGCCCGTCAATGCACTGGCAGAGTCCATTGAATCCTCGGACGCCCAGAACTGGACCATCAAGGTCAAGCAGGGCCAGAAGTTCACCAACGGCGAAGCGATCACTGCCAAGACGTTCGTTGATTCCTGGAACTTCGCCGCGAACTCAAAGAACCTGCAGCAAAATGGCTTCTTCTTTGAGTCCATCGCCGGATACGCAGATGTCTCAGCCGTGATCACTGAAAAATCGGCTGACGGTAAAGAGACCACCACCCCGGCTCCCACCGCCGAGACGATGTCGGGCCTGACGGCTACAGACGATTCCACCCTCACGGTCAAACTGGCACAGCCGGAAGCTGACTGGTCGCTCCGCCTGGGCTACTCGGCGTTCTTCCCGATCCCGTCCGCAGCAATGACCGACCCGAAGGCCTTCGGTGAGAATCCGATCGGAAACGGTCCTTACAAGATGGAAAAGACCGGCGCGTGGGTCCACGACCAGTCCATCTCACTCGTCAAGAACGCTGATTATAGCGGTCCCCGCGCTTCGAAAAACGGTGGCGTGACCTTCAAGTTCTACACCGATCCGGGCCCCGCATACACAGACCTGCAGGCCAACAACCTGGACGTTTCGGATGTTCTGCCCTCCAACGCGCTGAAGACTTACGTCACGGACTTCCAGGACCGCAACTCCACCAAGCCGGTTGCCACCAACTCCACCCTGAACATCCCGGGTTACAACCCGAACTTCCAGGGTGAAGCGGGGCTGCTGCGCCGCCAGGCACTGTCCTACGCCATCAACCGCGAAGAGATCACCAAGGTGATCTTCAACGGAACCCGCACGCCGGCCAAGGCATTCGCTCCGCCGGTCATCGACGGCTTCAAGGAAAACATCCCGGGCAGCGAAGTTCTCAAGTTCGACGCCGCCAAGGCTAAGGATCTGTGGGCACAGGCTGAGAAGATCAAGCCGTACGATAACTCGAAGCCGCTCCAGATTGCCTCCAACACCGATGGTGGCAACAAGGAATGGATCGACGCCGTAGCCAACGGTTTCAAGAACAACCTGGGCATCCAGGCCGAAATCCAGCCCTTCGCCAAGTTCGCGGAAGTACTGAACCTGCGCAAGTCCCAGATGCTCCCCGGCCTGTCACGCGCCGGCTGGCAGGGCGACTACCCGTCGCTCTACAACTTCCTGGGACCGGTCTGGGCCTCGGGTGCTCCGTCCAACTACGAGAAGTACACGAACCCTGAGTTCGACAAGCTGCTTCAGGAAGGCCTCGCTGCCAAGTCCACCGAGGAGGCCAACGAGAAGTTCAACGAGGCACAGGAGGTCCTGTTCAAGGATCTTCCGGGTCTGCCCCTCTGGGACCAGGCCAAGCCGATCGTCTGGAGCGAGAACGTCATCAAGGCCGAAACCGGCTGGAATGGCGGAGTTCTCTACTACAACATCACGGCCAAGTAGTCTCCACGATCTAACTTGCCGCAGGCGTATGGGGGTCCGGCGTTATGCCGGGCCCCCATTGTCCTGTACGGCAGGAAGGCACCCATGAAATTCCCTTCTTCGCTCCCCGAAGGCCGGTGATCCGGTGGTCCGCTTTATCCTTCGCAGGCTCCTTCAGGCAATCCCCGTCTTCCTCGGCACCACCCTTCTGGTGTACTACATGGTTTTCGCCCTGCCGGGTGACCCCATTGCCGCCCTCTTCGGCGACCGCCAGCCCCCGCAGGCAGTTATCGACACACTGCGCACCCAGTACCATTTGGACGAACCGTTCTGGGTCCAGTACGGCCTGTTCCTGCAGAACATTTTCACTTTCAACCTCGGCAACGACTTCACTGGACAGCCGATCGCTGCCTCGTTGGCGAGGGTCTTTCCTGTGACGGCGATGCTGGCAGTGGAAGCTCTAATTATTCAGACCGTGTTCGGTGTGGGGTTCGGTGTCTTTGCCGGCCTTCGTCGTGGTGGCTGGTTTGACTCCACCGTGCTGGTGGCCTCACTCGTGGTCATCGCTGTTCCCACATTCGTTCTTGGCTTTGTTTTCCAGTTGGTCTTCGGAGTCCAGCTGGGTTGGGCGAAACCGACGGTCGGCGCCAACGCCGATTGGGGCAGCCTGTTGCTGCCGGCCACCGTGCTGGGCCTGGTGTCGTTTGCCTATGTCCTCCGCCTGACGCGTGCTTCGGTCAGCGAGAGCATGAATGCCGATTACGTGCGGACTGCCACAGCAAAGGGCCTGTCCCGGCCCCGGGTTGTGATTGCACACATCCTGCGCAACTCCCTGATCCCCGTCGTCACCTTCCTGGGCGCCGACCTGGGCGGTCTGATGGGCGGCGCGATTGTCACCGAAGCCATCTTCAATGTGCCAGGTGTGGGCAACAAGCTCTATCAGGCCACATTGCGCACGGAGGGGCCCACCATTGTCTCCATAGTCAGCGTGCTGGTTCTGGTGTTTGTGGTTGCCAACCTGCTCGTTGATCTCCTGTACGCCTGGCTGGACCCAAGGATTCGTTATGACCAGTAAAAACAGCCACTTTGTGGCGCCCATCGACGAAACGCCGTTGCTCGCGACCGACACGCTCAAAACTGAGCAGGCGCCGCTGAGCCTGTGGGCCGACGCCTGGCGCAAGCTCCGCCGTCGTCCGCTGTTCATCATTTCGTCGCTGTTGATCCTGGCCTTGATTATCATCGCGCTGTTCCCGGGCCTGCTCTCGACGGTGCCGCCGAACGATGACTGCCAGCTCGGAAACTCCGAAGCAGGACCCGCTCCCGGGCATCCCTTCGGATTCACCTTCCAGGGGTGCGACATCTATTCGAGGGTTGTCCACGGAACACAGGCTTCGCTCTCAGTGGGCCTCCTGTCTGTTATCTGCGTGGTGATCATCGGAGTGACGATTGGCGCGATAGCCGGCTACTACGGTGGCTGGGTTGACTCGGTCCTTGCACGTCTCGGTGACATTTTCTTTGCTTTGCCGTTGGTGCTGGGCGCCCTGGTGATCACCCAGCTGCCTTTTTTCCGCGACAACAAGAGCGTGTGGACGGTGGTGGCGATCATTGCGCTGCTGACCTGGCCGCAAATGGCACGCATTGCCCGTGGCGCTGTCATCGAGGTCCGAAACGCCGATTTTGTGACTGCCGCCCGAGCTCTGGGTGTTTCGAGGGTCGGAGCGCTCCTGCGTCACGTCCTGCCGAATGCACTGGCGCCGATCATTGTCATGGCGACCTTGAACCTGGGCATCTTCATCGTCCTGGAGGCCACCCTGTCATTCCTGGGCATTGGGTTGCCGCAAAGCATCATGTCCTGGGGCAACGATATTGCCGGCGCGCAGTCGTCCATCCGGACGAGGCCGGAGATCATGCTTTTCCCCGCCGCAGCCCTGTCCATTACGGTCCTGAGCTTCATCATGTTGGGCGACGCCGTTCGTGACGCCCTCGACCCGAAGAGCAGGCAGCGATGAGAGACAAAAACATGACCATTCCCGATGTTCACGTCGAGGAGGCAGGTAATTCCGGAGTCAAACCCCTCCTGGAAATCCGTGACCTCGCCATCACGTTCAAGACCAGCGGCGGCGACGTCCAGGCAGTCCGTAACGCCCACCTGACCATCATGCCCGGTGAGACCGTGGCGATTGTGGGGGAGTCCGGCTCGGGCAAATCCACCACGGCTTTGGCCGCGATCGGGCTCCTGCCGAACAACGGTGCGGTGTCCGGCGGGCAGATCCTTCTGGATGGCGAGGACATTGCCCATGCCAGCGAGAAGCGGATGATCGAACTCCGCGGCAACACCATCGGCATGGTGCCGCAGGACCCGATGTCCAACCTGAACCCGGTCTGGAAGATTGGCTACCAGGTCAAGGAAACCCTCCGCGCGAACGGCCGGCCCAGCGGTCCGGACGACATCGCCAAGGTCCTTGAGCAGGCCGGACTCCCGGATGCACATCGGCGCGCAAACCAGTACCCCCACGAGTTCTCCGGCGGTATGCGCCAGCGCGCACTGATCGCCATCGGGCTCTCCTGCCAGCCGCGGCTTCTGATAGCTGACGAGCCGACGTCGGCCCTGGACGTGACCGTCCAGCGGCAGATCCTGGATCATCTGGACACCATGACCACTGAACTGGGCACCGCAGTCCTGCTCATCACCCATGACCTGGGTCTGGCTGCAGAGCGCGCGGACAAAGTCGTGGTCATGTACCGGGGACAGGTTGTGGAGTCCGGTCCGTCCCTGGAACTGCTCCAGAATCCGCGCCACCCGTACACCAAGCGGCTGGTTGAGTCCGCTCCGTCCCTGGCAAGCCGGCGGATCCAGGTGGCCAAGGAACTGGGCGTGGAAGCGATCGACCTCCTTGCGCCCACAGAAGAGCCGGCCGCAGACCATGTCCTGAAGATCCAGGACCTGCGGAAGGTCTACAAGCTCCGTCAGGGGCTGGGTAAGGCAACCGACTTCGCTGCGGTGGACGGCGTCAGCTTTGACGTCACCAGGGGAACCACCACGGCGATTGTGGGGGAGTCCGGCTCCGGAAAGTCCACCGTGGCCAAAATGGTCCTCCAGCTGGAAAAGCCAACGGAGGGGAAGATCCTGTTCGACGGCGTCGATACAGCCGCGCTGAAGCCGGCGGAACTCTTTAAGTTCCGGCGGCGCGTGCAGCCGATCTTCCAGGACCCCTACGGGTCGCTGGACCCCATGTACAACATCTTCAGGACCATCGAGGAGCCGTTGCGGGTCCACAAGATCGGGAACAAAGCGAGCAGAGTGAAAAAGGTGCGCGAACTGCTGGACCAGGTGTCCCTGCCGCAGTCGAGTATGCAGCGGTTCCCGAACGAGCTCTCCGGCGGCCAGCGCCAGCGCGTTGCAATCGCGCGTGCGCTGGCTCTGGATCCCGAGGTGATCATCTGTGACGAAGCGGTGTCCGCCCTGGATGTGCTGGTTCAGGCACAGGTCCTTAACCTGCTCGCTGACCTGCAGGCCAACCTCGGGCTGACTTACCTCTTCATCACCCATGACCTGGCGGTGGTGCGGCAGATTGCCGACCACGTCTGTGTGATGGAAAAGGGCAAGCTGGTGGAGACCGGTTCCACGGACGATGTCTTCGAGTCCCCCCAGCAGGAGTACACCAAGGCACTGCTCAACGCCATCCCCGGTGCGAAGCTGATGCTTCCGCCCGAAGTGGCCTGATCAGACCGCTGGATCCCGGGGCTAAAGATGGAGCCGGTGCCTTCAGGGCGCCGGCTCCATTGCTTTTAAGGGTCTGTCCAGCGTGCCAAGGGCGAGTTCCGCCCGCTGGGAGTCTGTTCACTCCGCGGGGGTGGCTGCCACCGGGACAGTGCCGTCCAGGCGTGGGCCTTCGAGCCCCAGCTGCCTGAGCCTGGATCCAAGCAGCCCGCCCAGTGACCTGCGGCCGGCGGCATCCATGTGGACGGCATCTGCCAGGTTCTTCGCGAGGTTGTACTTCGACAGCCAGTCTCCCACGCCCACAAAGGGTATGCCGTTCCTTGCGGACACCGTGCCCAGCAGCGCGTCCACCTGGGTCCTGCGCCCGCCACCGTAGTTGGCGCCGCGGGCCAGGGTGCCGATCATGGCCATCCTGGCGCCTGGATAGCGTTCCCGGAGTGCCCCGATCAGGCGGTCGGCGTTGGCCACGATCTGGGCATCGGTGGCGCCGTGCGCGGCATCGTTGCCGCCGCCCTGGATGACGATCAGCGCGGGCGTCCCGTACGGCAGCTTCCAGTCGCCGCGCTGCAAGGCGTCGATGTAGTTGCCGGTCTTGCCGTTGGATGCCACGAATCCCGTGCCGCCGAGCCCGCAGAAGTGGACCTTGTATCCAACGGCGGCAAGGCCCAGGCGTGGCCACCCGTCAGCAGGTTCGGATTGGGAATCCCCGATCAGGAGGGCAGTGTGCCGCATGTCCGGCACCACCACCTCGTCACGCCCGCTGGCTGGGTTGCGGTACACAGAACCGGCAGGCAGGCTGAGCGGATCGCCGCCGCGGGCCTGGTATGCGCCGGCCGCGGCCGCCTGCGCCGGGGATGGCACGCCGGAGTCCGGTGTTGCTGCTGGGGTCTGTCCGCAGCCGCCCAGAAGCGCGGCTACCGCGATTCCAGAGGCGACAAAGCGGGTCAGAGCCGAGGCTTTTCGCATCAGGGATTCTCCGGGCTTGCTGTGGCTATCACAGCAATGATGGTGCATCAAGTCACAGAAATCCAGTGAGCTTGGTCACTCTTTGGGCCGCGGCGCGCCGGAATTACCCACCGACCGGACTGGGCCGATCCGAGATTTTTAGGCCAACAATAGGCTCAGCGCTTAGAATGAGGGAAGGAGCCCTGTGTTATTGGGCTAATCCGTCGTGCGTTCCGGTTGGAAATGTCGCGAAACAACAGCTGACTTCACCACTGAATCGAGCAATCACGCATGTCTGAAACCACCACCAACACCGCGGTAGCCACTGCATCGCGCAGTGACCTCCGCAACGTCGCGATCGTGGCCCACGTTGACCACGGCAAGACCACTCTGGTCGACGCCATGCTCAAGCAGACCAACTCCTTTGCCGAACACAACCACCTCGAAGACCGCGTCATGGACTCCGGTGACCTGGAACGCGAAAAGGGCATCACCATCCTGGCCAAGAACACCACCGTGGCCTACAACGGACCGTCCTCCAACGGTGAAACCATCACCATCAACGTCATCGACACCCCAGGCCACGCCGACTTCGGCGGCGAAGTAGAGCGCGGCCTGTCCATGGTGGACGGCGTTGTACTCCTCGTGGACGCTTCCGAGGGCCCGCTGCCCCAGACCCGCTTCGTGCTGCGCAAGGCCCTGGCCGCGCACCTGCCGGTGATCCTCCTCGTCAACAAGACCGACCGCCCCGACGCCCGCATCGAGGAAGTTGTCCACGAGTCGATGGACCTCCTGCTGGGCCTCGCCTCGGACCTCGCCGACGAAGTTCCGGACCTGGACCTCGACAAGATCCTTGAAGTTCCGGTTGTCTACGCAGCAGCGAGGGTGGGCCGCGCCTCCCTGGACCAGCCCGCCGACGGCTCCGCTCCGGACAACGAAGACCTTGAGCCGCTGTTCAAGACCATCATCGAGCACATCCCGGCTCCGACGTACAACCCGAACGGTGTCCTCCAGGCACACGTGACCAACCTGGACGCCTCCCCGTTCCTGGGCCGCCTCGCGTTGCTGCGCATCTACAACGGCACCCTGCG
This sequence comes from Pseudarthrobacter humi, assembly GCF_024294965.1. Lineage (NCBI taxonomy): Bacteria > Bacillati > Actinomycetota > Actinomycetes > Micrococcales > Micrococcaceae > Pseudarthrobacter > Pseudarthrobacter humi. The sequence goes on from NZ_JANCLV010000001.1 coordinate 432,856, forward strand.
CAAGGGCCAGACCGTTGCCTGGGCCCGCGCCAACGGAGAGCTCAAGAACGTCAAGATCACCGAACTGCTGGCCACCAAAGCACTGGACCGTGTTCCCACCGAGTCTGCAGGTCCGGGCGAAATCGTCGCCGTTGCCGGTATCGAGGAAATCACCATTGGTGAGACCCTGACCGACGTCGACAACCCGCAGCCGCTGCCGCTGATCACCGTTGACGATCCCGCCATCTCCATGACCATCGGTATCAACACCTCGCCGCTGGCCGGCCGGGTCAAGGGCGCCAAGGTCACGGCCCGCCAGGTCAAGGACCGCCTGGACAAGGAACTGATCGGTAACGTCTCCATCAAGGTTCTCCCCACCGAGCGTCCCGACGCCTGGGAAGTCCAGGGCCGTGGCGAGCTGGCGCTGGCCATCCTGGTTGAGCAGATGCGCCGTGAAGGCTTCGAACTGACTGTCGGCAAGCCGCAGGTTGTCACCAAGACCGTCGACGGCAAGATCCACGAGCCGATGGAACACATGACCATCGACGTGCCGGAAGAGTACCTCGGTGCCGTCACCCAGCTGATGGCAGCCCGCAAGGGCCGCATGACCAACATGGCCAACCACGGCACCGGCTGGTGCCGCATGGAGTTCATCGTTCCGGCCCGTGGCCTGATCGGCTTCCGCACCAAGTTCCTCACCGACACCCGCGGTGCCGGCATTGCTTCCTCCATCGCCGAGGGCTACGAGCCGTGGGCCGGCACCATCGAGTACCGCACCAACGGTTCGATCGTGGCTGACCGCTCTGGCGTGGTCACCCCGTTCGCGATGATCAAGCTCCAGGAACGCATGTCATTCTTCGTGCAGCCCACCTCCGAGGTCTACGAAGGCATGATCGTTGGCGAGAACTCACGCGCCGATGACATGGACGTGAACATCACCAGGGAAAAGCAGCTCACCAACATGCGTGCAGCGTCCTCGGACACCTTCGAGAACATGACGCCGCCGCGCAACCTGACTCTGGAAGAATCCTTGGAATTCGCCCGCGAAGACGAGTGCGTTGAGGTGACCCCGGAGTCCATCCGTATCCGGAAGCTCATCCTGGACGCCAGCGAACGCGCCAAGTCCACACGGGCACGCGCCAAGGCCTAGTCCTAAATAGCACATCACAGAAACTGCCGGCACGGCAGGCGGGAACCCCGCCGTCGTGCCGGCAGTTTCTTTTGTGTCTGGGGAGTGTCAGTTGCGGACGCGGGCTGGGCGGCGCTCGGGCGCCGGCGGCACTTCCTTGGCAGCCACCACGAGGTCCAGGGGGATCACGACGTCGGCTTTCCGCGTGCGGACTGTGCAGCCGCCGTCGTCAGTGGCCACCAGATGCCCCAGGGCGTCGGTCAGGCCGCCGTCGATCCGGTAACGGACGACAACCCGGGTTCCGGGCGCGGCGGTGGCCAGAAATTCTCGGGGCGTAGGCTGGGCGGGACTCACCAGTTCATACTAGGGCGGCCGGCTAGGTTCGCGTGGACGGGCTGGGAGATAATAAGCTCAGAAGTCAACAGTCCGGCCGGTGCCGGATTCAAGTGCCGGCCACTGCCGGGAAATATCGTGGAGAGGCAAGGGACGTGACGTACGTAATCGCGCAGCCGTGTGTAGATGTCAAGGACAAGGCATGTATCGAGGAATGCCCCGTTGACTGCATCTATGAGGGTGAGCGTTCCTTGTACATCCACCCCGATGAGTGTGTCGACTGTGGTGCCTGCGAGCCGGTATGCCCGGTGGAAGCCATCTACTACGAGGATGACACCCCCGAAGAATGGGCCGACTACTACAAGGCCAACGTCGAATTCTTCGATGACCTGGGCTCGCCCGGTGGCGCCGCCAAGGTGGGCAACACGGGCAAGGATCACCCGATGATCGCCGCCCTGCCGCCGCAGAACCAAGACCACTGAGCCGGGCATTGCGTTGACCGCTGCCGTGAACGGCTTTGGCCTGAGCCTGCCCGACTACCCGTGGGAGGCCATGGCACCGTACCTTGCCAAAGCCTCTGGGCACCCTGGCGGGGCCGTGAACCTGTCGATCGGCACGCCTGTCGACCCCACTCCCGCTGTGATCCAGGATGCCCTCAGGGCCGCCGCGGACGCCCCGGGATACCCCACGGTCCATGGCACCGTTCCGTTGCGGGAAGCCATTGCGGCGTGGTTCGAGCGGCGCCGCGGCGTCCCCGGCCTGGACCCTAAGAACGTTATGCCCACCGTCGGCTCCAAGGAACTGGTGGCGTGGCTGCCGCTCCTGCTCGGGCTGAAGCCGGGCGACGTCGTCGTCCGCCCCAAGGTTGCCTACCCCACCTATGACATTGGGGCTACTTTCGCCGGCGTCACCTCCGTCGCTACCGACCACCTCGACGAGTTGGACAATGCCACCCGCGCACGCGTGCGGCTGATCTGGGTAAACTCCCCGGGCAACCCCACCGGAAGCGTCAGGGATGTTGAGTCCCTCAAAGCGCTTGTGGCGCAGGCCCGCGAATTGGGCGCCGTGGTGGCCTCGGACGAGTGCTACGCCGAACTCGGGTGGGGCGCCTGGGACGCACAGCGCGGCGGCGAGCCCGTGCCCAGCATCCTGGATGCGCGCGTTTCCGGAGGGTCCCACGAGGGCCTCCTGGCCGTGTACTCGCTGAGCAAGCAGTCCAACGTGGCAGGTTACCGCGCAGCGTTTGTGGCTGGTGACCCGGGCATCATGGCCAACCTCGTCAACAGCCGCAAGCATGCCGGCATGATCGTCCCCTACCCGGTGCAGGAAGCAATGCGCGTTGCGGTGGGCGAGGACACCCACGTCCAGGCCCAGAAGGACCTTTACCGCGGACGCCGGGAGCGCCTGGTCCCGGCTTTGCAGGGCTTCGGGCTGGAGATCAAGGATTCCGACGCCGGACTGTACCTTTGGTCCACCGCCGGAGAGAGCACCTGGGACACCGTGGCCCGGCTTGCTGAGCGAGGCATCGTGGTGGGGCCAGGCGTATTTTACGGCGAAGCCGGCAACGGGTTTGTGCGTGTCGCATTGACGGGCACTGATGAACGGATTGACGCCGCAGTGGCCAGACTGGCCACGACGCCGTAACAATCATGTGACTCGCGCCACAAAGGCGGCATTTTACGGGGGTTTCGCACGCCTCCGATTAGTGACACCCGCAATCGGGCGGTACTTTTTAAGTGACTATCAATGGTGGCTTTCTACAAGAAGGCAGCCCGGGTGTTGGATTCCTGGATGAACAGGGTCACTGCCACGGCTCACCGGATGTTGGATCAAGCTTTCGACAGAGGCCCACGCGCCTCATGAAGGGGACTCCATGACTGAGACCAACAGCGCAACCCTGCACCATGCAGGAGGCGAGCTCAAGCTCCCGCGCATCCAGGTTGTTGAAGGAAACGAAGGCTACGACGTTTCCAAGCTGCTCAAGCAGACGGGCGCAGTCACCTTTGACCCCGGCTTCATGAACACCGCAGCAACCACGTCCGCAATTACCTACATCGACGGCGATGCCGGCATCCTGCGTTACCGCGGGTACCCCATCGAACAGCTGGCTCAGCACTCCAGCTTCCTTGAGGTGTCCTACCTGCTGATCTACGGCAACCTGCCGACACCCACGGAACTGGAAGCCTTCGACCAGCGGATCCGTCACCACACGCTGCTGCACGAAGAGCTCAAGGGCTTCTTCAGCGGCTTCCCGCGTGATGCCCACCCGATGCCCGTGCTCTCTTCGGCCGTGTCGGCGCTGTCCACGTTCTACCAGGACTCGCTGGATCCGTTCAACGCCGAGCAGGTAGAGGTTTCCACGTACCGGCTGCTGGCCAAGATGCCGGTCATCGCCGCCTACGCCCTGAAGAAGAGCATCGGCCAGCCCATGCTGTACCCCGACAACTCCCACAACCTCGTGGAGAACTTCCTCCGCCTCAGCTTCGGCCTGCCGGCCGAGCAGTACGAAGTGGACCCGGTCATTGCCAAGGCGTTGGACCTTCTCCTCATCCTGCACGCTGACCACGAGCAGAACTGTTCCACCTCCACGGTGCGCCTGGTGGGCTCCTCCAACGCCAACCTCTTCGCCTCGGTGTCAGCCGGCATCAACGCACTCTTCGGTCCCGCCCACGGCGGCGCCAACGAGGCAGTGCTCAAGATGCTCCGCCAGATCCAGGCCGACGGCACCAAGCCGGAGGACTACATGGAGAAGGTCAAGAACAAGGAAGACGGCGTCCGCCTGATGGGCTTCGGACACCGCGTCTACAAGAACTACGATCCGCGCGCCAAGATCGTCAAGGCCACGGCCCACGAAATCCTGACCAAGCTCGGCGGCAACGACGAACTGCTTGAGATCGCGATGCGTCTCGAAGAGAAGGCGCTGAACGACGACTACTTCATCCAGCGCAAGCTCTACCCGAACGTGGACTTCTACACCGGCCTGATCTACAAGGCGATGGGCTTCCCCGAGAAGATGTTCACCGTACTGTTCGCGATCGGCCGACTGCCGGGCTGGATCGCCCAGTGGCGTGAAATGATCAGCGACCCGAACACCAAGATCGGCCGCCCGCGCCAGCTGTACATCGGCGAGCCCGAGCGCGACTACCCGGTCCGCTAGATCCCACCACCGGCTTAAGTATGACGGCGGCCGGTCACCTTCTCCACGAAGGTGACCGGCCGCCGTCGTACGTTCCCGGCAACTGCAACGCGGGGTCACTTATTGCCGGAATTTCCCTTCGGATCGGGCAGTAAGTGACCCCGCGTTGCTGTTCAGTTGTTGTTTATGACGTGTAGCCGAGGGGGTTGTTCTTCTGCCAGCGCCAGTGGTCCTCGCACATCTGGTCCACGGTCTTGGTGGTGGACCAGCTCAGGTCGGCCAGGGCGGAGGTGGCGTCGGCCCAGAAGGCCGGGAGGTCGCCCGCGCGCCGTCCGGTGATCTCGTAGGGGATGGGCTGGCCCACGGCCTTCTCGAAGGACCGCAGGACCTCCAGCACGGAGGACCCCTTCCCGGAGCCCAGGTTCCAGCGGTAGACGCCTGAGCGGTCCGCGACGTGGTTGAGGGCTGCCACGTGGCCTTCGGCGAGGTCGACGACGTGGATGTAGTCCCGCAGGCAGGTGCCGTCAGGGGTGTCGTAGTCGCCGCCGAACACCATCAGCTTGTCGCGGCGTCCCACGGCCACCTGGGCGATGAAGGGCACCAGGTTGTTGGGGATGCCCTGGGGATCCTCACCGATGCGGCCTGACGGGTGTGCGCCCACCGGGTTGAAGTAGCGCAGCAGGGCTATGTGCCAGCGGCTGTCAGCGGCGCCCAGGTCGGCGAGGATGTCCTCGATCTGTTCCTTGGTACGGCCGTACGGGTTGTTGGCGCCGATCTCCATCTTTTCCACGTAGGGGATGGGATTGTGCTCGCCGTACACCGTGGCGGAGGAGCTGAAGACGATGGAGCGGACGTCGTGGCGATCCATCACCCGGATCAGGTTCAGCGTGCCCACAAGGTTGTTGTAGTAGTACTTGAGCGGTTCGCGGACCGACTCGCCCACGGCCTTGAGCCCGGCAAAGTGGATCACGGCGTCGATGGTGTTGGCGGCAAAGACGCCTTCCACCGCGGCTTCGTCCACCAGGTCCACGTTGTGGAATTCGGCGGTCTTGCCGCTCAGTTCGGCTACCCGGCGCAGTGACTCCTCGCTGGAGTTCACCAGGTTATCGATCACCACCACATCGTGGCCGGCTTCCTGCAGGGACAAGACTGTGTGCGAACCGATGTACCCGGTGCCACCTGTGACCAGAATTTTCATGCCCCCACGCTATCCCAATTCCGCGGATGCGTGGATTTAAGCACGGGTGTGCTAAATAATAGGAGTGCCCAAAATTGTTGATGCCGAAGCCCGGCGTGCAGAAATCGTTGACGCGGTCTTCAGGATCATCGCCGTCGACGGCCTCGAGCGGGCGTCACTGCGGGAGGTGGCGGACGAAGCAGGCCTCGCCGTGGGCTCCGTCCGGCACTACTTCGCGGGCAGTGAAGAACTGCTCAGCCATTCCTTTGCCGCCGTTGTGGACCGGATCACGGGCCGGCTCACCGCGGCATTGCCGGCAATGGCCGCCAGTAAACCCGGGACCGGCACGCATCGTGAGGCGGTTTTAACCCTGCTGGGTGAATTTCTGCCGCTCGACGAGGAACGGGCCGTGGACGCCTGTGTGTGGATGGCTTTCAAGAACGCCGCCAGGATCCGTCCCTTCCTCGCGGCGGAGGCCGATCGGAGCCACCGGGAGGTGGCCGCCGTCGTCGGGCAGGTCATCACGGCCCTGGTACCGGACGACGGCGGCGGGCAGCAGTCGCTGGCGGTCGAGGCGGAGAGGCTGCTGGCTACGCTGGACGGGTTGTGCATGCACGCCCTCCTGCAGCCCGCCTGGATGACGGCACAGATGTGCCATGACGTCCTGGACCGGCACCTGCAGAGCCTGGCCGCCTGACATTACCGTCCGGTGGCATCGGGAATAGACTGGGAGCCGGGGGAGCGGAACCGGCTGGTCAGGCCGGTAAAGTCAGGCCACAGGAGGAGTATTAGGGATGCATCACACAGGTGGTTCCGGCTGGCAGATTACTACGGATACGTCCGGGCCTCTGATGATCGCGCTCTTTATCCGTGATGCGGCAGGACTCGACGGCGCCGGCCACCCCGCGTTGTCGCATGCCTCGCCGAAGATCCGCCATGCCGACCACTCGCATCTCACCTCCGACGTCGGCGGGCTGAGCGCACTCAAGACCGAATGGGAAGCCTGGTGGGAGCAGCTGCTGAAGGCGCACCCCAAGACGTCACCGGAGCTGTCCCCACCGGATTTTGAAGAGTTCGGAAATTCCCCGGCCCTCCAGCGCGTCCTGCAGGCGCATTTCGGGTCCGCCCTGACCTGGGCACGGGAGCGCCGCAGTGAGTACGTCCGGCTGGAAGCAGAACGGGTAGCCAGCGGTTCCGACCAGCTGTTGGGCGACATGGTGAATGACCGCCTGCTGGAGGTGGGCCGGAGGTCACGGGACTTCACCCTGACCATCATCGAACTGCCGCTGAACGAACAGCGGGCGTGGTATGTGGAGCCGGACAAGATCATCATGAGCCATAACCTCATGTCTGCGCCGGAGCTCTTCCGCAGCTACGTCCAGCCCGTGGTGGACATCCTGGTCTGAGGCGGGCCGTCAGGTGCCGGTGCCGGCCGGTGCCACTGCAATGCGGACCTCGCCGGCGGGCGCGTCGGATTCCTGCCAGCCGCCCTGATCCTCACGGTCCCAGCTCCGGCCTGCAACATCCACGCGCGTCACCGCCAGTCCCTTGGCGTTGGCAACTGCCCACTGCGCCACGGACCAGGCCTGGGTGCCGTCAGCTGCCACCACGAGCGAATCATTCTCCGTGGTGATGGCGAGCGGCCCGTACGCCTGGGCCAGCTCGGACTCGACGGCGGCGGGGATGCCAGGTTCCTGCGGGGCACGCAAAGTGCATAGCACGGAGGCGGGCGCCTGACCGGTCAGGCCGGACGCGAAGGACCGGCCCATATCTTCGTGTTGGGCGTACGCGAGGGGGTAGGCCGAGCGCTGGACACGCTGGGCGGCGTCGGTGATTTCCAGGGACTCGTAGCCGGGAACCTTGACCAGGGCATCGTAGAAAGCATTGGCAGCGTAGTACGGGTCCATCACCTGGGCCTCGGTTCCCCACCCCTGCGAGGGACGTTGCTGGAAGAGTCCGCGGGAGTCAGGGCCGGCCTGGTCGCCATGGGCGATGTTGCGCAGCTTGGATTCCTGCATGGCGGTGGCAAGGGCGATGCTGGCTGCCCGGGGAGGCAGCCCGCGCTGCACCGCCACCGCTGTAATCAGTGAGGCATTAACCGCCTGGTCCGTTGCAAGCTCTGCGCTCTGGGTCCCGACGTCGGCCGTGCAGCGCTCCGTGACCAGGGTTTCGGAGCGCTGCAGGAAGGAGACCGCTGTGTAGATGCCGGCGCCCGCCAGCGCCAGGGTAAGCAGCAGCACGGTGGGACGAACGAAACTGCGTCCACGTGCCACCGCCGGGTCAGTTGGCGTGGAGGGCGTCGTTGAGTTCCACCGTCTGGCCCTTGCGCGGCAGCGCCTCGACGGCGCCGGTGGTGGAGTTGCGCCGGAACAGGAGGTTGGGGACGCCGGACAGCTCGGCCGCCTTTACGATCTTGGCGGTGTCCTCGCCATCCTCGTCCTTGGGCCCGGGAACAAGCACACGGGTTCCAGCGGTGACGTAGAGGCCTGCCTCCACCACGGAGTCATCGCCGACACTGATGCCGACGCCGGAGTTGGCGCCCAGCAGAACGCGCTCACCGATGACGATCTTTTCCTTGCCGCCCCCGGAGAGGGTGCCCATGATCGACGCGCCGCCTCCCACGTCGCTACCGTCTCCGGCGACGACGCCGGCGGAGATGCGGCCTTCCACCATGGAGGCGCCCAGGGTGCCGGCGTTGAAGTTCACGAAGCCTTCGTGCATCACGGTGGTGCCTTCGGCGAGGTGGGCACCGAGACGGACACGGTCGGCGTCGGCGATCCGGACGCCGGCGGGCACCACGTAGTCCACCATGCGGGGGAACTTGTCCACGCCGTAGACGGTGACGGCACCACGGCGGCGAAGCTTGGCGCGGGTCAGTTCGAAGCCTTCCACCGCGGCGGGGCCGAAGTTGGTCCACACCACGTTGGGCAGCTTGCCGAAGATACCGTCCAGGTTGATCGTGTTGGGCCGGACCAGCCGGTGGGAGAGCAGGTGCAGCCGGAGGTACGCGTCTGCGGTGTCAGCCGGAGCTTCGTCAAGGTTGATCTGGACGAAGACCACTTTCTGCTCGGTCCCGCGGTCAGCGTCTGTGCCGCTCTCGGCGAGCTGGACCAGGGTTTCGTCCGCATTCTCCACGGCACGCAGGTTATCGGCTGCGATGCCCAGCGCCGGCGCCGGGAACCAGACGTCCAGGACGGTGGCTTCGGCATGATCCCCGCCCGTGCCACTGGCGATGGTTGCCAACCCGAAGCCGTAGGCGGAGCGGGCTTCGGAAGTTGCGTTCTGGTCTTTGGGCGCGGCGGAGGTAGCGGTCTCAGTCATGGCCCCAGTGTACCGAGAGGCGGGCACCGGGTTCGAACTAGACTGGCAACGTGACTGCCGAAACCGCCCCTGAATCGATCACCGTGCCTTTGGACCTCCGCCAGGACGTCTCCGTGCTGACCGCCGCCCTGATGGACATCAACAGTGTCTCCGGGAATGAGACGGAACTGGCGGACGCTGTCGAAGTGGCGCTGCGGGCCATCCCGGAACTCCAGGTGCTCCGCGACGGTGACGCCATCATCGCGCGCACGGAACTCGGCAGGGCGGAACGCGTCATCCTCGCCGGACACCTGGACACAGTGCCGCTGCCGGTTACTGAAGGCGCGCGCGGAACCGTCCCGTCCACCTGGGATTCAGGCATCCCGGGGGAGGGAGTGCTCTACGGACGCGGGGCCACGGACATGAAGGGCGGTGTCGCCGTACAGCTCGCGCTGGCGGCCACAATGTTCGACGGCGGCACGGCGCCCCAGCGGGACGTCACCTTCGTCTTCTACGACCACGAGGAAGTGGAAGCGGTCAAGAGCGGACTGGGCCGCCTGGTCCGCAACCACGGCAGCCTCCTGGGTGGCGATTTTGCGATCCTCCTGGAGCCGACCCATGGCACCGTCGAGGGTGGCTGCAACGGCACCAGCCGCTTTGAGGCCACGACGGTGGGCGAGGCAGCACACTCTGCCCGGGCGTGGATGGGCCGCAACGCCATCCACGCAGCGGCGCCCATCCTGGCCCGGCTGGCAGCCTACGAGCCGAGGACCGTCAACGTGGACGGCCTGTACTACCGCGAGAGCCTCAACGCCGTGAAGATCAATGGCGGCACGGCCGGCAACGTCATCCCGGACCGCTGCGTCGTCGAAATCAACTACCGCTTCGCGCCCGACAAGACCCCGGACCAGGCGGAGGCGCATGTCCGGGAACTGTTGGAGGGCTTCGCCGTGGTCCGCACGGACGCCGCCGCCGGCGCGCGGCCCGGGCTGAACCACCCGGCCGCCGCGTCCTTCGTGGCCGCCGTCGGAGCCGAGCCGAAACCGAAATACGGCTGGACCGACGTCGCGCGTTTCAGCGAACTGGGGATCCCCGCTGTGAACTTCGGCCCCGGCGATCCGCTGCTGGCCCACAAGGACAACGAGCACGTCGACGCCGACGCCATCCGGGAATGCCTGCGGGCGCTTCGGAGTTGGCTCGCGGCGTAAGCCTGCAAGCAGAAGGGTCCGCAGCCTGCAGGCTGCGGACCCTTCTGCTTGTGCGCGCGTGCTGCTATTTGTGTCCCGGCAAGTCCGGTAGTTCCGGTGCGACCACGGCGGTTGGCGCTTTGGCAACGCCGCCTGCCGTCTTCGTGGAACCCCGGCGCTCGATCCAGATTGCGAGCCGGGAAACGCAGATGTTGATCACAATGTAGATGGCGGCAGCCACAAAGAAGATGGGGAACAGGAACGCGTTCCCGAGGAAGTCCGCCATGACCTGCACTGCGCGCAGAAGTTCGCCGTACGCCACGATGTAGCCCAGGGAGGTGTCCTTCAGGAGCACCACGAGTTGGGCAACCAGCGACGGCATCATACGGCGGACGGCCTGCGGCAGCTCGATGAGCATCCGGGACTGGAAGCTGGTCAGGCCGATGGTCAGGCCCGCCTCCCGCTGTCCCTTCGGCAGGGATTGGATGCCGGCCCGGATGATCTCCGCGAAGATAGCGGTGTTGTAGAGGACGAGCCCGGCCACCACGGCGACGAAGGAACTCGTCCCGAACACCAGCAGGACGAAGAGCATCATCAGCACAACCGGCATGCCGCGCAGGAACTCCAGGACCACCCGGGCGGGGATCCGGATCCAGGCGACCAGGGAGATGCGCAGCAGGCAGAACATCAGGCCGAGGGGAAACGCGATCACTGCGGCGAGGGCGGCGGCGGTGAGCGTTGCGCCGAGGCCATTGGCGAGCAGCGTCCAGACGTCGCCCCGGGTGAAGATCGCCCAGCGGCGACCTTCAAAAATGCCCTGCTGCGCGAGTGTCATGCCAATCCACGCCAGAAGTCCCAGGATCAGCACGGTTCCAACCACGGAACCGATCAGCGAGACCCGGCGCGCTTTGGGGCCGGGAACGTCGTAGAGGACTGAAGTCATCGGGCAATCGCCACCTTTCGTTCCACCGTGCTGGCAAGGATGCCCAGCGGAATGGTGAGGAGCAGATAGAAAAACGCAACGCCGAGCAGTACTGCCATGACCTGGTCACCGTTGGCGTTGGCCATTTGGCGGCCGTAGCCGAACAGTTCCAGGACAAAGAATGCGCCGGCGACGGAGGAGTTCTTGACGAGGGCAATCAGGATGTTGATCAGCGGCGGGATCACGGTCCGAAGCGCCTGCGGCAGGATGATGAGATTCAGGACCTGGCCGAAGTTCATGCCGATGCTGCGCGCGGCCTCAGCCTGGCCGAGCGGGACGCTGTTCACGCCTGAGCGGACGGCTTCAGCGATGAAGGCCGCTGTATAGGCGCTGAGGGCGATGATCGCTGCGACCTCAAACTGCTGGAATGTCACGCCGAGGCGCGGCAGGACGATCGCCGCGAAGAAGAAAGCAATGGTCAGTGGCGTGTTCCGGAGGATTTCCACGTAGACGGTGCTGAATCCGCGGAGCGCTGCAACGGGGGAAACGCGGGCTGCCGCCAGGAGTGTTCCGAGGATAAGCGCGATGATCCCGGAGACGACGGACAGGAAAAGAGTGCGGAGAAGGCCTTCCCAATAGAGGGGGAGGTTTTCAATGATGACTTCCATAGGATCCTTCGGCTCTGGGCGTAGGGGGTCAAAAAGCAGGCGGGCGGCCTCCGGGGAACGCGTTCAACGAATTCCCCGGAAGCCGCCGTGGCTACCTAGTAGCGGTTGATGGCGGGAAGTTCAGGGGCGGTCTTGATGACCGAACCTGCCGTTGCTTCCCAGGCCTTCTTGTAGGACCCGTCCTTGCCAAACGCCTCGAGCTGGTCGTTGATCCAGTTGCGGAATTCGGTGTCGTCCTTCTTCAGGCCAATGCCGTAGGGCTCCTTGGTGAAGGTTTGATCCGAGGCCAGCTTGAAGGCATCCGGTTCCTTGTCCACAAAGCCGGCCAGGATCACGTTGTCCGTGGTGATCGCTTCGACCTGCTTGTTGCGCAGCGGCTCAAGGCAAGCGGAGTAGGTGGCTGCCGGCACGAGCTCGGCCTTGTACTTGTCCACGATTGTCGCGGCAGGGGTGGAACCGGTGACGGAGCAGACCTTCTTGCCTGCGACGTCCTCAGGCTTGGTGATGGACGTGTTGTCCTTGTTCACCATCAGCGCCTGGCCGGCCTCGTAGTACGGGCCCGCGAAGCTGACAACCTGCTTGCGCTTGTCATTGATGGTGTACGTGGCAATAACAAGGTCCACCTTGCCCTGCTCGATGAAGGGCTCGCGGTTGGCGGAGACAGTCTCCGACCATTCGATCTTGTCCGCAGCGATGCCCAGCTTCGCTGCGATCAGCTTGCCCATCTCGACGTCGAAGCCCACCGGCTTGCCGTCCAGGCCCACCTGGCCGAACAGCGGCTGGTCGTACTTGGTGCCGATCTTGATGGTGCCTGCGGCGGACAGCTTGGCCATGGTGGTGCCGGCGGCAAACGTCGGCTTGTCGGCAACAGTGGGATTGGTGGTTCCGGGGGTGGTGCCGCCGCATGCGCTCAGGGACAACGCCAGGGCAGCCGTGGCCGCCACGAAGAACGACTTCCGGCGGGTCATAAATGCCTTCATGACATTCCTTTCATTGGTCGGCCGTGGGTCACGGCCTAAGTGCGAACTGGAGTGTGTGTTCGTTGATGGAGAATCAGTGGGTCAGCAGCTTGGACAGGAAGTCCTTCGCGCGGTCACTCTTCGGGTTGGTGAAGAATTCTTCCGGCTTGGCATCCTCCACGATCTGGCCATCCGCCATGAAAACCACGCGGTCGGCGGCTTTCCGGGCGAAGCCCATTTCGTGCGTGACCACAACCATGGTCATGCCTTCCTTGGCCAGCTGGATCATGACGTCAAGGACCTCGTTGATCATCTCGGGGTCCAGCGCAGAGGTGGGCTCATCAAAGAGCATGACCTTGGGCTTCATGGCCAGGGCCCGCGCGATGGCGACGCGCTGCTGCTGGCCGCCGGAGAGCTGCGCCGGGAGTTTGGGGGCCTGGTGACCCACGCCCACGCGCTCAAGCAACGCCATGGCTTCCTTGTCCGCCTGGGCCTTTGCAACGCCTTTGACCTTTATGGGACCAAGCGTCACGTTCTCAAGGATGGTCTTGTGCGCGAAGAGGTTGAAGGACTGAAAGACCATGCCGACGTCGGCGCGGAGCTGAGCGAGCTCCTTCCCCTCCTCCGGCAGTACCTTTCCATCAATACTGATGGTGCCGCCCTCGATGGTTTCGAGACGGTTGATGGCACGGCACAACGTGGACTTACCTGAGCCTGACGGGCCAATGACCACCACCACTTCGCCCTTGCGGACGTGGAGATTGATGTCCTTCAAAACGTGCAACTGACCGTAATGCTTATTCACACCATTCAGGGAGACGAGCGCATCGCCGGGCACATGAGTAGTCATAAAGAAGAATCTAGCGAACATTGGCTGGTTATGAGGTGAATCACGCCAAGTTCGCGCGGATCGTGATTCAAGAGATACCTGCCACTGGCACGCCGGCCTTGGCATTAGCCTTGGGGGATGAGCATCAACGCAGATCCGGCCAAAACCACCCAGCCGCGCCGTAAGGGGCCCCTTGAACTCCGCCGCAAGCAGGCGGCTGTGGAAATGTCCGACCAGCATCTGCTTGATACCAAGGGCGCCGGACAGTTCGTCCACTCAGACCCGTGGCGGGTCCTCCGCATCCAGAGCGAGTTCGTCGAAGGGTTCGGCGCGCTGGCCGATCTGGGGCCCGCTGTCAGCGTCTTCGGCTCGGCGCGCACCAAGCCTGGCAGCCAATACTACGAAATGGGCATGGAAGTCGGCCGGAAGCTGGCAGCAGCGGGCGTGGCCGTCATTACCGGCGGTGGCCCCGGCTCCATGGAGGCCGCCAACCGCGGGACCGTGGAAGGCAACGGCGTCTCCGTCGGCCTGGGCATTGAATTGCCCTTCGAACAGGGCCTCAACCAGTGGGTGGACCTCGGTATTAACTTCCGCTATTTTTTCGCCCGGAAGACCATGTTCGTCAAATATGCCCAGGGCTTCATCGTTCTGCCCGGCGGACTGGGGACGCTGGATGAACTCTTCGAAGCCATGGTCCTGGTCCAGACCCGGAAGGTGACGTCCTTCCCGATTGTGCTCCTGGGCGTGGACTTCTGGGGGCCGATGATCGAATGGATCAAGGGCACCCTTGTGGCCGAAGGTATGGTCTCCGCGAAAGACCTGGACCTCATCCAAGTGGTGGACGATCCCGCCGAAGCGGTGCAGCTGGTGCTGCACTGGACGCCCCCGGTTTCCACCAACGGCGAGCAAAGGCCCGAATAGGCCGTCGGCCCATATCTGGCACGATGGGTGCTGTGAGTTTTTTCCTGGTCTACCTCGCCATCGTGCTGATCGCCGCCACCCTGTGGGCAGGCGCCGGTGGCCGCCGCGGCATTCTGCGCAGCCTCCGCCGGGGCAGTGAACCGGCCACGGGCTCCGAGGCCCCGGAGAATCCGATTCTCTACCCGGGGTTCGGGCAGCCGCCTGCCAACCTTCCGCCGGTACTGCTGCCCGCGGACGCTGCACCTGCGGACGTCGACCGGGTCCGCTTCTCCCTCGGCCTGCGGGGGTACCGGATGGATCAGGTGGACCAGGTCCTCGACGAACTGCGGGACCAGATCGCGGCCAAAGACGAAGAAATGGTCAGGCTCCGGGCCCGGCTGCTGGAAGCGGAACGGGCAGCGCGCCCGGAGGCCGGCGCTTGAGCACTGACACGGGGGACCGGACGGGCCCGACGGCATTGATCACCGCATTCGGCGCCCGCGCCATGTGGGCGGTCCAACGCTGGCCCTGGTGGCTGCAGGTTGCCGCCCTCTACGCCACTTCCCGGCTGGTCAGCGCCTGCATCTTTATGGCAGCAGCTCTGCACCAAGGACCCAACCCGTGGTTTCCGGCCGGCCCTGACTACTGGAACTTCATCAATATCTGGGACGCGCGATGGTACGGCCGGATCATCACCGACGGGTATCCCTCACCGCTTCCAACGGATGCCGCCGGCAACGTACAGGAAAATGCGTGGGCCTTCTATCCGCTCTTCCCGGCCGTGGGCCGTGCGCTCGCAGGCCTGACCGGAATCAGCCCTGCCGCGGCGCTGACGGTCGTCGCAATGCTGGCAGGGTTGGGTGCGGCGCTGGTTTTGTACTGCCTGTTCAGGCACAAGGCTTCGCACACTGCGGCGCTTTGGGGCGTGGCATTCTTCGCGACCTTTCCGGTGTCCGCCATTCTCCAGGTCCCGTACGCGGAGCCACTGACCGTTTTCCTGCTGGCCACCGCCCTGCTGCTGGTCATCAGGCGTCATTATTTCGTTGCCATGCCGGTGGTCCTGCTGCTGTCCCTCTCCCGACCCGTGGGCGTTCCCTTTGCCGCCACGGTGGGGCTTCTCTTCCTCTGGCGACTGGTCGAACGGGGGCGCGGGGAGCGGCCGGGCACCCACAGCCCCGGGGAGCTGGCATCCCTGGCGGGCCTCACCGTGGTGTGCGGTGCCTCGGCACTGCTGTGGCCGGCAGCGGCCTGGGCCGCGACCGGAGACATTGAGGCGTATACCAAAACCGAAACAGTGTGGCGCGGCCATGACCTGGTGCCCTTCAAGCCCTGGTTCGACGCCGGCGTCGACCTCTTTGGCCCCGTTCTGGGGATCGTGGCGCCATTCGTGTTTGCGGGCCTCTTTGCGCTCTTGCTGTTCTCCCCGCCGGTGGTCCGGCTTGGTGTGGAACTGCGCTTGTGGTGCGCCTGCTACATGGGCTACCTCCTGGTGTTCCTCCACCCCCAGACCAGTACTTTCCGGATGCTGCTCCCGCTGTTCCCGTTGGCCCTGGCCGCCGCGCTCTTGTCCCGGTCAAAGGCGTACCGCGGCACGGTCCTGACAATGTTTGTCCTGCTCCAGATCGTGTGGATCGTCTGGCTGTGGGCATGGGCGCAGCTTCCGGGCGGCGGCGATTATCCGCCGTGATCGCGCGCGGCGCCTGGCCGGCGGATTGGGGAATCCGACGCGGCCGTAAATGTCCATCGATTAGCTACGTGCGGGTCATTACGGGATAATAGTAAGTAAGCAGGGACAAAAAGCATTCAGAAATGTTCAGCCATGGCGGCATCAGTACGGGCCGCCATAGCGGCTTGATTTGACCATGCGGACACAGCCCATCCGGGCTGATATGTCCTGGGACTAAATGGAGGGGAAATTCCTCATGGCGGCTATGAAACCACGCACCGGCGACGGCCCTATGGAAGTCACCAAAGAGGGCCGTAGCCTGATCATGCGCGTACCGCTCGAAGGCGGCGGACGGCTTGTGGTGGAACTGAACGCTGCGGAGGCGGCCAACCTTAAGGAATGCCTCGTCGGCGTGACTGAATAGGCCTGTTCGGTGTTGCCGAATAATCCCGCGGGGCCAAGGTCCGCAGCCAACCGGCTGCGGACCTTGGCTTATTTGCTGTGGATCTACTTCTTAACCGCGACGAGCAGGCCGTCACCCGTGGGAAGCATCGCGGATGCCAGGCGGTCGTCGTCGCGGATTGCCTTGCCCACCTGGCGGAGCACCACCGTGTTGGACTCCCGGACAGCCGGGTTAGCCACGCGGTCCTTGTCCAGTGCGTCATTGATGATGAGCAGCCCGCCGGCCTTGAGGAGCCGGACGGCCTGTTCCACGTAGCCGGGCAGGCCGGGCTTGTCGGCATCAACAAACACCAGGTCATAGGCGGAGTCCGTCAGACGCGGGAGGACATCACCGGCGCGGCCGGAAATGGTACGGGTGCGGTTGGCCGGACTGCCGGCCTCCGAAAAGGCTTCCCGTGCCGCCTTCAGATGCTCGACGTCCACGTCGATGGTGGTCAGCACGGCCTGCGGTCCGAGCCCCCGCAGGATGCATACCCCCGAGACACCCGCGCCTGTACCGATTTCGACGGCGGTCTGGGCCTTCGAGCCCGCAGCCAACACTGTCAGTACCGCACCAACACCTGCGCCGATCGGCGTCACGCCCAGTTCGAAAGAGCGCTCCCTGGCACGAAGCATAACCTCATCCTCTGCGGGCAGATCTTCTGCATAGGACCAGCTCGTGGATTTGTCGGCGCTCATGTGATTCGCTTTCTGGGCGGCAGGGGAGTGTTTAGTACAGCCTACTGTGTGCGGGGGTGCCAGCCGCGGAAGGGAATCGTTGTGCCTCTGGCTGAAGAACCGCCCCGGTCAGGAAATTCCCAGCCAACTTTGAAATGATGGATATCCGGTCATCCGTGAGGTGACCGGCGCCGAACAAAGAGATGTCAACAGTATCCGGGCGATAGCAATCCACGATGGGAGTGGACGATGTCAGCATCAGGTATGGCGCCTGTCCCTGCGACGCAAGATTCCGCCGCTGTATGGGTCAGGCCCACTTGGGAGGAAGTGGTGGCCAACCACTCCGCCAAGGTCTACCGGCTGGCGTACCGCCTGACGGGGAACAAGTTCGACGCCGAGGACCTCACCCAGGAAGTGTTCGTCCGCGTCTTCCGGTCACTGGAGAATTTCAAGCCAGGGACACTGGATGGCTGGCTGCACCGCATCACCACCAACCTGTTCCTGGACCAGGCCCGCCGGAAAACCCGCATCCGGTTTGACGCACTGGCCGAAGACGCCGAGTCGCGGATCCCCGGGCGTGAACCCGGACCGGAACAGAGCTTCGAACACAACAACCTGGACCTCGATGTGCAGGCTGCCTTGGAGGAGCTGCCCCCGGACTTCCGCGCCGCCGTCGTGCTTTGCGACCTGGAAGGCCTGTCCTACGACGAAGTGGCCGCTGCACTCGGCGTCAAACTGGGTACTGTCCGTTCCCGTATCCACCGGGGCCGGACCATGCTGCGCGAAAAGCTGGCCCACCGCGATCCCAGGCCACAGCAAGGACGCACGCCGAAGCTTTCGCTGCCGCGCATCGCCGGCATCCTCTGATCGGCACCATGACGCCCCAGAACCCCTTCGGCCGCCGGCATCACCGCGGCGCCGAGCACGTGCGGACCTGCGCAGAATGTGCAGCGGCGCTGAAGCGTGAACGCCAGTACATCGAGCGGCTCCGTGACGCTGCCGTGCCGCCTGCCAGCGAGGACCTGACGGCCCGGTTGCTGGTCAGGACGCAGCTGCTCGCGGCCGCGGCCGAGCCAGCCCCGAGCCCGCACCGGGCCGCGCGAGCAGTGGCACTTGCCGCCGGCGGGACAGCAGCAGCCGCTGGAATTCTTGCCGTCAGCGCGTTTGCGCTGGCGGGGGACAGCCTGCCCGTCGCCCAATCCGCCATCAAAGGGAACCTGGTGCAGCATACGGCCCAGCTACCGGCCGACGGCAGGGAGATCAGTGCTCCGCAGTTGTTGGCCCTACGCTCTGAAGGCTGGGTCTGTCCGGACCTGGCATCACTCGGCTTCCACGTCCGGAGCGCCAATGCCATAACGCTGAATGGGCGGCCGGCGGTGGAAATGCACCTGACTGATGGGCAGCACTATGCCACCATCGTGGAACAGCATCCCGTGGACGCCCGGCAGCAGTCGGGTCAGGACGCTGAGCAGAACTCCGAACAGAACTCCGGTGAGAACGAGGGGAAGCTGCTGGTCAGCAGCTCGGCGCCCTGGACCGCCACCGTGGAGACCACTGCAGGAACTTTTACTGTTGAGTCCGACCTCCCGGCGGAGCAGGCTGATGACGCCGTTCCAGTGCTCCAACGGCTCAGCGTCCTCGCCGCAGAAGGAATTAACGCGGGTGTCAGCACCGCGCCTGCCAACTCCCCGGTGACCGCAGCGGACGACTCTCCCGCTGCCCGGTTGGAGCGGGGAATCCGCAAACTCGGGGAGGTGCTGGCTCCGTGATGCAGGCACTGTGCGACGCTGGCGGGCAGGAATCGTCAGCGGGGCTCCGGAGAGGGTAATCTTCCTAAAGTGTTTGGAATCAACGGCCCGGAGTTCTTCCTCCTGCTGATCATCGGCATCCTGGTGATCGGTCCCCAGCGCCTGCCCGAATACACCCAGAAACTTGCGAACCTGGTGAAGGAAGTCCGCCGGATGGCCTCCGGTGCCCGGGAGCAGATCAAGGAAGAAGTCGGCATCGACATCGACGATGTCGACTGGAAGAAATACGATCCCCGCCAGTACGATCCGCGGCGCATCATCAAGGAAGCACTCCTGGACGACGACACGAAGTCCGTCAGTGCCGGAGCGCCGGCAGCGGTGGCTGCCGTCGCCGGTGCAGGGGCGGTTGCCGCGGGCGGGACGGCTCCCTCCCGTCCGGAACGTGTGGTCCAGTCACTGCCGCCGGGTGAACCCGCGCCGTTCGACACCGAAGCAACCTAGACCGCGTCGCCCCTGGTGGGCAGCGCTGCGTTAACGCGGCTGCAGGCCCAGTTTCATCCCCGTCAGGCCCCTGGGCCTGGCAGCAAGTTTTCCGGCGATGCCGGTCAAAGCAATGGCCGCCGGAGTGTCTGGCCGGCCAAGCACGATGGGCGTGCCGGCGTCGCCGCCTTCCCGCAGCAGGATGTCCAGCGGAATCTGTCCCAGGAGCGGCACATCGGTGCCCACCGTCGTTGTGAGCCGTTCGGCGAGGACCGCCCCACCGCCGCTTCCGAACAGCTCCATCCTCCCGCCGTCGGGCATTTCCAGGTATGACATGTTCTCGATGACGCCGGCCACAGTCTGACCTGTCTGGGTGGCGATGGCACCGGCGCGCTCGGCGACGTCGGCAGCTGCGGCCTGGGGTGTGGTGACCACCAGGATCTCAGCCTTCGGCAGCAACTGGGCCACCGAAATCGCGATGTCACCGGTGCCGGGCGGCAGGTCGAGGAACAAGGCGTCGAGGTCGCCGAAGTAGACGTCCGTCAGGAACTGTTCCAGGGCCCGGTGGAGCATCGGCCCACGCCAGGCAACCGGCTGGTTTCCGGCGACGAACATACCGATGGAAATCACTTTTACGCCGTAGGCCACCGGAGGCAGGATCATGTCGTCCACCCGGGTGGGCGCCTGCGTGATGCCCATAAGGGCCGGAACCGAGAAGCCATGGACGTCGGCGTCCACAATGCCCACACGGAGGCCCTGGGCGGCCAGGGCGCAGGCAAGGTTGACGGTCACCGATGACTTGCCCACACCACCCTTGCCGCTTGCCACCGCGAACACCTTGGTCAGGGACCCCGGCTCGTTGAACGGAATCCCGCGCTGCCCGGAGGCGCCGCGGAGCTGTTCCTTCAGGGCGTCCCGCTGGGCCTGGTTCATCACTTTCAGTTCAACCTCGACGGCGGTCACGCCCGGAACTGAGGACAGCGCCTTCTCAGAGTCTGCGGTAATGGTCCCGCGCAGGGGGCAGCCCGCGATGGTGAGCAGGACAGCCAGCCTGACCCGGCCGTCCGCAGCGACATCCACGGACTCCACCATGCCCAGTTCCGTGATGGGACGGCGGAGCTCAGGATCGATCACGGTGGCCAGCGCAGCGTGGACTGCCTGCTCCAGGGAGGCGCTCATGCGGGCGGGGCTCAGCTTTCGGTGGTGGGGATGTGCTTGGGGACGGCCGTGTCCTGGATTGCGGGGTCGGTAGCGGCGTCCTTGGTGGCGGCGTCCTGGGGGACGGTGTCGTTGGCGACATGGCTGGGTTTGACCTTGGGAATCTGCTGCGTGCGGGGGTTCCGCTGTTTGTCGCGCTTTTCCTTCAGCTTTTCCTTGACCTTCTCACGGGGGGACTCGTGGCTGCCGGATCCGGCGGGATCGTGGGTCCGCAGTTCCTCCTGCGCTTCCAGCATGTCCTCGAGGAGTGTCCGCAGTTCGGCCCGGACGTAGTCGCGGGTGGCAACCTCGCGCAGCGCGATCCTCAGCGACGCCAGTTCCCGGGTGAGGTACTCGGTGTCGGCCAGGTTGCGTGCCGCCTGTTGGCGATCCTGCTGGAGGGAGACCCGGTCCCGGTCGTCCTGCCGGTTCTGGGCCAGCAGCAGCAGCGGGGCCGCGTAGGAGGCCTGCAGGGAAAGCATGAGTGTCAGGAGGGTGTAGCCCAGGAGGCGCGAATCGAACTGCCACTCCGCCGGTGCCCACGTGTTCCAGACCAGCCAGATGACGACGAAGACCGTCATGTAGACCAGGAACTGCGGCGTGCCCATAAACCGGGCGAAGCCTTCTGTCGCATGGCCGAATGCATCCGGGTCGGGTGAGAACTTCGGCAGGATGCGTTGGCGGCCGCTCAGGGGTGTGTCGAGTCCGCCCTTGGCCGCCGCCTTCTTGTTGGGAGTCTTGGGTGCGCCGGTGTCAGCCAATGCGGCCTCCCAGTTTCTTTACCGGGGCTTCGCCATCATAGGCGCGCCAGTCATCCGGCAACAGATGATCCAAAACGTCATCAACAGTCACCGCCCCCACGAGCCGGCCTGCGTCATTGACCACGGGAAGACAGTTCAGGTTGTAGGTGGCGAGCGTGCGCGCCACCTCGCTGATGTGGGCCTGGTCGGAGACCGGCTCAAGGTTCTTGTCCACGAGGTTGCCCAGGGGTTCCGGCGGCGGATAGCGGAGCAGTTGCTGGATGTGCACAACGCCCAGGAACCGTCCGGTGGGGGTTTCCAACGGGGGCCGGGCGATGAAGATGGACGAGGCGAGGGCGGGGGAGAGCTCCTCACGGCGGACGTGGGCCAGTGCCTCGGCGACAGTTGCCTCCGGGGGGAGGATCACCGGAACAGGCGTCATCAGGCCACCGGCCGTGTCCTCGTCGTATTCGAGGAGCCGCCTGACGTCCTCGGCGCCTTCGGGCTCCATGAGGCGGAGAAGCTCCTCCGCCTGTGCAGAAGGAAGCTCGGCGAGGAGGTCGGCGGCGTCGTCGGGGTCCATTTCCTCCAGGACGTCCGCCGCGCGTTCGACATCCAGGGCCGAGAGGATCTCCACCTGGTCGTCTTCGGGCATTTCCTGCAGCACGTCGGCCAGGCGTTCATCCTGGAGTTCGCGGGCCACTTCGAAGCGGCGTTTGTCGCTCATTTCCTGCAGCGCCTCGGCGAAGTCTGCGGGTTTGAGGTCCTCGTGGTTGGCCACGAACTGGGTGGCTGCCTGGGGTTCGGTGCGGGCACCTTGGAGGGCGTCTGCCCAGTCGATGATCATGGTCTCGTTCCGGCGCAACCGGCTGAGCGGGGACAGGGAGTGGCCCCGGCGGACGAACAGCTTGCTCACGAACCAGTCGCGGGACCGGTGCTGGTCCATGGCGATGTCCTCGATGGTGGCGTCGCCGCTGCCGTCACGGAGTGTGACGCGGCGGTCGAACATTTCCGCGACCACCAGCGTCTCCGCGCCGCGCTGCTCAAAGCGCCGGAGGTTGACCAGACCCGTGCAGATGATCTGTGTCTGGTCAATGGAGGTAATGCGTGTCATCGGCACAAAGACGCGCTTTTTACCGGGAACTTCGACGACGATGCCCACCACGTGCGGGGCGCCGCGGCTGCCACGCGAGAGCACCACCACATCGCGCAACCTGCCCAGGCGGTCGCCCAAGGGGTCGAAGACATCAAGACCCAGCAGGCGGGCCACAAAGACGCGCGAAAGATTTGTACTCACGTCTACAGGCTACCGAGTCTGCTCTCTTTTAGCTGAATTTACAGGCGGCATACATGCTGATGGGCAAGAATGGATGTATGTCAAACATTTTTGGTGCTCCCAAGGCCGGTGGCCCCAGTGGGCCCGACGACGCCCGTACGGTGCCCACCGGTGACACCGTAGGCTCGTACACCTCTTACTTGGATGCCCAGAAGGCGGTGGACTACCTCGCCGACCAGCAGTTCCCGGTCCAGATGGTTTCCATCGTGGGCAACGAACTCAAGATGGTTGAGCGGGTGACCGGCCGCCTCAGCTACCCCCGGGTGGCTCTCTCCGGGGCGCTCAGCGGTATGTGGTTCGGACTCTTCGTTGGCGTCATGCTTTCCTTCTTCGCACCATCGCCCGGCTACTTCTCCATCCTGGCGTCTGTGCTGATGGGGGCTGCCTTCTTTATGCTGTTCGGCATCGTCACGTATGCCATGCAGCGCGGAAAGAGGGATTTCACCTCCACCAGCCAGGTGGTGGCCACCAGCTACGACGTTGTGGTGTCGGTGGAAGCTGCCCATGATGCGCGCCGGCTGCTCCAGCAACTGCCCATGACCCGCTCGGACGCAGCAGCCGGCCCATACAACCCCCAGGGCTACCAGAACCAGCCGTACGGCCAGACGGGCCACCACGGTCAGCACCGCGGCGAGCCGGGCCAGCCGGGCAATCAGCCTGGTCCGGCTCCAACACGCCCTGCCAGTTGGAATGACCCCTACGGACAGCAGGGTGCCGGAACTTCGGGCCAAGGGACAGCCCAAGGCGTGGGCCAGGCCGCCGGCCCGGACCAGGGCACGCAGCCGGAGTCAGCGGCCCAGCCGGTGAAGGCTGCCGCCGTCCGCTACCCGGACCTCCCTGACGGCCGGCCGCAGTACGGCGTCCGTGTCTCAGACCAGGCCACCACAAGCCAGCGTGGCACGGAACAGCCTGACACAGGACAGACGGCCCCAGAGCAGCCCGCGGCAGATCGGTCCCGGGCGCACTCCCAGCCTGACTCCTCCAAGGACTCCGGCGAATCCACACCTTAGCGGCGCCGCCGGAGGCCAGATTGACCCAGGGCCCGAGGAACCAAGCCGCAATAAGCAAACAACTCCGCCCGGAACAGCAACTGCTGTACCGGGCGGAGTTGTTTGTTGTTCGAAGCTGCCTTACTTGACGCCGCCGGCGGTCAGGCCGCCCACGAGGTACTTCTGGAACATGAAGTAGAGGACCACCACAGGGACGGCACAGACCAGTGAAGCCGCCATCAACTGGGAGTACACGGGGATGGCGCCACCCTCAACGGCGGACGCGAAGACCTGCAGCGCAACTGCGGCAGTGTGCGTGTCCGGCCGGGTGAACACCGACGCGAAAAGCACGTCATTCCAGCCCAGCAGGAAGGCAAAAATCGCCGAAACGATGATCCCGGGCCAGCTGAGCGGAATGATGATCCGGAACAGGATCCCGAGGTTGGACGCGCCATCGATGCGCGCCGCTTCCTCCAATTCCCGAGGCAGGCCGCGGAGGTACGTGACCATCACCCAGGTCGAGAACGGCAGTGCGAACGTCAGGTAGGCGATAAACAGTCCCCAGAGCGTGCCGATAACGGTCACACCCAAGTAAGTGCCGGCCGAGGAGAAGAGCACAAAGACCGGCAGGAGCATCAGGGTTCCCGGGACGGACTGCAGACCCAGTAGCCCGCGCAGCACCGTCAGGCGCCCGACGAACTCAAACCGCACCAGCACGTACGCCGTGCCAATGGCCATGATCGCGGAGACAACGGCCGTGGCCCCGGAAACGATCAGGCTGTTGCCGATGGCTTTCGCCAGCCCCACGGAATCCCAGATCTTGGTGTAGCTGTCCAAAGAGAAGCTGCTCGGCCAGAACTCGCCGCTGGCGACTCCCACATCCGTGTTCAGCGAGGCCAGGAAGATGTACACGATGGGAACGAGGACCAGGGCGCAGAGCAGGACCGTGAGGATGGCCAGTAGCGGCCTCGGCATGAGGCGTGTGACCTCCAGGGCCGCGTCACGCCGGATGGGCTGCTTCTGCTGCTGCTCGATCGGGTTTGCCGCGTCGATGGTCATTTCTTTCCTCCTTCGTGCACATCAAGCCGGACTGCGCGCAGGTAGATGAAGAGCGGAATGGCGATCAGGATCAGCGAAACGACCGCCATGGCGGCGCTGAGGCCAAATCGGAAGCTCTGGAAGCTGGTGACGTACACCAGGATCGGCAGCACATTCACATCCGACGGCGCCGGCGCACCAAACAGGACATAGGGGAGGGTGAAGTTGTTGATGTGGTTCAACGTGGCAAGCAGGAAAGCGAGCGAAACCGGTCCCTTCAGGTAGGGGAAGATCACGTAGCGCAGCTTGTTCCACCACAGGGCCCCGTCCAGGGCCGATGCTTCGTGGACCTCGTGGTCCACTGCCTGCAGGCCGGACAGCGCCAACAGGTAGATGAACGGCCAGGCCGCCCAGATTTCCACCCACACCAGGGTCCAGTAAGCGTTCGGGCCGTTAAGCCACAAGCCGCCGTCCATTCCCATGTTGGTCAGTGTCACATTCACGATTCCATCCGGCTGCAACATGGTCCGCCAGACGCTGGCCACCACAAAGGACGGCAGCACGTAGGGGATCAGGAAGATGGAGCGCACCACGGCACGGCCGCGGTAGGCGTTCTGGGTGACGACGGCGGCGGCCACACCCAGCGGGATGGTCACGACCGTGGAAATCACCGCGAAGGAAACAGAAAGCCAGATGGAGCGAAGCAAGTCGCTGCTGACCGCCGCTTCAATGTAATTCTGGATGCCGATGAATTCGGCACTGACCCATTGGCGAAGGGTGTACTGATCCAGATCGATCAGCGACATCCAGATGCCCATGGCCAGGGGGACGAGGATGACGATCGTCATCAGCAGCCCGCCGGGAATCAGGAGCCACAGGGGCCGGTTCTTCTCGCTCAGCCCCTTGCGGCGCTTCCCAGGGGGTGTGGTTTCGCCGGGTCCGGCGGCCGCCCCGGCCGCGGGACTGCTGCCCGACGGCCGGGGCTCGGTAACGCTGCTAGTCATTTTTCCGTAACCTTCCGCAGTTGGTGGGTCGGTCCTACTTCTTGGCCCGGTCCAGTGCGGTCTGCGATTTGGTCTGTTCGTCCTTGAGCCGCTGGGACAGGTTGGATTCGCTGACTGCACCGGAGGAAAGATCCGGAATGGACTGGACAACCACGTTGGTCAGTGACAGCTGGACATCGCCCCAGGCACCGCTGAACGGCGTCGCAACGGATTTGGCACCCGATTCGAGGGCAGGTGCAATCACTTCGTTGGTGGCCAGCTCCTTCGCGGCTTCCTGGTTGGCGGGAAGCTGGCCGAAGACCTTGAAGTAGTTGAGTTGGACGTCCTTGCTGGTGATCATCTTGATGAACGCGAAGGCGAGGTCCTTCTGCTTCGAGTAGTCGGCGACCACGAGGTTGTCACCGGAGAGGATGCTGGTGGCAGGCTTACCGCCCGAGGGGTTGGAGGTCTCGCCCGGGGGAACAGTGGGCATCAGGGCGTACTTGTACTTGCCCTTGACGGCCGAGGCGTCCAGTGCCGGGATGGACAGCGGCGACGTCATGGGGAAATACGCTGCCTTGCCGGCTGCGAAGGCGGCCAGGGCCTGCGGATTGGCCCACCCAACAGAGGAGGGGTCAACCACCTTGTCCTTGGTCACCCAGCCGAAGTAGGTCTCGTAGGCCTTCTTGGTGACGGGGTCATCGAGACGGACCTTGCTGCCGTCGATGATGGGGTTGCCGGCCTGGATGGACATGCCCCAGATGTACTTCCAGGGGTCGAAGTTGTCCTTATAGGCCACGGCAACACCGTACTGGTCGCCCTTGGTGAGCTTTTTGGCGTGCTCGGTGAATTCATCCCAGGTGGTGGCAGGCTTTTCGATGCCGGCAGCGGCCAGCAGCTCGGTGTTGTAGGCCATCACGAACGGCCGGCTGACGAACGGGATGCCGATCTGGTTGCCCTCGTCCGGCCCGGAAATACCGAGCGCCGCGGGAACGAACTTGTCCTTGCCGCCGAGCTGGTTCCATTCGTTGTCACCGAGTTTCACAAACGCCCCGGTGGAGTAAGCCGTCGGCGTGAACGTGGTGCCGAGTCCGTAAACGTCAGGTCCCTGGCCCGAGACGACTGACGTCTGGATGCGGGTCATCTCGTCATTGGCGCTGGCAAACGTCTCCCACTGGATGTCGGCTCCGGTTTCCGCCTTGAACTTGGCGCTCATTTCCTTGAACCAGGCCTGCTGTTCCTGGGGGTACTGCGCGGTGACGCTCATCAGGACGTTAAGCGTTTTTCCTGTGCCGTCCACCTTGCCGCCCGAGGCGCCGGAGGTGGTACCGCCTGTGCCGCCGGATCCGCCGCACGCGGCAAGCATCAGGACGGAAATGGCCGCTGCGGCGACAGTGCCGAGGCGACGCGGTTTGGACATACCCATGAGACTTCTCCTTTGAAGACATACATTGCGGCAGAGACCCGAGACTGAAACTCAGTCTACGATTTTCTTTCTCTGCGGCTAGCGTATTCATCAATGCCAACTTTTGGCAAGCGATTGCCAAAAACTGTTATGAGAGTTTCACCAAGGGGGTGGGATCGTCCAGCGCATCCCTGCGGAGATGCGCTGGACGCAACAACCTTTAGCGGATGTCTCCGCTTGCCATACCAGCGTCCAGCTCCTGGTAGATGCCTGCCATCCAGGACTCGACGTCGTCGGCCTTGCGGGGCAGTGCGGCGCTGAGGTTCACCGGACCATCGGCCGTCATGAGGATGTCGTCCTCGATCCGCACTCCTATGCCGCGGTACTCCGCCGGGATGGCCAGGTCCTCGTTCTTGAAGTACAGGCCGGGTTCGATGGTGAAGACCATGCCCTCCGCCAGGATGCCGTCGAGGTACAGTTCGCGCTTTGCCTGGGCGCAGTCGTGGACATCCAGGCCAAGGTGGTGGCTGGTGCCGTGCGGCATCCAGCGGCGGTGCTGCTGGCCTTCCGCGCTGACGGCTTCCTCGACGCTCACCGGGAGCAGCCCCCACTCGGCGAGACGTTCCGCCAACACACTGGTGGCCGCGGTGTGGATATCCCGGAATTTGGCACCTGGCTGTGCAGCGGCGAATCCGGCGTCGGCAGCATCCAGGACTGCCTCGTAGACCTTGCGCTGGACTGCGGTGAACGTGCCGTTGACAGGCAGGGTCCGGGTGATGTCGGCGGTGTAGAGCGAGTCCGCTTCAACGCCGGCGTCCAGCAGCAGCAGTTCGCCGGCGTTGATCCTGCCGGTGTTCCGCGTCCAGTGCAGGACTGTGGCGTTGTTGCCGGCGGCGGCGATGGTGTCGTAGCCCAGTTCGTTGCCTACCTCGCGGGCGCGGGCAAAGAACGCGCCTTCCACCACGCGCTCGCCGCGGGCATGGGTCAGGGCGCGGGGCAGGGCCTTGACTACCTCCACGAAGCCCTCGACGGTCGCAGCTACCGCGGTCATCATCTGTTCGATTTCCCACTCATCCTTCAGGAGGCGGAGTTCAGACAGCGCTTCGGAAAGCTTTTCATCCAGTGCATCCAGGACAGCCAGATCCAGGTTGTCCGGGTCCTTGGCAGTGTTGTACCGGGCAGTATCCACCAGGGCGTCGATGTTCTCGTCCACCTTGCGCACCAGCCGGATGGAGATGCCGCCGATCTCCGGGGCACCCACGTTCTTGGTGATCGCCGATTCAAGTCCATCGATGTGGGCGGTGGCCAGGCCCAGGCGCGCTTCGAACTCGGCCAGGGTGGGCCGTGCACCGATCCAGAACTCGCCGGATCGGGAGTCGGCGTAGAACTGTTCGGTATCCCGGCCTGCCAGCGGACGGAAGTACAGCGTGGCACGGTGGTGACTGCCGCCGTCGCCCTTTCCTTCACCGGCCGGTTCCAGGATGAGCACGGCGTCAGGCTCGTGATCCAGGCCCAGTCCGGTGAGATGCGCGAAGCCGGAATGCGGACGGAACCGGTAGTCGCAGTCGTTGGAGCGGACCTTCAGCGGACCGGCTGGGATGACCAGGCGTTCGCCTTTGAACTTCTCTGAGATGGCCTTGCGCCGGGCCGCGGCATAGTTGGCTACGGCGTCGGGCGCCGGCACATGCTGCCCTGACGGCGCCCAGTTACTCGCCATAAAGGCTTTGAAAGCAGCGGAACTCGGCCGCTGAGAGCGGTTGTTGACGCGCTCGTCGAGGGGCTGGGAGACAGAGGTCGGGGTGTTTTCGGCATCGTTCACGGCACCATCGTCTCACCAGCGCCAGGGCATGCGCGACAAAGGAGCCGATGCCCGGGCGGACGCGGTCAACTAGGCTGGGCAAGTGAGGATTGACCTGCATGCCCACTCGAACGTTTCGGACGGCACCGAAACCCCCGCCGACGTGATGGCTTCGGCTGCCCGGGCGGGCCTGGACGTGGTGTCGCTGACGGATCACGACTCCACGGACGGCTGGGCCGAAGCATCCCTCGCGGCGCTGGAAAACGGGGTGGCCATGGTCCCCGGCATGGAGGTCTCTTGCCGGACCGCGCAAGGGATCAGTGTGCATCTGCTGAGTTACTTGCACGATCCTGCCCACCCTGGGCTGCTTGAAGAGATCACCAAGGCCAAGGACGCGCGCCTCACGCGGGCCGAACGCATGGTGACCCTGCTCGCCGAAGACTACCCGCTGACATGGGACGACGTCATCCACCATGTGGCTCCCGGGGCTACCCTGGGCCGGCCGCACATCGCTGATGCCTTGGTGGCGGCCGGTGTGGTGGCAGACCGCTCGGAGGCGTTCACGTCCATTTTGACGTCCCATTCGCGCTACTTTGTCCAGCACTACGCACCCGACCCCGCCACCGCCGTCGAGCTGGTCCGTGCCGCCGGTGGTGTTCCCGTGTTCGCGCATCCCGTGGCGTCCGGCCGGGGCCGGATCGTGGGGGAGCGCACCTACCGCGACATGATCGACGCCGGCCTGGCCGGCCTGGAGATCGACCACCGCGACAACCCCGAGGAGGGGCGGGAATTCCTCAGGGGCCTGGCAGCCAAGCATGGGCTGCTGATTACCGGCTCGTCGGATTACCACGGAGCGGGCAAACCGAACCTGCTGGGGGAAAACCTGACCACGGCGGAGGTGCTGGCGCGGATTGAGGAACTCGGCACGGGAACCGCTGTGGTGCGTGCGGCGCTGTAGCTTACTACAGCGTATTGACTGACCGTCGACGCTGAGTACTCTGGCGCTTACTGGGGAGCGGTGAACGCCGCGCCATTGAGGTCTCGTCCAACGCAGTGCCCAACGAGTGACGGAGAGAATTCATGTTCAAGAAATCCCTGGCCGCGGCTGGCCTTGCTGCCGCCTTTGTGTTTGTTCCCACCGCAGCCAACGCGCTGGACTGTACCAACGTCAGCCGGCCGCCCGCCGCTTGCGGCGCCGACTGTACTGCGGGACCTGTTATCAAGGGAAACTGGGCTTGGCTCCCGAGTGTCTTCCCCGGAGCTGCTGAAGTCTGGGCATTTGTCCCGCCAGGATCGCTCAAAGTGCTTGACCCAACGGCGCCCATCGGCCAGAAGGGCAACTTCCAGAACGGCGAGGGCTTCGCCCTGCTGGTCAACGCCATCTGCGAGTCCAATGGTTCTGTCTTAGTGCATCGGCAAACTGAGCATGGCATCCAGTTGGGCGAGGGTTGCCCCTGACACTTACAGGTCGCAGCAGGCGTCGTTGTGGACGCTCAAACGACGCCAGCCGCTGCTGAGTTGGGCGGGAACGACGTAAAGGTTGCCTGTGCACCCAGCCGCTTGGCCATCACATCGATGGCCGGCTGGTTCTCGTCCACACACACGAACTTCCGGTCCAGTTTGGCCGCCACGGCGCCCAAGGTTCCGGAACCGGCGAAGAAGTCCAGGCACCAGTCACCGGGCCGGCTTGACGCCGACACCACACGGCGGATGAGGCCCTCGGGCTTCTGCGTGGGATAGCCGGTTTTTTCCTTGCCTGTGGGGGAGACGATGGTGTGCCACCAGACGTCGGTGGGCAGCTTCCCGAGCTCCCGCTTCGCCGGTGTCACCAGGCCAGGCGCCATATACGGCTCGCGGTCCACCTCGGCGTTGTCGAAGTGGTATTTCGCCGGGTTCTTGACGTACACGAGGATGTTGTCGTGCTTGGTCGGCCAGCGGTACTTGGCGCGGGCACCGTAGTCGTAGGCCCAGATGATCTCGTTGAGGAAGCATTCCCGGCCGAAGATCGCGTCAAGCATCACCTTGGCGTAATGGACTTCCCGGTAATCCAGGTGGAGGTACAGCGTGCCGTCGTCAGCCAGCAGCCGCCAGGCCTCCACGAGCCGGGGTTCCAGGAATGACCAGTAGTCGCTGAAAGCGTCATCGTACCGGTGCAGGGCGCCCTTGATGGTGTCGTAGGAACGCCCCTTGAAGCCCACGCGGTCGCCGTCACCGTCGGTGTTCAGCACCATCCGGGTTTCCTGGCGCTTCTGGACCCTGCCGGTGTTGAACGGCGGGTCAACGTATATCAAGGTGAAGGCGCCGTCCGGCAGCGAGGGGAGGAACTCCGCGTTGTCCGCGTGAACCACCAGGTTGCTGCCATCCGGCGCCCAGACGGTGTCAGTCATCGAAGCTGTTATGCCTCGGTGCTGCGCTGCTGCGGGCGGTTGTCGGCACCGGCCACCACTTCGCCGTTGCGGCGGCGGGTGCGGGTCCGGCTGCGGCGGGCACGGGGGTCCACTTCGCCTTCGGCCGGAGCCGCAGCAACCGGTTCGGGGGCGGGGCTGGTGCCGGCGGTCGCCGCATCAGAGGTACGACGACGGCGGTCACCGGAGCGTCCGCCGGGCTCGTTGGTACGGCGGCTGCTGCTCTCGCGAGCACCGGACCGGCCGGCGTCGCGGTTGCTGTCGCGCCCGCTGTCGCGGCCACCGCTGGGACGGGTGTTCTTTTTGCCGGTCTCGCCCAGATCCTCGAGGACCTCGGCGTCGACGCCGGCCAGCACGCGCTTGTCGCGGGGCAGCCGGCCCTTGGTGCCTTCAGGGATATCCAGCTCTTCGAACAGGTGCGGCGAGGAGGAGTACGTTTCCACGGGCTCCGGGACGCTGAGCCCCAGGGCCTTATTGATCAGGCCCCAGCGCGGCATGTCGTCCCAGTCGACGAAGGTCACGGCTGTGCCCTTGTTGCCCGCGCGGCCGGTGCGGCCCACCCGGTGCAGGTAGATCTTTTCGTCTTCAACGCACTGGTAGTTGATGACGTGCGTGACGTCGTCGACGTCGATGCCGCGGGCGGCGACGTCGGTGGCCACCAGGACGTCCACCTTGTTGTTGCGGAAGGCGCGGAGCGCCTGCTCTCTCGCGCCCTGGCCCAGGTCACCGTGGATGGCGGCGGCGGCGAAGCCGCGGTCCACGAGCTCCTCGGCAACCTTGGCGGCGGTGCGCTTGGTTTTGGTGAAGATGATGGTGCGGCCGCGGCCGCGGGCCTGCAGGATGCGGGCGACGACCTCGATCTTGTCCATGCTGTGGGCACGGTAGATCAGCTGGCGGATGTCGCGCTTGGTCAGGCCCTCGTCATCGGGGTCGGCGGCACGGATGTGCGTCGGCTTGGTCATGTAGCGGCGCGCCATGGCGACGACCGGGCCGGGCATGGTGGCAGAGAACAGCAGGGTCTGGCGGACTGCAGGGGTACCGGCGATGAGGGTTTCCACGTCCGGCAGGAAGCCGAGGTCCAGCATTTCGTCGGCCTCGTCGAGGATGACCATCTTGACGTTCTTCAGGACCAGGTGCTTCTGCTTGTAGAGGTCGATGAGGCGGCCGGGAGTACCGACGACTACCTCGACGCCGTTCTGCAGGGCTTCCACCTGGGGCTCGTAGGCACGGCCGCCGTAGATGGTGGTGATACGGGCGTTCCGCTTGCGGGAAGCGTTCTGGAGATCATTGGCCACCTGGACGGCCAGCTCGCGCGTGGGCACGATGACCAGGGCCTGCGGTGCACCCGGAACGGCGAGATTGTCGTAGCCGGCGTCATCCGGACCCACCACGCGCTGCAGGGCGGGGATGCCGAAGCCGAGGGTCTTGCCGGTGCCGGTCTTGGCCTGCCCGATGATGTCGTGGCCCGAGAGCGCCACCGGCAGGGTCATGGCCTGGATGGGGAAGGGGTGGGTGATCCCGGCGTCGGCGAGGGACTCCACGATGTCGGCGCGGACGTTGTAGTCAGCGAAGGATTTCTCCTCGATCTCGTGCGGCTTCTCGTCCGAGATGATGGTTTCTTCGGGTTCGATCGTCTCGATGCCGGAGTCGTCAGTCAGGATCTGGTGGGTATGCAATTCACTCACAGGGGAGTTTCCTTATTCATTTGGGCATTGGCGCTGCCTGCTCAACGGGCCGGCCAACGTGGCCGTTCCGGAGCACGCTCGAAGCGCGCAAGCAAATCCAGTGGAAGCCGATCGCGGGCTATCAAAATGCTGGCACTGGTGACCAACGGGTGCATCTCAAGATCGCGTAGGGGCGGGCTTGTTGAATTCAAATCAAGGAAATCAACGACCGGGCATCCATATCTACTTCTTCAGTCTAGCCGCACGGACCCTGAATCCCGGCTTTGGGCCGATCAGGCAGCGCGGAAATCGTTCAGGCCAGCAGCTCGAAGTGGACCTCGC
The DNA here is from genome assembly GCF_024294965.1 of Pseudarthrobacter humi. NCBI lineage: Bacteria > Bacillati > Actinomycetota > Actinomycetes > Micrococcales > Micrococcaceae > Pseudarthrobacter > Pseudarthrobacter humi. Next base: position 466,285 of record NZ_JANCLV010000001.1, read on the forward strand.
GGGCAGCGATGTCGGACGAGATCAGGCGGACCCGCACCTTGGTGCCGGATTCCAGGTCGCCGCCGCACCGGGCCGTCACGGCGGGTTCGGCGATCTGGATGATCCCCGAGGGGCCGTTCCCGTTTTTCGCGGCGCCGTTTTTCGGAGCGCCGTTCCTGGTGCCGTTGCCGTTCTTCCCGTTGCCGTTGTCCTTCTGCGGCTTGGAGCCGGAAATCACGATCGCATCGAACTCCTGGCCCACATGGTTGACCAGGAGCGCGGCCTCCACGGTGTCCAGCGCCATGCGTTCCATCCGCGATGCCAGCTGGTCGGATCCGGCCATGATCTCCGGCAGTGACGGCAGGGCTGCCCGCGCCCAGTCCGGTACCGGCTTGCCGTTGCTCAGGGCCTCGCAGATCACCAGGACAAAACGGTCGATCAGCCGCCGGAGCGGTGCCGTGGTGTGGGCATATGCAGCGCCGATGGCGGACTGGACGGCATCGTCCGGGACTGTGCCGTCGAACGCCGTGTAGCTGGCACCGCGGAACAGCATGCCGGCGGAGTGCAGGATGGCCAGTTGCCGCGGTTCCGTCGGGTCAAGGCTGCGGAGATATTCGCCGTAGCTGATCTTGCCGTCCCACGGCTTGCCCAATGCCTCGGTCTGGAGGCGGAAGTGACGCAGGGAGCGCTCGTCCGGGGCGGGCATGGTGCGCAGGATGCCCACTTCTCCCGCCAGCATCAGGTCTGCCGCCGCCATCCCCGTCATCAGGGAGATCTGGGCGTTCCAGTCCTCCACCGGAAGCTGCGGCGCAGCGGCAATCCGGTAGCCGCCGTCGGGCAGCTGCACAATTTCCTGCTCGGGCATGTTCAGGCTGGCGCCGCCGCGCTGCCGCTCCAGTTCAACGCGCTTGAGGCCCACTTCCTTCAGGAGCTGCAGGACCGGGCCGGCCGTCCCGGCGTCGAGTTCGGCCTGGACTCCCTTATAGCTCAGCTTGGCCCGGCTCCGGATGGTGGCCCTCTGGACGCTCACAGTGGAGACCTGCGCGGCGTCGTCCAGCCCGAACTCCCAGACATAGGCGGAACACAGCTGGCCGGCCAGAAGGCTGCCGGCCCCTTCGCTGATGACCTCCGGGTGCAGCGGGATACGGCCGTCAGGGGCGTAGAACGTCTGGCCGCGGCGCCGGGTCTCTGCGTCCAGCCCGCCGCCGGGGCGGACAAAGGACGGCACGTCAGCGATGGCGTAAAGCACCCGGTAGCCGGTGCCCGCACGCTCGATGAACAGCGCCTGGTCCAGGTCGGTGGACGACGCCGGATCGATGGTGAGGAAGGCCACATCCGTCAGGTCAGCACCCGGCAACTCGTGCGCGGCCACTGCCGCTTCCGCGTCCCGGACCGCCTCTGCCGGGTAGGGCCCCGGCAGTTCCAGTTCGGTCCGCAGGGCGCTCAGCGCCGCCGCGAGGTCGTTCGTCTGCTCGTGGACATTGGGGGCCAACCTATGATGTGACACGAAAATCAGGTTAGCTCGATTTCCACGGATCGTGCACGCCCGCCGCCCGCGACGCGGAGGATTGTCAGGATGCGCCGGCGTCCAGGGCCGCCAGGAGTGCCACGGCCGCCGCTGCGGGGTCCGAGGCTTCGGTGATGGCACGCACCACAACAATCCTGCCGGCGCCGGCCTCCACCACCTGCTCCACATTGCCGAGGTCGATGCCTCCGATGGCAAACCAGGGCAGCGTGGCCTGGGTGCCGCCGGCAGCGCGGACGGCTTCGGCCGCGTACCGCACCAGGTCAAGGCCGACGGCGGCCCGGCCCGGTTTCGTCGGCGTGGCCCAGACCGGTCCTACACAGAAGTAGTCCAGGCTGCCTTGGTCAGTCAGCCCACCGGACAGCCGGATGGCCCCTTCGACCTGCTCGGCGGTGTGCGTGGAAAGGCCGATCGCGGCTGGTGCCCCGAGCAGCGTGCGGGCGGAGGCGACTGGCAGGTCTTTCTGCCCGATGTGGAAGACGGGGGCGCCGGACAGCAGCGCGATATCGGCACGGTCATTGACTGCCCACAGCTTTCCGTGGCGTTCGGCGGCGGCCTGAAGCACGGCCAGCAGCTCCAGCTCCTCGGCCGCCTCGATGGCCTTGTCCCGGAGCTGGATGATGTCCACGCCGCCGGCAAACGCCGCGTCCACAAACTCGCCAAAGTCCCCGCGGTCCCGGCGCGCGTCGGTGCACAGGTACAGCCTGGCGCTGTGCGGGAGGCCGGTGTTCATGCCGCCAGCGGGGTCTGTTCCGGTCAAGGATTCGGGAGCGGCGGAGGGGACAAAGGACGTGCCTGCAGCGGCGAAGGATTGCGCGTTCATGGAAACCAGCCTAAGTCCCCTAAACTGGGCGGGTACTGCGGGAGCCCGTTGCAGCCGTCACAAAGCGGCCGGGCTGAGAGGGCGTCAGAGCCGACCGCTTGACCTGATCCGGCTAGTACCGGCGTAGGGAAGGAACATATGCCCCCCGCAATCAGCAGCCCGCCTGAGCCCGCACCAGCCAGCGTCCCGGCCAGCACCGCCACCGCCCTGCACGCCGACGTGGCCGTCATCGGCGGCGGAATCATCGGCCACGCCATAGCCTGGGAAGTCCGGCGATCCGGCCGTTCCGTCGTCCTGATCGATGATGCCCCCGGCAACGGCGCCAGCTGGGCAGCCGCCGGCATGCTGGCCCCTGTGAGCGAACTGCACTACCAGGAGGAAGACCTCCTTGAGCTGATGCTGGCATCCTCCGGCCTGTGGCCTGCCTTTGCGGCGGACCTCGCCCTGGCCGGGGCCGGCGATACCGGATATCTGACGACGCCGACCCTCGCCATCGGCGCGGACGCTGCGGACCGCCGGGCGCTGATGGACCTCCGGGCGGTGCAGCAGGCCAGCGGCCTGGTGGTGGAACCCCTGACTGTCCGTGAAGCCAGGACCAGGGAATCCCTGCTCAGCCCGGCCATATCCTGCGCCCTGGACATCCCCGCCGACCACCAGGTGGATCCGCGGAAACTCGTGGCGTGCCTCCAGGAAGTCCTGGCCCTCCACGAACCGGGAGCAGGAACCGCCGTGGCTGGTGCCCGCGCGGGATTCGCCGTTGACCAACGTGCCGCTGCTCTGCTCTGGGAGGACGGCCGCGTCAGCGGCGTGAAGCTCGCCCACGGCGGAACTGTCCAGGCCCGGGAGACCGTCGTGGCCAACGGATTGCAGGCAGGGTCGCTGGAGGGCCTGCCGGTTGGACTGCACCTGCCCCTGCGGCCCGTCTACGGTGACATCCTGCGGCTGGCTGTTCCGCGGCACCTGCGTCCGCTCCTCACCTCCACTGTCCGCGGAATGGTCCATGGTGTGCCGGTCTACATCGTTCCCCGGCAGGACGGCACCGTAGTGATCGGGGCAACGCAACGGGAAGACGCGCTCGCCGGGACGGGCGACGCCGCCGTCTCGGCGGTCGGCGTCTACCAGTTGTTGCGGGACGCCCAGGTCCTCGTGCCGGCCGTCTCGGAGCTTGAACTCCTGGAATGCACGGCACGGGCAAGGCCTGCGACCCCGGACAACGCCCCTCTCCTCGGCCGCGTACCGTCTTCCGCGCCACGGCCGGGGACCACGGCGGACATCGCCGGGCTGATGGTTGCCACCGGATTCTTCCGCCACGGAGTGCTCCTGGCTCCGGCGGCGGCGGCCATCTGCCGGGACCTGCTGGACGGCCGGACGGACCCGCGATGGGGGGCCCTCAGCCCGGCCCGCTTTTCAGGAAAGCACCACGTAGCCGGCACACAGTCCCCAGACAAGGACATCAGCAGCACGAAGGACCTCGACCCACAGAAGGAATCAGCATGAACATCACCCTCAACGGCTCGCGCCATTCCGTGGCGGACGACGCCTCCATCACCACCCTCATCAGCCAGGTCACCGGCCGTCCCCTCGCGGCCAACGGCCAGGCAACAGACGGGCAGAAACTCGGCGTCGCCGTCGCCCATAACTCCGCAGTAGTACCCCGCAGCCAGTGGTTCGTCACGGCGCTTGCCGAAGGTGACGACGTCGAACTGGTCACAGCAGTCCAGGGAGGCTGACACCATGACAGTAACCAGCAACATCAGCACACATAGCCGTCCCGAGGCCGCAGACAGGCTGGTCATCGACGGCGTCGAGCTCGGCTCCCGCCTCATCATGGGCACCGGTGGCGCCCCGAGCCTCGACGGGCTCGGCGCCGCCCTGCTGGCCTCCGGAACCGAGTTGACCACAGTGGCCATGCGCCGCTATTCGCCGGCGGAATCGGGGTCCCTTTTCCAGCTCCTGGTGGACCACGGGATCCGGATCCTGCCCAACACCGCCGGCTGCTTCACCGCCCGGGACGCGGTCATGACGGCGGAGCTCGCCCGCGAAGCGCTGGAGACCGACTGGCTCAAGCTGGAAGTCATCGCCGACGAACAGACCCTGCTGCCGGACGCCGTGGAATTGGTGGATGCCACGGAACAGCTTGTGAACCGGGGCTTCAAAGTGTTCGCCTACACCAACGATGACCCGGTCCTGGCCCTGCGGCTGGAAAACCTGGGTGCCACCGCGGTCATGCCGCTCGGGGCTCCCATCGGCACCGGCCTGGGCATCCTGAATCCACACAACATCGAGCTGATCGTCTCGCGCGCCTCGGTGCCCGTGGTGCTGGACGCCGGCATCGGCACGGCATCCGATGCCGCCCTGGCCATGGAGCTTGGCTGTGATGCCGTGCTGCTGGCCACCGCGGTCACGCGTGCGCAGAACCCGGCACTCATGGGGGAGGCCTTCAAACACGCCGTCATCGCCGGTAGGCTGGCGAAAGCGGCCGGCAGGATTCCGCGCCGCGAGCACGCCCTGGCGTCATCGGCCATGGAAGGCCGGGCAGAGTTTCTCTAGGCCGCTTTCTCCAGGCCCGGCGCCCTCGGCCAAACGCCGGGGCGGCTCACCGGACGAGCCGAGGAGGCCGCTGTGGCCGGCAAGGAAGACATACTCACGCGGGACCGGATCGACGCCGTCCTGGCCGCGCTGCCCGACTGGCAGTACCGGCTGGGCGGGCTCGTCGCTGTCTATAAGGCGCCGACGGCGGCCGCCGCACTGGAGCTGATTGCCGCCGTCGGACGCCTGGCGGAAGAACAGAACCACCACCCGGACCTTGACTGGCGCTACAACAGGGTGCATCTGCGCTACACGTCCCATGACGCCGGCGGCGAGGTCACTGAGCGGGATGCCGCTGCTGCCGCTGCTGTGAGTGCCGCTGCCGTTCGGCTCGGCGCCACAGCCCAGCCCGTGGGTTAAGCCGCCGGGTTAAAGGACCGTGACCACGCACCCTGCTGGGGTGGTGGTCACGGGTTCTTAGGGAAAAAGGGAGCGGCCTAAAGCTTGAGCGCCTGCGTCAGCCGCCGCGTATCGTGGCTTTCACGCGTCCGGCCCAGGTAGATGACCGTCCCGATGGCAGCGACGGTGCCGAGTGCCATGGGCAGGACCCAGGGAATCCACGTCAGGCCCGGCTGGTAGCCAAAACCTGCCGCGATGAAAATGATCCAGCTGACCGCGCCCACCACCACGGCAACCCCTGCGGGCAACCCCGTGCCGTACCGCGTATGGCGCTTGTCATTGGCCCAGACAACAAAGCCTGCGGCCGCTGTGACCAGGACAACGATGGTCAGCGAAAGCATGGAATCTCCTCGGAAAGCAGCGGCCAGCCGCCGAAGGGGCTGGCCGCGGACGTGCTAGAACTGGCCGAAACCGACCTTGCGGGCCTCCTCGGCGCCGATTTCCACGTAGCCCAGGGCATTCCCCGGAACGATGATGATGCGTCCCTTGTCGTCCTTGAGGCGGAGTTCGGTGCCCTTGGTGATGGCTTCTTCAACGACCGTGGCCAGGGCGTCAGCATCCTGGGCCGATTCCAATACGATTTCGCGGCCAATGTTCTGAATGCCGATCTTAATTTCCAAAAGGGGGCCTCCCAGCCAATCAACGTTTCTTGGGTTCTCTTATTTGTAGTCTAGGACTCTTTGGGGAAGCGAGAGATTCCGCGCCAAGCTAAACGGTAAATAAGGTCGCTGGCCACATCGAGGTCCAGGTTCCCGTCGGTCTCCAGCCAGTAACGCGCGCTGACCTGGGCCATTCCGGCCAGGCCACGGCCCAGAAGCTGGGCCTCCAGGTGGGGCAGTTTGGTGTCCTCGGCAATCACGCGGGCAACAGCGTCCGCGAACGTCTTGTTGAATGTCTCGAGGCGTGAACTGACATCGGGATCGTTGATGAGGTCCGATTCGAAGACCAGGCGGTGGGCTTGGTCGTCGCTGGCGATGAAGCGGTAGTAGGCGCGCATCACCGCCTGGACACGTTCGTCATTGTCGGTCGTGGAGCTCAACGCACCAAGCATCAGGTCCGTCAGCGACGCGAGATGGCTGTCCAGCAGGGCAAGATACAGCTCCCGTTTGGACGGGAAGTGCTGGTACAGCACCGGTTTGCTGACATGGGCCGTTTCGGCGATTTCATCCATGGCGGCGCCATGGTAGCCGTTGGCGACAAAAACCTCCTGCGCCGCAGCGAGGAGCTGCGCCCGGCGCTCATCCCGGGGAAGCCGGGCGGACCTCTGGCCCGCGGTCCGTTGAGGTGCGGCGGGTTCGCCGCCGGACGCCCGGTCAGCCCGTGCTTCATGGACCACAGTTGCCCTACTTTCCCTTGCCGTTACCTACACAATACTGCGCGGTAATATGACCCGGCGGTATCTCGGGGCATACATTGAAGTATGGCTTCGACTTTGACCGCAAATGATTCCCCTGTCTCGCTTAACCCGCTCGTGGAGCCCGCCGGTGAACTGACGCCAGCCGAGGTGGAACGCTACTCGCGGCACCTCATCATTCCCGAAATCGGAGCGGTGGGGCAGCGGCGGCTGAAGAACGCCAGGGTGCTTGTTATCGGTGCCGGGGGACTGGGTTCGCCCGCCCTGCTCTACTTGGCGGCAGCGGGCGTAGGGACCCTGGGCATCATCGATGACGACGCCGTTGACCTCAGCAACCTGCAGCGCCAGGTGATCCACGGCGTCGCCGACGTCGGACGGCCCAAGATCGACTCCGCGCGGGACGCCATCGCGGCCCTGAACCCGCTGGTGGACGTCCGGCTGCACAACGTCCGGCTGGATGCGTCCAACGCACTGGAGCTGTTCGCGGACTACGATCTGGTCCTGGACGGGGCGGACAACTTCGCCACCCGCTACCTGGTCAACGACGCCGCCGCCATCCTCGGCAAGCCTTATGTGTGGGGATCGATCTTCCGCTTCGACGGCCAGGTCAGCGTGTTCTGGGAAAAGCACGGACCCACCTACCGGGACCTTTATCCCGAGGCCCCGCCCGCCGGATCCGTGCCCTCCTGCGGCGAGGGCGGCGTCTTCGGCATGCTCTGTGCTGCGGTGGGTTCACTCATGGTGACCGAGGCGGTGAAGCTGATCACCGGCGTCGGACGTTCACTCCTGGGCAGGGTGGCACTGTTTGATGCGCTGGGCGGCAGCTGGCGCGAGATCCGGGTGTCCAAGGACCCGGCGGCCGGGCCCATTACCGAGCTTACGGACTACGAAGCCTTCTGTGGCATCACCCCCGCCGCCTCCGCCGACACGGAGCACACTGTGACGGCGACGCAGCTGGCCACGATGCTGGCGTCCCGGAAGGCAGGCCTGAAGGACTTCGAGCTGGTGGACGTCAGGGAAACCGGCGAACACGACATCGTGAGCATCGACGGCTCGGTGCTGATCCCGCAGGGCAGGATCCTGGCGGGGGAGGCCTGGGCGGAACTTCCGCAGGACAAGGACATTGTGTTCCACTGCAAGGCGGGCACGCGGTCAGCCAACGTGCTGGAGGCCGCGCGGAAGGCAGGCTACCAGCGGGTCAGCCATCTCGACGGCGGAATCCTGGCCTGGGTGCGTGACGTCGAGCCGCAGAAGCCGGTCTACTGACCGGTTGCCCTTCAACGACGCTCTCTCACTTTTGGCCCCTATTTCAACGATGCTCTCTCACTCCCTTGAAAGTGGTGAGGGAGGGTTGTGAAGAAAGCCCCTAAAGGTGAGAGAGGGTCGCGGACGGGTCAGGCGGTTTCAAGGCCCCGGTGGTCCACGGGGCACTCCGCCTGCGCTGCGGTGGCCGGCTGCTCCACGGTGATGCCGTAGAGGGTTTCGAGCGCGGACACGTAGTCGTCCTGCTGGCCGATGGCGGCGAGCTCACGAGCACGGACAGTGGGCACATGCAGCAGCTGCTTGACCATCCGGCGGAGGGCGAACTCCACTTCCTCGGCGGCGGCGGTGCAGCCGTGGCGGGCACGGACGCGCTCCATTTCCGCATCCAGGACGTTCATGGTGTGCCTGCGGAGCGCCACGATGGCGGAATCCACCGAGCGGGCTTCCCGTTCCTGTTCGAACGCCTGGGCTGCGCCGGACACAATGCCGCTGGCCTGGGTGAGGGACTCGGCCTGTTCCTGGGGTGCCGCCAAACGCACGGATTCCAGCGTGAGCAGCTCAACGCCGTCGAGCTGTCCGACTTCGGGGTCAAAGTCGTGGGTGAGGGCGAGGTCGATCGCGATCAGCGGCCGGGGAGAGTCCGCGCGGATCTCGGCAAGTTCGCCGGCCTCGACCCGGGTGTCGGAGCCGCTGCAGCCGATCATAACGTCGGCCGCCGCTACGGCCACCGGCAGGGATTCGCTGTCCAGCGCTGTTCCGCCGCGCGTGGCGACGAACGCTTCGGCGCGTCCCGACGAGGAGAACACGGAGATGTCGGTGCAGCCCCGTTCGCGGAGCAGCGCCATGGTGGCGCCGGCGTAGGCGCCGGTGCCGAACACCACCACCTTCTTCGCGGACCAGTCGGGGCTTTCGGAAAGATCGGTTGCCAGATCCAGTGCCACTGAAACGATGGACAGGCCCCGGGAACCGAGGGCGGTCTGTGCTCCGACATCCTTGGCCGTCTTGGAGGCGGCCTGGAAGAGGCGGACCAGGCCGGAGCTGGCCGTGCCTTCGTGCTGGGCAGTGATGAGTGCGCGGCGGACCTGGCCGGCGATTTCACGTTCGCCCACCACGGCGGAGTCCAGCCCGGCGCTGACGGCGAACAGGTGCTGGCTGACTTCGGCGCCGGTGCGTGTGCTGAAGGAGCGGGACACGAGCTGTTCGTTGAGTCCGCTGAGTCCGCTGATCTCCGAGACAAGGGCCGCACGGGCGGCCTCAACATCGTCAGCGTGGGGCGCTTCGCCGTAGATTTCGTAGCGGTTGCAGGTGGCAAGCACAATCGCACCCGTCACTGCCGGCGATCCGGAGAGTGCGGATGTTGCGATACCGGAGGCACCGCTGCTCAGTTGAGCAACGGTCTCAAGGTCGATGTCGGCGTGTGTAGCCACCAATGAAAAAAGAACCACAGCAGACCAATCATAGCTTTTTCGCAGCCCGGTAGAACAACCCGGCAAACAGCCAGGGGCGGTGGAGGGCCGTGTTTCCTGCCACGGCGCGGTCGGGGCGGCTCTCCGTGACAGGTTGTCGTTATCTTTTGGGGCCGATTTTGGGCACAATCAAAGGCATGACTTCCAGCTCCGCCGTGTCCAGTGCCGTGCCTAGTGTCCCGTCTAACGACAGTGTCCTTGCTGCCGGCCATCCGCTGATGGACGGCCGCACCGCAGATTCGCCGCTCATCACCGCGTACCGTGGCGGCAAGCCGTCGCGGCGGCCGGTGTGGTTCATGCGGCAGGCCGGGCGCTCCCTGCCGGAATACTTGAAGGTCCGCGAAGGCGTGGCCATGCTGGATTCCTGCCTGCGGCCCGAGCTCGCGGCCGAAATCACGCTGCAGCCCGTCCGGCGCCATGACGTGGATGCTGCCATTTTCTTCTCCGACATAGTCATTCCGCTCAAGCTCGCCGGCGTCGGCGTCGACATTGTGCCGGGCGTGGGCCCCGTGCTGGACAAACCGGTGCGCACGGCTGCAGACGTTGCCGCCCTGCCCCCGCTGACCTGGGAAGCGCTGGAACCGATCCGCGAAGCCGTGCGGCTGACCGTCGCAGAGCTGGGCAAAACCCCGCTGATCGGCTTTGCCGGTGCCCCGTTCACCCTCGCCGCCTACATGGTGGAGGGCAAACCCTCCCGTGACCACCTGGGCCCGCGCACCATGATGCACGCAGACCCGGAAACCTGGACGGCGCTGGCCAACTGGGCCGCCGACGCCTCGGGAATGTTCCTCCGTGCCCAGCTGGAAGCCGGCGCCTCCGCCGGGCAGCTGTTTGATTCCTGGGCAGGGTCACTGGGCCTGGCCGACTACACCAAGTTCGTGGCACCGGCCTCGGCCCGGGCGCTGGACCATGTCCGCCACCTCGGCGCGCCGCTCATCCACTTTGGTACCGGAACCTCCGAACTGCTTGTGGCCATGCGCGACGTCGGCGTGGACGTGGTGGGCGTGGATTACCGCCTTCCCCTGGATGAGGCCAACCGGCGCCTGGGCGGAACGGTGCCACTGCAAGGCAACATCGACCCCGCACTGCTGTCCGCGCCGTGGGACGTGCTGGAAGCCCATGTCCGTGAGGTCATTGCGGCCGGCGCTTCTGCGCCCGGCCATGTGCTCAACCTCGGACATGGGGTGCCGCCGGAAACCGACCCCGCGGTCCTGACCCGCGTTGTAGAACTCATCCACTCCATCTCCCCGGAGTAGGACCGTGGGCAGTTCCGTGACACCGGCCCCGGCCCCGGCCGCCGTCGTCCTGGGCGGCGGCATCTCCGGCCTGCTGGCCGCACGAGAGCTGGCAGCCGCCGGACGCACCGTCACTGTCCTGGAAGCCGCAGCATCCTGGGGCGGCTGCGTGGGCAGCCACGTGGTGGCCGGCCTCACCCTGGACAGCGGGGCAGAGTCCTTCGCCACCCGCTCCCCGGCCGTGGCTGACCTTGCGGATGAACTTGGACTTGGCAGCAAGGTTGTGGCGCCCCGCCCGGGCGGTGCCTGGGTGCAGCTTCCGGACGGCCCGCGCGAACTGCCCAAGACCGGAGTCCTGGGCATTCCCGCCAACCCCTGGGACCCGGAGGTCAGGCGGTCGTTGGGGTTTGTCGGCTCCCTGCGGGCGTCCCTGGATAAGTACCTGCCAGCCTCACTCGGCGCGTCGGCGGACGTCACCAGCGTCGCGGCGCTGGTGCGGGCCCGGATGGGCCGCCGCGTGTTGGAGCGCCTCGTGGCCCCGGTGGTGGGCGGCGTGCACTCCGCGGACCCCGGACTCCTGGACGTGGACATGGTGGCCCCCGGCCTCCGGGCCGGAATCCGAGAGCACGGTTCCCTCGCGGCCGCGGTGGCCGCCCAGCGGCGCGGCTCCGCCCAGCCCTCCGTCGCGAAGGCGGGTTCCGCCGTCGCCGGCCTGGACGGCGGGATGCACACCCTGGTTTCGGCCCTGCTCAGCGATCTCCGCGGCCGCGGTGTCACCCTGGTGAGTGGAACAGCCGCGGACGCCGTCGAACGGACGCCGGACGGTTGGCGTGTCACCGCCGGTGACGCAGCGTACGACGGCGGCCTGCTGGTGGTGGCGCTGCCCGGCCCGGCTGCCGTGGGGCTGCTTCAGGCGGCCGTGCCCGCCCTGACAGGCAGAAGCCCCGAAAGCGGTCCGGATGTCCGGCTCGTCACCGTGGTGGTGGACCTTCCCGAACTGGACCGCAGGCCGCGGGGCACCGGGGTCCTGGTGGCCCCCCAGACGCCGGGAATCCAGGCAAAAGCCCTCACGCATGCCACCGCGAAGTGGGAGTGGCTGGCCGCTGCGGCAGGTCCAGGGACCCACGTGCTGCGGCTCTCCTACGGCCGCCTGGAAGCCCCGGAATCCGCGACCCCGGAAACCGGCGGCTCCGCCCCCGCCGTCGACTCGGAATTACTGGCTGCTGCCTTGCGCGACGCTTCGGCGCTGCTGGACGTCCCGGTGCAGGGGACGGACGTCGTCGGCTGGGATGTAGTCAGGTGGCAAGGGGCCCTGCCGTTCGCGGCCGTGGGACACGAAGCCCGGGTGGCCGAGGTAAGGAAGCTCTGCGCGGCAGAGGCCGGCCTCTGCATTGTGGGCGGATGGGTGGCCGGCAACGGACTCGCCGCCGTGGTGGCCGATACCCGAAAAGAAATTCGAAGCCTGCTCAGCTGACCATCGCTCCTGTTCAGTGGAATGTGGGCGTTGATAGGACGACTCCGGGGTGCAGTTTCCGGTTTTCAATCCACCCCCTCATGTGGCTAGGGTCGATAACTATGGTTATTTACAGGTCCGAATCTTCTCTTTCCCGGACCAGTATCCATGGGGGACTCCGGCGTGGCGCTGCAGCGGCTGCCGTCGGAGCGGTACTGGTCCTGTCCGCCGGCGTTCCGGCATCCCAGGCGGCGGACGGCAGCGCCGAGCCCACAGAGTCCGCCTCAGTTGCGGCCGACGGGGACCTCGCCGGGGTCAGCGGCCTGCTGAATGGCCTCCTGGGCGGTTCCGGCGGACAGGCCAATGCCTCACCCGAACCGACTCCCGCCCCCTCAGGATCTTCCACTCCGACGGTCACACCGTCGCCGGCCCCCACGTCACCTGCGCCGACGTCGTCCGCCCCGTCGACATCTGCCAGCCCAGCGCCGCAGGGAACCACTCCGCAGGGCACGGCTCCCCAAGGCGCCGTCCCGCCGTCGGGCGCTCCGGCGCCGCTCAGCACGTCCCCGGATGCCGCAGGTTCAGCGGCAGGCACGCAGCCGAACGGCCAGCCCGGTGCCCCCGCCGACGTGACGCGGGTTGCCGGACAGGAAGCCGATCCTGCTGCGGACCAGCCCACGGACGCCCACAGCACCAACGCCACGCCTGTTTCGGGACCGGGGCGCCACGGAAACGCGCCTGCCAGCCGGGACAACATGGCGTCCGCCACGGCAGCAGCCGCGGCCGCCGAACCCGCGAAGGTCTGGCTTGGCGTGGGACTGCTGGGGTCCGCCGGAGCCGCTGGCCTCCTTTTTGCCCGGATCCGCCAGATCTGATCTCGGTGCCGGATCGGGCTCACAACCCATGCTGCGCCAACGTGTGACCTTGCGCACTTCTACGTCTTGTAGAAGTCGCTGGTTTCGACTTGGCGGTAGGGAAGGGGCAAACTGGTAACCATGAGCCACACTTCTGCCGAATCTGTCACTAAAACCGAAGAATCAGCCGAGCAGTTCTTCACTCTCTGGACTGTTTTCAAGCGGTCCGAGGAACTGGTGCGCAGCGCTGACGCTGCCGCCGATTTCGATGCCCTGCTGGTCCGCCTGGCCGAGGCGGGCGTGACGCACCGCGGCAGCTACGACGTCTCCGCGATGCGCGCCGACGCCGACGTCATGGTCTGGCTCCACGGCCCGAAGCCCGAAGCGCTGCAGCAGGCCATCCGCGACATCCGCCGCAGCACGCTTTTCGCCGGAACCGAGATTGTGTGGTCCGCCATGGGCGTGCACCGGGAAGCCGAGTTCGCCAAGAACCACACCCCCGCTTACTCACGCGGTGTGGCCCCGGCCGAATGGCTCTGTGTCTACCCGTTCGTGCGCTCCTATGAGTGGTACATCCTGCCCGAGGAAGAACGCGGCAAGATGCTGCGCGACCACGGCATGCTGGGCCGGGAGTTCCCGCAGGTCATCTCCAACACGGTATCCTCCTTCGCCCTGGGTGACTGGGAGTGGATCCTGGGACTGGAAGCCCCCGAACTGGTGGACCTCGTGGACCTGATGCGCCACCTCCGCGCCACCGAAGCACGCAACCACGTACGGGAGGAAATCCCGTTCTACACCGGCCGCCGCATCACCGCAGCCGAGGTCGCTGAGGTCCTCGCATGACCCGGCCCGATCCTGCGGGGGGCGCCGTGCTCCCCGGAACCAACCCGGTCACCGAAGCCGGCCGGATGGCGCCCAAAAACTATGACGGCGTCCTGCTGGCCTCCTTTGGCGGGCCCGAGGGCCAGGATGACGTCATCCCGTTCCTGCGCAATGTCACCCGCGGCCGCGGCATCCCCGACGAGCGGCTCGAAGAGGTTTCCCAGCACTACCGGGCCAACGGCGGCATCAGCCCCATCAACCAGCAGAACCGCGAGCTCAAGGCAGCCCTGGAAGCGGAGCTCAGGGCCCGCGGCATTGAGCTTCCCGTGCTGTGGGGCAACCGCAACTGGGACCCCTACATTCCGCAGACCCTGCAGGACGCGTACGACGCCGGTCACCGCAAACTGCTGATGGTCACCACGAGTGCCTACTCCTGTTACTCCAGCTGCCGCCAGTACCGCGAGGATATCGGCATCGCCCTGACGGAGACAGGACTGGACGGCCGGCTTGAGGTGGACAAGGTCCGCCAGTACTTCGACCACCCCGGCTTTGTGGAGCCCTTCATTGAAGGCACCGCAGCCGGGCTGGCGGACGTGCGGGCGCAGCTTGCGGCCGCGGGAACTCCGGACGCCCCCGTGCACATCCTTTTTGCCACGCACTCCATCCCCACCCGGGATGCCGAGGCCGCCGGACGGTCGGCGGACGAACCGCGCGAGTTCGACGAAGGCTCCGCCTACGTGGCCCAGCACCTGGCCACCGGCGCCGCAGTCATCAGCCGCGTGCAGGCCGAGTCAGGCCTGACCGCACCCTGGTCGCTCGTCTACCAATCCCGCTCGGGTGCGCCGCACGTGCCCTGGCTGGAACCGGACATCAACGACGCCATCGCCGACCTGGCGGGCCAGGGCATCAAAGGCATCGTCATCGTCCCGCTGGGCTTCGTCAGCGACCACATGGAAGTTGTCTGGGACCTGGACACCGAAGCCCTGGAAACCTGCCGCAACCTCGGCCTGGCCGCCACGCGTGTCCCTACCCCGGGCACCCACCGGAAGTTTGTGAACGGCCTGGTGGACCTCATCTCCGAACGGACGCTCGCCAACAACATCAGCGACCGGCCCGCCGTGACCGGCCTGGGCCCTTGGTACGATGTCTGCCGGCCGGGATGCTGCGCGAACTTCCGCGGCGAAAAGCCCACCATCGCCGGAGCCGACACCACCGTCGGCACCGGACACGACGCATACCCGGCCGCACCTGCGGACGCTGCCGGGAGAGAAGGAACCCCGTGACCGTACGGATCGGAACCAGGGCCAGCAAGCTCGCCCTGACCCAGACCCAGCAGACGGCGGACCAGCTGGCCGCCGTCGGAGGCTTCCCCGTGGAGCTGGTGCACATCACTACCGAGGGCGACGTCAAGACAGGGTCCCTGTCCCAGATGGGCGGCACCGGGGTGTTTGTCGCCGCCCTGCGCGATGCCCTCCTGCAGGACACCTGCGATGTCGCCGTGCACTCGCTCAAGGACCTCCCCACGGGAGCCGCGCCGGGCCTCACCATCGCCGCAACGCCCAAGCGTGCCGACGTGCGGGACGTCCTGTGCGCCCGCGACGGCCTAAAGCTGGCTGATCTGCCGCAGGGCGCCAAGGTGGGCACCGGCTCTCCGCGCCGAGCTGCCCAGTTGCGTGCCGCCCGCCCTGACCTGGACGTGCAGGACATCCGCGGCAATGTGGATACCCGCCTCGGCCGCGTGCCCGGCCTGCCCGGAAACGCCGCCGGCGCGCCGGGTGACCTGGACGCCGTCGTACTGGCCGCCGCAGGCCTGGAACGCATCGGCCGCCTGGACGCCGTCAGCGAATTTTTCGAGACGGACGTGATGCTGCCGGCGCCCGGACAGGGTTCGCTGGCCATCGAATGCCGGACGGCTGACGCCCCGCGCAAGGCAGGTTCCACCGAGGGTTCGCAAGGAGTTCTGGCGCAGGCCCTGGCCGCGCTTAACGATGAGGACACCCGCCTCGCCGTAACCGCCGAGCGTGCCGTGCTGGCCCGACTCGAGGCCGGCTGCGCCGCCCCCGTGGGTGCCTTCGCCTACCGCAAGGGCAGCATGCTGTACCTCGAGGCGGCGGTGTGCGCCGTGGACGGCACCAAGACTGTGCGCGAAAAGAAGGCAACCGACGGTCTCACCGAGGTTGGTGCCACGCTGCTCGGCATCGAGGTGGCCGAGCTCCTGCTGGCTGCCGGCGCCGCGGAGATCGCGGACCTTGCCGCCTCCTGATGACCTCGCGGGCGCTCTGGGCGGCCGGCGCGTCCTGATCACCCGGAGCGCCGACCGTGCCGGGCCGCTGGCCGCGCTGCTCGGCGGTCTGGGGGCCGAACCGCTGCTCCTGCCGCTCATCGACTTTGAACGCGCCGCGGACCAGCCGGCCCTCGATGCCGCGCTGGATGATCTGGTGGCCGGGGGCTTCGACTGGCTGGTGGTCAGCAGCATCACCACGGTACGTGTGCTCGTGGAAAAGGCCATTGAGCGCGGCACCACGCCGGCCGCACTGGTGCCGGCGGGAACGCGGGTGGCCACCATCGGACCGTCCTCCCGGCGGATCCTCGAGGCAGCAGGCATTCCTGTGGCCCTGGCCCCGGTGGATATCCAGTCCGCCGAAGGGCTCGCGGAACTGTGGACCGCCGCGCCGGCGCGCGTGCTGCTGCCACAGGCAGACATCGCGGCCCCTGCACTGCGCGATGGCCTGGCAGCCAAGGGTGCCGACGTCACCGCCGTTGTGGCCTACCACACCGTGGACTACCCGGCCCGGCAAGAACTCCGCCTGGAGGCGGAACTGCCGTCCGCCGTCGGAATCCCCCACGCTGTCGCTCCCCGTGAGCTCAGCCAGTCGCAGACCCGCAGGGAGCTCGACGCCGGGACGCTCGACGCCGTCGTGGCCGCCTCGCCAAGCGCCGCGCGGCGCATTGCCGCGACCCTCCTGCCGCTGGGCCGCTGCCGTTTCATCGCCATCGGACGCCCGACGGCGGCAGAAGCTGCCGCCCTCGGCATCCCGGTGGCCGCCACGGCCCAAGTCCCCACCCCGGACGGCATAGTGGCCGCGCTGGGCACCGTATTTGCCAACGAAGGGAACACCCGATGAGCTTTCCGAACCACCGCCCGCGCCGCCTCCGCACCACGCCCGCCATGCGCCGGCTCACCGCCGAATACCGCCTGGCTCCGGCGGACCTGATCCTGCCGGCGTTCATCCGCGAAGGCCTCAGCGAACCATCGCCCATCACCTCCATGCCCGGCGTTGTGCAGCACACCACCGATTCGCTCAAGCGCGCCGCAGCGGAAGCCGTGGAACTGGGCGTCGGCGGCATCATGCTCTTTGGCGTGCCCGCCGTGCGCGATGCCCGCGGCACCGCCTCCCTGGACCCGGACGGCGTGCTCAACAAGGCCATCCGCGACGTCCGCGCCGAGGTGGGCGACGACCTGGTCATCATGGGCGATGTCTGCCTGGACGAATTCACCGACCACGGCCACTGCGGCGTCCTGGATGCCGACGGCTACGTGGACAACGACGCAACCCTCGAGATCTACGGCCAGATGGCCGTGGCCCAGGCCGATGCAGGCGCCCACGTGCTGGGGCCTTCCGGCATGATGGACGGCCAGATCGGGGTTATCCGCCAGGCCCTTGAGGAATCCGGCCACAAAAACACCGTCATCCTGGCCTACGCGGCCAAGTACGCCTCCGCCTTCTACGGTCCCTTCCGGGAGGCCGTGGATTCGCAGCTCAAGGGCGACCGCCGCACCTACCAGATGGACGCCGCCAACCGCCGCGAAGCCCTCCTTGAGGTGGAGCTGGATCTTGAGGAAGGCGCAGACATGGTGATGGTGAAGCCGGCCATGAGCTACCTGGATATCCTGGCCGACGTCGCCGCCATGAGTCCCGTGCCCGTCTCGGCCTACCAGATCTCGGGTGAATACGCGATGATCGAGGCCGCCGCCGCCAATGGCTGGATCGACCGGCGGGGTGCCATCACGGAATCCATCCTCGGCATCAAGCGGGCCGGCGCCAACACCGTGCTGACGTACTGGGCCTCCGAAGTAGCAGGCTGGCTCAAGGAATCCTGACGCGGCAGGGAATGTTTCCGGATGCTCCGTGGTTTGTATGCGTATGCATGAAAACAGCGAGCCTTCCATGACCACTCCGTCCAACCCCACTGCCCCCGTCCCCGCGGACACCATCCTGCTGGGCGTCAGTACCTTCGGCGACGTCGACCTGGCTGCCGACGGCGCACCCAAGCACCACGCCGAGGTGCTGCGCCAGGTGGTGGAACAGGCCAAGGTGGCCGACGCCGTCGGACTGCACTCCTTCGGCGTGGGGGAGCACCACCGCAGGGACTTCGCCGTCAGTGCGCCGGACGTGGTGCTCGCGGCCATCGCCACGGCCACGGAAAACATCCGGCTCGGCAGTGCCGTCACGGTCCTGAGCTCGGACGATCCCATCCGCGTCTTCCAGCGCTTCGCCACCCTCGACGCCGTCTCCAACGGCCGCGCCGAAGTGATCCTGGGCAGGGGTTCGTTCACCGAGTCCTTCCCGCTCTTTGGCTACGACCTCAGCGACTACGACGCGCTGTTCGAGGAGAAGCTGGAGATCTACGACCGTGTACGGTCCCAGAACCCGGTGAACTGGGACGGCCGGACCCGCGCGTCGCTTCGGGGCCAGATGGTCTATCCGCACGTGGAAGGCCGCCTGCTTCCCACCTGGATCGGAGTGGGCGGCTCACCCCAGTCCGTCGTCCGCACGGCCACCTACGGGTACCCCATGGTCCTGGCGATCATCGGCGGCGAGCCCGAGCGCTTCCGCCCCTATGCCGATCTGTACCGGCGCACGCTGGCCGAAGCCGGTAAGGAACCGCAGGCACTCTCCGTGCACTCTCCCGGCTACGTGGCCGAGACCGATGAGCAGGCCCTGGAGGAGTACTACCCGCACTGGCTCGCCGTCCGCAACAAGATCGGCGCGGAGCGCGGCTGGGGACCGGCCGGGCGCGGCGAGTTCGAAGCCGCGGCGGACGAGGACGGCGCCCTGTTCGTTGGTTCCCCGGAGACCGTGGCGAAGAAGATCGCCCGGCTCAAGGGCACCCTGGGTGCGGACCGCTTCGAGATGAAGTACAGCAGCGGCACGCTGCCCCACGAGCAGATGATGCGTTCCATCGAACTGTTCGGTTCCAAGGTGGCGCCCCTCGTTGCAGACATGCTTGCCGAGGTGCGCTCGGACCGCTGAGCCAGGCGGCCACTTGATCCGGCAGCTACTGTATCCGGCGCCCGCACCATGGCGTGGCGCCGGATGCCACCGCACGTGATGGAAGAATAGGGGCATGACTCGTTCCGAAGACCTCTTCGCCCGTGCCCAGACCCTGATGCCCGGCGGCGTCAACTCACCCGTCCGTGCCTTCGGCTCGGTGGGCGGAACCCCGCGGTTCATGGTGTCGGCCCAAGGCCCGTACCTGACCGATGCCGACGGCAAAGAGTACGTCGACCTGGTCTGCTCCTGGGGCCCGGCCCTTCTGGGGCACGCCCACCCCGCCGTCCTGGAGGCGGTCCACGCGGCTGTGGACCGCGGACTCTCCTTCGGCGCGTCCACCCCGGACGAGGCCAACCTGGCAGCCATCGTCCAGGAGCGCGTGCCGGCCGCCGAACGCGTCCGTATGGTCTCCACCGGCACCGAGGCCACCATGACGGCCGTCCGGCTGGCCCGCGGCTTCACCGGCCGGAACCTCATCATCAAGTTCGCCGGCTGCTACCACGGACACCTGGACGGGCTGCTGGCCGCCGCGGGATCGGGTGTTGCCACCCTTGCGCTGCCGGGCTCGGCCGGCGTCACCGCAGCCACTGCCGCCGAAACGCTGGTCCTGCCCTACAACGACCTCGCCGCCGTCGAAGCCGCTTTTGCCGCACACGGGCCGAATATCGCGGCCGTCATCACCGAAGCCGCCCCCGCCAACATGGGCGTGGTAACGCCGGGGGAGGGCTTCAACCTGGGGCTGTCCCGCATCACCCGCGAGCACGGCGCCCTGCTGATCCTGGACGAAGTGCTCACAGGCTTCCGCACCGGCTACTCCGGCTACTGGGGGCTCACTGGCGGTGCTGCTGACGCGACGGAGCCGTGGACCCCCGACCTGCTCACGTTCGGAAAGGTCATCGGCGGCGGAATGCCGACGGCGGCCCTCGGCGGGCGTGCGGACGTTATGGACTACCTCGCGCCACTCGGCCCGGTGTACCAGGCCGGGACACTCTCCGGGAACCCCGTGGCCATGGCAGCCGGCGTAGCCACGCTGACGCACGCCACCCGCGACGTGTACTCCTTTATTGACGCCCGCTCGCTGGAGCTCTCCTCGGCGCTGTCCGCTGCCCTGGACAGTGCCGGCGTGGACCACTCCGTCCAGTTCGCCGGAAACCTCTTCTCCGTGGCATTCGGCACGTCCGCCAACGGCGTCCACAACTACGCTGACGCCCAGGCCCAGGAAACCTTCCGGTACGCGCCGTTCTTCCACTCCATGCTGGAATCCGGTGTTTACCTGCCGCCGTCGGTCTTCGAGGCCTGGTTCCTCTCGGCCGCCCACGACGACGCCGCGATGAACCGGATCTTTGACGCACTCCCGGCCGCCGCGAAGGCTGCCGCAGCCGCACAAGCCTAGCGCCGCCGTCGGGCGTTGACGCGCGCCGTCCACGGCTGAAGCAAGAAAATCCCCGCCTCCCGGACAAATCCCCGCACAATGCGTGGGGGAAATGCCCGGGAGACGGGGATTTTCTGTTGGTGCGTCTACAGCACGTCCGAAAGGAAGCCCTTCAGGCGGTCAGTTGCGGGCGCCGTGAAGATCTGCTCGGGCGGACCCGATTCGACCACCACGCCGGCGTCCATAAACGTGACGGTGTCTGAGACGTTGCGGGAGAAGCCCATCTCGTGGGTCACCACCACCATGGTCATGCCGCCCTTGGCGAGGTCGGCCATCAGCGCCAGGACGCCCTTCACGAGCTCCGGGTCCAGGGCGGAGGTGGCCTCGTCAAAGAACATCACCTCGGGCTTCATCGCCAACGCACGGGCGATGGCGACGCGCTGCTGCTGGCCGCCCGAGAGGTTGGCCGGGCGGGCATCAGCTTTGTGCTTGAGGCCTACCAGGTCCAGCTGCTCCAGGGCCTCGGCGGTCGCCTGGTCCTTGGAGAGCTTCCGGAGCTTGCGCAGCGCAAGCGAGACATTGTCCAGCACGGTCTTGTGCGGGAACAGGTTGAACTGCTGGAAGACCATGCCGATCCGCTGGCGCAGCTCGTCCGGGTTGTCCTTCAGGACCGACCGGCCATCCAGCAGGATGTCGCCCTGGTCCGGTTCGATCAGCCGGTTCATGACCCGCAGGAGCGTGGACTTTCCCGAACCGGACGGACCGATGACCGAAGCCGTGGTGCCCTTTTCCACGTGGAGGTCGATGCCGCGGAGCACATGGTTGTGCCCGAACGAAAGGTGCAGGTTCTTGCCGGTCAGGGTGCCGGAAGTAGATTCCGTCATGCCTGTGCCCCCTTGCCGATGGGTGCCGCCAGCTCGTCCGGTTCCTTCTTCTCCGGACGGCCGGTACGGAGCCGGTTGTCGATGAAGTTCACGAAGTGGGTCAGCGGAACAGTAAGGATCAGATACAGAACGCCGGCGGCCACCAGTGGCGAAAGGTTCCCCGTGTTGGCCATCGCATCGTTACCGATCCGGAAAATCTCGCGGTCGGAGGCAGCCAAGCCCAGCACAAACACCAGGGAGGAATCCTTCAGGAGGGAGATGAACTGGTTCACCAGGGCAGGCAGCACGCGGCGGATGCCTTGCGGCACCACCACCAGGCGCATGGATTTGCCGTAGCTGAAGCCCAGTGCACGGGAAGCCTCCAGCTGGCCTTTCTCCACGCTCTGGATACCGGAGCGGAAGATCTCACCGATGTAGGCGCCGGCGATCAGGGTCAGCGCCAGGATCCCGAGCGGATAGGGGTTCCGGTTGCCCGTGAGTTCCCGGGCAATGGGGCTCAGCCCAATGCCGATCACCAGAATGACCAGAATGGCGGGCAGGCCGCGGAACAGGTCGGTGTAGATCCGGGCTGCCCAGCGGGCCACCGGATTCCGGGAAATACCCATGAGCGCGAGCAGCAAACCCAGCAAGGAGCCGAGGATGCCCGAGGCCAAGGCCAGGATCAGGGTGTTGGGCAAGCCCACCGTGAGAAGGGAGGGAACGACTTTCGCCATTTCCTCCCAGTTGAGGAACGTTTCACCCAGCTGGTCCAGGAGATCCATATGCGGTTAGGCCCAGATCAGCTCTGGGGAGCCGGAGCAGCTTTGCTTCCCGGCTTCCAGTCGGCGGGGGTCTTGCGGTCCGGGTACCATTCTTTGGTCAGCTTGGACCAGGTGCCGTCAGCAATTACGGCGTCAAGGCCGGAGTTCAAAGCGTCGATCAGGGCCTTGTTGTCCTTGTTCACGGCGTAGGCGGTGAAGTTCTGGGTGTTGACCACGGACTCGGCGATGACAGTTCCGTCACCTTCCTTCACCTGGCCGGTGGCCTGCTGCGAGGGGGCTACCCAGGCATCAATCTGCCCGTTGCGCACGTTGGCGTACACGGTGGCGTAGTCCGGGAAGCGGACCGGCTCGAGCTTCAGGGTGTTGGTGACGTAGTCGTCCTGGACCGTGCCCTGGACGACGCCGATGCGGACGTTTGCATCCAGGTTTGCGAAACCCTTGACGTCGCTGTCGGTCTTGGCAACGACAGCCATAAAGCCGAAGTCGTAGCCGTTGGTGAAGCCCACGTTGGCGCGGCGGGCATCAGTAGTGGAAATCGAGGACGATCCCACATCGAACTGCTTGGTCTGTACCTGCGAGAGCAGCGCCGAGAAGTCGGTTGCTACGAACTCAACCTCGAGGCCAAGCTTGCCGGCAATGGCGCGCAGCAGTTCGTTGTCGTAGCCGGTGAACTTGCCGGCCGGGTCGATGAAGATGTTCGGCGGCGCGTCGGAGAGCGTGCCAACCTCAAGCTTGCCTTCGGTGTTGAGGCCCAGCTTGGTCTTGTCGATCTTGTCCAACGGAGTGACGTCGGCGGTGGTGTACTTGTCCAGCGTCTGCTGGTCACTGCCGGCGAGGGCATCGGTGGGCGTGCCGCTCGGCTGGGCGGTCCCGCTACCGCAGGCGGCCAGCGAAACAGCCAGCGCAACCGCGACCGGAACGCTGGTCAGCCACTTCATGGCTTTGGTCTTCATGAGAAAGTCACTTTCATCAGAGTCATAAGTTCAACCGGGCCGAAGGCTGCGCGTGGCGCCTGGCGCCTTGCTCCCAAATGCCGGCCGGCCGGGGGGGGCGGCATTGCCGCTGAACTTAATCATCTCATTTTGGGCTTTCAGCACCTTCGGACGAATATTGCCTTGCTTCAATGCGCTCATTGTCGAATTTATGGATGAAGTTGACTCATCCTGAACGTCTGATGAATGAAGGGTGCCCCTGCGGCCGAATCTGCGGGTTCCGGCAGCCGCAGTGAGCGGTTCCCGGCTAAATGTGAGTTAGCTCTCAACTAGAAGTCGCCGCTGGCGTCTTCCGGAGGTAGGACGGGCCATTCGCCTTCGATCACGGCGGCGGGCTTGGTCTTGCGCAGGTAGTTCTGGAAGTCCGCCGCTTGGCTGACAGCCCAGTCCTTTTGCAGTTCGTGAAGCTGGCTGGCCGGCATCTTGAGCTTGGGGAACTTGATGGCCATGGCATCCAGCATCCGGAGCGTGGCCAACGCATCCGCGGCCGACGTATGGGCGTTGTCCAGCGTGATGCCGTATTCCTCACACAGGGCCGTCAGTGTGCGCTTACCCTTGCGGTAGCGGTCCACCTGTTTGTTCATGATGAACGGGTCCAGGACGGGGAAACGGCTCAACTGCCTGACGCCGTAACGGGCGGACTCAGCGGCCAGGACGGTGAAGTCGTAGCTGGCGTTGAAGGCAATGACCGGAATCCCGGCGTCGAACAGGTCCTGCAGGACTGTGGCGATCTCCCCTGTGACTTCATGGGCCGGCCGTCCCTCACGCCGGGCCTGCTCCGTGGTGATGCCGTGGATATCGCTGGCCTCGGTAGGGATTTCGACGCCGGGATCGGCCAGCCATTCGTGTTCGGTGATCACGTCCCCCTGGTGGTCCACCACGGTGACCGACGCCGTGACGATGCGCGCGGCACGCGAATTCCGTCCGGTGGTTTCGAGATCAAAGGCTGCGCGGGGAAGGGTGTTCCAGGTGGTCATGCCTCAACGCTACCGGCCAGCACCGACAGGATCGCGCAGCGCCACTGCCGGTAACCTTGAGGTATGCGGACTGAGTACATTGAGGCGGTGCTCGCGCTGGTCGAGCTGGTTCCACCCGGCACCGCACTGGCCTACGGTGATGTGGCTGAGCTGCTGGGGTCCGGCGGTCCGCGGCAGGTGGGCCACGCCATGAGCCACTATGGCAGCCAGGTCGCGTGGTGGCGCATCCTGAAGGCGAACGGCCAGGGTCCGGAAGGCCACGAGGCCGAAGCCCTCCGCCACTACCTGCGGGAGGGGACGCCCCTGCTCGGTAACCACGATGCTTTCCTGCGCACCGGCGAAGGCAAATGGCGGGTGGATCTGATGGCAGCACGCTGGGCGCCGGGCGAGGATGACTTCGACCGGATTGACGCTATTGCGGAGCAGCTGGAGGGGCGGCTGCATAGATTGTCGGTGGCTGATGATGAAATGTCTGTGTGACCGTAACAATCCCCCATGTTGATCCCGCCGAGTCCGCACGCACGTCAGCGAGGCCCGCGTCCGCGGCCGGACGATCCGGAACGGGTCTCCGGCTTCTCCCGCCGCGGCAGCTGCACGCGGACGTGCCGGCGTTGTCTGCGGACCAGCGCGACGCCGTCGACGTGCCCCACGGCTCCGGGCCTGTCCTGGTTCCCGGCGCACCGGGAACGGGGAAATCAACGGTCCTGATCGAAGCCTCCGTCCGGCGGGCCGTGAAGGACGGCGTGGACCCGGAACGGATCCTCATCCTGGCCCCCGGACGCCTCGCCGCCGACTCACTCCGCGACCGCTTCACCGCACGGCTTGACAGGAGCCTGAGCACCACACCGGCCCGGACGTGGGCAGCCTATGCGTTTGACCTGATCCGCCGGGCCAAGGCTGAGGGAATCCTTCCGCTTCCGCGCGCGCCGCGCCTCCTGTCAGGCCCGGAACAGGACCTCATCATCCGCGAACTCCTGGAGGGCCACCGGATGCCGGGTCTGGAACTTCCATGGCCTGCAGACCTGGAAGCGGCACTTGAGACGCGGGGCTTCCGCCACGAGGTACGCCAACTCTTCGACCGGATCATCGAATCCGGCCGGACCGCCGGTGACCTGGAGGCGCTGGGCCACCAGTGCGGCCGGCCCGACTGGATCGCCGCCGCGGCGCTGTACGCCGAGTACCGGGATGTCCTGGACATGCGCATGCCGGAGGCCTTCGACCCCGCCGGCATCATCACCACGGCACGGCAGATCTTCCAGGACGAGCCTGACTTCCTGGCCGCGGAACGGGACCGCCTCCAGCTGGTGCTGGTGGACGATGTGCAGGAAGCAAACCCCGCCGTTTTCGAACTGCTCGCCGACATCGCCGCCGGCAAGGACTGCTATGTCGCCTACTCCCCGGACACCGTTGTGCAGGGCTTCCGCGGGGCCAGGCCCGACCTCGTTGCGGAGCTGCCGCGCCTGCTTTCGACGGATGCCAGCGTCATCGAGCGGCCATTGTGGCACACCCATCGGCACGCCCCCGCCATCGCAGAAGCCTGGCTCGGTGTCGCGGGCCGGATCTCCCAGCGTGCTGGCGGCCAGCGGGCACGGCGGCTCGAGCAGCCCGAATCCCTGGCCGGAACCGCGGACGGGCCCACCGCCGTCGTCGAAGCCCAACCGCAGTCCGCCGGGTCGGTGGAAGCACACCTGGTACCGTCCCCGGTCCACGAACTGCGGTACGTTGCCCAGCGCATCCTGGACCAGCACGTCAACCATGGCCGCGACCTGGCAGAGATCGCCGTGATTGTACGAAACGGCGGACAGCTCAGTGAGCTGCAGCGTTACCTCACGGGCCAGGGGATCCCGGTGCGCGTTCCGGTAGCCGAGTCCGCGGTCCGGGATGAAGTGGCCGTACGCCCGCTGTTGGACGCCTACGCCATTGCGCTGGATCCTGAATTGCTGACTCCGGAAGCCGCCGTCGCCCTGCTGACGTCGCGCATCGGGGGCGCTACGTCCATTGAACTGCGCCGGCTACGCCAGTCGCTTAGGCGGGAAGAGCTGCTGGGCGACGGCGGACGGACCAGCGACGCCCTGCTGGTTGAAGCATTATCGGAACCCGGCGCCCTGGGGACGCTGGGCCTGGAAGGCCGTTCCGCGCGTCGGACCGCCCGCATGATCCAAGCAGGGCGGAGCGCCGCCGCCGAGCCCGGCGCCAATGCCGAGACCGTGCTCTGGGCCCTGTGGCATTCCACCGGACTGGCCAACGCGTGGGCCGAATCTGCCCTCATCGGCGGTTCCCACGGAGCCCGCGCCGACCGGGACCTTGATGCCATGATGGCGCTCTTCCATACAGCCGAGCGCTACGTGGACCAGATGCCGGGCGCCGGGCCGGAGCAGTTCCTTGAGTACCTCCTGAACCAGGAGCTGCCGATGGATACCCTGGCCGCGCGGGCCCAGGTGGACGACGCCGTCGAGCTGATGACCCCGGCCAGTGCTGCCGGGCGGCAGTGGCCGGTGGTCATTGTGGCGGGGCTGCAGGAAGGCGTCTGGCCCAATACCCGGCTCCGCGGTGAGCTGCTGGGCAGCAGCCTGTACGCTGACGCCGTCGAGCATGGGGTCAGCTATGCACTGCAGCTGGACCCGCTGAGCCGGCTGCGGGAGATCCGCTACGACGAACTCCGGAGCTTCTCCACGGCCGTTTCCAGGGCCTGCGAGATGCTGATCTGCACCTCTGTTTCGTCCGAGGACGACCAGCCGTCGTCCTTCCTCGACTATGTGGCGCCGCTTGAGCCTGGCGCCGAGGGCAGGGGGTTCACACCGGTGGAACGGCCCATGACGCTGCGTGCCCTGGTGGCCGAGCTGCGGCAATACGCGCAGCTGGATGGAAAGTATGAGCCCGAAGCTGCCGAGGCCGCCAGGGTCCTGGCCGGACTTGCCGCCGCGGAACCGGCGGTCCCGGGAGCACATCCGGACAGCTGGTGGGGCCTGCCCCCTTTGTCGACATCGGAACCGGTTGTCCCGCCCGGAGGGACCGTTTACGTCTCGCCCTCGAAAGTGGAATCCGTGCAGAAATCACCGCTCGACTGGTTTGTGCAGGCGGCCGGCGGAGAGGCCGCCACCGACTTCGCCCGGAGCCTGGGCACCCTGGTGCACGCCATCGCGCAGGACCTGCCGGAAGCCTCCGGGGGCGAGTACGTCGCTGAACTCATCCGGCGCTGGCCAACCCTGGGGATGAAGGACAACTGGGAAGGCAAACTCGACTTCCAGCGTGCCGAAACAATGGTGCGCAAGCTCGCCCAGTACGTCCTGGTGATGCGGAGCGAGGGCCGGAGCCTGCTGGGCGTCGAGCAGGACTTTGAGGTCCGGCTGCCCGACGTTCCGCCGGCGGACACCGGGCAGGACGATGCCGAGTCCGTCGGAGAATTGGCCGGCGGGACCGAACTTCCCCGCGCCGCCGTGCTCCGCGGCCAGGTTGACCGGCTGGAGATCGACCCCGAAGGAAGGCTCGTCATTGTGGACCTCAAGACGGGCAAAAGGCAGCCTGGCAAGACCGAGCTGTCCCGCCATCCCCAGCTGGGGGCCTACCAAGCGGCGGTCCTGGCCGGTGGTTTCACGGGGGTATACGGACTGCCCGGCGCAGCAGAATTCAGCGCAGCAGAACCCGGTGCACCAGTGCCGGACTCACCAGCGCCGGGCTCACTCGTGCCGGGCGGCGCAGTACTGGCGCAGCTCGGGACAACTACCAAGAGTCCCGGCGTCCAGCAACAGGAACCCTTGGAGGCCCAGGAGAACTGGGCGCTGGACATGGTCACCGATGCGGCCGCGGTAATGTCCGGCAACAGCTTCGAAGCCCGGCATGACCCGGCAAAGAGCGGCCATGGGGGGCACGGCTGCAGGCTCCCTGAAATCTGTCCACTCTGTGTCCGCGGAAAGCAGGTCACCGAATGAGCCAGCCCCGGGTTCCAGAGCCCCTGTTCAGCCCCGAGCAGCTGTCCATGCTGCTGGGTGAAAAGAACACGCCGACCCCCGAACAGTCGGCCATCATTTCCTCACCGCTGGCTCCCCGGCTGGTGATCGCGGGGGCGGGCTCCGGCAAGACCGCCACCATGGCCGACCGCGTCCTCTGGCTCGTTGCCAACGGCTGGGTCAGGCCTGAGGAAGTCCTGGGCGTAACTTTCACCAGGAAGGCAGCGGGCGAGCTGGCCACGCGGATCCGGGCCAAGCTGGCGGCACTGCAGCGGGTCGCAGCCCAGGACCCACAGTACGAGGTGTTCCCCGAGGGCCTGCTCAGCAGCGACGCCCTGGAGCCCAAGGTGTCCACCTACCACTCATTTGCCAGCGGCATCGTTTCTGATTACGGGCTGAGGCTGGGCGTGGAACGCGACGTCGTGCTGCTCGGCGGAGCCCAAGCCTGGCAGCTCGCCAGCGAAGTAGTGGAAGCATTCGACGGCGAGTACAGCCACTTCAAGGCAGCCAAGTCCACACTGGTCAAGGCAGTCATCCAGCTCGCGGGGGAGTGCGCAGAGCACCTGCAGGAACCGGCCGACGTCGAGGCCTGGCTTATGTCGCGCCTTGCCGAGTTCGAAGATCGTCCCTACGTGGCCGGGGCGAACAAGAACGCCCCCCAGGCAGCCGGTGAACTGGCCGCGATGCTGCGCACCAGGGCAAGCGTGGCTGACATGGTGGGCCGCTACGCCGCCGCCAAGAAGTCACGCGGGGCATTGGACTTCGGTGACCTGGTGGCACTCGCGGCCCGTGTGGCCACGGAAATCCCCCTTGCTGCGGACATGGAACGCCAGCGCTACAAAGTGGTGCTCCTGGACGAGTTCCAGGACACGTCGCATGCCCAGCTGGTCCTGTTTTCGCGGCTTTTCGGTGACGGCCACGCTGTCACCGCCGTGGGGGACCCCAACCAGTCGATATACGGCTTCCGGGGTGCTTCGGCAGGCCAGCTCTTCCACTTTGTCCGTGAATTCCCTGTCCGCGTGGACGGGGGCGACGGGCCGGGACGCTTCACGCTGGCCCCTACGTCGTACCTCACGACGGCGTGGCGCAACGGCCGGGCCATCCTTTCCGCCGCCAACATCATGTCAGAGGCCTTAGGGCGCGCCGAGGCGCAGAAGGCCACTGCCGGCGGCGAACCTGTTGGCACCGCGGCGGCGAATGTGCCGCCCCTGCAGCCCAGTCCCTTCGCGGTGGAGGGACGGGTGGTGCTGGGCCGCTTCGGCACAGACCTCGACGAAGCCGCCGCACTTGCCGGGGACGTCATAAAATACCGGGTCACGGACTTTGAACGTGAGGCAGACGGCACACCCGTGCCGCCCGCACTGGCTGTCCTGTGCCGGCGGCGCGCCCAGATGGAAACCATCCGGCGGGAGTTCGAGGCGCAGGGGATTGCCTACGAAATCGTGGGTCTCGGCGGACTGCTCGACACTCCCGAGATCGTTGATCTGGTGGCCACGCTCCGGGTGCTTGCCGATCCCGGACGCTCGGACTCCCTGATGCGCCTCCTGGCCGGCGCACGTTGGCGGATCGGGCCGGCAGACCTGATGGCCTTCCGCGACTGGTCCAGCCACCTCGCACGGCGACGCGGCCGCCCCGCCGGCGCGGCCACGCTGGAGAACGGGCCCGCAGACGCGGCCGACGAGGCCGTCATCGAAAGCGACCTGACGGACGGCGCCAGCCTGGTTGAAGCGCTGGACTGGCTGCCACGCGAAGACTGGACTTCTTCCAACGGTCGGTCGCTGACCGAAGTGGCCCGCGACCGCCTCGGCAGGCTTTCGACGGAACTCAGGCAGCTGCGCGGCTACCTCGGGGACGACCTCACCACCCTGCTCGGCGAAGTGGAACGCGCCATGTTGCTCGACATCGAAGTGGCAGCACGCCCGGGGACCAGCATCCACCAGGCCCGCCGAAACCTGGACGCCTTCCAGGACGCGGCGGCCGGCTTCCTGCGGACCTCGCACCGGGTGGACATCCTCGCCTTCCTTGCCTGGCTGGAAGCTGCCGCGGCCGAGGAAAACGGCCTCGAAGCTCCGCCGTCGGATATCAACCGCGAGGCTGTGCAACTGCTGACCGTCCATGCGTCAAAGGGCCTGGAATGGGACGTCGTCTTTGTTCCGGGCCTCAACGCCGGCGCCTTTCCCAGCAACAAGGATTCGCGTTGGAGCACTGGCGCGGCGGCCCTGCCGTGGCCGCTGCGGGGGGACCGTTCGGACCTGCCCCAGTGGGATACCGACCAGCCGGACCAGAAGGGCTGGCTGGACGCCGAGAAGGACTTCAAATCAGCCGTCCAGGTCCATGGTGAGGGCGAGGAACGACGCCTGGCATATGTGGCCTACACCAGGGCAAAGCACGTCCTCTGGGTTTCCAGCGCGGCATGGGTGGGCTCCAGGGCAGGCCGTGCCGAGATGTCACCTTTCCTCGCTGAACTGGAACAGCTTGTCGGCTCCGGCCCGAGCACGCCCCCGGCGGACGCCGCGGACATCTCTCCCGCCCTGGTCCACCCGGCGTCAGTAGACGAAGCCTCCCTGCCTGAAAAGAGCCCGTTGACTACCGAAACGGAGGTGGCCGGATGGCCCTATGACCCCCTCGAAGGTCCCGTGGATGCGCGGACCGGGGAGCGCCTGCGGGTTGTTCCCGGCAGACGGCTGGCCATGGAGGGCGCCGCGGCACGCGTCCGGGCCGCGTTGGGTCCCGAGGACCCTGCGCCGGTCCTTGAGCCTGTATCAGCCAATGAGCCCGGGCCAAGGCTCCGGGGCACCGCGGCGGGCTGGGCCAGGGAAGCTGCGTTGCTGCTGGAACGGCGTTCCAGGCGCGCCTCCGGGCAGGACGTTCATCTGCCCGGCCACATCTCGGCGTCCACACTGGTTGACCTCGGCGAGGACCCGGCGGGAGTTGTGGGCCGGCTGCGAAGGCCTGTACCGCGTGAGCCCGGCATGTCGGCGCGAAAGGGAACGGCATTCCACGCCTGGGTTGAAGAGTACTTCGGCGCAGCCGGCATGCTCGACCTTGGCGAGGCCCCCGGCTCCGACGACCACATTGATGCCGCCTACGACCTCGACACCATGGTGGCCACCTTCAAGGCCTCGGAATGGGCCGACAGGTCACCGGCTTTTGTCGAAGTGCCGGTGGAAACGCGGGTGGGAGACGTCGTGGTCCGCGGGCGCATCGACGCCGTCTTCCAGGACGCGGACGGGAGGTGGGACCTCGTGGACTGGAAAACCGGCCGCCGGCCCTCTGCCGCGCAGCTGCGGGCCAAATCGGTGCAGCTGGCCGCGTACCGGCTGGCTTGGGCCCGACTCAAGGGTGTGGCAGTGGAGGACGTCCGGGCCGCCTTCTTCTACGTTGCGGACAACCAAGTGGTGCGGCCGCACGATCTGGGCTCCGCTGGGGAGCTCGAACAGATTGTGGCCGCCGCCCTCGATGTCAGTGCTTCCTGACGTCGACGATGCTGATGGCCGCGGTGGACGTGTCCTCGGCGGACGGGCGTCCTGACGGCTTTCCCGCCGGTGACTCGTGTGCAGAGTCTTCTTCCGCCGGTGCTTCGTCGGCCGCGAGGGGGTCAGCCGGGATAGGGCTGACTTCTACCGCGGGCACCGCCGGAACAGGCTCCACCGACGGGACCGGCAAGGGGACGACGGTGACCGCCGGAGCAGCGGCCACACCCACCGCTTGGGACTGGGCTGCCGGGGACTGGGCAACCGCGGCAGCCGGGGCTGGCAGCGGCTCGACACTGATGGCCTGGCCGCCGTGCTCTTCGACGTCGGCCGCGAGGGTTTCCAGCATGCCCTCGGCTTCGGCGACCATACCCGCGTCGCCGGCAGCGATGCCCTTGACCAGGTACTGCGCCAACGCGAACTCGGCAGACAGGGCGGCTCGCCGGAGCAGGTGCTGGTCCGGGGAATCGCGGCGGCTGCCGGTGTAGCTGGCAAGAACTGCGTCCACGAAATCCTGTTCGTTCGAGGCAACCAGCCAGGCGAAGTCGTCGGCGGGATCTCCGATCCGCAGGTCCGTCCAGCCCGTAACGGCCGTGACGCGGCTGCTTTCCACGAGCAGGTTGTCCTCATGGAGGTCCCCGTGGACAACGCACGGGTTGAACCGCCACAGCGAGACGTCTTCAAGGGCATGTTCCCAGCGGAGCAGCAGCGACGCCGGGATTTTTCCGGTTGTGGCCGCCTGGTCGAGCTCGTTGAGCCGGCGCTGGCGGAATTCGTTGGGCGTGTAGCTGGGCAGGTCGGCATTGCTGACAAGGGAGTGCGGAAGATCATGGATGGCCGCCAGCGCTGTCCCGATTTCCCGGGCGAGCGCGGCCGGACCCGCAGTGAGTTCTTCCACACTTTGCGTGCTCCCGGCCAGATGGGAATACACAAAGGTGCTGAGGTTACCAAGCCGGACGCTGCCGGCCACCGTGGGCATCAGGAAGGGCAGCTCGGCCCGGATGGCCGGTACGAATGCCCGGAGGACGAGGAACTCCGTCTCGAGCCTGGCGCTTGCTTCCGCATGCCGCGGGGACCTGACCCGCCACTGTTTGTCTTCGGAATCCAGCAGCAGCGCGGAGTCAAAATCCGCGGGATCGTCCGCAGCAGAGCTAACGGCGGTCGGGGTCAGCCCGGGGACTGCCGCGGTTGCAACGGCTGCCAGTTCGATCGGTTTTCTTCTCACCGTTCCACGGTAGATTGAGTGGCGTCCAAGACAACGATGTGCGGCGGCGAGTCTCCAGATATGCTGCAAAAGTCGGCTTCCGCACCCGGTCCGGACGTCCACCCCGCCTGTCCCGCCGAATGTCCCCGCCGAATGTAAATTGTCAGTCCGAGTCAGTACGGTGGACACATGAGTCATGCGGAGTCCGCTATACCGGCCTACCAGCCGCAGGCAGCCCAGCTGCCGGCCAACCACCTGTTCGATACCGTACTGCCGGTTCTCCCGGCCGCCGTGGACCGCGGCTCCGCAGACCGTGTCCGGCCAGGCATGGTTGAGGAATTGCTGAACAGCGAGCACACCCGGGCGGTGGTCCTTGCCGGGCGGCAGGCCCTGGTGCGGGGCAGCGAGCTTCTGCTGCCCGCAGCCGCCCAGTTGCTGGTTAACCTGCGGGACCGTGGCTCAGCCCCGGAACAGGTCATCTATCTTGGCGCCGCGCTGGACGGCTCGGATCTTGCCGCCGGCACCGAAGTAGTCCTTGTTGTCCTTCCCGAGCCTGCCAATCCCGGCACTGCCGGAATCCCGGCCGACGCTCAGTGGGCCGGCTTCCGCGACATCGCTGCCGTCCTGAACCCCACTGACACGGCGTTGTTCGTCGAGGCCAGCGCCATCGCCAACTGGCATGCCGGCCATACGCATTGTCCCCGTTGCGGGGCCCGAACTGCCGTGGAGGCCGGCGGCTGGGTCCGCCGCTGCCCCCAGGACAGCACGGAACACTACCCCCGGACGGATCCGGCCATTATCGTCACGGTGGTGGGGCCGGACGGAAGGCTGCTGCTCGGTGGCGGCGGACCTGTTGACGCGAAGAATTACTCCACGCTGGCCGGATTCGTTGAACCAGGCGAATCCCTGGAACAGGCCGTCGTCAGGGAAATCCACGAGGAAGTGGGCGTCCGGGTCACGGGCTGCCAGTACCTGGGCTCGCAGTCATGGCCGTTCCCGGCCTCCCTTATGCTTGGATTTACGGCCATCACCGAAGACGCCGTGGCAAAGCCCGACGGCGTGGAGGTAACCCGTGCGCGCTGGTTCAGCCGGGAGGAACTCCAGGACGCCGTGCTCACCGGCGAAATCACCATCTCCAGCCGGCTGTCCATTGCACGCTCGCTGATCGAGCACTGGTATGGCGGCCGGATCATGGACCGCACGGACAACTGACACCCGGATCAGGCATCACCATTGGCCAGACGCCAGCACGTGGCAGTCGCGACAACAGAGCAGCAGAAGTGACCACAGAGAATTTTGACAGCGCAGAGTCCCTTGAGGAACGAATCCTTGGGGGACTTGACGCTGAACAGCGCGAGGTCGCCAGTACGCTGAACGGGCCGCTGTGCGTCCTTGCCGGTGCCGGCACCGGCAAGACCAGGGCCATTACGCACCGGATTGCGTATGGCGTGCACTCAGGGGTGTACAGCCCCCAGCGGCTCCTCGCCGTGACGTTCACGGCCCGGGCCGCCGCGGAAATGCGCAGCAGGCTGCGGGACCTCGGCGTGGGCAATGTCCAGGCGCGCACTTTCCACGCCGCCGCCTTGCGGCAGCTGCAATTTTTCTGGCCGCAGGCGGTCGGCGGTGTTCTGCCCAACCTGCTGGACCACAAGGCCCAGATGATCGCCGAAGCGTCCCGCCGCCTGCGGCTCAGCACTGACCGCGCGTCCATCCGGGACCTCGCCTCCGAAATTGAGTGGGCCAAGGTCTCCATGCTGACCCCGGCCAACTATCTGGAGAACGCGCAGGGCAGGGGAACGCCCGGCGGGTTCGACCTCACCGCCGTCGCCCGGGTCTTCCAGTCCTATGAGGATGTCAAGACGGACCGCAACGTCATTGATTTTGAGGACGTACTCCTGATCACGGTGGGGATCCTGCAGGAGGACCAGAAAGTCGCGGCCACCGTCCGCGAGCAGTACCGGCATTTTGTGGTGGACGAGTACCAGGACGTCTCGCCGCTGCAGCAGCGCCTCCTGGAGCTGTGGCTGGGCGGTCGGGACGAGCTGTGCGTTGTGGGCGATGCGAGCCAGACGATCTACTCGTTTACCGGCGCTTCGCCCAAACACCTGCTGGGATTCAAGGCCCAGTACCCTGAGGCCAATGTGGTGAAACTGATCCGGGATTACCGTTCCACGCCGCAGGTGGTCAAGCTGGCCAACGATCTCCTGGCCGCTCGGCGTGGCGGCGGGCCGGTGGCCGATGCTGCCTGGGCGGCTCCGCTGCAGCTGGTGGCGCAGCGGCCGGCGGGGCCTGTCCCACAGTTCACCGAGTGCTCCGACGATGAAGCCGAAGCCGCCACGGTCGCCATCAAGATCCAGGAACTGCTCGACGCCGGCACTCCCGCCAGCCAGGTGGCTGTCCTTTTCCGCACCAACGGGCAGTCCCAGGCCTACGAACAGGCGCTCGCGGCGGCCGGCATCAGTTACCAGCTCCGGGGCGGTGAGCGGTTTTTTGCCCGCAAGGAAGTGCGCGACGCCATCCTTCAGCTGCGCGCGGCAACCAGGGCCGTCGCTGAGACGGCGACGCCAGAACCGCTCGGCCAGCTGGTCCGCGATATCGTGGCCTCGCTGGGCTACACGGACGCCCCGCCCCACAACGGCGGCGCGCTGCGCGAACGCTGGGAGTCCCTGGCAGCGCTGGTGGCGCTCGCGGACGAACTGGTCCACGTCCGCGGCGAGCAGTTCAGTCTCAGTGACTTTGTGAATGAACTCCAGGAACGGTCGCTGACGCAGCACGCTCCCACTGTCCAGGGCGTGACGCTTGCATCGCTGCACGCCGCGAAGGGCCTCGAATGGGACGCCGTGTTCCTGGTGGGCCTCTGCGAAGGCCTGATGCCCATTTCCTTCGCGGACACACCCGAATCCGTGGATGAGGAGCGCCGGCTGCTCTACGTGGGCATCACCCGCGCACGCGAGCACCTGTCCCTGTCCTGGTCCACGGCACGGACGCCGGGCGGCCGGGCCAACCGGAAACCCTCACGCTTCCTCGACGGGCTCCGGCCCAACTCGGTGGCCAGCTCCAGCGCCCGCGGAAAAGGGCCGGCGCCGCGCCGGAAATCGGCGACCCCTGCCACCTGCAGGGTCTGCGGGAGCATGCTGGCCAGCGGCGCCGAACGCAAGGTGGGCCGCTGCAACGGCTGTCCTCCCAGCTACGAAGAACAGACATTCGATGCTCTTCGGCAATGGCGGAAGGAAATTGCGCTCGCGGCCGAAGTGCCGGCGTTTGTGGTCTTCACGGATGCCACGCTGACGGCCATCGCAGAGGCCAAGCCGTCCACGCTGGAGGAACTTGCAGCGCTGGCCGGCGTCGGTCCGTCCAAACTGGAACGCTACGGCGAAGACGTGCTGCGGGTGCTCGTCGAAAGCACCACCCTGTGACCCGCCGGGCGGCAGGACAGGACACCCTCCCCGTCACCACGGCGGACGGATCACCGGTTGAGGTGCGGCGGTCGGCCCGCCGGACCAGGACCGTGGCTGCCTTCTGGGAGAACGGGACGGCAGTGGTGGCCATTCCGGCCCGCTTCACCGCCGCGCAGGAGTCTGAATGGGTGCACCGCATGCTGGAGAAGCTGCACCGCCAGGGGGAGCGGCGCTCTCGCAAAGGAAGTAAGCAGCCAGCCACTGATACTGCCCTGGCCGCCCACGCCGCAGCCCTTTCGGCCCGGTACTTCGGCGGCAGGGCAGTCCCGACGTCGGTCCGCTGGGTCAGCAACCAGAACTCGCGCTGGGGCTCCGCGACACCGTCGGAGGGATCCATCCGGCTCTCCGACAAGCTCCGGCCCATGCCGCAGTGGGTCATCGACTACGTCCTGCTGCATGAGCTCGCGCACCTGCTGGTGGCCGGGCACAACGCCTCGTTCTGGAAGCTGTTGGAGGCCTACCCCGACACGATGCGGGCCAAGGCATTCCTGGAGGGTGTTTCGTTCGCCACCTCCCGGGGCCTGGCTGCGGGCAGCAATGATTCAGAGCCGGGCGACGCCGACTAGAGAGTCCCTCCTTCACCACGCTCGACGGCGTCGCGCAGGCGCCCGGCGGGCCGGACCATGATGCTGACGGCGGTTTCGCGTTTGGCGGCTGGCAGGCGGCCCCTCCTGGACGAAGTCGTCGGCGAGCAGGTCGACTCCGGGATGGTGGGGATGGACGCGCTGCTGCTTGGGCGGCGGACCTACGACATCTTCGCCGCGTACTGGCCGGGCAAACGGGGGCGGCTCTTTGACCGGCTCACGCTCTGGGTGTATCCGATCCTCCTCGGGGGTGGAAAGAAGGTTTTCGCCGGCGGGGTGGTTCCGACGAACCTCAGACTCATCGAGCCGGTCGTCGCCTCACCGAAGGGTGCAGTGCTGCAGCGCTACGCGCTCGCCGATGGCACCCCTGGGGTCGGCGATATGTCGGCCAGCGACCAGGAAGGTTAGGGCTCAAGCTGCCTTCCACGACATTGCGCCGCAACACACCCTAGCCCTTGGGCTGCTCACCGTCGCCGGTGGGCTGGTCGCCGTCGCCGGCGTCGGACTCATCCTGCGGCGCGTTGTCGAAGCCGCCGCTCAGCAGCTTCTGCAGGGCGTCGTCCACTTCGCTGTCGCTGGCCTCGGCCAGCTGGCGTCGGCTGCTGAACCCCTGCGGGTCGT
Organism: Pseudarthrobacter humi; assembly: GCF_024294965.1. Classification (NCBI taxonomy): domain Bacteria; kingdom Bacillati; phylum Actinomycetota; class Actinomycetes; order Micrococcales; family Micrococcaceae; genus Pseudarthrobacter; species Pseudarthrobacter humi. The sequence continues at coordinate 503,596 of NZ_JANCLV010000001.1, forward strand.
CGAGGTCCTCGGCGGTGGGGAGGAGGTCCGGGTGCTGCCAGATGGCATCGCGTCCGGCAATGCCCCGTTCGTCCTTCAGCGTGGCCCACAGCGTGGCAGCCTCGCGGAGGCGGCGGGGGCGCAGTTCGAGTCCCACCAAGGAGGAGAACGCGTGTTCCGCCGGACCGCCGGTGGCACGGCGTCGCCGGACGGTTTCCCGGAGCGCACCGGCGGAGGGCAGCAGTTTCTCTGTGGCCGAAGCAGTGAGCTCGTCCACCCAGCCTTCAACGAGGGCCAGGGCCGTCTCAAGTTTTTCAAGCGCCTGCTCCTGGGCAGGGGTCCGCTGCGGCATAAAGACACCCTGGGACAGCGCTTCCTGGATGCCTTCGGGGTTGCTGGGGTCCAAGTCGCGGGCCAGCTCTTCAATCCTGGAAGTGTCGATGTGGATGCCGCGGGCGTAGGCCTCGATGGCGCCGAGCAGGTGGCCGCGCAGCCAGGGCACCTGGACAAAGAGCCGCGCATGGGCGGCCTCGCGGACGGCGAGGAACAGCCGGATGTCGTTCTCCGGCAGGCTTAGGCCCTCGCCGAACTTGGCCACGTTGGCCGGCAGGAGCGCCATTTCCAAGTCAGCCAGGGGAACCCCAATGTCCGTGGAGCTGACAACCTCGGCGGACAGGGCACCGATCGCCTGCCCCAGCTGCATCCCGAAGATCGCGCCGCCCATGTTCTGCAGCATGGAAGAAGCGCCGCCCATCATGGACTTCATTTCTTCGGGCATCTGTTCGGTCATGGCGCTGGAGAGCGCGTTGGCGATGCTGTTGGCTACGGGCTCGGTCAGACGCTTCCATGTTCCAAGGGTGGCTTCCACCCACTCGGCACGCGACCACGCACGGCCGATCAGGCCGGTGGCAGGAAGGTCGGTCACGGGGTCGAGCCACAGTTCGGCCAGCCGCAGAGCCTCGTCGACTTCGCGGGTCTGCAGGGACGTGACGGACGGGTCGGCGCTGCTGGCGGCAACCCGGCGGGCGTTCTCGTGCGCGAGCTGCCAGTTGACGGGCCCTTCGGACGGGGCGCTCATCATGGCCTGGACCTGGGAGAACATCTGGGCCAGGAGATTGGGGTCGTTCGGCAGGCCGGCTGCCTTTGCGAGTTCGGCGGGGTCGAAGTTTTCCATGCCCTTGCCGCCCATCAGGTTCTGCAGCATCTCGGTCAACGGATCCTTCGGCGTATCGTCGCCGTTGGACGGATTGAGTGGGTTGGAGGTCATGATCCCGCCGATCGTCGGTGTGACTGTTCACTTCACGGTACCCCGGGCAGGAGCGGCTGTCTGCCGGACGGGCGTCACGTTCGCTGTAGGCAAAGCGCTGGCCGGGGGCGGGCACCGCGTAGTGTTGATTCAGTGACTACAACCCGCGGCGATCATCCGCATGAGGACCACGCGCCAGAGCTCGACGCCGGCACCACAGCGAGTGCCGCAGCGCCCCGAAAGGGTGTAGCCGGCCCCCCGCCCAAAGGGCAGAATGCCCCCCGCAGCTCCCCGCCCGGGGACCGGCGGGTGTCCGTGATGATGCTTTCCGGCGTCCTGGCGCTGGGACTGGGGATCGCGGCCGTCACTGTACCGGTGCCTTATGTTGTGGAATCGCCCGGACCAACCTTCAACACCCTCGGCCAGAGCCAGGGCAGCCCTGTCATCAGCGTGACGGGCCACGAAACGTATCCCGCCCAGGGAAATCTAGACCTGACCACCGTTTATGTCGACGGCGGTCCCAACGGCCCGGTGAGCGTCCTGGGTGCCTTCACCGCCTGGCTGGACAGGTCCAAGTCCGTTCACCCGGTGGAGATGCTTTACCCCAGCGGCACCACAAAGGAGGAGGCTGACGAGCAGAGCTCCGTGGCCATGACCTCGTCGCAGGAGAATGCGGTGGCGTCAGCACTCAAGGAGCTCGATATTCCCTTCGGCCAGCAGCTCCAGGCCGCGGGGCTGCCCGATGGTTCGCCGTCCGCCGGCAAGGTTGAAAACGGCGACATCTTCGAATCGATCAACGGCAAACCCATCACATCGCTCGCCGTGGTGCAGGAGGAACTGGCCGCCGGCCAGGGAGCGCCGGCCACCCTGGTGGTGCAGCGGGCCGGGGAATCCGTCACACAGACCATCACCCCCATGAACAACGGTGCGGGCCGCTACATTCTCGGAGTCATGCTCAAGTACCTGTTCACGTTTCCGTTCGACGTGAAGATTTCACTGGACAAGGTTGGCGGACCCAGTGCCGGGCTGATGTTTTCGCTGGGCATCATCGACACGGTGACACCGGGGGACTTGACCGGCGGCAAACATGTCGCCGGAACGGGGACCATCACCCCCGACGGCGCCGTTGGCCCCATCGGGGGCATCCGGCAGAAGATGCTGGGCGCGCGTGCCGGGGGAGCCACCGTATTCCTCGCCCCGGCAGAAAACTGCGACGAAGTGGTGGGCCATGTTCCGGACGGACTGCAGGTGCTCAAAGTGGAGAACATCGCAGAGGCGCGCCACGCCGTCGAACTCGCCGGATCCGGGCAGGACACGGGCGCTTTGCCGGTCTGCGCCAGCAACTAGACTGAGGCCAGGAACTAAGCTTTACCGCCACTCGTGGCAGATATGACGGACGTTGCCACACGCTTGACCGGTGCCGGACGTCAACCGCACGCACGCTTCTCATGTAAACCTGACGACCAGCTATGAGGTACCGAGTTTGTCCCGTCCTACCAGCCCCATCCCGCCCGGAAGACCCCCCTCGCGACGCGGGGCCCTAACGCCCACGCTGATTGTTGTTGCCATCGCAGTGGTGGGCTTCATCTTCTTCGCCAACGTGTGGACTGACGTCCTGTGGTACCGGCAGCTCGGCTACTTCGAAGTGTTTGTGACAGAAAACCTCTCGCGGATCGGGATCTTCCTCGCCGGCTTCGCGCTGATGTTCCTGGCCGTCTTTTTTGCCATCCGGGTTGCCTACCACGCGCGGCCCGTGTACGCGCCGGACTCGGAGATGCGCGACAACCTGAACCGCTACCAGGCCCAGCTTGAACCGGTGCGCCGCGTCGTAATGGTGGGCCTGCCCATCCTGTTCGGGCTGTTCGCGGGCAGCGCCGCGGCCAGCCAATGGCAGAAAGTGCTGTTGTTCTTCAACCAGGAACCGTTCGGCCAGAGCGATCCTGAGTTCGGCCTGGACATCAGCTTCTACCTCATGACTCTTCCGTTCCTGGGATTCGTCACCGGCTTCCTGATCAGTGTGGTTGTGGTGGCCGGCATCGCCGGAATCCTCACCCACTACCTCTACGGCAGCATCCGGCTGATGGAGCGCGGCGTGTTCACCAGCCGCGCGGCACAGATCCACCTCGCGGTAACCGGCGCAGCCTTCCTGATCCTGCTCGGTGCAAATTTCTGGCTGGACCGCTACGCCGCCCTGCAGGGCAACGGCGGGCGCTGGGCCGGTGCGCTGTACACGGACGTGAACGCCGTGATCCCCACCAAGGCGATCCTTGCCGTGGCGGCAGGCCTGGTGGCCATCCTCTTCATCATTGCGGCGGTCATCGGCCGTTGGCGCCTGCCGGTTATCGGCACGGCCATGCTGATCATCACCTCGATCCTCGCCGGCGGCGTGTACCCGTGGGTCATCCAGCAGTTCCAAGTGCGTCCTTCCGAACAGACGTTGGAAAAGGAGTTCATCCAGCGCAACATCGAAATGACCCGGGCCGCGTATGGCCTGGACCAGATCCAGGTGGACCGCTACGACGCCACCAACACGGCCAACACCGGTGCGCTGGCACCTGACGCCCAGACCACAGCCAATATCCGGCTCCTGGACCCCAACCTGATCTCCGATGCGTTCTCCCAGCTGGAGCAGTACCGCCCGTACTACCAGTTCCCGGACGCCCTGAACGTTGACCGGTACGAGGTTGACGGCAAGATCCAGGACACGGTCATCGCCGTGCGCGAGCTGAACCCGACGAACGTTGCCACCAACCAGCAAGGTTGGCTCAACCAGCACGTCGTCTACACCCACGGCTACGGCGTGGTGGCGGCCAAGGGAAACAAATTCACCGTCGACGGCAAGCCGGAGTTCCTCCAGTCGGGCATCCCGTCCACCGGCGTTCTTGGCGATGACTCCACCTACGAGCCGCGGATCTACTTCGGCGAAGACTCCCCGGAGTACTCCATTGTCGGGGCGCCTGCCGGATCACCGCACCGCGAACAGGACAGGCCTTCCGGCAAGGAAGGGGACGGGGAAACCCAGTACACCTTCACCGGCAACGGCGGGCCCAACGTGGGCAGCTTCTTCAACAAGGTCCTGTACTCCATCAAGTTCCAGTCCTCGGACCTCCTGCTCTCCGACGGAGTCAACGCAGAATCCCAGATCCTGTACGACCGCAGTCCGCGTGACCGCGTGGAAAAGGTTGCCCCGTATCTGACCGTGGATGGCAACTCCTATCCGGCCGTTGTTGACGGCCGCGTCAAGTGGATCGTGGACGGGTACACCACCAGCCAGTACTACCCGTACTCGCAGCAGGAGCAGCTCTCGGCTGCCACCGCGGACTCCCAGACCACCTCAGGCCGGACGGTTGCCCTGCCGAACAGCTCGGTGAACTACATCAGGAACTCGGTCAAGGCCACGGTCGACGCCTATGACGGCTCGGTGACCCTCTATGCATGGGACGATCAGGATCCCGTCCTGAAGGCCTGGCAGAAGGTTTTCCCCACGTCGGTAAAACCGTACTCGGAGATGTCCGGCGATGTTATGAGCCACGTCCGTTACCCGGAAGACCTGTTCAAGGTGCAGCGCGAGCTCCTGGGCCGCTACCACGTCACGGAACCGGTGAGCTTCTACAAGAGTGACGAAGTATGGAGCGTGCCGAACGATCCCACCGTAGATACGGAAGTCAAGCAGCCGCCGTTCTATATGTCACTGCAGATGCCTGACCAGGAGAAGCCGGCCTTCCAGCTCACCTCGTCCTTCATCCCCCAGATCGTCAACGGTACTGCCCGGAACGTCCTCTACGGATTCCTGGCCGCCGACTCTGACGCCGGAAACGAGAAGGGCGTCAAAGCGGACAGCTACGGCAAGCTGAGGCTCCTGCAGATTCCGCCGGAAACTCAGGTTCCCGGGCCAGGCCAGGCCCAGAACAAGTTCAACTCCGATCCCACGGTGTCCCAGGCTTTGAACCTTTTGAGGCAGGGTGCTTCAGAGGTGCTCAACGGCAACCTGCTGACTCTGCCTGTGGGCGGCGGCATCCTGTATGTCCAGCCGGTGTACCTCAAGTCGACCGGTGAGACGTCCTACCCCACCCTGCAGCGTGTGCTGGTGGCCTTCGGCGACAAGGTCGGCTTTGCGCCGACCCTCGACGGTGCCCTGAAGCAACTCTTCGGCGGCGACTCCGGCGCTGCCGCGGGCGACTCCGGGAACACCGGCCAGACCCCGCCTGCTCCTGGCACAACACCGCCGGTGAGTGCAGGTGCCCAGGCAGACCTGAAGGCTGCGCTGGAGGAGGCCAACGCCGCCATCAAGGCGGGCCAGGCAGCCCTGGCGGCTGGCGACTTCGCAGCCTATGGGGAAGAGCAGAAGAAACTCGCGGCGGCTCTGCAGAAGGCGACTGATGCCGAGAGCAAGATCCCGGCGCCAGCCCCTGAAGCCACACCATCGCCCGGGGCGACACCGTCGCCGGAAGCTACACCGACGGCGACGCCCTCGCCGGCACCCAGCAGCTAAGGGGCATGACCCGGCGAGACGCACATCACGCCACCAGGATTTGGCCTCCCGTTCACCGGACGGTAGAGTTGATCTTGCGACGCGGGGTGGAGCAGTTCGGTAGCTCGCTGGGCTCATAACCCAGAGGTCACAGGTTCAAATCCTGTCCCCGCAACTGGCGAAAAGTCCGGATTCTGGAAACAGGATCCGGACTTTTTGGTTTAAGTGGACCCGTCCCAGGCAGGCAACCTCGGGGTCGTGGGGACCCTCACCAACGATTGGTTTTTACCTACTCCAAAGTACGGTAGTGTTGATCTTGCGACGCGGGGTGGAGCAGTTCGGTAGCTCGCTGGGCTCATAACCCAGAGGTCACAGGTTCAAATCCTGTCCCCGCAACCATGCAGAAGACCCCGACCGGCATCACGCCGGCCGGGGTCTTCTTTTGCCCGATTACACCTGGTTCCTAGTATTCTCGTTCGCAAAGCCATTTGAGCACCTGGTCAGTCATTCTCGAGAGGAATGTTGTTCGATGTCCACACCCACGAAGAAGCCCGGCTCCTCGACGAGCAAGCGGTCAAGACTCTACTGGGGTGTTCCTGCCGCGCTCGTAGTGCTGGTGCTCGTGGTGCTGCTGGCCAAGTGGATGACCGGCCTTCCTGCGGTGGGCTCGTTCCTGGCTGACTATCCGGGCCATTCGGAACTGCCTGAGGGCGCACCCGTCGGATTCCCGGCCTGGCTGGCCTGGCAGCACTTCCTGAACGGCTTCTTCCTGCTGCTCATCATCAGGACCGGCTGGCAGGTGCGGACCACCACCCGCCCCAGCGGCCACTGGACGCGCAACAACAAGGGCCTGATCAAGACCAGGATTGCGCCCACCAAGATCACGTTGGAGCTTTGGTTCCACCTGACGCTGGACGCACTGTGGATCCTCAACGGACTGGTGTTTGCCGTCCTTCTGTTCGCGACAGGACAGTGGACCAGGATCGTCCCCACCAGCTGGGATGTCTTTCCCAACGCGCTGTCCGCAGCCCTGCAGTACGCATCCCTGAACTGGCCCACCGAAAACGGCTGGGTCAACTACAACGCCCTGCAGCTGCTGACCTACTTCCTCACCGTCTTCATTGCTGCGCCGCTTGCCTTCATCTCGGGCATCCGGACGTCCTCCGCCTGGCCCAAGAAGGCGTCCGCGCTCAACAAGGCGTACCCGATCGAACTGGCGCGGGCCATCCATTTCCCCGTCATGATCTACTTCGTGGCTTTCATCGTGGTGCATGTCTTCCTGGTGTTCGCCACCGGGGCCCTGCGGAACCTGAACCACATGTACGCAGTGTCCGACGGCGACGGCTGGCTCGGCTTCTGGATCTTCCTTGTTTCTGTGGCCGTGATGGTGGCGGCATGGTTCCTCGCCCGGCCCATCTTCCTGCGCCCCATTGCTTCCCTGATGGGCAAAGTCAGCCGCTGATTTCCGGGCCGCCCGGCGCCTCCCGGCCTGGCTCGTCCGCCCGAAGCTTCTGATAGGTGGCCAGCGCACGCTCCCGGGACTCGCGAAGTCCCACCACGGGCGCAGGGTAGCCCTGGACATCGGGCTCCTTCCACGGTTCGTGGATGGCCCTGCGGTCCATGTGGGCGATTTCCGGAATGAACTCGCGAAGGTACCGGCCCTCGGCGTCGAACTTCTTGCTCTGCGTCACCGGGTTGAAGATCCTGAAATACGGGGACGCATCGGCGCCTGAGCCCGCCACCCATTGCCAGTTGGCGGGGTTGCTGGCAGCATCGGCATCCACGAGGGTGTCCCAGAACCAAGCCTCGCCCAGGCGCCAGTCGGCCAGGAGGTTCTTGACGAGGAAGGACGCCGCAGCCATCCGCACCCGGTTATGCATCCAGCCCGTCTGCCACAGCTGCCGCATCCCCGCGTCCACCAGCGGGTAGCCGGTCCGGCCTTGCTGCCAGGCGCCCAGTTCCGCCGCGGTGGGTTGCTGCCATTCGAACCTGTCGAAGTCCGGCCGGTAGTTTCGGGTAGCCAGACGGGGGTTGGCATAAAGCAGCTGCCAGCAGAACTCCCGCCAGCCCAGCTCGGACCGGAAGATCCCGACGTCGGGCGTCGCCTCGCGGGGGAAGTGGCGGCGGAGCTCATGCCAGACCCGGAACGGGCTGATTTCACCAAAACGGAGGTGGGGGGACAGCCTGGAGGTGCCTTCCACTCCGGGTATGTCGCGCCCGGTGCCGTACTCCTGTGCGGGCCCGTCCAGGAAGTCCTCAAGCCTGTTGTGTGCTCCGGCCTCCCCGGGTTCCCAGGTCGCAGCCAGTCCGCCGCTCCAGTCCGGCAACACGGGCAGCAGTGACCACTCCGCCAGTGTGTCGCTCCCAGCCGGGTTCTTCGACCCGGCAGCGGCAGGGGAGGGCAGAGTAGCCGGGGCATCCACCGGCGGACGAGGCTCGCCGGACGCAGTGCAGGCCCGCCAGTACGGCGTGAACACCTTGTAGGGGCCGCCGCTGCCGGTGGTGATGGTCCACGGCTCGAAGAGCAGGTTGGCCTGGAAGCTGGCGGCTTCGATGCCGTTCTCCGCCGCCCAGGCCTTGATATCAGCGTCCAGGGACCGCTCGGGACCGCCGTAGCGGCGGTTCCACAGCAGGTGCTTTGCGCCGGTCTCCGCGGCCAGGTCCCGGATCACACGGCTGGCAGGTCCGCGCCTGAGGATGAGTGCGGAACCGGCCTCAGCAAGCGCCCCCGCCAATGCAGTCAGCGAGTGGTGCAGCCACCAGCGGGCCGCGCCTCCCAGGGGACGGATTCCCGGGGATTCCTCGTCCAGAATGTAGACCACCGTCAGCGGCAGGCCGAGTTCGACGGCGTGGGACAGGGCAGGGTTGTCGTCCAGTCGAAGGTCGTCACGGAGCCAGACGATGGAGGATGCGACGGGGGAGGCCATGGCCTCCACGCTACACATCCGGGACTGCGGCCGCACGGGGCCGGATGCATTACGGGTTGCAGGCTCCTGTTCGGGCATGGCAGGGGCCGGGGTTCGTGATGAACCCCGGCCCCTGCTGCCCGCTCAGCGGCGGACGCGGCTGGCTACAGCTTGTCGAAGTCGGCTTCGTCGACCGTGGACTCTGACCGGGTGCCGGAAGCGCCGATGGCCGGCTTCGCCCCGCCGGACTTCAGGGCTGCCAGGCGTGCTTCGATCTCCACTTGCTCGCCGAGGTCTTCCAGCTGGTTGAACTGGGCGTCCAGGCTCGACGCGGCAAGCTCCTGCTGCCCGCGGACCTTGGCCTCTTCGCGGCGGATTTTCTCTTCGAAGCGGCCAACTTCGCTGGTGGGATCCATGAAGTCGATGCTCTTGATGGCATCGTGCACCTGGGACTGTGCCGCGGCCGTCTTGGAGCGGGCAACCAGCTCGTTGCGCTTGCTGGTGAGCTCGTTGAGCTTGCCCTTCATCTGGTCCAGGCCCGACTTGAGCTTGTCCACTACCTCCGTCTGCGAGGCGATGCTCGGCTCAGCGCCCTTGGCTTCGCTTTCCGCGGACATCTGGCGCTGCAGCGCCACCTTGGCGAGGTTGTCGAACTTCTCGGCGTCAACGTTGTCGCCGGCACTGCGGTATTCGTCAGCCTTGCGAGACGCGGCGAGGGCCTTGTTGCCCCAGTCCTGGGCGTTCTTGATGTCCTCGCGGTAGTCATCCTGGAGCATACGCAGGTTGCCGATGGTCTGGGCGACTGCGGATTCAGCCTCCGCAATGTTGTTGGTGTAGTCCCGGACCATCTGGTCCAGCATCTTCTGCGGATCCTCAGCGTTGTCCAGCAAGGTGTTGATGTTTGCCTTTGCCAGCTGTGCGATCCGGCCGAAAATGGACTGCTTAACCATGGTGTTACCTTTCGTCCTGCTCAATGGTGGTCACTGAGATCAGTGAACAGTTGTGTACCGCGTCTTTTCGCCGGCAGGTTCGTTCCTGCTGGCGCCTAGCTTCTTGTCGGATCAGAAACTTCCTGAGTCTCCGCCGCCGAAATCTCCGCCGCCGAAGTCCCCTCCGCCGGAGTCACCACCCCAGCCGCCTCCGTCGCTGTGGCCTCCGCCCCAGCCTCCGCCGCTGCCACCGTTGAGGATGGAGTTGATGAGGATACCGCCGAGAATGGCGCCCCCGAGGCCGCCGCCGCCTCCGCCGCGCCCGCCGAACATGCCACCGCCGCCGAAGCCTTGGTTGGCGTAGCCGCCAAAGTTGTCGACGTCAGCCTGGGCGAGTTGCGCTGCCTGGGCCGCGAGGGCGTGGGCCTGCTGGGCGTAGGTCAGCGCGGTGACGGGATCGTTGCGCGAGATCGACAGTGCGTAGTCGAGGTTGCGCTGGGACTCGGCGAGCCGTGTACGGGCCTCGGTGCCCACGCCGCCGCGGCGGGCGGTGATGTAGTCCGACGTGGCACTGATCTGCGCCTGCGCCGACATGATGGTCTGCTGCAGCGATGCCTGGGCGCGGCGCGCCTGGTCCTGCTGGTTCCGGATGCCGGTGAGGGACTGGTCCAGGGCCTGGTGCGCTGTTTCGACGCGCTGCAGGGTGGCGATGGGATCGATTTTCCCGCCCTGGATTTCGGCTTTGACCTGGCCCAGGGCGGCCTCAACGCCGGCTACCGGGCCGGCGAGTTCTGGGTGTTCGCCGGACTGGATCATGGCTTTCGCCTGCGCGAGGTCCTGGGAGGTTTCGACGACGGCCGCCTCCAGGCTGTTACGGGCTTCGTCCAGGCTGTTGGATACCTTAGTGATGGCGTCCAGCAGAACGTTGGTCTGGTGCAGGCTTTCTTCAGATGCCCGCACGGCGACTGCTGCAAGGCTGCCCTCGCCTTCGCTGAGCTTCTCCTGGGCGGTGGCCGTGGCATTCTGCACAAAGGCCAGGCGTTCCTTGGCCTGGGTGATGTTGTCAGCGACCTGCACCAGCGCGCTGTCCGCGTACTTGGCGCGCAAGGCCGTCAGCGACTGCTCGGCGCTGGTGATCTTGGCATCGGCTTCGTGGGCTCCGGCGCTGATGGCTGCCAGTGCCTGCGGGGCGTTCTTCTCGAGCTCCCGGAGCGAGTCGAAGTCGGCCTTCTGCTCCTGGAGCGAGCCGAGCGCTGCCTCTGAACGGCGGATGATCTCGCCGAGCCAGCTGCGCTGCTGTTCTTCCGTGTCCGGGATGTGGTCATCAAGCTGCTGCTGGAGCTTGAAGGATTCGGACATGTGGGCTTTGGCTTCGGCCAGGGCCTTGGTGAAGTTCCCCACCGCGGCGTCGCCGTACTGGGCCTCCGCGAAGCCGAGTTCCTGTTCGCTGGACTTGATGGCGTCGTCGGCCTCGATGATCAGTGAGCCGCTCTTGCGGCGGAGTTCCTCGATGCTGAGTGAAGCCAGCGGATCGAGCTCGGCGCCCTGGGGCCCGTAGCTGGCGCTGGATGCCTCGGCTGCCTTTTTGCGCTTGTTGCGGAAGTAAAGGTACGCGCCGGCCCCACCGGCAACTGCAATACCCGTTCCTACCAGGACCGCTGCGCCGGTGCCGTCACCCGAGGGGACGTTGCCGCTGCCGCCGCCTGCCGCATCCCCGATGGCTCCAGCGGTGTCAATGGCAGCCTGGGCGAAGTCCTTCTTGCCGCCAGCCAGGTTGGCCGTGACGGCGTTCTGGCTGATGGCTCCCTGCTTGGACTTGATGGGGCTGGCAGAGTTCAGGACGAAGCTGAATTTACCGTCATCCTTGGCTATCGCCAGGACGGCGTCGGACCTGCCCATGCCCTTGTTCGTCGCTACGGCTGCGGCCCATTCAGCTGGAGCGGTTGGGTTGGTGAACGTGTCCACAGTCACAACATAAAGGTTGTATTTGTGGTCCTTCAGGAGCTTCTGGATGGCTTCCTGGACCTCACCACTGCGTCCGCCGAGAACTTTTGCGTTATCTACGATGTTCGTTCCGGACGGGATAGTCACCGGGTCTTCAGCCCAGGCCGCGCCGGCAGGAACCGCGAGCAGCCCGGTCAGGCCGATCACGGCGAGAATACGTTTGAACTTTGACCGCATTGTGCAACCCTTCAGCACGCCTGACACCGATTCGGGACGAATCAACGTCTCAGAATGCAGCAGCGCCCCCACGCATGATGTAAAGCCGCAGGTCGCTGTGGCAATTCTTCTTGATTCTATGGTGCACCTTATGGTGAGTCCACACGGACGAATATGCCACCAGCGAAACGCTCGAAAGCGCTGGTGTGCAGGGATTTTCAGTCTCTCAGGAACCTCCCAGCGAACGTTCGCCCCAGGTCCAGCCAGACGGTACATAGTTAATGCAGACGAGGATGAAAGGAAGTCCAATGACTGAGAACCCAACCCAGGGTGCAGCGCCGGAGAACCGCAATCCGGATGAGCGCCGGAATGCGGACCAGAACCCTGCGGAGGTCCGCAGTGACGCTGCCGGTCAGGCTAATCCGACCGAGCAACTGGACCGGTCCGGGGCACCCGAAAACCCCACCCAGCCGCTGCCGGGTGCACCCCGTCCGGTCTTCCCTCCCCGCGAGCCGTTCTACGGCCAGCAAACACCGGGCCAGCAGGGTCCGGGCCAGCAGACCCCCGGTCCGTACGGCGCCTCCTGGCCCGGCGGCCAGCAATACGGCCAGCACGGAGCACATTCCGCTGTTCCGGGGTATGCAGGCCAGTACAACGCTGCCCCGAACCCGGCCGACGCGCCCCGCCGGAAAGCCTCGTTCGGCGTCGGGACCCTGGTGGCCAGCATCCTGGCGGCCGGCCTTGTGGGTGGTGGCGTGGCCACGGTCGGTTCGGGCAACCTCTTCAACAATGGCTCGCCGTCGGCCACGAGCAGCGGCAGCCAGTCTGAGACCGTGATTGTCAACAACAAGGACGACGTCAACGCCATCACGGCTGCGGCGCTCAAGGCGTCACCGAGCGTGGTGACCATCAGTGCCACGAGCGGCAGTTCGGGCGGCACGGGCTCCGGCATCGTTATGGACAACGAAGGCCACATCCTGACCAACACCCACGTGGTGACGCTCGATGGCCAGAGCGCCAACGCAGCCCTGGAGGTCCGGACCAGCGCGGGCAAGGTCCTCAAGGCCACACTGGTGGGCACTGACCCCCTTTCTGACCTTGCGGTCATCAAGGTGGACAACGCGTCCGGGCTGACCGCAGCCACACTCGGTGACTCGGGCAAACTCAACGTCGGCGACACGGCCATCGCCATCGGCTCTCCGCTTGGCCTGACCGGAACGGTCACTGACGGCATCGTCTCCACCCTGAACCGGACCATTAGTGTGGCGTCCTCGGCGGCACCGAAGGAAGGCGACACTTCCCAGGGCGGCGATCAGGGCTTCCAGTTCGCCCCGCCAAACGGTGGCCAAGGCCAAAGCACCGCCAATCAGGGTTCCATCTCCATCAATGTGATCCAGACTGATGCCGCCATCAACCCCGGCAACTCCGGCGGAGCGTTGGTCAACACCAAGGGTGAGATCATCGGCGTCAATGTCGCCATCGCGTCCGCCGGCTCCGATTCTTCGACCACCGGCGGAAATATCGGAGTGGGCTTCAGCATCCCCATCAACCACGCAAAACGGGTGGCACAGGAGATTATTGATACGGGCAAGGCCTCCCACGGCCAGTTGGGTGTCAGCGTCAAGGAAAAGTCGTCGAGCGGCTCGTCCTCGGGCTTCTCCGTAGGTGCCGACGTGGCAACGGTCGAGCCGAATTCGGCTGCCGCCAAGGCCGGTATCAAGGTGGGCGATGTGGTGATCAAGTTCAACGACCTGGTCATCAGCGAGCCCAACCAGCTCACAGCGGCCGTCCGTGAGCAGGCCGGCGGTTCCACCGTCAAGCTCACCGTCCTGCGCAACGGCCAGGAGCAGACACTGGACGTCACGCTCGGCACCGCGGCGGACCAGTAGGCCTGAACAGCAGGGCGCACGGCAAACCATAAACGCGGACGGCGGCGATCACCCAAGGTGATCGCCGCCGTCGTCGTACGTGTTCGCCGCACGCCCGGGCAGTGCCGTGACACAGGCGTTAACGGGACGGCAACGGCGGGCGGCTATATGGTTAGCTAGGATCTACCCGTATCCCGGGCGTTCCGAGGCCATGACCCCATCCGGCTGGCTGTCCACAAGCATGGAAGGCTGCTGTAAACACAGTGGAAGAGACATTGAAGATCATCGTCCTGGTCAAGCATGTACCGGACGCACAGTTCGACCGACACCTCACCGGCGAGGGCTACACCGCGGACCGTGACGAAAGCATCCTTTCCGAGCTGGACGAATACGCGCTGGAGGCGGCTTTGCAGCTGGCTGAGGCCCGCGGTGGGGCAAAGGCCGGCAACCAGGTCATTGCGCTGAGCATGGGCGCGTCCGGTGCCGTGAACGCGGTGAAGAAGTCGCTCCAGATGGGCGCCACCGAAGGCGTGCACCTCACGGACAGTGCACTGGCCGGCTCAGACGCCGCCGCCACGTCGCTCGCGCTCGCGGCCGCCATCCGCCATCTTGGCACCGGCGCGCCGGTGGACCTTGTCCTCACGGGCATGGCGTCCACCGACGGCGAAACTTCCCTGGTCCCGGCCCAGCTAGCCGAGCGCCTCGGTCTGCCGCAGGTCACCTTCGCGTCCTCGCTGACGGTCGACGGCGGCCGGCTCACCGCGCGCCGCGACGCCGACACCTACTCGGAGACCGTCGAAGCAACGCTTCCCGCGGTGGTCTCCGTGACGGACCAGATCAACGAACCGCGCTACCCCAACTTCAAGGGCATCATCGCGGCCAAGCGCAAGAGCATCACCACCCTGTCCCTGGCCGACATCGGAGTTGATCCCGCACACGTGGGCCACGCCGGATCCTGGACCACGGTGACCGCTGCCGAGGAACGCCCGCCGCGCACCGCCGGAACCATCATCACCGACGAAGGCGACGCCGGCATCAAGCTCGTCGACTTCCTCGCCGCCCAGAAGCTGCTCTAAGAGGGATCACAGACATGGCAAACGTACTCGTATTCATTGACAACCCCGGCGATGCCCTGAAGAAGAGCACCCTCGAACTGCTCACCCTGGGACGTTCCCTCGGAGAGACCGCTGTTGCCGTGAACGGCGATCTGCATCAGGATGTATCGGCCACACTCGCCGAATATGGCGTCACTGCCGTTTTTAGGCCCTCCGCCCAGGACCTGGATGACTACCTAGTCTCGGCGAAGGCAGCCTATCTCGCGGCCGCCGCGGGTGCCGCCAGGGCCGGCACGGTGCTCCTGGACAACTCGCCAGAAGGCAAAGAGATCGCGGCGCGGCTCGGCATCCGGCTGAACGCCGGCGTCATCACCGACGTTGTGGCGGTCGACGCCGACGGTACAGCCCACAAGTCGGTCCTCGCGGGGTCCTACACCACCTCTGCCAGGGCCACCACGGCGGTTTCCGTGCTGACGGTGAAGGCCAACAACGTCACGCCGGAGCCGGCATCCGTGGCTTCCGCGCCGGAGACGTCCATCGTCGAAGTTCCGGCCGACGGTACGGCCGCGGCGGCCCGCGTCACCGCCCGCGAGCAGAAGGCGGCCAGCGGCCGCCCGGATCTGTCGGACGCCCGCATCGTGGTGGCTGGCGGTCGCGGAGTGGACGGCGACTTCGGTCCTGTGGAGCAGCTTGCGGACGCCCTCGGTGCCGCCGTCGGGGCCTCCCGTGCAGCCACGGACGCCGGCTGGATCAGCCACGACGCCCAGGTGGGCCAGACCGGCAAGACCGTGTCGCCCCAGCTCTACATCTCGGCCGGCATTTCCGGTGCCATCCAGCAGAAAGCCGGGATGCAGACAGCGAAGGTCATCGTGGCCGTGAACAAAGACGCCGAGTCGCCGATCTTCGAAATCGCCGATTTTGGCATCATCGGGGACCTCTTCGATGTCCTTCCGCAGGCCACCGAAGAAATCAAGAAGCGAAAAGGCTGATCCTTGACCGATCCTGCTGTTTCAGCGCAGAGCCCGTTCAACCCGGACATCCACCGGATTGGGCGGGTGCTCTGTTTCGCCGCCCATCCGGACGACATCGACTTCGGTGCGGCCGGCACTATCGCCGCTTGGACGGCCGCGGGAATCCACGTCAGCTACTGCATCATGACCGACGGCGACGCGGGCGGCTTCGACCCGGGGCAGCGGGCCGAGATCATCGCCCTCAGGGCGGCCGAGCAGCGCCGGGCAGCCGAACTCGTGGGCGTGACCGACATCCACTACCTCCATGAGCGCGATGGCTACCTTGAACCGACGCACGAGGTAATGAAAGGTGTTGTGCAGCTGATCCGGGAACTCCGCCCCGACGTCGTGCTCGCCATGCATCCGGAACGGAACTGGAACCGCCTCCAGAAGAGCCACCCGGACCACCTTGCCGTGGGGGAGGCCGTGACCCGGGCTGTATACCCTGCGGTCGAAAACCCGTTCGCCTATCCGGAGCTGGCCGAGGCAGGCCTCGCGGCCTACAAGCTGCCGTGGCTGTGGCTCTATGCCGGGCCCGAAGAGCGGGAGAACCACTTTGAGGATGTTACCGACCATGTGGACGCCAAGCTCGACGCGATCCACGTGCACGTGAGCCAGCATCCCGACGTCGGCGCCATGGAAGTGGCGGTGCGGAACGGCATGTACCTGAACGCACGGCGTGCGGGCTTTGCCGACGGCCGCAGCGCCGAAGCCTTCCACGTGGTCGCCGTCAACGGCCCGGGGACGATCGCCGGCTTCTAGGACTTCCGGTGGGCGGCTGGCCTCTGGCGCAGCCGCCCCGGTCTTAGGCGCCCAGAGGTGCGGCAGCCACGGTGGGGAACGTCGGCGTGGCCGAACCGCCCACCGGCTCCACGGTGATGCCGAGCGCTGCAGCGGATGCAATGCCCTTCACCACCGCAGGCTTCGACAGGGCTGCCTCGTCCATCAGGCCCTGGGAAACCGGTGCCGAGCCGTCCTTCGGGATCAGCCACATCTGGTAAACCTTGCCGGCCGGCG
The DNA here is from genome assembly GCF_024294965.1 of Pseudarthrobacter humi. Lineage (NCBI taxonomy): Bacteria > Bacillati > Actinomycetota > Actinomycetes > Micrococcales > Micrococcaceae > Pseudarthrobacter > Pseudarthrobacter humi. The sequence goes on from NZ_JANCLV010000001.1 coordinate 520,237, forward strand.
GTGCGGGTACACCGTTCATCTTGACCACCACGGCATCCTTCGACGACGAAATCAGCACTGTGGCGGTGCCGCCGGCGGAGACAGGAACGGATGCTTCGCGGACGTCGGCGGCACGGACCACCTGGTTCAGGGGGTCGTTCTGGTCCGTGATGTAGGCGCCCACGCCCACGCCACCAAGGGCGATCACGGCGGCGGCGGCGACTGCGGTGAGCCAGCGGCGGGCCCCGACAGGCCGGCGTCGTTCTTCCCTGCGGACCCTGGCAGCGGCGAGCTCATCCATGGCTTCTGCCGGCGGCTGTGGGGACGGCGTGGCTGCCGCGGCAGGCGCAGCAATGACTTCGGTGGGCCCATCGGCAGGCAGCTGCGCGAGCGATGGCAACTGCGACACGATACGGGCGAAAAGATCCGCAGGAGGTTCCGCCTCAGCCGTGAAGGACGACGCGAGAGTCTCCCTTGCCTGGCGGACACGCTCAAAGAAGGCGCTGCGCTCGGCGTCGGGCGCAGCGGAGATGTAGCGGTCAATGGCGGCGCGTTCGGCATCGCTGATCGCGTCCAGGGCATAGAGCTCGGCGAGATCCACGGCCCGCCCGGATTCCAGGTCGGCGGCGATCTCAGTTCCGAACGAGCCGGGACGGCGGGTGCCTCCCTGACTATTCATTTCTGTCATCTCAACTCACCCCCAGACAGGTCTTCAAGCGGATCAGTCCGTCGCGGATGCGGGACTTAATGGTGGGTACTGCTGCGTTCAGTTTTTCCGCGACTTCGCGGTAAGTGAGGCCGCCGTAGTAGGCCAGCCGCACGGATTCCTGCTGTGTATCGGTCAGCGTTTCCAGGCACCGGACCACCGCCTCGGCCTCGAGCCGGCTGTCCACTTCGGCGGAAACGGAGTCGTGGTCCACGTCCTGGCTGCTGGCGCCGTACTTGGCTTCACGGTCCGTGGCCGACTGCGAGGAGCGGACCTTGTCCACGGCCCGGCGGTGGGAAATGGTCATCAGCCACGAGAGCGGACTGCCCGCTTCCGGGTTGAACTTCGCCGCATTCTGCCAGACCTGGAGGAAAACCTCCTGCGTGGTGTCTTCGCTGAGTTCGGGATCGATGAGCACCCGCCGCGCCATGCCGAAGACCCTGCGGGAGGTGAATTGGTAGAACTCGGCAAATGCTGCTTGATCGCCGTCGGCTATGCGGGCCAGTAGTCCGGCCAAGCGCTTGCTGAGATCCGCCGGTGAGTCTGTGACTGCGGCCGGGGCCTCGGAGTTTGGCGCGTTGGGAGTTTCCATCACTACCCAGCATAAGTCGCCCGGCGGTGAAACCTGAGCATCGCGGCCGGTGCTGCCCCCGGGAAAGGGGAAAGCCGACGGTACCGTCCGCCTCGTCTCTAGCAGTGTCACCTGCCGCTCCTTCGTCGCCCTGGAATTGCTGTCAGGAGTGATTCGGTGCGGGCAGCCCTGCGGATGGGCCGCGGGCGTCCGGAACTGGCGCTCAGATCTGGGCGCCGGAAAATCCCTGCTGGCGCCAGGCCTCGTAGACGGCAATGGACGCCGCGTTGGCCAGGTTCAGCGAACGGAGGGAGGGCAGCATGGGAAGCCGCACGGTGGCCGTGACATGCGGATCGCTTTTGAGATGTTCCGGCAGGCCCACTGATTCCTGGCCGAACATCAGGACGTCCCCGGGGCGGTAGGCGATGTCCGCGTAGCTGGCGGTGCCGTCCGAGGTGAAGGCGTACACGCGCTCCGGCTGCAGTTCCCGCCAGGCGTCCTCGATGCTTTTGTGGACGGTGACGACCGCGAGGTCGTGGTAGTCAAGGCCGGCGCGCCGGAGCTTGGCATCGGAGAAATCAAAGCCGAGGGGTTCCACCAGGTGCAGTTGGGCGCCGGTTATGGCTGCGAGCCTGATCGCATTGCCGGTGTTGCCGGGGATTTCGGGGGCATGGAAGAGGATTCGGAACACCGTCCAATCCTAGTCAACCAATCCGGGTCAACGGTTCAGCGCCCGCTACCAGCACATGCAACGGTTCAGTGCATGCCGCGAAGCAGCCTGGCCAGTACGGACACGTTGACGGTGTTGGGCGTGGGACCGGAGGAGAGAAAGTGCTTGAGACCGCGGACCAGGCCTGCTGCGTTGACCACCTGGATGGTCTCGGAGCTGCCCGCTGTACGCCGGTGGCGGTCGATGACGGGTTCGTGGAGGTTGCCGTCGGCGCTGTGGATGACTGTCCAGCCGGTGACGTTCAGTTCCGGGAAGATGTCCTGCATGGCCCGGACAACGTGGGCCAGTTGCGGCGGCGCGATGGAACGTCCGCCGTGCCTCAGGGTTTGCCCGTCCCAGGCGTAGGCGCCCTTCGGGAGCAGCATGGACCCGATCAGCGCCAGCCGGTAGCCGGACAGGAGTGCGTGGTCAATGTGGCTGTTATCGGCCGGGGACTGCAGACCGTTGACCAGCCGGGCCGCAGGGATCGCGGGCAGAACCTGGCGGGTGATGAGCTGCACAGTGCGCAGTTCGCGCTGGATCCGGGCCTCGGCGCCAAAAATGCCCCGTTTGCGCGGCATCCCGTGGACCTGCTGGCTGGCCTGGGCGAACGGGATGAGCGGCACCGTGCCGGACGCCCCGAAAGCCGCAGCATCGTAAGGCGGGACGTACAGGGGCGGGTCACCCGCGGTGTTCCGGGGCGTGGTGGTCCGGTGCACGGTGGCAGAGGCATAGCTGCCCGCCGCCGGCGCATCAAAGTGCGGCCCCGCGGCGGAATCGTCGGTGTTGCGGGACGTTCCTGCGGCATACGAGCGGTCGTAGGCCTTCCGGCGCGTCGGGTCGATCAGGGTTTCGTATGCTGCCGTCACCTGCCGGAAAGCGGCGGCGTCCCCGCCATGGTCAGGATGGGCCTTTCTCGCGGCCCGGCGGTAGGCCACCTTGATCTCCTTGTCGGTGGCCGTCGCGGCGACGCGGAGCACCTCGTAGTAGGAGTTGCTGCTCTCGGTCAAGCACTCATCCTTTTTCTTCGCTGGCCAGTCCACGGCATGCAGCCCGGTGGGCCCCAGTTTACGGCCTTCCCACACAACGTCTGCGCACGCCTGAGTGGTTCCCGCGGCCCGGCGTCTAGACTCTTTGAGGATGACGGCAGGCGGGCCGTCCGGGCGAACATATTGGGGTGGACGTGAAGGCGCAGGCGGCTGTACTCGTGGCGGGGGCGCTGCTCGGCGTGACGGTACTGGGAGGCTGCAGTGTTGACGTTCCCGATCCGGCTGCCCCGAAACTGGAGCCAACCGTCACCGCCCTGGCCACCCCTACCATCACCTCGGGCCATGACGCAGAAGCGGTGGCCGCAAAGGACATGCCGTTCTCCGCTGGCGGTTCCCTGGCCGCCGGGATCCCCGTGGGGGTCTCGGACGGACTCAAGGATGCACCCGGCTGGCAGCAGGTCAAGGAGAACGTGGCCGGCGAGAGTCAATTCGTGAAGGCGGATGGCTGTCTGGTGGCAGCTAAGGTCCGCACAAACCAGGCGTCGCTGGCGCTTCAGGACGACAAGGAGTCGACTGTTGGCCTCTTCACGTACCTGGACCCGACCATCCTGCCCGGCTATCTGAAGACAGCGACGCTGCGGTGGGGCGGTGAGGCCGGCAAACCGGGGCCATCGGCTGAAGTGCTGGCGCTGGAGAAACCCGGCCAAGCGGGCGTCAGGGCCACCGCCGTTATGGCCCGGGTGTTCGGCACCGCGGCTTCGTCGGTCTATATTTCGGTGGCCTGCCCGGACGATGCGACACTGGCAGCCGCCCGGGCCGACGTCGCAGAACGCCTCCGTATGGTTCCGCCGTCGAACTAGCGCTGCCGGCTACTTACCATGCCTGCGCCAGGACCCGGCGGGGGAAAGGCGGTTCAGTGCCAGCGCGCCCACGAGCAGGCCGAAGTCCCGTAAGGCAACATCGTAGAAGCTGCCCAGGACCAGCAGGTTGATGATGATGCCCAGCAGCCAGACGGCCACCAGCAGGGAACCGAACCGCGGCCGGACGGCCACTGCAATACCGGCGGCGATCTCCACGACGCCGACGATGTACATGAAGGTCTGCGCCGACACCGGCACCACGGAGGTGGCAACCGGCGCGAGGTAGATGGTCCAGTCGGTCAGGATGTTGGTGAACTTGTCCAGCCCGAAGAGAATCGGTGCGACGGTGAACACAGTGCGCAGCAGGAAGAAGGCCTGCCTGTCCGGTGCCATAGCCTGTAGACGACTGCCTGCCGTGATTTTCGCGCTGGTTGTCATGGTGGACTCCTTCTAAAAGTAGGTATGATTATTTTAGAAGGATTAACACTATTAAGCAATGGATGTTGTTTTTAGAGTAGGGGTACAGGGTGCGCAGACTTCCGTGGGGCCGCCGCATGGCGGCCGTGGCTTCCTTGGGCGACGTCAAGCGCCGGCAGCTTTTTGAACTGGTTGCCGCTTCCGAGTCCGCCGTCGGGCGCGATGAGGCCGCGCTGGCCCTCGGCCTGCCAAGAAGCACGGCGTCCTTCCACCTTGACAGGTTGGTCCAGGACGGACTCCTGGCGGTGGAATTCCACAAGGCAGCCGGGAAGTCGGGTCCTGGATCCGGGCGGCCGGCGAAGATGTACCGGAAATCAACGAGTGAAGTCGGCGCTTCCGTGCCGGACCGCAACTATGACCTTGCCGCTGAGCTGCTGGTCGCTGCGATCGAGCACTCCACGGCGACCGGCGGAGCCGTGGGCAACTCCCTGCTGGCCGCGTCGTACGGCAAGGGCCAGGTGCTGGCCGCCGGCGCCGCAAGCCTGGCGGACTTCCTGGCGGGGGAGGGCTACGAGCCCAGGCCTGACGGCGCCGGCGGCTTTGTGCTGGTGAACTGCCCGTTCCATCGCCTCTCGGACGGGCACCCTGACGTGGTCTGCGCCATGAACGGATCCTTTCTGCAGGGCGCGGCTGCGGCGTGTGGGGAGCCGGAGGATCGTATAGCGCCGAACAGCGAGCCTGGCCAGTGCTGCGCCAGGATCACCCCGCCCTGACACCTGATGGGCCGGGGCCGCGGGTGTACCGCCTTGGGCGCCGCTAGAATTGAGGCGTGCCCGTCTACCTCGATCATGCAGCCACTACGCCACTTTCCGCCGAGGCGCTGGCAGCCTTGACCCGGGAACTTGCCCGCACCGGCAATCCTTCGTCCCTGCACGGCTCGGGCCGGCGTGCCCGCCGTTCCGTGGAGGACGCCAGGGAAGCCATTGCGACGGCGGCCGGCGCCCATCCCTCCGAGGTCATCTTTACATCCGGGGGCACTGAGTCGGACAACCTTGCCGTGAAGGGCCTGTACTGGGCCCGTTCCGGCGAAGACCCGGCACGGCGCCGCATCCTCTGCTCCGCCGTCGAGCATCATGCCGTGCTGGACACTGTGGAATGGCTGGAGCGGCACGAGGGTGCCATTGTCACCTGGCTTCCGGTGGACAGCGAGGGCGTGGTGGACCTGGACGTCCTCGCCGCCGAGCTGGCCCGGGACCCCGGGACCATTGCGCTCGTGACGGTCATGTGGGCCAACAATGAAGTGGGCACCATCCAGCCGGTGCACAGGATTGTGCAGCTGGCGCACGCCGCCGGAGTGCCGGTCCATTCGGATGCCGTGCAGGCCTTCGGCTCGCTGCCCGTTGATTTCAAGGCCTCCGGGCTGGACGCGATGTCCGTTTCCGGGCACAAGATCGGCGGACCGGTGGGAGTCGGCGCCCTCCTGCTGGGGCGGGCCGTCAAGCTGACTCCGGTGCAGCACGGTGGCGGCCAGGAACGCGACGTGCGCTCCGGGACGCTGGACACGGCGTCCATCGCCGCCTTCGCTGCCGCCGCCGAGGCCGCCACCGCACGGCTTGCCGCCGAGTCCGCGAGGATCGCGGCCCTGCGGGACAGGCTCATCAACGGCGTTCTGCAGCGGGTGCCCGAGGCTGCACTCCGCGGCGCCCCGGGGGAGGGTCGGCTGCCCGGCAACGCGCATTTCACGTTCCCTGGCTGCGAAGGTGATTCGCTGCTGTTCCTGCTGGACCTGGTGGGGGTGGAATCCTCCACGGGATCCGCCTGCACGGCCGGTGTCCCGCGCCCGTCCCACGTGCTGCTGGCCATGGGGCTGGACGAGGAGACAGCCCGTGGCGCCCAGCGCTTCACGCTGGGGCATGCCTCAACCGACGCGGACGTGGATGCCTTGCTGGCGGCCCTCCCCGGCGCGTACCAGCGCGCCCGCCAGGCAGGGATGGCCGGGCATGAATCATCGATCCAGACTGCGGGAACCGTGGCGCGTCAGGCCTCCTCCGGCAGGAGCTGATCAAGCCCAACGGAGCTGTCGGCCAGCCGCTCCGCTGTGACTCGGGTCCTGGCCGAGATAAGGGCCTTGATGGTCTTCTGCGCGCCGGGCTGCGGCTTCCGCGGCCAGTTGACGCTCATCCCGGCCACCACCCTGGAATCCTGCTGCCAGAACGCGATGAACTCCTTGCCCTCCAGTGACCCCCGGATCACCGGCTCAGCGCCCGCCGCCAGGGCCGGGAAGCCCGAGTACTCCATGCTGACGTCGTACTGATCGGTGTAGAAGTAGGGGATGGTGCTCAGGACTGCATCCTGGCCGAGCATGGCCCTGGCGGCCACCTTTCCGCCGTTCAGGGCATTGGACCAGTGCTCGCTGCGGTGGTGCTGGCCGGTGAAGGGGTGCAGGGCGTTGGCGATGTCGCCGGCGGCAAAAATGCCGGGCGTGCTGGTCCGCAGGGACGCGTCCGTGAGGATCCCGTTGTCCAGGGCGAGGCCGGCCGCCTGCGCTGGTCCGGTCTCGGGAACCACGCCGACGGCGATGACCACGATGTCCGCAGGGAGCGCCTCCCCGGAATCGGTGACCACCCCGGTGACAGCGCCGCCGTGGCCGGTGAGTTCCCGCGCTGAGGCAGGAAGCCGGAAGCTCACGCCGTTGGCTTCGTGGAGTCTGCGGAAGAACCGTCCGAGGTCAGGGCCGATGGCCCCGGCCAGGGGGATCTCTTCCAGTCCGAGGAGCATGACGTTGTTGCCGTACGTGGCGGCAGCGGCAGCCAGTTCCATACCGATCCAGCCGGAGCCGATCATCACCACGTTCCTGCCGCCCGCCGCCAGGCTGCTGCGCAACCGACGGCTGTCGTCCAGGGTGCGGAAGGTGGATACCCCGGCCAGGTCGCTTCCGGGCAGCCGGAGGGTGCGGGGCGTTGCCCCGGTGGCGAGCAGCAGGGAATCGTATGGCAGTGTGCTGCCGTCGTCCAGCTCCACGGTCCTGGCGCCCGGCCGGATGCCCGTGACGCGGGCACCCAGGCGGAGGCCGACGTCGTTCTCCGCGTACCAGCCTGGCGGCACCACCGGGACGGCGTCCTCGGCGGCCTTGCCCAGCAGATACTCCTTGGACAGCGGCGGCCGCAGATAGGGAGGATGGTGCTCTGCGCCGATGATGGTCACCCGGCCTTTGAAGCCTTCCGCCCGCAGGGTCTTGGCCGCGGTGGCCCCGGCCAGTCCGCCGCCGGCAATCACAATGTCCCCCGCAGTAGCAATGTCCTCAGCCATGTCCGCCCTATTCCCGCTGGTGTGTGCTCGAAGTCTAAAACCACTAAGCTTGACTTTAGAAGTTTAGGGCCGCTGGGTCAAGGGTCTTTTGGGGAGGAATCGGCGTGGCGATAGACTGGTGCGGCAGGCATTGTGCTATTCCTGCGGCCGCCGGTTGAACGGCAGCCGCCCTCTGCCGGCATCCCCCGAAACCCTAAAGAAAGCCAGTATGCGAGTTCTAGCAGCCATGAGCGGTGGAGTCGACTCCGCCGTTGCCGCAGCACGTGCCGTTGAGGCCGGGCACGACGTCGTCGGCGTTCACCTTGCGCTGTCCAGGATGCCCGGCACCCTGCGGACGGGCAGCCGCGGCTGCTGCACCATCGAAGATTCCCGCGACGCCTGGCGTGCGTGCGACGTGCTCGGAATCCCGTACTACGTGTGGGACTTCTCCGAGCGCTTCAAGGAGGACGTGGTCCAGGACTTCATTGACGAGTACGCTGCCGGCCGCACACCGAATCCGTGCATGCGCTGCAACGAGCGCATCAAGTTCGCGGCATTGCTGGAGAAGGCCATCGCGCTGGGCTTCGACGCCGTCTGCACCGGGCACTACGCCAAGGTGATCACGGACGCCGAAGGCAACCCCGAACTGCACCGCGCCGCGGACTGGGCCAAGGACCAGAGCTACGTCCTGGGAGTCCTCACCCACGAACAGCTCAAGCACTCCATGTTCCCGCTGGCCGACACCCCCTCGAAGGCCGAAGTCCGCGCGGAAGCCGAACGGCGCGGGCTGTCCGTGGCCAACAAGCCGGACAGCCACGACATCTGCTTCATTCCCGACGGCGACACCGCCGGCTGGCTCGCCGAAAAGATCGACATGACCACCGGTGACATTGTGGACGAGACCGGAGCGAAGGTGGGGGAGCACCCGGGAGCCAACGCGTTCACCGTGGGGCAGCGCCGTGGCCTGAAGCTCGGCACCCCGGCGTCGGATGGAAAGCCCAGGTTCGTCCTGGAGATCCGGCCCAAGGAAAACAAGGTTGTGGTGGGGCCCCAGGCGCTGCTGGCCATTGACGAGATCCGCGGCATCAAGGTCTCGTGGGCCGGCCTGCCCATCGCGGCAATCGAAACGGGCGCCGAGTTTGACTGCTATGCCCAGGTCCGCGCCCACGGGGACCCTGTTCCGGCAACTGCGCGAATGCTGCCCGGCGATGGTGCACGCCAGCTGCTGGTCACGTTGACCGATCCGCTGCGCGGTGTGGCACCCGGCCAGACAGTGGTCCTCTACCAGGGCAGCCGCGTCCTGGGCCAGGCCACCATCGACGCTGCCCGGTCGTTGCAGCGCGCGGAGCTCTGAGGCGGAGCAAATTTACCCCGGTCAGGTAAATTTTGTGTCTCAACTCACAAAAAAGCCGGTTGGTGAGTCCGGCGTCTGGTTGAATCTAGGCATCAGGACAGCGCGCTGCCCGCTCAAGCCAAGACACCCATTTGCGGGCGGCGAGCGCGTACTCATCGAACAGAAAGTTCACAGATGACCAAGAACATTCAAGCCTTGCGCAGCGCAATCGCGCTCGCAGGCGTTTCCGCCTTCGCATTGACGGCCTGCACGGGCCCCTCGGGTGGCGGCGGGGGTGGCACCACAGCATCGGAGAATGCCAGCAGCGTCATTGCGTACGGGACCACAGACAAAGTCACCGCACTGGACCCGGCGGGCTCGTACGACAACGGTTCGTTTATGGTGATGAACCAGATTTACTCGTTCTTGTTGAACTCCAAACCCGGTGGCGCCGATCCCGTGCCGGACCTGGCCGAATCGTCGTCGTTCACGAAGCCCACCGAATTCACCGTCAAACTCAAGAGCGACCTCAAATGGGCCAACGGGCACGTGCTGGATTCCAAAGACGTCAAGTTCTCCTTTGATCGCCAGACTGCCATCAACGATCCCAACGGGCCGGCTTCGTTGTTGTCCAACATCGATTCCATTGCCACACCTGATGCCAGCACCGTGGTTTTCACACTGAAGAATGCCAACGACCAGACGTTCCCGCAGATTCTGACCAGCCCGGCCGCCCCGATCGTTGACGACGAAGTGTTCCCGGCAGACAAGCTCCTCAGCGACGAGGAAATTGTCAAGGCCAACGCCTTCCACGGCCAGTACATCATTGACTCCTACAACAAGAACACGTTGGTCAGCCTGAAGGCTTGGCCGGACTACAAGGGAGTGCTGGGCAAGCCCGCCAACGCAGGGGCCACCATCAAGTACTACACCGACCAGACCAACATGAAGTTGGAGGTCAAAGGCGGGCAGATCGACGTTGCCAACCGCAGCCTGAGCGCCACGGACATCGAAGACCTCAAGAAGGACTCCAACGTCACGGTCCATGTCGGACCCGGCGGTGAGATGCGGTACATCGTCTTCAACTACGACACCATGCCGTACGGCGCCAAGGCTCCCGAAGCGGACCCGAAGAAGGCGCTTGCCGTCCGTCAGGCGGTTGCCAACCTCATTGACCGCCAGGCCATTTCGGATCAGGTCTACAAGGGCACATACCTGCCCATGTGGTCCAACGTCCCGTCCGGTTTCGTGGGCGCCAACGAATCGTTCAAGCAGGCCTATGGGGATGGCTCGGGCAAACCCAGCCTGGACAAGGCCAAGAAGGTCATGTCCGACGCCGGCATCACCGGTCCCGTAACCATCAAACTGCAGTACAACCCGGACCACTACGGCAAGTCATCCGGTGACGAATACGCCATGGTCAAGGACCAGTTGGAGAAGAGCGGGCTGTTCACTGTTGACCTTCAGTCCACCGAGTGGGTCACGTATAACTCGGCCTCGAAGAAAGACAGCTACCCCGTCTTCCAGCTGGGATGGTTCCCGGACTTCAGCGACGCGGACAACTACCTGACACCCTTCTTCGTGGGCGGTGGCTTCATGAACAACCACTACTCCAACCCTGAGGTCGAATCGCTGATCGCCAAGCAGCTCGTTACGGCCGACAAGGCAGAGCGCGAGAAGACGATCCAGGAGGTCCAGAACCTTCTGGCCAAGGACATCTCAACCCTGCCGTTGCTGCAAGGGGCCCAGGTGGCTGTTTCGGGGACCAAGGTGAAGGGCGTGGATTCGACACTTGATGCGTCGTTCAAGTTCCGGCTCGGCACCATTTCCAAGTAACAGCTAAATACCTGCGTAGGGGGTGGGGCCGGCCGGTCCTGCCTCCTACGCGTTAGCTCCACATTTTCGATTTCCAGACCAAGCAGGTTCAGCATGGCCACTTTGATAGATGCGCCGCCGCCAACGGTGGCGGCCCCCATATCCAAATCCGCGGGAGGTGGCCTCGGGAGGTATATCCTGATTCGCTTCCTGCTGATCTTCCCGACGATCTTCATCCTCGTCACCCTCGTTTTCTTCCTGATGCGGATCACCGGCGATCCCATTACCGCAGCCCAGGGCGGGCGCCTCCCGCAGGAACAAATCGACGCCTTGGTTCACCAGGCCGGCTATGACCGGAACCTGTTCATCCAATACATCGAGTACCTTGGCCACGTCGCCACCGGAAACTTCGGCCGGACTATTTCAGATGGCCGGCCTGTCATCGAGATGCTCGTCAAGTTTGGTGCGGCCACGCTGGAACTGAGCATCAACGCCGTGATAGTGGCGTTGCTCGTGGGAATACCGCTGGGTATGTTCGCCGCCCACAAACGCGACAAGGTTCCGGACGCTGTCCTGCGCATGTTCGCCATCCTTTGCTATGCCACCCCTGTTTTCTTTGCCGGCCTGCTGCTGAAGCTGACCTTTTCTGTAGGACTGGGTTGGTTCCCCGTGGCTGGCCGGGCGTCCACCACAACGGAATTGGCGATGGGCCGGCTGGCAGCGCCCACCGGCGTCTACTGGCTGGACGCCCTTCGCAGCGGCAATCTGGCAGCCTTTGGCGACATCGTCCACCACGCAGTCCTGCCGGCCGTCGCGCTGGGCCTATTGACCGCGGGCGTCTTCCTCCGTCTGGTCCGCACCAACGTGATCGGCACGCTGGGCAGGGACTATGTTGAGGCAGGCCGCTCCAGAGGTGTCAGTGAATACCGCCTGGTGACCAAGCATGCCTACAAGCCTGCGCTGATCCCCATCATCACGGTGATGGGTTTGCAGATTGCCCTGCTGTTGGGCGGTGCGGTGCTGACCGAAACCACCTTCGAGTGGAAAGGCCTCGGCTATCAGCTGGCGCAGTACCTTACCGCGCGTGACTTTGTGGCTGTCCAGGGCATCGTGATGCTGCTGGCCGTCATTGTGGCGATCACCAATTTCGTGGTGGATATTGCCGCTGCCCTGATTGATCCGCGAGTGAGGTATTGATGGGCACCACAGTTTTGGAACCGAAAAAGAAGTCCTTGCTGGACCGGCTTCCGGTCTCGTCCCACATCCGCCAAAGCGTTGGCCTGCAACGGACCATGCTGCTCATCGGCGTCGTCCTGTGCGCTGTTTTTGTGGTGGCCGCGATCTTTGCGCCGGTGCTGGCGCCTTACGGGTATTCCCAGATTTCCGATGACGCCGGTTCGTTCCCGGCCCAGGCCGAACCCGGTGGCAAGCACGTGTTGGGAACGACGGTGGGTGGCTACGACGTCCTGTCCCGAATGATCTGGGGATCGCAGACAGCCTTGGCAGTGATTGTTGCTGCCGTGCTGATGTCCATCTTCCTGGGCGTGTTCCTCGGACTGGTGAGCGGCTACTTCGGCGGCTGGTTGGACCGCGTGCTGGTGGTGATTGCTGACGCAATTTACGCCTTCCCGACACTCCTCGTTGCTATTGTGATGTCGATTGCCATCAATAAGGGACAGTCTGGCTTCTGGGGCGGAATCCTCGCCTGCGGTTTTGCCATCACGGCAGTGTTTGTACCGCAGTACTTCCGGGTGATCCGCGCTGAAACCATCCGGCTCAAGGCCGAACCGTTTGTGGAATCCGCCCAGGTTGTTGGCGCCTCAAGCGCCAGGATTATCAGCAGGCACATCTTTTCGAACGCGACCCGGACCCTGCCGCTGATCTTTACGCTCAACGCGTCCGAAGCCATCCTCACCCTGGCAGGCCTGGGCTTCCTCGGTTTCGGTATCGAGCCAAGCTCCGCGGCGGAATGGGGCTTTGACCTGAACAAGGCGATGTCCGACGCCTCCTCAGGCATTTGGTGGACCGGAGTGTTCCCCGGCCTGGCCATCGTCCTGACGGTGGTTGGACTGACCCTCGTGGGTGAAAGCATCAATGACCTGAACGATCCGCGCTTGCGTGGCCGCAAGGCTGCCGGCGCCAAGGGCGCCCCGGGACCATCAACCGCCGCCGCCAACGCCGCCATCGCAGCGGATGTGAGAGGACTGTGACCATCAATATTGATCCGGTATCTGACCAGTCCAGGCCGGTAGACCAGCCCGTACTGGAGATCGACCACCTCAAAGTCACGTTCGCCACCGACGGCGGAGACGTCTACGCCGTTAAGGATGTGAGCCTGGACGTCCGCTCCGGCGAGGTCCTGGCCATCGTGGGTGAATCCGGCTCCGGCAAGACCGTGACTGCGAAAACCATCCTCGGGCTGCTGCCTGAGACCGCCACCAGCGGGGGCGCCGTCCTGATCAACGGGAACAACGTGATCAGCGTCAGCGCCGCGAAGCTGAGGCAGATCCGCGGCCGCGATGTGGCCATGGTGTTCCAGGAGCCCTCCACGGCCCTGAACCCGGTGTTCACCGTGGGCTGGCAGATTGCTGAGGGCATCCGTGCCCATGCCGGCGGTCCCGGCGGGAAGCGGGTCTCGGCCAAGGACGCCAAGGCCCGTGCCATTGAGGCGCTGCGCAAAGTGGGGATCCCGGATCCGGAGCATCGGGTCAACTACTACCCGCACCAGTTCTCCGGCGGCCAGAAGCAGCGCGTGGTGATCGCCGCCGCGCTGGCCCTGAACCCGGGACTCATCGTGGCCGATGAACCCACCACAGCCCTGGATGTCACCGTCCAGGCCGAAATCCTGGAGCTGCTCCGGGACCTCCGGGACAAGTACGGCACATCGATCGTGCTGATCACGCACAACATGGGCGTGGTGGCCGACCTCGCGGACCGCGTGGTGGTGATGTACCAGGGTGATGTGGTGGAGGAAGCGCCGGTGCGGGTGCTGTTCGCCGAACCCAAGCAGGACTACACCAAGAAGCTGCTGGCCGCCGTGCCCCACCTGGGCCGGAACTCGGCGTCGGAGGGCCTGCGGGAACGCGCCCACCAGGGTTCGCCGGTGCTGGTGGAGGCAACCAACCTGACCATCGAGTACCCCGGCAGGCTGGGAACGCCGGCCTTTAAGGCCGTGGACGGGGTCAGCTTCACCGTGTCCCAGGGCGAAGTCTTTGGACTGGTGGGCGAATCCGGATCAGGGAAAACCACCATCGGCCGGGCCATCGCGGGCCTGAACCGGACCACGGGCGGCAGCCTGAAAGTACTCGGCTACGAGATGCTGAACCTCAAGGAACGGACGTTCAAGCCCCTTCGGAAGGATATCGGCTTCGTGTTCCAGGATCCGGCTGCGTCCTTCAACCCCCAGCTGACCATCGGCGACTGCGTAGCGGAGCCCATGATCATCCACACCAACCCGAGCCCGGCGCAGGCGCGCAAACGCGTTGCTGAGCTGCTTGAATCAGTGCAGCTGCCGGCGTCGTACGCCCAGCGGTACCCGCACGAGCTGTCCGGCGGGCAGCGCCAGCGGGCGTCGCTGGCGCGCGCACTGATCCTGAACCCGCGGCTGCTGATCGCTGACGAGCCGACGTCGGCACTGGACGTTTCGGTGCAGGCGAAGGTCCTGGAACTCTTCAAGGAAATCCAGGCCGAGTTTGGGTTCGCGGCACTGTTCATCAGCCACGATCTCGCGGTGGTGGACATCCTGTCCCAGTGGGTGGGCGTCCTGTACAAGGGCAAGCTGGTGGAGCAGGGCATCGGCAGCCAGGTGATGGGCGCGCCGCAGCACGACTACACCAAACGGCTGATTGCCTCGCTGCCCGTCCCTGATCCGGACGAACAGGCACGACGCCGGGAAGCGCACCGGGCGCTGCTGGCCCAGTAGGCACCACCGGCGACCCCACAGTCGCGGCGCCACCAGACGGACATCCCGCCGCACCAGGCGGGGTGTCCGTCCGCCGCTTAACACCGGAAGGATTTCCGCGGACGCCCCATAGACTTGGACCATGACGCAGCAAAACCATGATGTTCCCGACACCGACACCTACGATGCCGCCGCGAGTTCGCTGGCAGGCCACGTGGACAACTCGGTGATGGCGGAACTGCTGTCCATCCGCTCCAGCATCGACAACATCGATGCGACCTTGGTGTACCTCCTGGCCGAACGGTTCAAGGCCACCCAGAAAGTGGGCTTCCTCAAGGCCGCGCACCGGCTCCCGGCGGGGGATCCAGGCCGGGAATCCGCCCAGATTGCCCGTCTCCGGCGGCTGGCGGAGGATGCCCACCTCGATCCCGCGTTTGCGGAGAAGTTCCTGAACTTCATCATTGGCGAGGTCATCCGCCATCATGAAGCCATCGCCGAGGACCACCAGGCGGCTGCAGAGTGGAAGTAACAGCCACCGGGCTTGGGCCCTGGCCGGGGGAAGACCCCGTGGAGGCTGCCCGCATTATCCGCGGCGAGCTCGGCAGCCCGCACCTGCCGTTCCTGGCGGAGCTTCCGGATCGTGGAGTCGGCTCCGACGCCCTGGGGCGGACGGCCGCACTCCTGGTTGAGATGGCCGTGGATGTCCAGCCGTACGGCTGGCGGCTGGTGGACCGTCCGGGCAAGGATTTCCGCCGGGCGGCGTCGGCCCTGTCCACCGACATCAACGTCCTGGCTGACGTTGCCGGCGCCGAGGACACCCGCGCCCCCGAACTCAAGGTCCAGCTGCTGGGACCGCTGAGTCTTGCCGCCGGACTGCACCTGCACAACGGCGAACGGGCGCTGATCGATTACGGCGCACGCCGGGACATTGCCGAGTCGCTGGCCGCAGGGGTTGGCGGCTACCTGTCCCGGATTTCCAGCGCGGTTCCGGGCGCGCGGCTGGTGGTCCAGGTCGACGAGCCTGATATCGCCGCCGTGCTGGCCGGCACCATTCCGACGTCGAGCGGTTACCGCACGCTGCGGGCGGTGGGTGGCCAGGAGGTCACCGAGTCCTGGCAGGTGGTGATCGAGGCGCTCCGTGAGGCGGGCGCCGCCGAAATCGTTGTCTCCGTGCCTGAAATTGAGGCCCCCATCGGCCGGATCATTGCCGCCGGCGCCGACGGCGTGGCCGTTCCTCTGAGGGCCCTGACCACACGGCAGTGGGAGCAGTTGGCCACGGCAGTGGAGGCAGGCAAGCGGATCTGGGCCGGCGCCCTGGACGTCAGCCGTGGCACGCTGCCCAGGGTGGCCGACGTCGTGGAGTCCGTCTGGCGGCCATGGCACGAGCTGGGGCTGCCGGCGTCGTCCCTGGACAGTATCCGGGTCACCCCCTCGGCGGGGCTTGCCGGCCACACGCCGGCCACCGCCACAGCAGTGCTGGGCCGGCTCACCCAGGTGGCCGACGGCCTTAACCAGCGCGCACACGGCTGACCGGCCCACCGCTGAGCGGGCCTCAGGGCAAGACTTCTACGTCCGGTTTTCCCAACGGTCCGGCTGGGCGTAGCGGGGCAGGAAACTCTGTGCTGAACTGCCGCCGATGTAGGGACGCAGGCGGTAGTCGAAGCCGCCCGCATAGACCAGCACCTGCCCGATCTGGGGCTGGATGACCTTGACCTGGATCCGGTGCTGGCCGTTCTCGCCGGCGTCGGCGTCCCACCACTGCTCGGCGTAGGCCTTGGCATCGACTGTGGCCGGCAGCGGCAGGCGGAGGGGGCCCAGGAACAGCCGGGACGCCTCGGAAACGCCGCGCAGCCTACCCTCGTTCGTCACGCTGAGCTTGAGGTCGGTCACCATTCGCCGGAACCGGCCCAGATAGTCCACCAGCCGCGGGCCGCCGTCGGAATCCACGAGGCTGGTGGTGTCCTGGAAGATCCGCACGTGCCCGGGGAAACGGATTTCCCGCCGGGCAGTCAGGCTGGAGCGGCCGAACGGATCCTGATGGGCATGGTTTTCAATCCTGAAGGGGATGCTTTCCCCGTAATCCGGGAAAAACGCGTCCTCCCCGGAGGTCAGCTTGAGCAGCGGCCGCAGCCACGCCTGCCGGCAGCCCACAACGTCGAACACGCCCTCCCCGACGCCGTAGTGTCCCGAGCCGGGCGCCAGGGAAAAGTACTCCTGCAGCTCAGGCTGCAGCCGGTGGAAGTCTTCGCCCAGGGCCTGCCGGTAAATAGGTTCGTTCATGGTGACCTCCTGGACGGTGCCGTCAGCGGCGCTGCAGCGACTCACAATCTACCGGCTGCCTTGAGCCGGATGTACATGTCGGCAAGCTGCGGCGGCAGCTGGTGTGGCTCCGCATCCACCACTTCCACCCCGTGGTGCCGGAGTTCGGCGCTGACCGCCGCCCGTTCCAGCAGTACGCGTTCGGCCGCTGCCGCCCGGAACACGCCGGCGGCGTTCTCACGCTCCCGCAGCATCCGCCCCAGCACGGGATCACGGACGGCGGCCACCACCACAACGTGCTGCTGCGCGAGTTGCGCGGCCACGGGAATGAGCCCTTCCTCCGGTGCCCCGCCGTCCAACGAGGTCAGCAGCACCACCAGGGACCGGTGGGCGGAGACCGCCCGGATCTGGCCGGGGAGGCTGGACCAGTCAAGCTCAATCAGTTCCGCTTCGAGGGGCGCCATCGCTTGCACCAGCTGCCCCAGGAGGTTGCCGGTGGTGGCGGAACCGGCTCTTGCCCGCGGACGTCGGTCGTAGGCCAGGAAGTCCACCCGGTCACCGCCACGCTCGGCCAGGACCGCCAGCAGGAGCGCCGCTTCGATGCCGGTATCCAGCCGTGGCTCATCCTCGATCCTCGCCGCTGACGTGCGGGATGTATCCAGCATGATCACCACGCGACGGTCGCGTTCCGGGCGCCAGGTGCGGACGACGACGGCGGACCGGCGGGCGGTTGCGCGCCAGTCGATGGACCGGACGTCGTCCCCGCGGACGTAGTCACGCAGCGAGTCGAATTCGGTGCCGGCACCCCGGATCTGCACGGCGGCCTTGCCGTCGAGTTCGCGGAGTTTCCTGAGCTTCGAGGGGAGGTGCCTGCGGGAATGGAACGGCGGCAGGACCCGCAGGAGGCCCGCACAGTCAAACGTGCGCTGGCGTGCCGCGAGCCGAAGGGGTCCATGGGAGCGCACAGTGACGTGCCTGGCGCCCACGTCGCCGCGGCGGACCGGCTGTAGCCGGACGGTCATCCGGCGGCTTTCCAGGGCGGGGATGTCCAGGTCCTGGACCGGATTCACAGCCCCGGCAGACGGCTGCCACGCGTCTCGAACAGTGGCGCGCAAGTGTCGCCGGCCACTGTTGCGCAGCGTGAGGACCGAAGCGGCCGTGCCGTGCAGCGTCACGTTGCCTGGCTCGGCGCGCGTGACGATGATGGCCCGCGGGGAAGCGGCCAGGCCAAGGTCCAGGCCCAGGAGAGCAGCGAGTGCCCCGACAACGCCCAGGACCGTTCCCCCGCCAGGAAACAGCAGCACCGGCACCAGGCCCAGCAGTGCCAGCACGACGAACCGTCCGGAGAGTGCCATGTGCAAGCGAATCAGCGGGGGACCGGGACGGAGGCCAGGATGCTGCCCAGGACATCGTCCACACGGACCCCGTCCATCTGGGCATCAGGCTGCAAGGCCACGCGGTGGCGCAGGCACGGCAGCGCCAGTGCCTTGACGTCGTCGGGGGTGACGAAGCTGCGGCCCGACAGCCAGGCCCAGGCGCGGGCTGTATTAAGCAGTGCAGTCGCGCCGCGGGGCGAGACGCCCAGCTGGAACGACGGCGCCTGTCGGGTGGCGCGCACGAGGTCCACGATGTAGCCGATGATTTCCGGTTCGACGGCAACGGTGGCCACAGCCTGCCGCGCCCGTTCTAGGTCCTCGGCGCCGGCCACCGCCCGGACACCGGCGGCAGCAAGGTCCCGGGGATTGAAGCCAGCCGCGTGCCGCCGGATCACTTCCACCTCGTCAGTCCGGCCGGGCAGCGGCATGGTGAGCTTGAGCAGGAACCGGTCCAGCTGGGCTTCGGGCAGGGGATAGGTTCCTTCATACTCCACGGGGTTCTGGGTTGCCGCCACCAGGAAGTTCGCTGGCAGCGGCCGGGACACCCCGTCCACCGAGACCTGCCGCTCTTCCATGGCCTCCAACAGGGAGGCCTGCGTCTTCGGCGGCGTCCGGTTGATTTCGTCAGCCAGCAGGATGTTGGTGAAGACCGGACCCTCGCGGAAACTGAATTCCGAGGTGTGTGAGTCATAGACCAGGGACCCGGTGATGTCGCCGGGCATCAGGTCAGGGGTGAACTGTACGCGTTTGGTGTCCAGGCTCAGCGCGGCGGACAGCGCCCGGACCAGGAGTGTCTTGGCCACACCGGGCACGCCCTCGAGGAGAACATGCCCTTGGGAGAGCAGCGCGATCAGGAGTCCAGTGACGGTCGCATCCTGGCCCACCACGGCTTTGGCAACCTCGTGGCGGACATCCAGGAGCGCCTGCCGGGCGGGATCCAGTGTCCGCGGGGAGGAATCCATGATCTGCGGGGCGCCGTACAGTTCGTTCATCGGGTCCTGACCTCGTTCTCTAGTTTGTCCAGTTCCTGTGACCATTGCACCAGCCTGGTTGCGGTACTGGGGCGTTCCTGGATCAGGCCGCTGATATCTCTGACCGGCCGGCCCAGGTGCCGGGCTACTGCCTGCACCACGTCGTCGGCAGTGGCCTGGGAGCCGACTCGAAGGGCTTGCGCCAGGCGAACCAGGGTGCCGGCCCGAAGGTTGTCCCGTGCCCGGTCCAGTGCGTGGGAATCCTGATAGAGGCGCGCGCGGCCTTCGGCGGTCTCCACGGCCTTGACCACCACGGGGAGTGGTTCAAACACGAGCGGGCCGAGGCGGCGCCCGCGCCACACAATGGCCAGCACGGCCACAAAGACCAGCCAGGGCCCCAGGAATGCCACCCAGTCAGGGGCGAGATCATCAAGTGTCTGCGTTGACTCCGCAGAGGCCGCGTCGCCCAGCCCGGGCAGGTACCAGACAACGACGTCTGAGCCGCCCAGCGTCCGCAGGGCCAGTGCGGCATGGCCGTGGCTGGCAAGCCCGCCGTTGTCAAGCAGGGCGGTGCTGCCCAGGACGGTCAGGCCGCCGTCATCCGTGCGGGCAAGCAGCCCGGCGGTGTTTCCCGGCGGGCTGAAGCACACCGTGCCGCCGTCGTACAGGAATCCGCCGGTTCCGGAGACGGCACCTGCCGCCGCGGGATCGGTGAGATCGCAGCCCGGTTCCAGGAGCGCCGTTGACTCAGGCACCACACCGGCCTGGCTGATGCCGGTATCGAGGGCCTTCAGGGTACCGAGCCGCGGCGTCACCAGCACTACGCGTCCCGCACTTGCCGTCAGCTCGTCCAGCCGGGATTGGTCCAGGAATCCGCTCCGGTCGTACAGGAGGAGGGTGGCATCCGGCCGGTCCGCCAGTGCTGCCGTGGCGGAGTCAAAGGATTCAACATCCTGGACCTCGACACCGTGGCGGCCCAGTATCTCGCTGACCGCCCTGGCGCCGCCCGGCCCGGCGTTATGCACGGATAACGGCAGGGAATCGCCCTTTGGTGCGAGTTGGGTGGAAATAACCACGGCCAGTCCGACGGCGGCCGCCGCGCCGATTGCTGCCCCGCCGCGGTGCCGCCGGAGCCAGGCACGGGCGGCACCGCGTCCCGACCCGGACCCGGATCGGAGTGCCGGGGCGGAACCCGGCTGCGCCTCCGGTGCACCCGACGTCGGAAGTTTGGGCGTCAGGAGATCCGGCGAAGTCTGCGTCGTGGGACCCTGCGTCATCGCGGAACCGCCGGTTCGTCACGTTCAGCGGGCAGGGCAGCGCTCGCCGGCGTGAGGGACTGCAGGGCAATGTCCAGTTCGCGCACCGCGGCATAGTCAGCCTGGCTTGCGGACTCATTTCCGTAGCGGATCCCGTCGAAAGTCCGCGCAGCGTCCGTCAGGCGGCCGGCCTCTGACGGAAACGGTGTGGTCAGTTCATGCGCCACCTCGTCCGCGGTCCGGCCCGGCCGCGCGTCGAAAAGCGTTCTGTCCTCGGCTGTGCGCACCAGCGCACGGAAACAGTCCACGACGGCGGCACTCCAGTTGCCGGCTGCGGCAGCGGCCGCCGCGCGCCCACGGTAGGCCTCGGCATTGACTGTTCTGCCGGCGTCGAATACGTCTCCGGCACGCTTGGCCTTCGCGTTGAGGCGCGGGCGGGCCAGGACTACCGCGGCGCCGATCAGCACGGCGATGGCCACGCCGATCCACGGCGCCGCCACGGCGGTGTCCGGGCCGGAACCCCCGTCCAGGGACCGCAGCCAGTCCAGGATGTCCGCCCACACAGTGTCCAGCCAGCCTGGGGCCGCGTCACGGTATTCCGGCTTGGCAAGTTCCTCTTCGGCCCAGCGGCGGGCCTCATCGCGGCCAGGCAGGACCGGTGGTTCAGCGGCCATCCGGCCATGCCCCGCCTGGCACTGCCCCGTAGGGAGGCCGCGGATATTGGTCGGGTCCCGCCCGGTAGACCGGGATGCCTCGGCCCGGGACGCCGTCGGGATCTGCTCCGGATTCCAGCAGCCGGAGCAGGGCAATGTCCAGCCCGTCCCGGCGCATCCTGAGGTCGAGGTAGAGCAGTGCCATCACGGAGGTCTGGAAGGCAAAACCCGCTGCGGCGACCACTGCGGTAACGACCGCGGTGGCAACGCCCGCCACCACGGCCGCCGTCATGGCCTGCTCGGCACCGCCATGGGGTGAGACCACGCCGGTGTAAAAACCGGTGAGCAGTGTGACGGGAATCATGACGACCTGGGCGATGACCCCCACCATGATGCCCACCACCAGCGTGATGCCCAGGAGCCGCCACCAATTGCTGCGTGTCAGTTCCCAGGAGCGCCGGATGCCGGCCATGGCACCGAGTTCCTCCACCACCACGGCGGCCGGCGCCACCATGAGCTTGATGTAGACCCATACGTACAGCACAAAGCACACCAGACCCAGCGGGATAAGGATCAGCGCGCCAAGTCCGCCCACGGTACTGACCAGCAGCACTGCCAGCGCCACAAACAGCAGCGCAACGAGGAGCCCGCCGCCAACCAGCAGGGCCGCCAGGCGGATCAGGGCCCCAGCGCGGGACCGCGCCAGGGACCACATCTGCCTGAAGCCGGTGGGGCGGTTGAGGACTGACCTGGCGACCGGAACCACCATGGCGCCCTGAAGCACCGCGGACAGAAAAACGGTGAGCACCGAGACGAGCAGGATCCCGGACGCGAAGGTCACCACCAGCGGGACCAGGTCCTGCTCCGTCAGGCCCGCCGCCCAGGCTTCAAGGGATGCCGCGGACGTGGCGGAAAATGAACTGAGAACTGCCGTGACCACTGCGGCGAGGGTCTGCGCCAGCAACGCGGCGCCCAGCATGGCCTTGGCATTGCGTCTGATTGCTTGGAAGGAGCCGTCGAGGATCTCGCCGAACATCAGCGGCCGCAGGGGAACGATGCCGGGTTTGGGCGGGGCAACATAACGCGGCTGCTGGTACGGCAGCGGACCGCCGTAGGGATTGTGCGGCGGGGTGCCCCAAACCGGTGGGCCACCCGGAGGAGGTCCCCAAACCGGCTGGCCGCCCCAGGGCTGCTGTGCCGGGCCGGGCTGCGGCCCCCATGGAGGCTGGTTCCCTGGCGGCTGGCCCTTCCCAGCCTCGCCGGCAGGATGCGGCTGCTGCATGTTCGGATCCTGGTGTGGCACCCTGTTCCTTCCCCCGTGCGGGACTGTCCGCGTGTTGCCAGCCTATAGTTCCGGCGTCGGGCGGCCTAGCGTGGCGCCATGCCGTAAGGCCGTTCAACAGGACAAACCCTGTTCGATAAGGGAATATATAACTATGAAGGCACGCATTCTGGTAGTTGACGATGACGAAGCGCTGGCCGAAATGATTGGGATTGTTCTGCGCAATGACGGCTTTGAGCCGGTTTTTTGCGCCGATGGCAGCCAGGCGCTGGATATTTTCCGTTCATCGAAGCCTGACCTCGTGCTGCTTGACCTGATGCTGCCCGGTGTGGACGGCATCGAGGTCTGCCGGCAGATCCGCTCCGAATCGGACGTGCCCATCGTCATGCTCACGGCCAAGTCGGATACGTCCGACGTCGTCCGCGGCCTTGAGTCCGGCGCAGACGACTACGTACCCAAGCCGTTCAAACCCGCCGAACTCGTGGCACGCGTGCGTGCCCGCCTGCGGCCCGGCGACCAGAAGGCGCCTGAAACGCTGCGGATCGCTGACATCACCATCGACGTGGCCGGCCATACCGTGAAGCGTGCCGATGAGCGGATTTCCCTCACGCCCCTGGAGTTTGACCTCCTCGTAGCCCTGGCGCGGAAGCCATGGCAGGTGTTCACCCGTGAGCTGCTGCTGGAACAGGTCTGGGGCTACCGCCACGCGGCGGACACCCGGCTGGTCAACGTCCACGTCCAGCGCCTCCGGTCAAAAATTGAACGGGATCCGGAAGCTCCCGAAGTTGTATTGACGGTTCGTGGTGTCGGCTACAAAGCAGGTTCCTGAGCCCTCAGGACCAGAAGCGCACCGCGTCCCGGACCTTCCCGCAGCCAAGGGCCCGGAGCACACGGATGCGCTGCCGTCAGAGCTGGCAACGCTGCCATTCCGGGCCCGGATCTGGCGGCGCCGTGGAGTAATCGTGGGGCTACGGGTGGGCCGCCTTGTCCGTCTCGGCGTGACCCGTTTCTTCCCTGCGGTCCGTTTCGCCGGGCGGGCCATGCGTCGACGCTGGCGCCGGTCCCTGCAATTCCGGACAGTCCTCACCACGCTGCTGCTGGCCGTGACATCCTTTGGCGCCGTGGGCGCCTACCTGTCCAACCAGATCGCCAACAACCTGTTCCAGGAGCGCCTCACCCAGGCCGAATCCGAGACCCGTTACTACGTCAAGCAGGTCCAGGAGACGTTCGACGGCGCCCAGGTCACCGACCAGTCCAGCGTCATCACCCTGGTCTACGACACGTTGAACGCAGTGGAGGGCCGCGGCTCCGTCATCCAGCGCCGCTACGTTTTCGAAGCCAAGCCCGAACAGACCAAGCCCCGGAACCGCTGGGTGGAGTCGCGGGCGTCGGACCAGCTGACTGTCAGCGTCATCCCGCCTGCGCTCCGTACGGCGGTACAGGATTCAGGCAAGGACCAGTACTGGGCCTCCACCGTGATTCCGGTAGGTACGGAGGACAGGCCGGGCATCGCCGTGGGCAACCTGGTGACCTTCAACGGGACCGTGTATGAGCTCTACCTGATCTATGACGTCAACACCGCCCAGCAGACGCTCGACGAAATCCAGGGCGTCCTCCTGGCCGGCGGCGCGGTGCTGGTGCTGATGATCGGGGCCATCGCCTGGTATGTCACCCGCAATGTTGTCAGCCCCGTCAGCCACGCTGCCCTGGTGTCGGAGAAGCTTGCGGCCGGCCAATTGCAGGAACGGATGGTGGTCAAAGGCGAAGACGAGGTGGCCCGTCTCGGGGCATCGTTCAACCACATGGCCGCCAGCCTCCAGGAGCAGATCACCCAGCTGGCCATGCTGTCCCAGATGCAGCAACGGTTTGTCTCCGACGTCTCCCACGAGCTGCGCACGCCCCTGACCACGGTCCGCATGGCAGCGGAGGTGTTGTACGACGCCCGGCACGACTTCGACCCCATCAACAAGCGCTCCGCCGAACTCCTGTACAACCAGGTCGAGAGGTTCCAATCCCTGCTGGCCGACCTTCTCGAGATCTCCCGCTTCGACGCCGGCGTGGCCATGCTCGATGCCGAGCCCGAGGACATCCTGCAGGTGATCGCACACGTCATTGACGGGGCGGCGCCCGTCGCGGCCGAATACGGCTCGGAGATCATCCTGCGGGCACCCGCCGAGGGAATTGTCGCGGAAATGGACGCCAGGAGGATCGACAGGATCCTGCGGAACCTCATCCTGAACGCCGTGGAGCATGGCGAAGGCAGGCCGGTCACGGTGACAGTGGCGGCCAACCAGTCGGCGGTGGGGGTTGCTGTCCGTGATCACGGGATCGGCATGACCCCGGCCGAGGCCGCCCGCGTCTTTGACCGGTTCTGGCGTGCGGATCCGGCCCGGGCCCGCACCACCGGAGGCAGCGGCCTGGGCCTGTCCATCGCCATGGAGGACACCAAACTCCATAACGGCTGGCTGCAGGCCTGGGGAAACAAGGGCAGGGGGGCCAACTTCCGGCTGACCATTCCGTTGCGCCAGGGCGAGGAGATCGACCGCTCACCTGTGCAGCTTGAGCCGGAGGACATCATCCTCCCCGACATCCCACATTCGAAAAACGTGCTGGTCCTGGGGCCCGGAACACCGAAGGAGTCTTCATGACGGGCCGAAAAGTGCGGGCGATGCTGAAGAGGAGCGTTGTGCTGTTCGTCGTTGTCCTGGTCCTGGCCTCCTGCGCCCGCATTCCCACGGCCGGGCCGGTGGGGAAGAGCGCGGAAGGCAGCGCCGGCAACGTCAACGCACCGGTTTTCCTCCCGGCCGCTCCCCAGCCCGGCGCTACTCCGGAAAACATCATTGATTACTTCTACCGTGCCGGTACCGGATACGAGGGGGACTACGCGGTGGCCCGCGAATACCTGACGCAGGCAGCGTCAGTATCCTGGAAACCCGACCAACGCGCGCTGGTGTACCGCGAGGCGAAAGTGGTGGGCACCGGCGTCGACAACGTCTACAACTACCAGCTGGACGTTGCCTACAGCGTCGATGTTGACGGCATCGCCACCCAGATGCCCGAAGGCACCATCGAGAACATTCCGGCCACTCTCACCCAGGTGGACGGCGAATGGCGGATCTCAGCCATCCCGGACGGAACAGCGATCCCGGAGGAAACCTTCAAGGTCATCTACGGCGCCTACCCTATCTACTTTTACGATCCCAGCTTCACCTATGCCGTGCCTGACGTCCGCTGGTTCATCAAGAATAAGACCGTCAAAGCCATGACCAGTGCCCTGCTGGCAGGCCCCGCGCCCTACCTTCGCGGCGCGGTGGTGAGCGCCTTCCCGTCCGGCATCAAACTTGCCCGCGAATCGGTTCCGGTGGTGTCCGGCGCCGCGCAGGTGGACCTCACCGCCAAGGAACTCACGGAGGCGTCCACGGAGGACAGGCTCCGGATGCAGACGCAGCTTTCGCTCACGTTCCGCAGCCAGCCCGACGTCGTTAATGTGGAGTTGCATGCCAACCAGGACCTGGTCCGCGTCGAAGACAACGGTTCGGTGTTGCCCCCGGTGCGGGACAAAAACGTGCCGGTCCGCGAGATCGCCGTCAGCGGCAATGAGCTGGTTCGCTACGAAAACAACAGGGTGTCCCCGCTGCCGGATATGCAGCCAGTTTCGTCGCTCGGGCCCCGCTACCCGTCGGAATCCCCGGTGTCCCAGACCGTTGCCTTCCTCAACGACAGCCGGACGACGCTCTACAGCATGGTGCCGGGACAGCCCGCCCGTGCGCTGACAACGCGCAGCACCATTACGCACCCGTCCTTCAGCATTCATGACTGGGTGTGGGCCGCAGGGCCGGGAGCCACCGGCGGTACTGAGGTGGTGGCCTACCGGCCCGTCGGAGTCGCCGAAGGTGCCGCCGTTCCCACCGTTACGCTCACGCCGTCGTGGTTGTCCGGAAGAACCGTCAAGGAGCTGAGGATCTCCCGCGAGGGCGTCCGGGCGCTGGTCATCTCGGAACAGAACGGCAAGACGAAGGTGCAGATTGCCGGGATCATCCGGAACGCCGACGGGACACCCCGGGAACTGACGGCCCCGATCACCCTGGTGGCATCCGGTGACCCGGACCAGGGCGTCTGGGTGAACGACACAACGGTCGCCGTGATGAAAGCCTCGGCAGGCTCGAACGTCACGCCGGAGCTGCTGTCCCTCACCTCCGGACAACCCCAGCAGTTGGCGCCCTGGCCCGGCCTGGTGTGGCTCAGCGCCGGCAACGGGCTGGAGGAAATCTATGGCCAGTCGGCCGAGGGTATCTTCCAGCGGCTCGGCAACGGCTGGTCGCCTCAGCTGAGGGGCCCCATCGACCCCTCATTCCCTGGGTAGCTTTCCACATAGCGCGGACCAGCGGTTCCGGGGCTGCGATACGCAGGTCACCATAGGGTGTGACCGTAGTTCAGCCCGGACGTCCTCCTGCCCGCCACGCGCCCGCGCGCCGGTCCGGGGGCCGCAGTGGGGACCGCACCGGGGGAAGCCCCGCCAGAAATGCTGCGAGCTTGGATCCGGACCTCCTGCCGCCTCCGCTACAGTCCGCCAAGCATCGCGGCGGCCACCGACGGCGCTGGCTGCGGGCCGCCGACCAGATGGGCGTGGCCGCCGCGGAGCTGCTGGCACTCGCTGTCCCTGTGGACTGCGTCTGCTGCGGTGCGGAGGACCTGGCCCTGTGCGTTATGTGCGAACGCCACGTCCGCCTGTTGACCAGGCACCCGTTCCGGGCAGAGGAGCAGGCGCCGGCCCTGATGAACGTCGACGGCGGCCTGATCCTTCCCGTGGTGGCGGCCGGGGTGTACCGCGAGGAGCTGGCGCAGGCCGTGCTTTCGTTCAAGAGCCATGGCCAGCACCAGCTCACGTCAGTCCTGGCGCGCGGACTGGGCCAGGGCATTGCCGCGTCCGTGGCCGGCGTCGACGGCGTCTGTCTGGTTCCGGTGCCCAGCAGTATGGCCGGCTACATCAAAAGAGGGTTCAGTCCGGTCCACCTCCTACTCGCAGAGTTGCGTCGGGGGACCACCATCCGCGGTACACCGGTGGTGGACGTGATCCGGAAATCCCGGCGCCGCGCAGCACTGGAGCGGCTGCCTGGAGGCCAAAAGGGACTCGGCCGCGGGGCCAGGGCGAGCCGGGTCAAGGGGTCCATGAAGATCCCGAAGCGCCAGCGCGCACGGGTGGCCGGACGCCGCTGCATCATTATCGACGATGTCCTCACCACCGGGGCCACACTCGCCGAAGCCGCCCGCGCACTGCACCTCAGCGGTGCCGTGGTGGTGGGTGCAGTGGTCCTTGCCGCGACACGCCCGCCGGATTCAGCTGGCGGCGAAGAGCCCGCCCCGGGAGCTGGCGGAACGCCGCCCGTCTTAGAAAAAAATAAACGAAGAAAGGATGAATAACAGGTGGCTATGAACTAACGTCGGTTGTGGGTACCAAGAACAAGTTGTACCTTTCGATGGCGGCTCGGAAAGGGGCTCGACTGTCAAGCAGGTCGGCCCGTGGGATGTGCCGCCGTCGTGTCACCGAAGTCATTTGGAGGGCACCATGGAGTTTATGATCAGCGGACGAAATCTGACGGTCTCAGACCGCTTCCGCGAATACGCCGGTGAAAAGATCTCGAAGATCGAGTCACTTGGCGACAAGGTCCAGCGCGTTGACGCGAAGGTTTCCAAGGAAACGAATGCGCGCCAGACCGGCGACCAGCTCACCGTTGAAGTGACGGTCCTGGGCCGGGGACCCGTAATCCGTGCCGAAGCCAGCGCCGCAGACAAATTCGCCGCGTTCGATCTCGCCTACACCAAGCTGCTGGAACGTCTCCGCCGCGCCAAGGACCGCAAGAAGGTCCACCACGGGCGCCACACCCCCAAGGCCGTACGTGAAGCCACCGCATCACTGGAACCCGCGAGTACCAGTGAGCCCCTTTATGTCGAGGCGAGCCATCGCGGCGAAACCCAGGCAGCACCTGTTGAACGATCGCCCTACGAGGTCGAGAACGACATTCCGGCTGGGGACTCCCCGGTGCTGATCCGGCGCAAAGTTTTCCCTGCGGCCTCCCTCAGCCTTGACGATGCTGTGGACAACATGGAGCTCGTGGGCCACGATTTCTACCTGTTTGTGGACAAGGCCACCAACACGCCATCGGTGGTCTATCGGCGCCGTGGCTGGACGTACGGGGTGATCACCCTGGACCACGAATGCGAACCGGGGGAGACGGCCGTCGAAGAAAAAATCCTCGCCTACCGTTCCGATGACGAGGCTGCAAAAGTCTAGGGCGGTTTACACCCCTCAATGAAAGGACTGATGTGCCAGCGACGCTGAGCCTTAACCAGGCCCGGCGGATCGCACTGGCAGCTCAGGGACTCGACAAAGGACGGCCCGCCGGCCCCGTGACCTCACGGACGGTGGGCCGGACCTTTGCCCGGATCCAGCTTGTCCAGATCGATTCCGTCAACGTGTTGTCCCGCAGTCACTTTCTGCCCTTCTTTTCAAGGCTCGGCAACTACGACCGCACCATCCTTCAGCGGATGGCCAGCTCGCCTCCCCGACGCATGATGGAGTACTGGGCCCACGAGGCCAGCTTCATCCGGCCCGAGCACTACCAAGACCTCCGCTTGTGGCAGAAACGTACGTGGGTGGGTGCGTCCGCCCTCGACCCGGACCTGCGCGACGCGGTGGCAGGAAAGATCCTCGACGCCCTCGCCGCAGGGCGGCCCATGACGGCGGCGGAACTGACGGTGAACATCGGGCACGTGGAGGACCGGCGGGACGACAACTGGGGATGGAACTGGAACGCCGTCAAGCGCGTGCTTGAAGGCCTGTTCGAGGCGGGCACCATTTCCGCGGCAACCAGAACCGAACAGTTCGAGCGAAAGTACACGCTGACGGCCAGAGTGCTGCCGCGCCGGCTGGCCCTCGAAGCCACGCCGGACCCTGTTGAGGCCATGCATCGGCTCATCGACGCGGCCGCGCAAGCCCATGGCATCGGAACCGTGAAGTGCTTCGCGGACTACTTCCGTACACCGGTCAAGGCGGCCGCCGCCTCTGTGGACCATCTGGTCAGCATAGGGAGGCTGGAGCCGGTCGCTGTCGCCGGCTGGGACCGGAAGGTATACCTCCATGCCGACGCCACATTGCCGCGGCGGGTGTCAGGGCGGGCCTTGCTCAGCCCCTTTGACTCCCTGGTCTTCGAGCGGCGCCGGCTAGAGGAGCTCTTCGGGTTCCATTTCCGCATCGAGATTTACACGCCCGCGCACCTTCGACGCTTCGGGTACTACGTCCTGCCCTTTCTCCTGGGTGACACCATCGTGGCGCGGGTGGACCTTAAGGCGGACCGTGCTGCAGGAAATCTGCTGGTCAGGTCCGCCTACGGTGAGCCGGACGCACCGGCAGGGACCGCCGTCGAGCTCGCCGCCGAGCTGGAACTGATGGCCGAATGGCTGGAGCTGGACAACGTTGTGGTCAGCCCGATCGGGGGCCTGGCGGAGTCCCTCGGCGCCGCCCTGCGCCACCGCGCCGGTCCGCTCCGCTCTCAGGGAACACCGGCCGCGTGGCCTGTGTCTCTCCCGTAGACTAAAAACGCCAGAATTCGGCAGCATAAGACTGGGAGTATCTTCACGTGGCATCACTTATCGAAAAACTTCTCCGCACGGGTGACAAAAAAACCCTGCGGCAACTGCGGAACTATGCCGACTCCATCAATGCCCTCGAAGACTCGTTCAAAACCTTCACGGATGCTGAGCTCCGCGAGGAAACTGACCACCTCCGCGCCCGACACCGGGACGGTGAGCACCTGGACGATCTCCTCCCGGAGGCATTCGCCGCCGTGCGTGAAGCCTCATCCCGCACCCTGGGCATGCGTCACTTCGACGTCCAGCTTATGGGTGGCGCCGCCCTCCACCTCGGCAATATCGCCGAAATGAAGACCGGCGAAGGCAAAACCCTTGTTGCCACCGCGCCCGCCTTCCTTAATGCCCTCACCGGCAATGGCGTCCACGTCATCACGGTGAACGACTACCTTGCCGAATACCAGTCAGACCTTATGGGCCGGGTCTACCGTTTCCTGGGCCTGACCAGCGGTTGCATCCTGTCCAACCAGGATCCCGCGGTGCGCCGGCAGCAGTACGCCGCGGACATCACCTACGGCACCAACAACGAATTCGGCTTTGACTACCTGCGCGACAATATGGCGTGGGACCAGTCAGAACTGGTCCAGCGTGGCCACAACTTCGCCATTGTTGATGAGGTCGACTCCATCCTCATCGACGAAGCCCGCACGCCGCTCATCATTTCCGGCCCTGCCCAGGGCGACACCAACCGGTGGTACAGCGAATTTGCCAAGGTGGTGCAGCGGCTGAAGGCCGGCGAGGACTACGAGGCTGACGAGAAGAAGCGCACGGTCGGTGTCCTGGAGAGCGGCATCGAAAAAGTGGAGGACTACCTGGGGATCCAGAACCTCTACGAATCCGCGAACACTCCGCTCATCGGGTTCCTGAACAACGCCATCAAAGCCAAGGAACTCTTCAAGCGGGACAAGGACTACGTCATCCTCGACGGCGAAGTGCTCATCGTTGACGAACACACTGGCCGAATCCTGGCTGGCCGCCGCTATAACGAGGGCATGCACCAGGCCATCGAGGCCAAGGAAGCCGTGGAGATCAAGGCCGAAAACCAGACCCTGGCCACGGTCACGCTGCAGAACTACTTCCGGATGTACTCCAAGCTGGCAGGCATGACCGGCACGGCCGAGACTGAGGCCGCCGAGTTCATGGGCACGTACAAGCTTGGTGTGGTGGCCATCCCCACCAACCGGGACATGCAGCGGATCGACCAGTCGGACCTCGTGTTCAAGAATGAAAAGGTGAAGTTCGACGCCGTCGTGAAGGACATTGCCGAGCGTCACCAACTGGGCCAGCCGATCCTTGTGGGCACAACGAGTGTCGAAAAGAGCGAATACCTTTCCGGGCTGCTCGCCAAGGAAGGCATCAGGCACGAGGTCCTGAACGCCAAAAACCACGCCCGTGAAGCGGCCATCGTTGCGCAGGCCGGACGCAAGGGTGCTGTTACGGTGGCCACCAACATGGCAGGCCGCGGCACTGACATCATGCTGGGTGGCAACGCCGAATTCACTGCGGTGGCCGATCTGGCCAAGCGGGGGCTGGACCCGGAAGAGAATTCCGAAGAGTACGAGGCCGCGTGGCCGGCTGCCCTGGAGGCGGCCAAGCAGTCCGTAAAGGACGAACACGAGGAAGTACTGAACCTCGGCGGGCTGTATGTCCTGGGAACTGAGCGGCACGAGTCCCGCCGCATCGACAACCAGCTCCGTGGCCGCTCCGGCCGCCAGGGCGACCCCGGCGAATCACGCTTCTACCTCTCCTTGACCGATGACCTGATGCGGCTCTTCAACTCCGGCGCGGCCGAACGGCTGATGAACAGTTCGGTCCCGGATGATGTGCCGCTGGAATCGAAGCTGGTTTCCCGGGCCATCGCGTCTGCCCAAGGTCAGGTTGAAGGCCGCAACGCCGAGCAGCGCAAGAACGTCCTCAAGTACGACGACGTCCTGAACCGCCAGCGCGAAGCCATCTACGGTGACCGCCGCCGGATCCTCGAAGGTGACGACCTCCACGAGAAGGTCCAGTTCTTCGTGGAGGACACCATCACCGCCCTGATCGACTCCGCCACGGCCGAAGGCAATGGCGACGACTGGGATTACACCCAGCTGTGGACCAACCTCAAGACGCTCTACCCCGTCAGTGTCACAGCGGAAGAGATCATCGAGGAAGCCGGCGGCAAGTCCAAGCTCACTGTTGAATTCCTCAAGGAGGAACTGCTCTCCGACGCCCGTGTGGTCTACCAGACCAGGGAAGAGACCATCGGCGCAGAGAGCATGCGCGAGCTGGAACGCCGCGTGGTGCTCTCGGTCATCGGGCGTAAGTGGCAGGAACACCTGTACGAGATGGACTACCTCAAGGAAGGCATCGGCCTGCGCGCCATGGCGCAGCGTGACCCGCTGGTGGAATACCAGCGCGAGGGCTTCGTTATGTTCCAGAGCATGATGGAGGCCATCCGCGAGGAAAGCGTCGGTTTCCTGTTCAACCTTGAAGTTGAGGTGACCCCAGCCCAGGATGTGGTGGTGCCCGACGCCGCGGGTGGCCACACCGAGCACGTTGAGCCGCAGATCCACGCTGCCGGCCTGGAAGCGCCGGAGAAGCCGGCCCAGCTGCAGTACACGGCTCCCGGCGAAGACGGCGCATCCCAGACCCGGGTGGAGGGTCGTGTCTCTTCACGGTCCGGAAATCCCGCAAAGGCTGCAGCGCAGGACGCCCCCAAGCGTCAGGCCAGGAAAAAGCGCCGCTGACTGCAGGGATCGAGACTGATCAGCCATAGGTCGGCACTGCAATAGACCGTCGCTGAAACAGTTCGACACTGGAAGTGCCCGGAGCCTGAGCTCCGGGCACTTCCGCATTCGTGGGCAAGCGGTTCAGCCGACCATAAACTCGGTCACGCGCCAGACCTGCTTGCTGCGCTCAAGCCGGACCGCTACAGCCCGTGCCCGGATGTCATCAACCACCACGGCGCTTGCCTCATGGATGCCCGGGGCGACCTCGCAGGCGCGGACTGAACGCACGATGGAGTTCTTGTGCAGCCGGGCCAGGGACGGCGAGGAAGAGCGCGACTGTTCGCGGCGGATCAAGGCCGCACGGTGCTGCAGCACGGCGAGGCAGCGCGGATCCAGACGGCGGGCGAGCTGGTGGACCGGCCGGATGCCGGCGAGGACTTCCATGGCCGCCTGCACAGTACTGCGTGTGATCGCCAGGATTTCGGAGGCTTCGTCTGCCGCACGCAGCGGCACGACCGGCGCGGTAGTGGTGCGTGGAGGAACCTGGCGGACTGCTGCCGCGCCAGCCGGGTTGACCGTGGCGGAGCGGATTGGCGTAACTGCGTACATGTGATTCCCCTGAGTCGTGAGCTGATGAATATCGGAACGTCGGTTAGGCCGTGGAAGGTGCTTTCAAAATCTGTCCGGGCAGCAGGACATGCGGGCTTTCGCCAATCCGCGATTTGTTGGCCTCGTACCAGCGGGGCCAGTGCAAGGCGACATCCACATCCGAAGCCGCCGGGCCCAAGTGGCGGGAGGCGATGTCCCAGAGTGTGTCGCCCGCCAGTACCGTGACCTCACTCAATGGCGCCGGTGCGTCCTGTTCCGCCCGGACGGGCAGGGCCGCCAGCAGGCCGGGGTCCGGGACCGGCGGGCTGGGACGCCAGTCTGGCCGGACCGCCGCCGCAGGAGTTTCGGTGGTCTGTCCCACCAGGTCTGCGGTGTCTTTGCCCTCCGGTTCCGGGAGCTGCCGGTGGCCGCTTGTGGGCGACCACTGGGCCTGGACGGCTGCGCCGTGGACCGGTACGTCCTGGACCGCCACTACCTGCGTAGGTACCCAGGCGGGTCCGGCCGGTGGGACTGCTGCGTGAGCCAGTGGTGCCGACAGCAGTTGCACCGACAGTGCGGCCACAGCGAGCCGGCGCATAAATGCCGGGCAGCACTTGCCGGCCCTGTCGGCGGACCGCCGCCTGCCGCACCTGTCCAGGACGGCAGCCGCTGACGCCAAAACCATCGAGAAGGTCCACCACGCCACGATGGCCAGCCCTGCGGCGACAGCCACGGCGCCGAGTAGGTCATCGAGGTCCGGGCCTTGCCGGCGTGCTGTGGACAGTTGCCATCGACCCACCATGCCCCCGCCGGCAACGCAGAGGAAGAATCCCAACAGGAGGATGGACGCCGCCATGACGGCGTCTGCGCGGAGCCCGCGTGCTGTAGCTGCCGTCATGATGTTCCTATCTCATGTTTGATGCTGTTTGATGCAGTTTGATAAATCTAGGTTCAGTTTGACGCAGTTGTGCTGGATTTGTCCAGAGACTGGAGTGAAGTCGTTGGTGAATTGACCGCGAACAAACCCGCGCCCTACGCTTGGCCCCATGCGTTGGGATGCTCTGTTCAGTGATATGGAGGCACAGTTCGCCGAGGGCGAGCGACTGGCCGTCGATGCCGAGATCTCTGAGCGGGCAAGAGCGGAAACAGCCTCCGTCGCTCTGGCTGACCGCTTGCGGGGTTCCCTGAACAGCCACGTGGCCGTGTACCTGGCGTGTGGGCGCGCCTTCGAAGGAACCCTGAGCCATGCCGGCGCCGACGCGCTGGTCCTGAACGAGTTGCGTCACCAGATCCTGGTCCCGTACGGCGCGGTGGCACGCTATGCGGGCCTTGGCCGCGGTTCCGTGGCCGAGACTTCGCAGGTGCGGCGCCGGATCGGATTGGCGCATGCGCTGCGGGGCCTGGCGCGGGACCGGGCCGAACTTGCAGTCACTCTGCGCCACGCGCCGGAAAGGGATACCGGGCTGGCCGGAGTCATCGACCGCGTGGGCATTGACTTTTTGGACCTGGCGCTGGTCAGCCCCGGGGAGTCCCGGCGGGCATCACAGGTTCGGCAGGTAGCCACTATTCCGTTTGCGGCGCTGGGTGCCCTGCGGTCACGGAGTACAGCGGAACTGTAGCCGCGGGGCCGGAGTTTTTGTCCACCTAATGGGACTTTGCTGCCGGCAAGAGGCGATTATCTGGACAAAAACCCAGCGGAGAAGAGGCTGCTAGGGCTGCCTTGCAAAGCCAGAATCAGCCTTGCTTGGCTTTGGCCTCCTGGATCATGCGGCTGGCCTCGGCGTAGCGCTCTTCGATGTACTGCTCCAGCATCTTTTCCTCGACGCGCCACTGCCCGCGGCCACCCACCTGGATGGCCTTCAGTTCTCCGCTGCGGACCAAGGCATAGGCCGCCGGCGAGTTGATTTGCAGCTGTTCAGCAACATCGGCGAGAGTCAGGAATCTGGGCATAGCTCCATTTTGCCATTGAAGGCGCCATCTGGTGCTGTTATCCACAGTTTGATGTTGTTTGGTCTTTTGACTTTTGTTCCGGGGCCCGTGCCGTAACAATGAGGTGTCCGGACGCAGCCAGCCGCCTGGACCAGAGCTAGGGGGAGAAGAGCATGAGCCACGATGCTGTTGCTGCAGGTGCCAGGCTGAAACCGCCGTCGTGGAAGGATCCCCGGCTGCTGGTTGGCGTGCTGCTGGTCCTTGCATCGGTGGTGGGAGTGACCTCGCTGGTTGGCAGCGCTGATCAGACCACCGAGGTTTACGCTGCCAGGGACTCCATAGCGGTGGGTGAGAAGCTGACGGCGGACAATGTGGTCCGGGCCAAGGTCCGCCTGGGTGAGACCGAACCGCATTACGTCACCGTGGAAGCAGGGCTCCCCGACGGGTTGGTCGCAGTCCAAAGAATCGGCAAGAACCAATTGGTGCCCAAGGAAAGTCTGGCCACCGTGGATTCGTTGGACCGCAAGCCCGTGGCCGTGACCATTGAGGAAGCACTGCCGCCGCAGGCGGTTGCCGGGACCCGGGTGGACGTCTGGGTTGCCTTGCCGGATGCCCGCAACGGCTTCAGTGAGCCGAAGCTCCTGCTGCCCGGTGCGGAAATTGCACAGGTGACCGTCGGCTCCACGGCCTTGGGGTCCTCCCGCAATACGGTGCTGATGGTGCTGGTTGCCGACGGCCAGATGCCGGCCATCCTCGGCGCGCAGGCTAACCAGGCCAAGATTTCAGTGGTGTGGAACCCGGGAGGGGCCTCATGAGTATCCCCGTGGTCACCGTGGGCCAGGCCCGCGAGGACGTAGTGGGCGGGTTGGAGCGGCTCCACGGTCCCGTCACTGTGGTCCGTCGCTGTACTGAACTGACGGAGCTGCTGGCTGCCTGCCAAAGCGGGCTGGCACGGGCCGCGGTTGTGGCCGACGGCTGCGAGGGCCTGACTGCTTCGCTCGTTGATCGGCTCGGTGCCGTGGGCGTGGCGATCATCGCCCTCACGGATGACGCCGACGAGGCCGCCAGGCTGCGCGGGATCGGTGTGGCCTCCGCACTGACCGGCGTAGAGTCCGCCGCCCTGGCCGGCAGGATTGCCGAGGCCGTTGCCCAGCTGACAGGCTCCGCCAGGGATGTAACGTTCGGGAGCGGGCTCGGGGACACCAGCGCTGCGTTGCGTCAGCGTCCCGCGGACCAGGCGGACGGGCCGCCGGCCTCCGGGGAAGGCAAGATCATTGCCGTGTGGGGTCCCGCCGGTTCGCCCGGCCGGACCTTCGTCGCAGCCAACATCGCGGGGGAACTGGCTGCGGATGGGAAGTCCGTGCTCCTCGTCGACGCAGACAGTTACGGGGCCAGCATTGCCGCAGTCCTTGGCCTGCTGGATGAATCTGCGGGGATCGCGCAGGCCTGCCGGCTTGCGGACCAGGGACTGCTCGAAGCCGCTGCGCTGCTGAAGGTGGCCACACCGGTCACCACCAGGCTTGGGACCTTCCGAGTCCTGACCGGGATCACCCGGGCGGACAGATGGACCGAACTACGGGCAGCAGCACTGTCGCTGGTGCTGGAACGCGCCAAGGAGGTTGCCGACGTCGTGGTTGTGGACACCGGCTTCTGTCTGGAGGCGGACGAAGAACTCAGCTTTGACACGATGGCTCCGCGCCGGAATGCAGCGACCCTGCGGAGCCTGGAACTGGCGGACACCGTCTATGCCGTGGGGGCCGCCGATCCGGTGGGGGTTCCCCGGCTGGTCCGCGGACTCGCGGAGCTCGAGTTGGCAGTTCCGCAGGTGTCGCCGGTTGTGGTGATGAACAAGGTCCGGGCGGCGGCGGTGGGGAGGTCACCGGAACGGCAGCTGAAGGATGCGTGGGAACGGTATGGTCCGTCGTCGCAGATTTCGGTCTTCCTGCCGGCGGACAGCCCAGCGGCCGACGCGGCGCTGTTGGGCGGCTCCCTGCTGCTTGAAACGGCGCCGGATTCCAAGCTGAGGAAGGCGATCGCCGAATTGGTTTGTGCACCTGTCCAGCGATCTTCCCGATCCTCTGTATTTTCTTCCACACCGAGGCTTCGCCGAAAGGGCTAGGCTCGCCGTAGGAGCTGCAACGGTGCAGCATCAAACTTGTGATGGAGGCGTTTGTCGATGTCGTCTGGATCCAGCGTGGAGGATCAAGCTTTGGCTATTGGTGACCGGGAGGGATTTCTGGCCGATTATTACCAGCATCTTGCCGAAGAGGATGCCCGGACTTATTCCCCCGAGGCGCTGGCCAGGCGGGCGGAAACCCACCGCGGTGTCGCCGCGAACCGGCAGCCGGGCCAGGCGAAGGTTTCCATCGTCAACGAAGAGGACAGCAGCGTCGTCTATATCGTGACGGACGATATGCCTTTCCTTGTTGACTCGGTTAACGCGGAGCTTGTGCGCCAGAACGCCGCCATCGGGCTTGTGCTTCATCCACTGTTCGTTGTGACCCGGAACCGGGAAACGGGACAGCTGGTCAAAGTTGACCGCGTCCCGTCCCACATCGGTCTCTCCAGCGGTGACACGGCCGCGATGCCTATGCTGTCGCACCTCATCGCGCAGGGCGAAAACGCCTCCCACATGGAGTCGTGGATCGCGGTGGAAATCAACCGCGTCTCCGACGAGGCAAAGGCGTCGTTGCTGGACGGTCTGGACCGCATCCTGGGAGACGTGCGCGCCGCCGTCGAAGACTGGCCCAAGATGCGCAACAAGGCCCAGCAGATTGCCGCGAGCCTGGACCAGGTGTCCCACCCGTCGCAGATTGCCGAACTGCGGCAGGCGCAGGATCTTCTCCGCTGGCTCGACGACGGCAACTTCACCTTCCTTGGATACCGTGAGTACGACCTCGTCACAGTCGACGGTGAAGATGTACTGGAACTGCGTGAAGACAGCGGTCTCGGACTGCTCCGGGCGAAGCCGGGCGCGCCGCATATGCAGCATCTCACCGACGCCGGCCGAAAAAAGGCCCGCGAAAAGCGGGCGCTGGTGATCACAAAAGCAAACTCACGGTCCACCGTCCACCGCCCCGCGTACCTTGACTATATTGGCGTGAAGAGCTTCGACGCGGCCGGCAACGTCAACGGCGAGCGCCGCTTTATCGGCCTGTTCGCAACCAGTGCCTACGCCGGATCCGTCCGGAACATCCCCGTCGTGCGCGAAAAAGTGGACGCGGTGCTGGGCAATGCCGGCTTCCCGCCTGACTCACACTCCGGCAAGGACCTTTTGGGGATCCTGGAGACGTACCCCCGCGACGAGCTGTTCCAGATCGAGACCGAGGACCTGGCGGCCACCGCAACCGGCATCCAGAGATTGCAGGAGCGGCGCCGGACCCGGCTGTTCCTTCGGCCGGACATCTACGGCCGTTTTATGTCCGCGGTGGTCTACCTTCCGCGTGACCGGTACACCACCAATGTCCGGCTCCGCATCGAGGAAGAATTACGGACCACGTTCAAGGCTGAGTCAATCGACTACGAAGCGCGGATGACCGAATCGGCCCTCGCCCGCCTGTTCTTCCGGATCCGCCTGCCCAAGGGCAGCGAGCTCAGCCATTTCAACGCCGATGAGCTTGAAGCGCGGCTGGTCCGGGCGGCCCGCTCGTGGAGTGAGGGCATCGCTGAAGTCCTGCGGGAACGCGGCGCCGATGAGCAGGCGAAGGAGCTTGCCGCGATCTGGTCGGAGGCTTTTCCGGCCGGCTACCGGGTTGATTACGAGGTCGAAGACGCACTGGAGGACATCGCCCGGTTCGAAAAGTACGGGGCTGAAGCCGAGCGTACGGCCGGTGCCAGGCAGGAACGGCCGGGCGTCCATGTGTACTTGCCGAAGGGCGCCGGTGAAGTCCTGGAGGAGGATGCCCGCGTCAAGCTGTACATGCTGGAGCCCAAGAGCCTGAGCCAGATCCTGCCGTTCTTTCACAATCTGGGACTCGAGGTGCTGGATGAGCGGCCCTTTGAGATCGAGACGGCTGACCAGCGGGACTTCTTCCTCTATGACCTCGGGCTGAAATACCCTGCCGGCATTGATCCGTTGGCCACGGGACAGCTGCTGGCTGACTCGTTCGGTGCCGCCGTATCCGGCGCCGTAGAGTCGGACAGTTTTGACCGGCTGGTGCTGCGTGAGGGGATGCAGTGGCGCCAGATCACGGTCCTGCGGGCCTATGCCCGGTACATGCGGCAGATGGGGAACACCAACTCGGTGGGCTTCATGGCGGACACGCTGCTCGCCAATCCCGATGTCACCAAGGCCCTGATGGCTCTTTTTGCGGCCCGGTTCGATCCCGCCCTGAGCCGGACCGAGCGCCTTGAGGCGCAGGAGAAGGTCCGCGGCGAGCTGTCGGCCGCCATTGAAGAGGTGGCAACGCTCGACGCCGACCGTGTGCTCCGGACCTTGGCGAACCTGATCGAGGCGACCCTCCGCACCAACTACTACCAGTACAAAACTCACCTGAGCTTCAAGCTCGATCCTTCCCGGATTGAGGGGCTGCCGTTCCCGCGCCCGATGTTCGAAATCTGGGTCTATTCCCCGCGGGTCGAGGGGGTCCACCTCCGCTTCGGCAAGGTGGCCCGCGGCGGCCTGCGCTGGTCTGACCGGCGCGAGGATTTCCGGACGGAAATCCTCGGCCTGGTGAAGGCGCAGACCGTCAAGAACGCGGTCATCGTTCCCACCGGGGCCAAGGGCGGCTTCTTCGCCAAGCGGCTGCCCGATCCTGCCGCGGACCGTGCCGCCTGGATGGCGGAGGGTGTTGAAAGCTACAAGACGTTCATCCGGGGCCTGCTGGACCTCACTGACAACCTCGTCACGGGAGCCGAGGGCGAATCTGTAGTGCCGCCGTCGGACGTTGTCCGGCACGACGACGACGATTCCTACCTTGTGGTGGCGGCGGACAAGGGGACGGCCACGTTCTCGGACATAGCCAACGGGCTGGCCGCAGAATACGGGTTCTGGCTCGGTGACGCGTTCGCCTCCGGAGGTTCGGTGGGTTACGACCACAAGGCGATGGGCATCACGGCCCGTGGCGCGTGGGAGTCGGTCAAGCGCCACTTCAGCGAGCTCGACGTCGATACCCAGACCCAGCCGTTCACCGTGGTGGGCGTGGGTGATATGTCCGGCGATGTGTTCGGCAACGGCATGCTCCTGTCCCGGCATATCCGGCTGCTGGCAGCGTTCGACCACCGGCACATCTTCCTTGACCCCGCACCGGAAACGGAATCGTCGTTCGTGGAACGCCGGAGGCTGTTCGAACTGCCGCGGTCCTCGTGGGACGACTACGACAAGTCCCTCATCAGCGAAGGCGGCGGCGTGTACGCCCGCCAGGCCAAGTCCATCCCGGTCTCGAGGCAGGTCCGGGCGGCCCTGGGCCTGCCCGAGGCGACCACCGAGCTCAGCCCGCCGGAGCTTCTCCGCGCTATCCTGCTTGCGCCCGCAGACCTGCTCTACAACGGCGGGATCGGAACGTACGTCAAGGCCAGCACTGAGTCGAACGCTTCCGTGGGTGACAAGGCCAACGACAGCATTCGCGTGGACGGCAAGGACCTGCGGGTCAAGGTGGTGGGCGAAGGCGGAAACCTGGGCATGACGCAGCGCGGCCGCATCGAAGCCGCCCTGCAGGGGGTCATCCTGAACACCGACGCGATCGACAACTCGGCCGGCGTCGACTGCTCCGACCATGAAGTGAACATCAAGATCTTTGTGGACCGGATGGTGGCAGCGGACAAGCTAACCCCGGAGGAACGGGCAGGCTTCCTCGCTTCCATGACGGACGAGGTGGGTCGGCTGGTCCTCGAGGACAACGTGGACCAGAACATCCTGCTCCTGAATGACCGGATGCGCGTGGCCGAGTGGAGCCCCAGCTATGAGCGGCTCATGGACTGGCTGGAAAAATCGGCTGACCTGAAGCGCGACCTCGAAGCGCTGCCCAGCACCGAAACCCTGCGGGAGCGACTGAGCCAGGGCCAGGGGCTGACGTCGCCGGAGCTCTCGGTGCTGGCGGCCTACGCGAAGATCGAGCTGGCCTCGGCGCTGCGTGACAGCGACCTCGCCGACGATCCGTGGTTCCGGGGGACGCTGCGGGCGTACTTCCCGCAGCAGCTGCGCGAACGGTTCGACGCCGAGCTGGACACCCATCCGCTGCGGCGCGAGATTATTGCCACGGTGGTGGCCAACGACATGATCAACCTGGGCGGCATCACGTTCGCCTTCCGGACCATGGAGGAAACCTCGGCCACGGAGGTGGCTGTGGCGAAGGCATTTGTGGCGCTCCGCGAGATTTTCGACCTGAACACCATGGTGGGGGAGCTGAACAGCCTGCCGGCGTCGTTCCCCACAGAGCACTGGAGCACCGTCCACCTGGACATCCGCCGTCTGCTGGACCGCGCTGTCCGGTGGCTGCTGGCGCAGGGCGGCACGTCCCGGCCCATCGCGGACACCGTGGCCGAGTTCAAGCCGCTCCTGGACCCGATGCGGGCCCGGCTCCTGGACTACCTGCGCGGTGATGACCGTGACCGCGTTGCGGACTGGCTGGAGACCGCGCGTGCGTGGGAACTCCCGGAGGGGCTCGCCCTCCGGTGGGCGGAGCTCTTCGAGAGCTTTGTCCTGCTGGACATCGCCAAGATCGTGCATGCCCGTAAGGAGCCGGTGGAGGAGATTGCGGCCGTTTACTACACGGTATTCAACCGCTTCCACGCTGACAGGCTGCTGGAACGGATCAGCAGCCTGCCGCGCCAGGACAGGTGGCAGGCACTGGCCAGGGCCGCACTCCGGGATGACCTCTATTCCACCGTCTCGGACATGACGACGGCGGTACTCGAGTCGACGGCGTCCGGGGACTCCGCGGAGGACAGGCTGAAGGACTGGGAACGCCAGAATGCCGAGCAGCTGGGCAGGGCAAAGAGCATGTTTGACGAGGTCAACTCGCTCGAGGCCGACGACATGGCCTCACTGTCGGTAGCATTGAGGCTCTTGAGGTCAATCGTCCGACGCTAGGAATCCCGGCGTCGTAACTGGAGGTGCAGTGGCAATCTTTACGGACCCCATCAGGGAACACGCTGATTTCGGGCCGGGCGATGCCGAGTGGCTGCACCTCCTGGTGGGCGACTGGCAGATGGTCGCTGACCTGGCGTTTGCCGACTTGGCGTTATGGTTCCCGCACCCGGATCACGGCTATGTGGCGCTGGCG
The DNA here is from genome assembly GCF_024294965.1 of Pseudarthrobacter humi. NCBI lineage: Bacteria > Bacillati > Actinomycetota > Actinomycetes > Micrococcales > Micrococcaceae > Pseudarthrobacter > Pseudarthrobacter humi. Next base: position 562,700 of record NZ_JANCLV010000001.1, read on the forward strand.
CACGTCAGGCCGTCCACCACGCACACCGTGTTCCACGGCGACTTTGTGGGCGAGCCCATCCGGCAGGACCTGAAGCCGCTGGTGGACAAGGCCTGGAGCAGCCGTGCCATCGAGCGGTCCAGTGAAACCAACTGGAGCACGGACATGGCGTTGCGGGTGGAGGCTGTGCCGATGGTGCGCAACGGCCGGACGCTGGCAGTGGTGACCACCCACATGGACCTGTCCAGTTCCCGGATGCCGTCCCGCCTGGAGTTGACGTACCGGCAGTGCGCCTACGATCTGCTCCGGATGGGAACGCTGGGGCTGTGGCCTGACTTTGCCTCGCCCACCGGTTCGCGCCGCGGCGCGCCTCGTGTGGGGGACGGCCTGATCAGGCTCGATGCCGAGGGAATTGTGCAGTACGCAAGCCCCAACGGGGTGTCGGCTTTCCGGCGGCTGGGCGACGGCGAGTCGCTGGAAGGCCGTTCGCTGGCGGAGGTGACCGCCGGCCTGCTGAAGGACCGGCGGCTGGTGGACGAGACGCTGCCGCTGGTGGTGACGGGCCGGATGCCGTGGCGTAGTGAGATTGAGTCCCGTGGTGTGAGCCTGTCGCTGCGGGCCATCCCGCTGCGGGATGAGCAGCAGCGCTTTGGTGCGCTGGTGCTGTGCCGGGACGTGTCCGAACTGCGGCGCCGGGAGATGGAACTCGTTACCAAGGATGCGACCATCCGCGAGATCCACCACAGGGTGAAAAACAACCTGCAGACCGTTGCAGCCCTGCTGCGCATGCAGTCCCGCCGGATGGTCAGCGACGAGGCCAAACAGGGCCTGGAGCAGGCGATGCGGCGCGTGGCCACCATAGCGCTGGTCCACGAGACTCTTTCGCAGGGATTGGCGCAGAGCGTTGACTTCGACGAGCTGATCGGCCGCCAGTTCAGGCTGTCCGCAGAGGTCGCCTCGCCATCGCAGCAGGTCAAGACCGAGCGGTCCGGACTGTTTGGGGAACTGCCCAGCGACTTCGCCACCCCGCTGGCACTGGTCATCAATGAACTGGTGACCAACGCCGTCGAGCACGGGCTCGAAGGACGGACCGGCACCGTGTGGCTCATCGCGGACCGCTCCGAAGAGGAAGACGGAGAGGAACTGCTGACCGTCACCATTGCCGACGACGGTGTGGGACTGCCGGATACACCGCACGTCGAGGGTCTGGGGCTGCAGATTGTCCGCACGCTGGTCACCAGTGAGCTGGGCGGCACCATCGCGTGGCACCCGCGCGACGGCGGCGGAACGGCTGTCCAGATCCGCCTGAGCCTGGCGGCCAGGTAGCCAGGGGACCTTGCACTTAAGTTGACCGTCTGACTTAACCGCCGATGGCCGCAACCCTTCCGGGTTGCGGCCATCGTTGTGTGAGGCTGTTGGTGCCAGGGCCCTTAAGGACCGAGCCTAGGAGGCGCGGCGGGCGCGTGCGGCGCGGCGCTTAAGGGCACGGCGTTCGTCTTCGCTCATGCCGCCCCAGACGCCGGCGTCCTGGCCGGACTCAAGAGCCCACTGGAGGCACGTGTCAACGACGGGGCAGCGGCGGCAAACGCTTTTGGCTTCCTCAATCTGGAGGAGGGCAGGCCCTGTGTTTCCTACGGGGAAAAACAGTTCCGGGTCCTTGTCGAGGCACGCCGCGCGGTTACGCCAATCCATGCTGATCAGTTGCTCCAATTCTGGGAAAAGCTCTTTGTGAAATAATTCACTAGTAGCTACAAAGGAAAAGGGCCCTGCGGGCCCCCTTGGTCATCTCAGTCAAGCCTGTCATGTTAACGCTGTGTAAACAAGGGGTAATACAGCTCGAAATCCCCGGATAGCTGAGCGATACATCACACGGGCATTGCCGACCCCCGCCACTGTCCGACTATCTCCGGTAGGGTGCCAGTGTGTCAAGACCCCCCACGAACCCAGCAGATCCGTCGCCATCCACGCGCCCTCGCGGCATTGTGGCCATAGCTCTTGTTGTTGCCGCCGAGGCCACCGCGCTACTGGTTGCCGCCGCCTGGTACGGCTACGAACTCCTAACCGGTGCACCGGTCCTGTCTTTTTGGGGAGCCGTATTTACCCTGGTTCTCTTGCTCGCTTCCTCGGCCTGGCTCTATTCGGTGGGGCACTTCCTCTTCCGTGGGCGCCGGTGGACGAGGGCAGCGGCGCTGGTCGCCCAGCTGTTTGTCCTTACTATCGGCGTCCCGACCCTTACCGGCGGCGTCATTTGGGCGGGGATCGCCATGGTGGTGCCGGCGCTTGCAGCCATAGTGCTCCTGTTCGACAAACGCGTCATCAGCTACGCATCCCGGACAGGCGATTCGCCTCCGGCGTTCTAGGCACTACCGGCACTTAGGCGGCCAATCCGTCCTTCAACTGATCCGGCGGTACCCAGCCCAGTTGGACGGCGGTGGCGCGACCGTTCTGGATGAGAACGCTCCGTCCCGGTGGCGGGTTGGGTTCCGCCTCGAAGCGGACCCCTAAGAGGTCTCCGTCCATAAAGGTCCGGGGCGCGATCAGGATGCCGCAGCCCAAGTTACGTGCCTGGAGCGCCAGTGGAACCCGCTGGGCCAGTATGGGACTGTATCCCACGGTCATCACCACCGTGATTCCAAGCGTGTTGAGGTCGGCAAGGTCACGGGTGACGTCCTGCAGCAACAGGTCCGCATCGTCGACCAATGCCACCGAGTTCCGTTCCAGACCACCCGTGGTGGCTTGGCGCAGGATCCCGGCCCAATAGGCACCCGGTTCGATGTCCTGCGCCGGCATAAGCCACGGTCCTGCTTCAGGGTTGACCTTTGGCAGGAGCCGGAGGAAAGACGACTTGCCAGACGAAGGGCCGCCCAACACGGCCAGCACTCCACCCGCAGGCGCCCGGACGGATATCGGTTCAAGTTCGTCGCCGCCCACACCGATGCGGAGGACGCGCTGCCCCAGTGGGATCCTGCCTTTCAGTTCAGCCGGGATCTGAGGGGCCGCCCGGTTCAGGATGTGGGCCGCGGGAACAACGGCCGGTAGGGGCGCCACTCGGAATGGTCGACGCTGCAGGGAGGTCTCCGGCGCCTGGGCTACCCCCGGATCTACGGCCTCAGCGCCGGCAGCCGTGTAGAACTGGCAGACTGCAGTTCTTCCACCCGTCAGCGCGCCCACAGCGACGGCCCTTCCCACCGCGGGCGCTGTCGGAGGCAGTTTCGGCCAGGCAATCCGGCTGTCGTCGCTGGATCCGGTCGGGAAGTACACCCGGTTGGGAATGGCTGCGAAGAACCTGGAAGTGACCAGTTCCCGCTGTCCCGAGATGATCACCGTGATGCCGGCCCGGTTTCCATCCCGGACAAGGTCATGGAGAACGTCCTCGGCCCACGCCAACGGCCCGGCACGTAAGGCCGAGAGCCAGGATCCCCAGCCAGCGATCACGAGCACGAGCGGTATGTCGTCGTCAGCGGCGGGACGTCCCAGCCGGAGTGACTGCTCCCGTGCCAGGCGCTCCAGGATGCGTACGGCACGGCGAAGCTCGTGCAGTCCTGCCGTGGCGCCCACCCGGCAGTGGGAAGCCAACCCCACGAACGAACTGTCCGGGTCCAGCACATACAAGTGGGATTCCCGGGCATGGGATGCCAAACCGAGGACTGCCAGCCGGATGGCCTCAGGCACTCCTGATTCCGGTCCGCCAACAAGGGCAAGGTGTCCGTGGCCGGCAGGTTCCCAGATCAAGGGTGCGGTTCGCTGTTCGGCAGGCAGGTCCATCAGGCCGAGCGTTACGGACCAGAGGGTGGCACCGGCGTCGGCCTTGCTCCTGTCATTGGCGCCATCGTCGTCAGCGTCGCCTTCGATACTCCCGGGGGTAGTCGTGCCTGCAGGTTCGGGGAGGAGACAGGGGAGCGGTGCAGCAATCGGCTTCCGGATGGCCGGACGGTTCATGGTCTCCCACAACGCGGACATGGAAGCTGTCAACGGGGTGGTTGCCTCGGCGGGCGTCGGTTCGTGGCCGGCGGGTCCGGAACCCCCCAGCACTGCAGGGGCACCGATGTACTCGGAGGCCAACCATACCGAGATTCCGTCGGGTTCGGGTCGGGTGGCTCCGGCTGTCAGGGATCCGGCCTGGAACTCCACAGGAGCCTCCGTTCCGCGGGCCAGGTAGGCCCGGCCCGGAGTATCGACGCTGATCCCGGCCGCGGCTTTCGAATTGATGATGTCCACCGATTCCATCTCCGACTGGACGCGCAACGCGATGCTGGTGGTGACGTTGGCGCGGATGTCGGCCGTCAGCGCGCCCTGGGGCCGTTGTGTGGCCATGATCAGGTGAATGCCCAGGGAACGGCCGATGGCGGCGATCCTCATCAATTCCCGGAGCGATTCGGGGGCATCCTCCACCAGCATCCGGAATTCATCTATGACGATTACAAGATGGGGGAGCGGCGACGCGCGGCCCGCCGACGAAGTCCGGAATGACGTCAGGTCCGGTGCCTGAACTGCCGCCAGGCGCTCTTCGCGGAACCTGATCTCGGCGCGGAGGGACTGCAGGGCGCGTTCGAGCTCATGGCTGCTCAGGTCGGTGAGCATACCCACACAGTGCGGGAGCCCGGTCAGGGGTCCGAGTCCGGAGCCGCCCTTGAAATCCACAAAGAGGAAGTTGATGCGGTCCGGCGCGTAGCTGAGGGCGAGAGCAACCGTGATGCTGCGCAGGAGTTCGGATTTTCCTGAGCCAGTGGTCCCGGCGACCAGCAGGTGGGGTCCGTCGTTTTGGAGATCGATTGTCCGGACACCCTCGAGACCGCGCCCAATGGGAACGACAAGCCCGGGCAAGCTGTTGTTTGCTGACCATCGCCTGGATGTTTCGGGAGTGGAGTGGGAGAGCAGCTCAGCGAGCCGGCAAGACGTGGGGATGGACCGTCCCGCACCGACGGGCTGGTTTGCCTCCCGCGCCAGTCGACGGCAAAACCTGTCGAAGACGTCAACGGGTGCCAGGTCAGGAGCGAATCGGATGCTGTCATCACCGTCATTGAACACAGACGAGCGTTCACCGAGTTCCACGTCAGCAGTCGTCAGCGCCGACCCGCATTCGGGGGCATGGATGACCTGCCACCCGTGTTCCAAGGCCGTGGCGATGATCCTGGCCGCGGACTCCGTGCCGTCCATAAGAAGGAGCAGGCCGTGTCCCTGGGCGGGCCCGAAGCTTCGCTTAAGCAGGGTCCCGAGAGTACTTGAGTTACTGGAAAGGGTGACGCCGTCCAGATACCGTGCGGCCAGGGGGAGCTGCTCCGCCTTGCCATGGACGACCACCCGGGTGTTCCGGCCCTGCGGATAACCGGCAAGCTGCATCAGGAGTGAGCGCACCAGCCCGTCGACGGCGGCGCGTGGCCCGCGGATGGTGGTGAGGGGTCTGGCCGGACTCAACGTTAGTGGCAGCATGCCGGCTGAAGGGACAGCACGGCCCGGATCCGTGGGCTCGAACCGGACGTTGGCCGGCTGGATGGCCTGGCCCAGCCGCAGCCAGATGCCCTCGTTGGTGCGCGGCCCGGCGCGGTCCCTCCCTGTTGTATCCCCGATGGTCAAGTCCGAGAGCGGCGGCGCGGCCCGCCGTCGTCGTTCCTGGTCCTGGGTGACCGCGCCCCGGACCGCCGCAGCGAGAGCGCGGCGTTGCCGGCGCCCGCCGATCACCGGCACCAGGATGGAGATCGCCGAGACGGCCGTAAAAGCCAGGAACATCCACATCCCGGTTACGACGGCAAGCCCCACACCAATGACCACCGGCAGCACAGCCGTCAGAAGCAGGGCCCCGCGGTTTGTGGGATCGTCGCGCCGGCTGATAACCAACGGCTCGTGGACATCCATCCCGGCGTCGGCCAGTCCGTAACCGGAACTCTCGAGGAACACCAACGACATGGTGGAGTTGCCGCAACGGATGCTGGAGCCGGTCGAAATCACGGCGTTCCGCACGCGCTCGCCGTCCACATCGGTGCCGTTGGCGCTGTCCAGATCAACAATCGTGATGGCAGTTTCTGTGACAACCAGGCGCGCGTGAGTGCGGGAAATGTCGGCGTCCGGGATGAGAATGTCGGCATTGCTGCGGCCGATGGTGTACGTGCCGCGCCGCAGCGGCACAACCGTCCCCGCGCCGGCACCGCTGTGGACGGCCAATGCCAGTGACGCCGGGGGCTCGGGGGTGCGCGGCCGGAACCTGCGCGCCGTGAGGTCCGCCCCGTCGACGAGCGTGGCTCCGTTGACAAGCGGAGGCCATCCGAGCCTGAGCTCAGCGACGTTCTGGCCGGCCACAGAGACAATCCCGGTCCCGAAATTTGCCGTCAGCGCGGCCTGCAGGTCCGCACCGGCAGCCCCGTGCGGACCCTCGATGGTCAGCTCCACGGGTGGTTCCTGGAGAGCTGCGCCCGGGCTCCGAACGAGCGTGCAGTGCAGCGGCATGAGGTGTGAGTCCTATCGGTCAGCTTGTCTCTAAGCTAGCCGTCAGGCTGGAGCGTGTCGCGGGGGTGATGGCCATATGTGGATAGGGGCGGGGCTTCGCGGGAAAGGCATCGTTGTAGAGTTGAATCGTCCCGGAACCCGACCAAAGGCCCCAATGCAACTCTCCGCGCTGCAGTTGATGAGACTTTTCCAGAACAGGTTGACGCTGCTGTTGACATTCAGCTTTGTACATGCCGTGTTCTTTGTGGTCTTTATTCGGAAGTTCCTTGGCGGTGTCCCTCATGAAGATGTGACGCTGTATAGCCGCTGGGCCTTTTCCGGGCTGGAAACCGGAACCTGGCCGGGTCTCGACATCGATTGGGTCTACCCAATCGGAGCATTGGGACCAATCATGGCCGCCGCCATACTTGGTAAACAAGCCTATTTCTTTTTGTGGTTTGCCATGACCTCGATCCTGAATTTGGCCACCATACTCGTCCTCACCCGGGATTCGAAGAGCCGCGGGGGGTGGTTGGCTGCCTACTTCTGGCTATCTATCTGTTTGATCATGGGGCCGTTGGTGTTCAGTCGTATTGAAGGCATTGCGGGCCCGCTGGTGGTTATAGGCTTGGCCTACCTCTCGCGCCAGCCCGTGGTCGCCGCCGCACTCCTTGCCGTGGCGACCTGGATAAAAGTTTGGCCGGCCGCAGTCGTTGTGGCGCTCCTTATTGCCTCTAGGAAGCGCGTAACTGTGTTCTTTACGGGGCTTGCTGTTTCGGCGGCCTTTGCCGCTGTGGTGCTTGTGAAGGGTGGGGGGGAGCACCTGTTTAGTTTCTGGCTAGCACAGGGGAACCGTGGAATGCAGCTGGAGGCACCGCTTATCACGACCGGACTCTGGAACGCCATATTGCATCGCGGTGACTACGTTTACGTTAACTACGGTATTCAGACGCTGGAAATTTGGGGGCCGACGGCCGAGGCAGTTGTGCCGTGGCCCAACCCGCTGCTTGCCATCTGTGGCGTTGTCATTGCTGCGACACTAATCCTGGCTCAGCGGCGGGGCGCAGACGCCATCCAGCTCCTGCTATGCGGCTCTATGTGCCTGGTCGGAGCTCTGATTGTCTTCAACAAGGTGGGGTCGCCCCAGTACATGCTTTGGTTTGCGGCCATTGTCGCCGCAGGTCTTGCTCTTGATCAGAAGGGTTGGCGAGTTCATGCGGTCATCGTGCTGGTTCTATGCGTTCTGACGACACTTGTGTATCTGCTCTATGAGGACCTTTACGTAAACCTCAGCCCGGGAGTGGCCTTGATCCTGACGATCAGGAACGTACTCGTAGTGGCATTGTTCGCCGTGTCGCTATGGCAAGTTTTCCGTCTCGCACGAAAGCCTCGAGGGCTGCCTGTCCGAGGGCAGCCGACGGCGGATCCTGCTAAGGAGGCCGGGATACGCCACGACCCAGACGAACACGACCTGAGTCGTCCGAGCAATACTGTGCAGCACAGTTGAGGTGCAAGATGGCCGAGCTGCGCGGTACTCGCCGCCGCACGCATGCCGGCCCCGGCGCAAGGCCACCCACCCGCTGTCAGCTAAGATAGGCTACGTTGTCCGACATGTCGCAGAGAGAAGGAATATCGCCCGTGATAGTGGTAGCACCCAGTGCTGACGTTTCAAATCAGGCGGTGATAGGCGACGGGTCCAAAATCTGGCATCTGGCGCAGGTCCGCGAAGACGCCCAACTAGGAGCCAACTGCATCGTCGGCCGTGGTGCCTATATCGGCACTGGCGTAAAGATGGGCGATAACTGCAAGGTGCAGAACTATGCCCTCGTCTATGAGCCTGCTGTGCTCGGCCACGGGGTCTTTATCGGCCCGGCAGTCGTCCTCACAAATGATACGTATCCTCGGGCTGTTGCTCCCGACGGCAGCCTCAAGAGCGCACACGACTGGGTTGCAGTTGGCGTCACCATCAAAGATGGAGCGTCCATCGGCGCCAGGGCTGTTTGTGTCGCACCTGTTCAGATAGGTCGATGGGCGACTGTAGCCGCAGGCGCTGTTGTCACTAAAGACGTCTCCGATTTTGCACTGATGGCCGGAGTTCCGGCCAAACGCCTCGGCTGGGTCGGCAAGGCAGGCTTTCCTCTGACTATCGAAGGCGATGTCTGGGTTTGCCCAGAAACGGGCGATAAGTATGTTGAAAACAACGAAACCCTCCGAGAGGTAGAGGTATGAGCCGCGATTTTATCCCCCCCGCGAAGCCGATTATTGGCGACGACGAGAGGTGGGCAGTTGACGCCGTCCTAGCGACAGGACAGTTGGCGCAGGGATCAGAAGTAGCAAGTTTCGAAGAGGAATTTTCCCAGGTTCTGCTGGACGGACGTGCGGCTGTCGCAGTGAACTCGGGCACATCCGGTTTGCACCTGGGTCTGCTCGCGGCCGGTGTCGGCCCTGGTGATGAAGTCATTGTGCCCTCCTTCACCTTCGCTGCAACAGCCAACTCTGTGGCGCTGACCGGGGCAACCCCCATATTCGCCGATATTGACATTGATTCATTCACCTTGGACCCGGCATCGGTGGAGTCGTGCATTACAGACAACACCGTCGGTATCATGCCCGTACACCTGTATGGTCACCCATTTCACGTGGACGCAATCGTCGAGGTAGCCACGCGTCATGGTGTGAAGGTCTTTGAGGACGCTGCGCAGGCGCACGGTGCGGCCGTCAACGGTCGCAAGGTCGGTACTTTCGGTGACTTTGCTATGTTCAGCTTGTACCCGACCAAGAACATGACGTCGGGCGAAGGCGGAATGGTGAGCACCGGTCTCACAGACGTAGAGCGCCGGCTTCGGCTGCTGCGAAACCAGGGTATGGAGCGCCAATACGAAAATGAACTTGTCGGCTTCAATTGCCGGATGACCAATATCCACGCCGCAATCGGACGTGTTCAACTCACTAAGGTTGGGGCTTGGACTCGTACGCGTCAGGAAAACGCGGCTTTCTTCGATGCCAACCTGGCAGGGGTCATCACCCCGAGCGTTGCCGATGGATACGAACACGTATATCACCAGTACACCATCCGTGTTCCGGAAGGACGGGACGACTTCGCCCGGGCGCTAAAGCAAGAATACGGCGTGGGCTCCGGAATTTACTACCCGATTCCGAACCACCGGCTGGCTCCGTTCAAGACAGGTGACGACCTGCCGGTCACTGAAGAAGCGGCCAGTTCGGTTCTCTCCCTGCCGGTTCACCCCTCTCTGAGCCAGGACGACTTGGAACGTATTGTCGAGGCAGTCAACAAGCTGGCAAAGGCAGGCAGCTAATGGCGAACCTCCGCGCAGGCCTGATCGGCCTGGGAATGATGGGGCGTCACCATGCCCGCGTTCTTCGTGAACTGGAAGGTGTCGATCTGGTTGCTGTCGCCGACTCATTCGGTGACCCGCACGGCGTGGCTGACGGCTTAAAGATCTGTTCCAGCGTTGATGAGCTTATCGAGCATGGCATCGACATGGCGGTAGCGGCCGTCCCAACCGCGCTGCACGAAGAGATCGCGCTTAAGTTTGCCGAAGCTGGCGTGCACACATTGGTTGAGAAGCCGATTGCCGAGGACGCTGCAGCCGGGGCGCGCATCGCCGATGCATTTGAAGCCAAGGGTCTGATTGGCGCCGTTGGACACATCGAACGTTTCAACCCTGCGCTCCAGAACCTGCGTGAACGGCTAGAGGCGGGAGAGCTCGGCGACGTCTACCAGATCTCGACCCGCAGGCAAGGACCGTTCCCTGCCAGGATTGCGGATGTAGGCGTCGTAAAAGATCTCGCGACCCACGACATCGACCTAACGGCTTGGCTCGCGCAGAGCCACTTCGTCAACGTCTTCGCTCGGACCACGCACCGCAGCGGACGTGAACATGAGGATATGGTGTCGGCGATAGGACTGCTCGAGGGCGGAATTATCACCAACCACACAGTTAACTGGCTGTCCCCCTTCAAGGAGCGCACGACGCTTGTACTGGGTGATCGTGGGGCGTTCGTGGCCGACACTATTTCGGCTGACCTTACTTTTGTCGAGAACGGTACGTTTGAGACCGAGTGGGAATCCATGGCAGCATTCCGGGGCGTCTCCGAAGGCTCCAGCACGCGCTTCGCACTGGCCAAGCGCGAGCCCTTAAAGATGGAGCATGAAGCATTTCGTGACGCCATCCTTGGTAAGTCTATGAACATCGTTACCCTGCAGGAGGGTTTGGCGACTCTAAGGGTTGCCGAGGGATGCCTGAAATCTGCCCAGACGCAGATGACCATATCGCTCTGACGAAACCTGCTTCCGGCCGACGGCTACCGAGTGATCGGCCGGAAGCACTCGTGCCTAGCCTGCGTGCACTGGAGTGTTTGGGTGCTGCGGGGTAAAGGACGTCGGACTTTGGTTGCTGGGTAATCTTGTCTTTGGGGTCCCTGAACACGACGGATCCCGCCATTGAGGAGTACATGTGAACGCTGACCTTGTTATTGTCGGATCGGGCTTTTTTGGCCTAACCATTGCAGAGCAGGCTGCCACCGAGCTCGGCTTGAAGGTAGTCGTCCTCGACCGCCGCCACCACATTGGTGGAAACGCCTACAGCGAAAAGGAAGAACAGACTGGGATTGAGGTGCACCGTTACGGCGCGCACCTGTTCCACACCTCGAACGAGCGCGTGTGGGAGTACGTGAACCGGTTTACCACCTTCACGAACTACGTACACAAGGTATATGGCGTGCACAAGGGCGAGGTCTTCTCACTGCCCATCAATCTGGCCACGATCAACCAGTTTTTCCGCGCCAATCTGACGCCGGCGCAGGCGCAGGCTCTGATTCAGGAGCAGGCAGGCGAACTGGCGGGGACTGATCCGCAGAACCTAAACGACAAGGGCATCCAGCTCATTGGGCGTCCGTTGTACGAGGCGTTCATCAAGCACTACACCGGGAAACAGTGGCAGACCGATCCCAAGGACCTCCCGGCGGACATCATCTCGCGGCTCCCTGTGCGCTACAACTACGACAATCGGTACTTCAATGACAAGTACGAGGGTCTGCCGACGGATGGCTACACGGCCTGGATCGAAAAAATGGCGGAACACGCGAACATCGAAGTCCGGCTCAACACCGACTTCTTCGATGAGTCGCACGAGTACAGCAAGGACAAGGTCGTCGGGAACATCCCCGTGATCTATACCGGTCCGGTTGACCGCTACTTCGATTTCGCAGAAGGCGACCTTTCCTGGCGCACTATCGACTTCGAAGAGGAAGTGCTCGGCGTCGGCGATTTCCAGGGAACATCGGTGGTCAACTACAACGACTCCGATGTGGCGTACACGCGCATCATCGAGCCTCGCCACTTTCACCCGGAGCGCGAATACCAGACGGAAAAGACCGTCGTCATGCGCGAATTCTCCCGCGCCGCAGAGAAGGGCGATGAGCCCTATTACCCGATCAACACGGCCGCCGACCGGGAACGCCTGCTCAAGTACCGCGACCTGGCTGCTGCCGAGAAGGATGTGCTCTTCGGCGGACGGCTCGGCACATATAAGTACCTCGACATGCACATGGCCATTGGCTCGGCCCTGACCATGTTTGACAACAAGATCCGGCCGCACTTCGAGAGCGGCAGCAGCATAGAGAGCGGCGTCGACGCATGAGCGAGAAGCTTCAGGACCCATCCCTGATATCCCCAAGTTCGAAGCCGCGTTTCCGTACCGTGCACCGTGTCGTACTGCCTGTCGACGGTGACACGGACATCCTCCCTCTTTACGTTGACTTCAACGCGTCTCAACGGGTTGTGGAAGTTACTAAGCGCTTGAAGCGAGCCGGAGCTCTGCCCGCCGTTGTGCCACCAGCCAGCACGCACCAACGGTCGGACTTCATCGTCGGACGCAACTCTCTCAGGCTTCCGGCCTTCCATCGAGTATCCCTCGGTACTTACTTCAACGCCTTTCCGGCCAGCTACTGGCGCAAGCACACGGACGTGGACTCAGTACGGCTGACCGTAAACGTTGATGCTGAAGCGACGATCGTCGTCTACCGATCCAGCCCCCGTGGCACTGCGAACCGCGTAGACAGCGTCCACTCTAAAGCCGGCGGGGCAATCACCTTTGACCTGCCAATAGGGGCCTTCGTCGACGGCGGATGGTACTGGTTCGACCTTGTAGCGCACTCCGCAGATGTGACGCTGAGCAGTGCTGACTGGTCCGTTAAGGAGCCCGAGGGCTTCAGTCCGGGCACGCTCACAGTCGCCGTTACCACCTATAACAAGGCCGACTACGCGCTGAGGCACATGGTCACCTTTGCCAAGGACCCAGGTCTGCTGGATGTTCTGGACCGGCTCGTGATCACAGACCAGGGCACGGATAAGGTCCGGAACCAGGAAGGCTTTGCCGACGCCTCTGCCGCCTTGGGGGGCAAGTTCAAACTCGTTGAACAGGGCAACATCGGCGGATCCGGAGGATTTGCCCGCGGCATGTACGAAGGGGCGGTAAAAGGCGAGAGCACGTATGTCATGCTCTTGGACGATGACGTCAGCATTGAAACGGAGGGTGTGCTGCGAGCGGTGAATTTTGCCGACTTCACTCGCAATCCGACGATTGTTGGCGGTCACATGTTCAACCTCTTCGAGCGGTCCGTGCTGCACACTTTTGGTGAGCAGATCGACACGTATCGCTATTTCTGGGGACCTGCAACCAACACGCGCGAATCTCACGACTTCGCCGCTAGTAATCTCCGGACATCCCCCTGGCTGCACCGCCGCACGGACGTCGACTACAACGGCTGGTGGATGTGTCTTATCCCGACATCGATTGTTCGAGAGATTGGACTCTCTTTCCCGGTCTTCATCAAATGGGATGACGCGGAATACGGCGTCCGTGCAAATAAGCACGGTTACTCGACGGTGTCCCTGCCGGGTGCTGCTGTCTGGCATATGCCCTGGACCGAAAAAGACGACACAATCGACTGGCAGGCTTACTATCACCAGCGGAACCGCTGGGTGGCTGCCATGGTCTATTCGCCCTACAAGCGCGGCGGTCGCATGCCCCTAGAGAGCATTGCGGTAGATATCCGGCATCTCTTGGCGCTTCGTTACTCCGCCGTCGAAATCCGGATTAAGGCGCTCGAGGATGTCTTGGAGGGCCCGGACCACCTCCACCGAACGATCGCACACCGATTGAGCGATGTAAGGCAGATCCGATCGGGTTTCAGCGATGCTCAGATCAAGCCTGACCTGCTGGCATTTCCCCCCGTTCGCCAGGGGGAGAAGCGGATCGTGCCGGCCGAAGAGCCTGTCCGCAGAACCTATGGCGCCCTTAGGGCGGCCAAGGGTTTGCTACGTCAGTTCACACCGGTGCGCCCGAGCGCTATGCAGAACCCGGAGCTTGCCATCCCCTCGATGGAGTCGAGGTGGTGGAGCCTCGTCGAACTCGATTCGGCCCTTGTCTCCGCTTCGGATGGCTCTGGGGCATCGTGGTACAGGCGGGACCGGAAGACGTTCCTCAGCCAACTCCGCAGGTCGATCGTGCTCCACCGCCGATTGATGGCCAACTACGATGGGCTCGCTCGGGATTACCAGCAGGCTCATCCGCTCGTCACCGGCGTCGACGAGTGGGCCAAGACGTTCGCGGCCGTCAGCGATGACGCGTCCGAATTTTCGAAGGACTAGTGGTGGGAGCAGACTCTACCGGCGATCGGACCGACATTTCTGGCCTCCGAGCTCCGGGCAGGGGCAATGGTTTGAGAGACGTTTTGAATCAACGCTTTCTGCTAAAGCTCTTGGTCAGGAAAGAACTCAAGATTCGCTACCGCGGTTCCGTGTTGGGGATGCTCTGGTCCTATGTGAAGCCTGGCGTCCAGTTCATAGTCTTCTATGTGGCGTTGGGCCTATTCCTTGGACAGGAGCAGAGCCCACGAAACCCCGGGGGACTCCCCAACTACGCGATCTATCTTTTTTCCGGCGTCGTTTTGGTCAACTTCTTTACGGAGGCACTGGGCAACGCTTCCCGGTCGATCGTACTGAACTACTCACTAATCAAGAAGATCTACCTCCCGCGGGAGCTCTTCCCTGTAGCGTCAGTGTGGGTATCAGCGGTCCACTTTCTGCCCCAGTTGATCGTGCTGCTGATCGCCTGTCTGTTCTCCGGATGGCGTCCTGGGCCAACACAGATCCTGGCTGCCGTCGCTGCTTTCGTCATCGTGGCCCTGCTGGCGGCCGGCCTGGGCCTGCTGTTTGGCTCCATTAACGTGTACTTTCGCGACGCCGAGAATATTGTTGACCTGCTGCTGATGGTGGTGACCTGGGCTTCGCCTGTGATGTATGCCTGGACTCAGGTGAGTGACAAACTCGGCTCGACGTTCTATTCGTTCTACCAGGCCAACCCCATGACAATCGCCGTCGAGATATTCCATGCAGCTTTCTGGCTTCCAACCACGGACGGTTCCAGCCCGCTCCCGGAGAACCTGCTTACGTTTTGGCTGGGCCTCGGCCTTGTGACATCGATCGTTATTGTGTTCGTAGGCCAGTGGACCTTCCGCAGCCTTGAAGGCCGTTTTGCACAGGAGCTGTGAACATGACGCTTGCAATTGAAGTGAAGAACGTCCGGAAGCAATTCGTCCTCCGGCACACTCGTTCGATCAAGGAAGCCCTCGTATGGCTGCTGAATGGACGGAAAGGCGACCTTTCAGAGAAGTTCCTTGCACTGGATGACGTTTCCTTGTCCGTGAAAAAGGGCGAGACGGTGGCGTTGCTTGGGTTCAACGGATCCGGTAAATCCACGCTGCTAAAGCACATTTCGGGTGTGATGGTTCCTGATTCCGGCACTATTTTGACGCGCGGTCGAGTAGCAGGACTTATCGAAGTAGGGGCCGGCTTCCACCACGACCTCAGCGGCCGCGACAATGTATTCTTGAATGGCGCCATCCTTGGGATGACCGAAAAGGAAATCGAAGATCGATTCGATTCCATCGTCGAATTCGCTGAAATTGGACAGTTTATCGACACCGAGGTCAAGTTCTATTCCTCCGGTATGTACCTTCGCCTGGCCTTTTCCGTCGCTGTCCACACTAAACCCGATGTTTTCCTTGTAGACGAAATCCTTGCAGTAGGCGACGAGCCATTCCAGCGCAAGTGCATCAATAAGATCAAAGAGCTAGCGGCTGCCGGACAGACTCTAGTCGTCGTGAGTCACGACCTAGAGCTCGTATCGACTATCTGTGATCGAGGAGTCCTTCTGCAGAAGGGAGCGATCGTGCTCGATGGCCCCGTGCGCGAGGTCGTATCCGAGCTCCGCCGCCGTCAGCGTGACTAGTGCCGCGTGTCTAAAGTGGTTCTAGGGTTGTTGTTTGGGAGAATTGGGCATGGCTCATCCCCTGCCCCTGCCCCGGCTTTGGTTATTCGTGATGGTGACTTCGAGGTGTTGTCGCGGTGGTCCCGCTCGATGTCGATGAAGGCGGGGCTGGTCCAGCGGGCCAGGACCATTCTGATGGCGGCCGACGGTGCGCCGAATTCACGCATTGCCGAGGCTGTCGGTGTCTCTGTCCCCACGGTCTTGGCGTGGCGCGGAAGGTACCAGGAACGGGGTATGGTCGGGCTGGAGGACGAGGGGCGTTCGGGCGGGCCGAGGGAGATTGACCGCATGAAGATCATTGCAGCCACGCTGACCCCGCCACCGGCATCGTTGGCGTTAACACTGGCAAAAAGCCAAGCCAAAGACAACTTCAAACACGCGGCACTCAGGCCGAGCCTTAGCCGGCCCAGAATCCCGAGAAGTAGATGGTGCTCCAACCCAACATTGCCCACGTGGAGAGCGTGAGATAGATCCAGAAGAAGATCGGCTGCCGCCTAAGCAAGTATGCGATGCCGATCCAAAGCGGCCACCACAGGAGTGCCGCACGCGGTACGGAGTAGAAATACGTGGACGTGGCTAAGAGAACGATGTTGATGGCGACAAATACGGCTTCCCCGTAGTACTTCTTGACAAGCAGAATCGCCGTAAGGATGACGCCTAAAGCGACTGCGGCGATTTCGAGGTAGGCCATCTGAGTATGTCCACCCGTAGGTGGATAGCTGTTCAGTGTAGAGGCGGCCGCCGTCCAAGGCCACTCGAAGTGGCGTCCCCAATATTTCTGCGCTGTCTGATAGGCAAGAGGATCGCCTGTGCGGTACCACAGAGCGCCCATCCACGTGGCGAGAGTGGCCGCAGGAATACCTAGGTATAGAAAACTCCAGCGTCGTCGACCACCGACGCTCCAGTTTCGTTGAGTTAGCCAAAGGACAAAGAGTGATACCAGCAGAAAGGCTCCGGTAATCCTCGCCGTTGACGAAAGAGCACACATGACGCTGGCCAAGAACCATCGCTGGCGCTTGCCAAAGTACCACGCACCTAGCGCGAAGCCCAGGAAAATGGCTTCCGTGTAAGGCGCGAAAAGGAAAATCGCCGGCGGTGCAGCTACGAAGACTGCTGCCGCCTTGAGCCCGAGTCCCGGTTCATACAGGTTCGCTAGCCGCGATACCCACACTGTGGCTGCAGCGCCGGAGAGCCAAGACACGGCCAATCCGGCGATGATCACGGGAACATGAAGGACAAGCCCGGCCTTCAGCAGATACGGAAACAAGGGGAAAAAAGCATATAAGGGCGCGGACGTAGAGGCCACTCCAGGGGGCGGGAAATAACCAAAACGAGCGATGTCCACAAAGTGGATGAAGTCAAAGCGCGACCAGCGCGAAAGGATATCCCCAACCGAGGGCCTATCGGGGTACGCGCCCACGAAGGAGACCACAAGCAAGCAGATCGTCACTGCGACTGAGGCTGCCAGCCAGATCCAGATGGCCAGAATGTCTGTCTGCCGCGGTGAACGTTCGAGGGTATTGACGTTTGATCCCTCGGTCTCTAGTGCAGTTGTGGAACTGGTCGACATTGGTCTCTTTGGTCCTCATGGTGTCGATTGTTTGCCGGCCATTTACAGGCAGCCGACGGTATCTGGACTGGGCTCCTGCGGTAACGCCCGGCTCATATTTTTGACGCGGTGGTCTGGCCCGACGTCGCGATGATGAAAAGGTAAGCCCACGGTAATGAACTTGAATTCCTAGAATATCCTAGCGGTGAAGTTCGCCATATTCCGCGGCATCAGTTAGCTGGCAGGATTCGATCTGCTCAGTCTCAGCAATTTTCCAGCCTGTTACAACCACAGTGGGAAAGCAGGGTGAACTAAGCCCGCCCGTCGATTCAGTTAGCAATCGGAGTGATCCTGGGAACCTTCCAAGGCTAGACAATGGACCCTGCCCTTCGTACGAATTCGGGCGAGCGTCGCCGTCGGACATAATAGACAGCTGTCATTGCTGCCATTCCAGCCCATGCTACGCCCTGAGCGGCCAGTCCGGCGACCAATCCAGGCGTGGTGAACGTGAGATCCACATGCTTCGCGCCGGCGGGGATATCAACCTCCACGAGGCCAGCTGGCCCTTGCTTCAGAGGCTGCATGACGCCGTCGACCTTCAGTGTGTAACCCGGCCAAGCGAGCCGGGCGAAGATAATCTTGCCTGCACTGGCTCCGTCAGCCAGCGTTACGCTCTCGGCCGGTTCAACGGTCGCAGAGGACTCCACACGGATGCCTTCAGAGGCCCAGGACACCGTACCTGGGTAGGGGAGTGCGGAACGTCGCTGGAGGATAGTGCGCGCCGAATCCGACTTGACGAGGGACCACCCAGGAGCGATGTCCAATTCGGGCAGGGGGATAAGATCGCGTTGGACGACGACCGTTTCAAGACGCAACAAGTCCGCCAACGGAGCTCCGAAACCGGATAACTGGGGTTCAAACAACCGCTCATAGGCCTCCGGACAGGTTTCCGCCCGGTAGTTCATGCAGAGCGCTTTGGCGTATGCGGTGAAGCTGATGCCACTGTAGCGCCCGAGACTGTGGTCAATGTCTGCGTTCAAAATCTGGTTACCGTAGAGGAATTGGCCGCTGGTGAACTCTTCTTTGCTGAGCTCATGGATCTGGAGGATCTGGAGTGTATTTCCCTTGTAATCCCCGGTAGCCTGTCGGAGCTGTCCTGCGTCGACGGGGGAGCCGCGGTCCTCGACGATGCTGTTGGGGATGTATAGCCGTGACTGTAGGCCCAGCGTGGCGATGGTTCCGACTATCATGATGGCCGCCAACCCGCGCATTCCAAACCGCTTGTATGCGATCATGGCGGTTATAACGAGTGCCAGGCTAAGAGCAATCGCAAAAGCGTGCACCTTCATACCCTCAGGCACCATTGACCATGCCCTGTACGCGCCGAAGAGCAAGATGGCCACGGTGAAGAACAAACGCTTTTTCCACATGTTGGTCCGTAGTCCGGCTGAGGCCATCACGGCTAGCACGATGATGACGCCGAGGTAAACGTATTCGATCAAACGTAGCGGCCAGCGGAAGACCAGAACATTCGAGGGAGCGAAAGTCAGCAGGAAATAGGCGCCGATGATGATGTAGAGGCTAACGAGGTGCCGGGAACGGTGCCGAATGCTTTGGAAATCGAGCCAAGGGATTAGTGGGAGCGCAAACCAAGCTAGGTAGCTGGAAGGCACGTTTTCAATCGGCCCCCAAAACGTTGTCATTCGCGGACGGTAGTTACTCGTGCTTGCGGCCAGTAGGGATGACATGTCCGGCTGTAGAAAGAGGTCGTTGATGATTACAGACGACGTTCGCACGGTGACGTCCGAACTCAGGGGCAGCGGGAAATAGACCATCACCGCGGTGAGTCCCACCGCAAAACCAACGAGAATCAGGGGCACTAGTCGGCGCCAATGCCGAACGAGAATTAGCTCGCATGCCAAGGCGACAAGGACAAGGATTACTCCGATGGCCCCGTACGGGTTGCCCGCTGTCATGGTCATGAAACCAAGCAGGAATGGCAAGAATGGCGAAGTGTGTCGGTGCGCATAGCGCCGTGCAGACCACCAGAAGACCGTGGTCCAAGCAAAGGCTATGAGGCCGCCGGGCCAGCGTGCGGCCTCATAGAACAGAGTAAAGCCGCTGAACGGAATGGCGACTGCAGCAGCCAGCGAAAGGGGGCGGTTGGCGCCGTAATCCCGCGAAAGCATGAAGACGCCGAAGGCAAGCAGCGCGATGAATTGGATGATGATGAAGTAGCTCGCGGCAGAAAGATTGTCGAAGTACGAGACGATAATCGAGTTGGCGATGTTCACAGGGTTAAAGATGCCGTAGCCGACTTCTGCTACGACGTTGCCTCCGACCCAGCCATCTGGGTCCATCAGGGGGAACCGTCCGGCCCGAATCTCTTGGCCCAGGTTGCGCCAGAGAGGCAGGAACGACTGCATCATGTCGTCCCAGTAATAGAACGTTGGGCTAAACAGCCGGGGAACGAGCGACGTTACGGCAGCAATGAGCGACGCTAGGAGTCCCCACTGCCAGTCGTGGTTTTTCAGCCGAAGCCTAAGTCCGCGCTGCGAACCTTTGTTCCCGGACGCTGGTGCAGCCGCCACCATCCCCGATGTTGAGGTGTTGCTCAGCAAACCTTTTGACATGACGTCGGCGTACTCCTTGATTTCCCTGAGTTGCATCTGATCGACGGACCGGCGATAGCGCCCGTTCTTCGGCTACTTCTTGCTCAGTACGTAGTAGTTGATGTCGTTGAACGGCTCAAGGACTTCGTGCCAGCCGAGCTTGCCGAGATCTTCAAACTTGTCCTTCTGGGAGATATCCAGCACGGCGTACTCAACTGAATACTTTGCCGCTGCTGAGTCGAGTTCCTGGGCACTCATACTGAGGTATGTCTGCGAGTAAGGCAGCTTACACTGGTCAATTCCACCGAGGTCGCTGATTCGCTGCTGCCACTCCTGCCATGGCGCTCCACCATAGGGCACATCCTTGCAATCGGCTACAACGCCGCGGCCGGAGGGTGTTTTGACGATCCACTGTGGGGCCGCCAGTAACTGCTCGCCCGGGGGGACCGTCGCTTCGACCTTCTTGCCCCAAGCCTTGAGGTCGGCGTTCGAAATGAACGTGGTATTGAGTCCGCGGGGGGTAAAGGCATGGGCGGCGACAGCGTTTAGTGCGAACAGTCCAACAAAGGCTAGTACCCCGGCACGGAAAGCCCAAGGGCCTAGGCCCCTGCCTCTGTGGCTTCGAATATAAATGACGGCAGCGGTGACCACCACAAGTGGGAGGACGAACTTAGGCGATGTAGCGTGTTTAAGCTGCCAGGCGAACTGCCCGAGGTAGAGGAAGAGGGCAAAGAAAGACGCCTGTGCCATTGCTGCGCCGCGCCAGTTCCAACCCGCCCGGAACAGGCCCACCAGGATACCGAATATGGCGAACGGGAAGACTACGGCACCCAGCCGGTAAACATTTGTTCCTTGGAACAGTGGACCCAGTACGGGGACGTGCATGTTATCCATGAGGAGGCCAAGGGCCAGGCCGACGCCTGCGAGACCGACGGTGGCCGTCCATATCCAGCGGTCCTTGGTCCCCACGAAAGACCAGGTAAGTAACGACAGAAGGATTATGGCGAGTGAGCTGTAAACCAGCGGCAGATCCCACAGATGGGCGGCACAGTGGTACGGAATCATGACATCGCAGATCTCTACGAAGTCTTGGAGTTTTGCCGCAATTGGCCGGAAGGTAAGGCCAAACACCACTATCGCGCCAGTTACGAAAAGTGACGACAGCCCGGCGACCCAGAGCGACCGGCCCAGACTTTCAGAGCGGTCGCGAGTGAACCATTTAATGGTCGATACGGCGATGAGGAAAATACAGATGACCGCGCCCTGTTGAACATGGACGACGGCGATAAGCGGTGCGACGACTGCCGCAGCCGTGAATCGACCAGTGTTCAAGTACGCCAGGAAGAGGTAGACCATGTGCCCCCCGACTACGGCCGGGACTGCAAAGGCGATCATGGCATTACCAGTCCCCACTGAACTCCACGGAGCTACGGACATCAGAAATGTCACGGCCAAGCCGAGAAGCCACGGATGGTTGGGCGCCCAATGTTTGCTGAGTATGGCCGTTGCAAAACCGAAGGAGACGAGGCCTGCCACCCAAAACACGAAGTAGGCCGCCCCCAGGTTGCCCGCGGACGCGCCAAGGAAAGTAATGATGTCAAAGAACCAGTGCGGTTGCGGTGAGGCTTCCATGAACCAGTCGCCCGCAAACTTTGTCGGGTCGGCCCAATGGATTCCGAGCGTGGACAGCACGAGATGATCGCTGTTGCCGGCGTTGTAGCCCCCAGGCATGTAACCGCCGCGTCCCTGATTCCCGAAGTTGATAAGGATGCCCATGAATAGCGTCCAGGTAATTGCCTGAACAGCGGTGTGGTTCGCGATGGTGCGAAATTGGAATCGGGGTGACTGGCGTGGGTCAGCGGACATCGCGGTGGGACTTTCTGAAGAAGCTTGGAGCAGCGAACTACCCTCGGTACGCGAGGGCGACTGACTAGTCATCTTTAGTGATGCGGTTCGCCTTTTCAGCCTTCGCAGTCTTCCTCAGATGAATGAAGGCGACACCGACGCACAATAGGTCCGCCACGGTGAACATGATGCGAGAAAGCGCTGCTATGGCCGTGGCGGCACCCGCGGTCATTAGCCCGGCAAGGGCCAGGTACAGCACGAACTCGCGCGCGCCCACGCCTGCGGGGAGAAGGAAGGCGAGAACCCCGGCGGTCATTCCAAGGGATAGTGCGCCCGTCAGCAGCATTAGGTTACCGATAGTCAAGGCCGTCTCGTGGCCGACGAGGATCCAAAGATGTAGCCCAAAGAAGCAGTACATGGCTACGCCGAGACCGAAAGCCTGCAACATTGTGCTGGCACGGATCCGCTCCGGCAGTGGCGGTCTGCGGAGCGCCTTGAGTACGACATTGACAAGGAACGTGACAATATGGGGGTTCATTGCGAGCAGGACGAACGGAAGAACTATATAGAGCCACTGAAGAGACGGCTGCTGGGTAATAATCAGGGGCAGCGCCATTGCTCCGACGACGAGCGATGCGCCGACGGTGACACCTGTACTGATCAGGGAGGCTACAAAGACTTGCGCTCGGGCAAGTCCGTTCTTCCGGCCGAGTTCCATCTGGAGTACGAAGGCCCACACGGATCCGGGCAAGTACTTGCCTATCTGCCCGACAAGGTAGATCTGGTTAAGTGATTTGCCTTCTGGGCTGAGATGCCGTGAACGTAGAATCCCGACCATGACAACTCGCCACATCATCATGCCAAGCAGTACCCCGGGAATCAGTGCCAGCAGCGAAAGCACCAACTGCCACCAATGAAGTGAAAAGACAGTTTCCTGAACCTGCGGCCAATTGACCACGATGAAGTAGGCTGCAGCGGCAAACACCAGGACCATTAGGGCCCTGCGTGCGAAGTCAATTAGCTTTTGCCGTCCACCAACAGTTGGTTCGGGTAGCTCTGCGGTTTCATTGGGTGGCACCGGGTGACTATTAGTCATAGTGTCGGAAGTCCTTCCGGAGTCGAGCCAAAGTCACTTCGGCGGGACCGTAAGGCTAGGAGACCCCTAGCCATTTTTACGATGTCCCCGAGTTTGATGGTCGTCTCGGTGGGTTGTTCGTCGGGCGCAAGAATAACAGGTACCTCCACGATGGCCATCCCTTGCTGCTCTGCGGCAAACACGACCTGTGTGCTGAAGAGGAAACCAGGATCATCAAAGCGGTCAACCATCTTCCGAAGCCAGTCTCCGTCGACGATCAGCGTGCCCTGGGAGTCGCCCACCTTTGAACCTAGGAGAACCTTGCGGAGGATCCGGAATCCGAGGCTGCTGATATTGCGTGTCAGGCCTCGCGGGGTGATCGAATTCTTGTGCGCCTTGGAGCCGATGACGACAGGGGGCTTGGGCATGAGTTCTGCATCCTGTTCAAGGTCGCCGATACCGAACGGGAGGTCATCCGCGGTCAGGAGTATGCGTTGGCCAGAACTGGCTTGGATGCCTCGACGGTACGCATTTCCCATTCCCTTGTCGCTCTGCAAAACGTGGAAGGTCACATTTTGGGTGTCCACAGCGTTCGCTCGGGCGACTTCGAGGGTGCCGTCGGAGGACCCGTTTTCGACGATGATGATCTCGGACTGTCCGGTTGTCAGGTACGCGGAAAGCAAGCCGATTGTGTGCGCTAGCACCCTCTCACCGTTATAGACGGGAATGACAACAGAAAGTCCTATTGCTCTTGCTGTCACGGGTCTAAACACTCCTAGGGTTGGCGCAGCCGAGCACAAAAGCGGTGTCGGCGTTCATTGGGGGCGGGCCCTCTTTGCTGGCCCGCAGTATTCCAGTCTAGATCATCGCAAAGGGGGTTTCTGGAAGCGCGGCGCCGGTAACGCTCGCTTTTCCGGGCCTGGGGGGCGCGTTCGGGCTACTGATTGGCCTTACGGCAGGCTACCAACTGCCTGCAGCAGCGCCCGCGATTAGGAGATTCTTCCACTGTCCAGGCACGTTCTGAACGCCGGTGAATCTTCCGCTGGCCGTGACCGAGTAGTGGGAAAGTTCGCCGCTGCCTGTGCGTGCAATAACGCCGGCGTAGCCGTTGGCCAGCAGGTTGAAGGAAGCACTTACGGGGGCCAGGTCGGACCAGCCCATACCTATTATTGTGGCGCCATTCTGGAAGCTTCGGAGGCCGTTACCGAGGTAGATGCGCATGATTCCCTCGCCGTCTATGGCCAGAAGGTCGTAGATCCCGTCCCAGTTCCAGTCAAGCATGGTGGTGCGCATCTGGCCCCAACCCGTCCCGATGATGTCACCGCCTTGGAGCATCCCGGAATTCCCCACATTGCGGTATAAGCGTAAATTTCCGGCGCTGTCGGTAGCGACTACGTCGGGATAGCCGGACGTAGTCCAAGGTCCTACCGCCAATTTCATGGCGTCCCAACCGCCTGAACCTACGGTGATGGAGCTGCCAAATCCGCCTGTTGCGTTGCCAAGGTAGACATCCAGGCGGCCGAATTTCCACTGCACAAGCATGTCGTAGACGCCGTCCCGGTTCCAATCGACGGTCGTGAGACTCCGCATGTCAACGAAGCCCACACCTATCTGTTGCCGCTGCGAAACAGCACCGTTGGTCATAGCCCGGTTGTTCCATAGGGTCCCATTGGAGTCGGCAGTGATGATATCTGATCCATGCGGGATAGAGGGTCGAGGGGTCATTTGGAAGCTCTGGGTGTCGCCCATCTGGAAGTTGCCAAAGCCGACGCCGACAACGCTACTGGCGCCCCACCCGCCGCCGGGATTGATCGAGTAATATCGCAGTTCACCGTTGCTCATGCGCCCGACCACACCGGTGCTGCTGGCACCGTTGAATCCATAGACCGGAAATAGCGCGGATGCGCCAACCCAACCGGAGCCGATCGGCGTTGGGGACTCCGAAAAGTAGCCGCTTGAATTGGCGGCGGCCACGTAGAGGTTACCGTCTGGGCGCACAGTGATCAGATCCAGGCTGCCATTGCCGTCGAAGTCCGTGATTACCAGCGGGCTGTCTAGGGAGATGGCTCCGATCGAAGTCCGTCCGGAGTCGATGGCTGTTCCAAAGGAGTTGGAGTATCGCCAGACCTGCCCGCGGTCGTCGGTAGCAACTATGCTGGGATACCGGCTGCCCGTACCAATAGTGGCGGGCGCGATCTTCATTCCGGCCCAGCCCACTCCGAGCTGGACGCCACTGCTGAAGCCCCCGTATACGGAACCGAGGTAGACCAGCAGCCTTCCGTCCTTCGTCTGCGTCAAAAGATCGTACGTACCGTCATCGTTCCAGTCCACCGCATAAATACCTTGGAGGCCCGTGAACCCGTAACCAATGGCACGCGTGGACGTTATGGCCCCAGCACCGTTGCCCCCATAATTCCAAAGCGTTCCGCCAGAATCGATCGCAAGAATGTCCGCGGCAGATTTTATCGATGGGTTGACGGGGATGGTGCCCGTTTCCTTAGCGAAGCGCTGCAAATCGGCAAGGGAACCATTCCAGACGTTTGAGTCTCCGGCCAAGGGGCCGGTGCTGCTGTACTGCCAAATGCTGTACGTCCTCCAGCTGGCGGGCACTGCGCCAGCGTTGTTCGTAGGCGAACTAGGGTAGGCGGCGACCCACAGTGGGTAGTCGGCAAATCCCGCAGGATCACCAAGGCACTGCCGCCACCAGGAGGTATTGGTATAAATAGCGGGCAAGCGACCCGTCATTGACAGCATGGCGTTGCCAAAGTCGCGGACCCAAGAAGTCAACTGGGCCGGTGACATCCCGTAGCAAGTATTGCCGAAGTAGAAGCCGTTGATCGTGCGGTTTTCGTAGGGGTTGAACTCAAAGTCCAACACTGGCGGCAAGGTGTGTCCATCGGCGGTCCACCCCCCACCGTTTTGTACGAAATAGCGTGCTTGGTCGGCGCCTGAAGACCAATTGGGGATAGCGAAGTGGTAGGCCCCACGGATCATACCGACATTCCGTGAGCCTTGGTATTGCGAGGCATATGTGGGGCTCGTGTAGTAGTTTCCCTCGCTGGCCTTAACGTAGGCGAACCTCGCACCCATGTTCCACTGTTGTAGCCAGTCCACAGAGGGTTGATGGCTGCTGACATCGAGTCCTTGGACGCCAAAGGTGGGCATCCAGGTGCCTTCAGTAGCCAAAGCCTCCGTGGTGAGTTTTTTCAGACTGGCAGAGGGGGAGGACGCTGTCACGCGGGCGGAGCGCTGTCCCATCTCAGCGCCGGCTGGGCCCACGGCCTCGGCCATGGCTGCTCTCGCGGCGTCGGATTCCGTACTCGGTCCAGGGGTTATCGCTGCATTCTCAGCAACTGACGGCGCCGGCGAAGGGGTTGCGTTGGCCGGCGCTGTTGTATCGGGAGCGGTCCTCTCCGGAGCCAGGCTTGACGACGCTGTAGAACTGGCGTCAGGCGTGGGAGTAGGCCCCGGATCAACAGCGAAAGCTATGCCCGCAAGCCCGGGTCCCGCCACTAGTGCGGCAGCCAGAACTGCCGTCCCCAGAGATTTCAGGAGGGGACGATGATTGGGGGACGGGTTCCGCTTCATATTGGCTCCGGAGACAATGAGGCGCTTGCTTGAGCGCGACATGAGGGTTGCAGTTCAGGAGACGCTGAACTGGAAATATCGAGACTTAACGCGCCTACCCTAACACCGCAGTGTCTGCAGTAACCAGAGTTTCCTTTGTTGCCAATGTGAAAATAGCTAAGCGTGCTACTTCTGTTGCCTTGGCAGCCGGATTTACCAGGACGATGACCTTTACGGGTTGAATTGCCTGCGATAGGCAGTGGAGTTTCTGTCAGACTGGACACGCTGGCAAACGAACGCGCCGAAGGGCCGCCAACTTCACGTCACCAAGTTTCCGATGACTGCTTCGAGCCATGCGGTCGTTTGCCCTGTAAGAGACACCTGCTCAGGTCGGAGTGCCCTGAGCAGGGCCATTTTCGGGTGGGATCGAGGTGCTCGCATCTGGATACACTGATACAGGGATTGCATTTCCCTTGGGTGGTGCTCGCAGCGACTGCCAGACACATTCGTAATGGCGCGAACGCCGAGCCAGATATCCCCAGCCCCATACTTATTGACTAGCGGTGAGCTTAAGCGCTCTTATGCTTCGTCTTAACTGAACACGGAGAACACCCTTTGACCGCCAGCACCCCAAAGATCACCGTCGTAGTCCCGACTTACAACGAATGCGAAAATCTGCCTATTCTTGCAGCCCAGCTCGAAGCGCTCGGAATTCCAAGCCTGCATGTCCTCGTGGTTGATGACAATTCACCGGACGGTACAGGCGACATCGCAGACATGTTGGCCTCAGAGTCAGGCGGGACTGTTTCTGTGCTGCATCGCACGGAGAAGAACGGGTTAGGACGTGCTTACGTCGCAGGAATGAACCGCGCTTTGGCTGAGAATGGCCAAATCGTCATTCAGATGGATGCTGATCTATCGCACCCAGTCGCCGCGATACCCGCGATGATGGACCGCATCCAGAACCAGGGCGCTGATCTGGTTATTGGCTCCCGCTATGTTGCTGGCGGCTCAACGGCGGCTGAATGGCCGTGGCATCGCAAGGCGCTGTCGCTTTGGGCCAACTTTTACGTTAGGGCGATTCTTGGGTTGAAAGTCAAGGATGGCACCGCCGGGTTCAAAGCCTGGACAGCTTCTGCACTCCAGACAATCGACGTCACGTCGATACGGAGCAACGGTTACTCCTTCCAAGTCGAGATGAACTATCGGACGGCCCAGCGAGGGCTAAAGATCGTCGAAGTACCTATTCGATTTGAAGAAAGGATTGAAGGTGCATCAAAGATGAACCTTCGGGAGCAAATCGAGTCGGCACTCACCCCGTGGAAGCTTGTGCTTGGAAAGAAATAGCGCCAGTTCGGGACCGTGGCACGACGCCAGGAATGGGAGCCTAAGGAGTGCCACTCGGGCTGCCGCGGTAGGAAGCCTATTTGGACCTGTGTTTGACGGGGCGTCCTCTAACGACGCGGGGCCGGTCGGCGACTGACGGAGTTCACGGTGAAGGCGTGTCTGCAGTAACCAGAGTTTCCGCTGTTGCCAATGTGAAAGATGCGTCACTGTTATCCACAGCCCGCCTTATATGACTTGGCGCCGTGGTGTAGCGTCCCTAGGCTGTACCCAGTTGAACTGCCTCCGCCGGGGGCGGCAGTTGTATTGGGGAACTACATGGACGCTGTGCGAATCGTGGAAGACGAAGTCCGCGAGCTGATCCGCCGTCGGGGTCTTGATCCGCTGCGGCAGGCGGGCGAGGTCCGTCGGCTCGTCGAGGCGGCTGTGAGCGACTACGACGAACGGGCCCTGATGGGGCCGCTCCCTCCGATTGGTCCGCTGGAGGCCGCCCGCAGGTTTGTCTTTGACGCGGTGGCCGGCTTCGGTGTCCTTCAGCCGCTGCTGGACGATCCGACCATCGAGGAAGTCTGGATCAACGCACCCAACGAAATCTACGTCGCCAGGAACGGCGAGTCGGAACTGACCTCACTCAGCCTCACGGACCAGCAGGTCCGCGATCTCGTGGAACGCATGTTGAAGAGTTCCGGCCGCCGCCTGGACATGTCATCGCCCTTCGTGGACGCAGCCTTGCCTGATGGTTCGAGACTCCACGTAGTTATTCCAGATGTCACCCGCAGGCACTGGGCCGTGAATATTCGCAAGTTCGTGGTGAAGGCCAGCCGCCTGGAGCACCTGGTCGAGCTTGGAACCCTGACACCTCAGTCTGCCCGTTTCCTCGGTGCAGCGGTGTCCAGCGGACTGAACATCCTCGTGTCGGGCTCAACCCAGGCGGGCAAGACCACCATGCTCAACTGCCTGGCCGCGAGCATCGGCAGCCGTGAGCGCGTCATTACGGTCGAGGAAATCTTCGAACTTCAGTTCCCGCTCCGGGACGTCGTCGGACTCCAATGCAGGCAGCCCAACCTCGAAGGCGAAGGCGAGATCCCACTGCGAAGGCTTGTCAAGGAAGCCCTCCGGATGCGCCCGGACAGACTAGTGGTGGGAGAGGTACGGGAAGCGGAAAGCCTGGACATGCTGATCGCCTTAAATAGTGGACTCCCGGGGATGTGCACCGTCCATGCAAACTCAGCCCACGACGCTGTGACCAAGATCTGTACCCTTCCGCTACTCGCCGGTGAAAATATCTCGTCTGCCTTCGTTGTCCCCACGGTGGCGTCCTGCATCGACCTCGTGATCCACTGCAGCCGGCACGCCAACGGCCGCCGCCAAGTAACCGAGATCCTTTCCCTTGGCCGGCGGGTGGAAAACGGCATCATCGAATCCTCCATGGTTTTCGCCATGGAGGACGGCCAGCTGCAGCCGCGGGCCAACTCCATGCCCGCGGCGGAGAAGTTTTCCCGGGCAGGGTACGACGTCGCGGCGCTGCTGGAGCCGCGCTGATGGCGCCTCTGGTAGGGGTGCTTGCGGGCGCCGGGCTCTTCCTGATCTGGTGGTCGTTCTGGGAAAAGCCGGCAGCGCTGAAGCGCCGCCCGCGGGCCAGCCGCCTCGAGGACCTGCTGGCGTCCGCCGGAATCGAAAAGGTCACCGGGATGGGCCTCGTGGCCTCATGCCTGGGACTGGGCATTTTTGTGGCTCTCATCCTCTTTGTCGTCAGCCGGTCATGGCCTATATCCGTCTGCTTCGGACTCTTCGGCGCCTGGCTGCCCGTCAGCATTGTCCGGTGGCGGGCGGCCAGGAGAACAGCCGTCCTACGCCAGCTCTGGCCGGACGTGGTGGACCACCTGCGTTCAGCCATCCGCGCCGGGCTCTCACTGCCGGAGGCCCTGATCCAGCTGGGGGAGAAGGGCCCCGAGGAGCTTCGGCATGTATTCCGGGACTTCGGGGCCGACTACCGTGCTGGCGGGCAGTTCGATGCATCTCTCAATAAACTCAAGGACCGGCTGGCGGACCCGGTGGCGGACCGGATCGTCGAGGCACTCAGGCTCACCCGTGAAGTGGGCGGTTCTGACTTGGGGAAGCTGTTGGGCACTCTTGCGGAATTTCTCCGGGAAAATGCGCGAACACGCAGCGAGCTCGAGGCCCGGCAGTCCTGGACTGTCAACGCCGCCAGGCTCGCGGTTGCCGCCCCCTGGATCGTTATGCTCCTCCTGGCCACCAGGCCTGAAGCAGTGAACGCTTACAACACGCCCATGGGAGCCGGCGTCCTCCTCGGCGGGCTCGTGGTGTCGCTGGTCTGCTACTCCATCATGCTTCGCATCGGCGCCCTTCCGCAGGACGAACGGGTGCTGCGATGAACGGGATCTCGGCGACTGCGATTGTGTGCGGCATAGTCCTCGGGACGGGCCTTTGGCTGATCTTCGTCCGGTTGCCCTTTATGCGACCGCTCACATTCGTCGAGCGCATCGATCCGCAGCTGAAATCGCAAAACCTTGAATCGCGGTTGCTGCGGACCAGCGGACAGAACGCCACACCCTTCGGACCGTTGGAACGGATCGTGCGTCCCCTGCTCCACGACGGACTCGCAGCCCTGGGGAAGCTGAACCTAGGGTCAAAGGCGCTGACCCGCAGGCTCGCCCAAGCCAGCATCAACAAATCACCCATAGATTTCCGGGCCGAACAGCTCCTCTGGTCGGCCGCTGGATTCGCCGCCGCCATGGCCGCCGTGGTGCTGGGCGCGGTAGCCGGCCGGTTCAGTCCATTCCTCGCAGTTGTGGCCGTCCTCGGAAGCGCGCTCGGCGGCTTTCTCTTCCGTGACTTCTGGTTGGGCGTCCAGATCAGCAGGCGGGAATCCCGGATGATGGCGGAGTTTCCCAGCCTTGCCGAGCTCATGGCACTGGCTGTCGGTGCCGGTGAAAGTGCCACGGGGGCCCTGGACCGTGTCTGTCGCAGTGCCAGTGGCGAGCTGGCCAAGGAGTTTTCCAAGATTCTTGCTGAGACCAGAGCGGGAAAACCGCTGGTGGAAGCGCTCCAGGAGTTTTCCTCGCGGACAGATCTGGGGCCGCTCGTCAGATTTGTCGACGGAATCATCGTCGCGGTCGAGCGGGGCACACCCTTGGCAGATGTGCTGAGAGCTCAGGCCCAGGACGTCCGGGACACCGCAAAACGGGACCTCATGGAGTCGGCGGGCAAGAAAGAAATCGCCATGATGGTTCCTTTGGTCTTTGGTGTCCTCCCCCTAACAGTGGTTTTCGCGGTGTTCCCCGGCATCGCGGCCATCAGCCTCGGACTGTAGCCATGAGCATGGCCAAGCCGTCACATCCCCTAACCGCCACATGACTTACATCGCGTCATTTACACAATGAATGGGACCGAAATGAAAAACCTGGGAATCTCGAGCAGCCTGCTGCTCCTCGCTTTGCTGGCCGGCCTGTGGGCACGGATCTGTGAAACTGTGTCAGGCCGGAGGTACGCGGCGATAGATCCCGACGTGCCGGCCCAAGACCACCCGGAACGTGGCGACGTCCCGGGTTGGGTGATGATCACCTTAATGTCCGCAGTCTTGGTGGCGGCGTTGCTGGCTCTCGCCGGCCCGGCCCTCGAAACGATGTTCAACCAGGCCATGGACAAGGTCGGAAAGTAAGCCATGCTGGGCGCCAGCCAGTGGATGCCCAGCCGGGAACCGTGCCGGTCCCGGATCGGCGCTGGGCCGGGCTGGCGCACGGATGAACGCGGTTCTGCCGTCGTGGACTTCGTCCTCGTGGGCGGCCTGCTCACCATGTTTTTTCTGGCGATAATCCAGCTGACCCTTGTCCTGCACGTACGCAACACACTGATCGACGCGGCAGCCTCGGGGGCACGTTATGGAACCCTCGCAGACCGGGGAGCGTCAGATGCCCAGGAACGGGCGGCGACGCTCATTGAGACTTCGCTGAACGCTGAGTTCGCGCAGGATGTCACCACTGCCGAAGTAATGTTCCAGGGCCTGCGGACCCTCGAAGTGACCATCAAGGCTCCCATGCCCGTCATCGGGCTGATCGGCCCCCGGGACCTGCTGGAGGTGAAAGGCCATGCCGCCATCCAGCCTTAACGTCTTCCGGGGCCGAACGGATATCAGGGCCTTCCTCAAGAACAGGTTCAGTGAGGCGCTCCGCAACGAGCACAGGGAAGAGGGGAGCGCCGTGGTCGAATTCACCTTCTTCGCGCTGCTCCTGATGGTCCCATTGGTCTACTTCATCATCACCGTGGGCCAGATCCAAGGTGGGTCCTTCGCCGTGGTCGGCGCCGCAGACCAGGCCGCGAAGGTGTTCGTCGCCCAACCGGATGCAGAGTCTGCCCAGGCTGCCGCCGAACAGTCAGCCCTCATCGCCCTCGCGGACTTCGGCCACGATGCCGGGCAGGCACGCGTATCCACCCGCTGCGACCCTGCCGACTGCCAGGCTGCGGGCACGGCCATCACCGTCACGGTCAACCTCACTGTCCCGTTGCCCTTCGTGCCATTCAATGAGGACTTCAGGCTCAAAGCCAGCGAAGTTGAAGCCTCGTCCACGCAACTGGTGGGCAGGTTCCGGTGACCCAAAAGGTGACGCACAAAGCGATCCCCAAAGCGATCCCCAAAGCCACGCCCGGCGATCCAGGTGAGGGTGGCCAGATGATCGTTATGATCATCGGCTACGTCGCGCTGGCCCTCCTGGTGGTCACAGTGGTCATCGGCATCTCCAGCGTCTACCTCGAACACAAGCGGCTGTTGTCCCTGGCCGACGGCGCCTCGCTGGCCGCCGCCGACAGCTACACGTTGGGCGAGGTCGGGGGAGAGGGCGGGAGCCCCTCAGCCGTACTGGGCCCTGGACGCGTCCGCAGCGTTGCGGCAGACTTTATCGCCCGGAGCCCGTCGTCGGCCCGGTTCGACGGGTTGGCCGTTTCAGCGGCGACCGGCAGCCCTGACGGGTCCACCGCCGTCGTGGTCCTCAGCGCTGTTGTCCACCCGCCGATGGTGAATTTCCTGGTGCCTGATGGCTTCAGAATTGAAGCGGCCTCCACGGCCCGTTCCCGGCTCACGCGCTGACCGGAAGCGGAGTAGCCAGGAGAAGTCCGGCACTCCGGCCGGATAGCGTAGGCTTAAACAACCATGGCCAATATTGATTTTTCCGCAGAAATCCGCGCTCTTCGCGCCACCTACACCTCCATCGAGCGAGTCAGCGATGTTGAGGCTCTGAAGGAAGACATCGCCGAACTGAGCGAGCGCGCCGGCGAGCCGGACCTGTGGGATGACCCCGCCGCGGCGCAGAAGATCACGTCCCGCCTGTCGCACCGCCAGTCCGAGCTGGAGCGGCTGAACCGGCTGGTATCGCGGATCGATGACCTGGAAGTGCTGGTGGAGCTTGGCCAGGACGAGGATGACGCCGATTCCATGGGCGAAGCTGCAACCGAGCTGGAGTCCATCAGGAAATCCCTGAAGGAACTCGAAGTAGTGACGCTGCTTTCGGGAGAGTACGACGAACGTGAAGCCGTGGTGTCCATCAGGGCCGGGGCCGGCGGCGTTGACGCCGCAGACTTCGCCGAAATGCTCATGCGTATGTACCTTCGCTGGGCCGAACGCCACGGGTACCCCACCACCGTCATGGACACCTCCTACGCCGAGGAGGCGGGACTGAAGTCCGCAACGTTCGAAGTCAAGGCACCGTATGCGTTCGGCACTCTCAGCGTCGAAGCCGGAACCCACCGCCTGGTGCGGATCAGCCCGTTCGACAACCAGGGTCGCCGCCAGACGTCCTTCGCCGCCGTCGAGGTCATTCCGCTGATCGAGTCAACGGACTCCATCGACATACCGGACAACGAGATCCGTGTGGACGTGTTCAGGTCCTCCGGGCCCGGCGGGCAGTCGGTTAACACCACCGACTCCGCCGTCCGGCTGACCCACATCCCCACCGGCACCGTGGTGTCGATGCAGAACGAAAAGTCGCAGCTCCAGAACCGGGCAGCAGCCCTGCGCGTTCTGCAGTCCCGGCTCCTTCTCCTGAAGAAGGAGCAGGAGGACGCCGAAAAGAAGGCGTTCGCCGGCGATGTCAAGGCATCCTGGGGCGATCAGATGCGCTCCTACGTCCTGAACCCGTACCAGATGGTCAAGGACCTCCGGACCGAACACGAGGTAGGCAACACCTCCGCCGTGTTCGACGGCGAAATTGACGACTTCATCGACGCCGGGATCCGCTGGCGCACCGACAACCGGAACGCCGACAAGTCGTAGCTGCTGTGCCTACCCGGTAGGCCTGATCGCGCGACACACCCCCGAAGCCCCCGAAAACCGGCCAAAAGCCTGCGTATAGTCGAGGAGCCGGAGCTCTACTTCCCCCAAACGAATGCCCGTGCGCCGGCTGCAGATCTGGGCTGTATCAGCCGTGCCCTGCAGGGTACTTAGGGCCATGATCCGATTCGAAAATGTCACCAAGGTCTACGACCATACGGCCCGGCCTGCGCTGGACGATGTCAGCCTTGAGATTGACCGTGGTGAATTTGCCTTCCTCGTCGGCGCTTCCGGATCCGGAAAGTCCACCTTCCTGCGGCTGGTGCTGAAGGAAGACCGGGCCTCTTCGGGCGCCGTGTACGTCGCCGGGCAAAACGTCGCGAAGATCTCCAGCTGGCGCGTGCCCAGGCTCCGCCGCGGCATCGGCGTGGTTTTCCAGGACTTCCGGCTCCTTCCGCAGAAGAGCGTGTTCGCCAACGTAGCCTTCGCGATGCAGGTCATCGGCAAGAGCCGCAGCGTCATCCGCGACACCGTCCCCGAAGTCCTGAAGACCGTGGGCCTGGAAGGCAAGGAAAACCGCCTTCCGCATGAGCTTTCGGGTGGAGAGCAGCAGCGTGTGGCCATCGCCCGTGCGGTAGTCAACCGCCCCGGCATCCTCCTCGCCGATGAACCCACCGGCAACCTGGACCCCACCACCTCCATGGGCATCATGGGCGTGCTGGACAAGATCAACCAGAACGGCACCACGGTGGTCATGGCCACACACGACGACGACATCGTCAACGAGATGCGCAAGCGCGTTGTAGAGCTCAGGAATGGCATCGTCATCCGCGACGAGGCCAAAGCTTTGTATACCTCCATGATCCCCGTGGTGGGCCAGTCCCGCCGGCTCAAGGATGCCAGCGGCCGGGACGAATCCCAACCGCCCGCATCAGGGGAACGCAATCCGGGCGCAGGGGAGGAGCAGCGATGAGGCTCGCCTTTGTCCTCGGCGAAATCGGCAGCGGACTGCGCCGCAACGTTTCCATGGTGGTCTCGGTCATCCTGGTCACCTTTGTCTCACTGACATTCGTGGGTGCCGCAGGCATGCTGCAGCTCCAGATCAACCAGATGAAGGGCTACTGGTACGACAAAGTCCAGGTTGCCATCTTCCTCTGCAGTGACGGTTCGACGGCGGCCGGTTGCGCCACCGGGCCGGTCACGCCGGAGCAGCAGGACAACCTGCAGACCCTGCTCGAATCACCCGCCGTGGCCCAATACGTCAACGATTTCCAGTTCGAGTCCAAGGAAGAGGCCTACAAGCACTTCAAGGACCAGTTCTCGAATTCTCCGATCGTGGATTCCGTTACGCCGGACCAGCTCCCTTCATCGTTCCGCATCAACATGAAGGATCCGGAAAAATATCAGATCATCAGCGAGACGTTCTCCTCGCAGCCGGGCGTCGAAACGGTCATTGACCAGCGCCAGCTGCTTGAGCGGCTCTTCTCGGCCATGAATGCCGCCTCCCTGGTTGCTGTCAGCATCGCCGGCGTGATGATTGTCTGCGCCATCCTCCTGATCGCCACCACCATCCGGCTCTCGGCCTTCAGCCGCCGCCGCGAGACCGGGATCATGCGCCTGGTGGGCGCGTCCAAGCTTGTCATCCAGCTGCCGTTCATCCTTGAAGGCGTGATTGCGGCGGTGATCGGCGCCGCCCTGGCATCCGGCACGCTGTGGGCGGTGGCGCACTTCTTCCTGGGCGAGTACCTGTCCAAGCAGTATCCGGACACGGCGTTTATCTCGCCGGGCCAGACGCTCATTCTTGCGCCGGCCTTGCTGATCCTTGGCGGATCTTTGGCAGGAATTTCGTCGCTCTTGACCTTACGCAGATATTTGAAGGTCTAGGCTGTGCAAACCGAACAAGGAATCCTGATGAACGAATTGCACCGACCTGCGCCCCGGCACCGGGCCGAACGCCGGCGACCTGCGGGCCGCCGCGCCGGCCTGATCAGCGGCGTCCTGGCCCTGCTCCTCGCCGCCAGCATGGGTGCGTCAGCCCCGGTGGCGCACGCCGATGAGCTCGATGACAAGCGTGCCGCCCTCGAAGCTGAGGCGGCCCGGGTTCAGCAGTCCCTGGAATTCGTGGACTCACGCATCGCGAAGGCCGCCGGCGACCTGGTGATCTATCAGGGCCAGCTGCCCGGCGCCCAGCAGGCACTCCTGGAGGCCCAGGGGCGCGTGGCCAGTGCGGTCAAGGAAGTCGAAGCCCTGACGGCGCGCGTAGACCTTGCTCAGCAGAACAAAGCCAAAATCACCCAGCAGCTTGAGGCTGACAAACAGAAGATCGCGGACACCAAGAAGCTGATCGGCCAGATCGCCACCCAGGCCTACAAGTCCGGAGGCGTGCCGTCGAACCTGACCCTCTTCTTCGGGGCAAACAACGGCGGCAGCCTGACCGACACCATGGACCTCGCGGACCAGGCCATGCGCAGCCAGAACGCCGCCATGGACAAGCTGTCCCAGCAAAGCGCCACCAATGTGAACTCCCAGGCCCGGCTCGAAGCCGTTGAGGCGGAGATCAGGGACCTTAAGGCCAAGGCAGACGCCGCGCTGGAGCGCGAGAAGGCTGCCCGTGATGAGGCGGCTGCCAAGAAGGCCCAGGTTGACCAGCTGATCGCCGACACCGTGCGCCTTGATGCCGAACTCCAGGCAGCGAAACCAGGCATCCAGTCCCAGATGGCGGCGGTTGCAGCGAGCCAGAACTCCGTTGCCAACGAAATCGCCGAACGTGACCGCAGGCTCCGCGAGGCTTGGGAGGCCGAACAGCGCCGGCTCGCGGAGGCGGCCGCTGCGGCTGCACGGGCACAGGGCCAGGCCGCGCAGCCGTACGCCCCGGTGACCGGATCGCCGTCCGCCTTTGGCCTGCGGCACCCGTTCTCCGGTGACGTTCCGATCACCTCGGGCTTCGGCTGGCGCTCAACACCGCCGGGAACCATCGATTTCTACGGCACCGGCGGTTACCTCCACACCGGCATTGACTTCGGCGCCGCCTGCGGCACCCCCGTCTATGCCGCGGCGGCCGGCGAGGTGTTCTCCTCAGGCTGGAGTTCCGCCGATGGCGGTGGCTGGCGGGTGAAGCTGTCGCACGGTGTGGTGCAGGGTAACTCCCTGACCACTATCGTCTACCACAACAGCAGCGTCGTGGTCTCTAATGGCCAGCAGGTTTCCCAGGGGCAGCTCATCGCCTACTCGGGTAACACCGGCAACTCCACCGGATGCCATGCGCACTTTGAAACCTGGCTCAACGGGGCGGCAGTTGACCCGATGCGCCTCCTGTAACGCGGGTCCGCGCCTGCCGTACACTGGTATGACTCCGCGCCGGAACGGCCGGAGCCAACCAGGATCCACGAACTGAGGAGTTCCACCGTGCCCAAAGAAAGTGGCCGTAAAGTTGTGGCCACCAACCGCAAGGCCCGGCATGACTACCACGTGCTGGATACCTACGAGGCCGGCATCGCCCTGATGGGGACCGAGGTCAAGTCCCTGCGTGAAGGCCACGCCTCCATGGTTGACGGTTTCTGCACGTTCTACAATGACGAGCTGTGGATGGAGGGCATCCATATCCCCGAGTACAACCAGGGGAGCTGGACCAACCACTCCGCACGCCGCCGTCGGAAGCTTTTGCTGCACCGTGAGGAGCTCAACAAGATCTCCGTGAAGATCCGGGAATCCGGCTTCACGGTTGTGCCGCTGCAGCTGTACTTCCTCGACGGCCGGGCCAAGGTGGAGATCGGTGTCGCACGCGGTAAGCGGGAGTACGACAAGCGCCAGACCCTGCGTGAGCAGCAGGACAACCGCGAAGCCCTTCGCGAGGTCCGGGAACGCAACCGCCGGTAGGAATGTTTTTCGCCGGGCATGCGTTATGCTAGATAGTCCAGCAGGGATTTGTGCGTGCACGGCCCGGCTGGTTTGAAAACAAAATACGGGGATGATCGGTTTCGACGATGTTAGTCGCGACAGGTGAAGCGGGCCGAGGATGCAGAATTATCTCGTAAACGCTGTCTGCAAACCAATAAGTGCCAAATCAAACCGCACTGACTTCGCTCTCGCTGCCTAAGCAGTAAGACAGTCCGTCAGCCCGAGGTTGCTATTGCCCCGGATCCTGGCGTCATTTAGATAGCCACTGCTGCTTGCCTCCGTCATCGGGGCAAACGGGACTCTTAGATGACTGGGCCCGGATCAGCCACCTGTTTGCAGGAGGGCTGGGGCCGAGAAAGTCCGACGCAAACTGCGCCCGGAGAAGCCCTGTTAACACAACATCGGACGGGGGTTCAATTCCCCCCATCTCCACATTTTGAATGTCGCAAGACATTGCCAGAAGGCCCGGACCCCGCGTCCGGGTCTTCTGTCATTTAAGCGCCGTGTTGGGTGCGCTGTTCACCCACGGCGTAGCCGTTCCGGGACTACCGGGCGCCACCGCGTGGTTGTCCCCAGTAAGCTCCGGCGCAGCAGCAGGTCTGGAAGCCGGAGGCCGCAACGCAGGCCAGGAGGTGTGCCATGGAACAGGCGCGGGAACCCAACGCTGCAGCGGCCGACGACGGTCCGCTGGACTCGTACTCGGAGACAGTCATGCGCGTGGCTGAGACGGTCACTCCGCATGTTGCGGCCGTTGAAATGACTGGCAACCGCCGTAACGGCCGGTTCCGCATGGGCGCAGGCTCGGCCGTGCTCTTTACTGAAGACGGCTACCTGCTCACCAATTCGCATGTGGTGGCCGGCACTCATCAAGGCCATGCCGCCTTTGCTGACGGCAGCCGGACCGATATTGAACTGGTGGGGGCGGATCCTTTGTCCGACCTCGCAGTGGTCCACGGCAGGGCACCGAAAGTGGCCCCAGCGCAGTTCGGCGATGCCGAGACGTTGCGGGTGGGCCAGCTGGTCATCGCGGTGGGAAATCCGCTGGGCTTGGCCGGATCAGTCACAGCGGGGGTGGTCAGCGGCCTGGGCCGCGCCATTCCGGTGTGGTCC
Source organism: Pseudarthrobacter humi (assembly GCF_024294965.1). Classification (NCBI taxonomy): domain Bacteria; kingdom Bacillati; phylum Actinomycetota; class Actinomycetes; order Micrococcales; family Micrococcaceae; genus Pseudarthrobacter; species Pseudarthrobacter humi. The sequence continues at coordinate 601,737 of NZ_JANCLV010000001.1, forward strand.
AGTGGGAACCGGCGCGTGATCGAGGACGTCATCCAGACCGACGCAGCACTCAATGCCGGCAGTTCCGGCGGAGCACTGGCCGATACGCACGGCCGCATCGTGGGAATCAACACCGCTGTGGCCGGAGCGGGGCTGGGCCTGGCCGTGCCCATCAACACCACCACGCGGCGCATCATCTCAGCGCTGCTGAAGGACGGCCGTGTCAGGCGGGCTTATCTCGGCGTGGTCAGCACACCTTTCCGGCTCAATGCCAGCGCGGTGATCAGGACGGGACAACGGGACGGGCTTCGCGTGGTGGAGGTCCTGGCCGGTTCGCCTGCAGACCGCGGGGGCCTGCGTGCGGGTGACGTCATCCTGACAGCCGGAAGCCGCCCCGTCAGCAATGCCGAGAGCCTGCAGAAGCTGCTGTTCGCCGATGCGATCGGCCAGCCGCTGCCGATTAGAGTGCTGAGGGACGGCCAGGAAGTGGACATTGTGGCAGTGCCCGAAGAGATGGCCGGGAACGGGTAAACCGTTACCGGCGCTTCTTCAGGTGCGCTACCGGGTCCTGCGGGCCTTCAGTCGGGCTCTTGGCCTTCTTCTCCGCGCGTTTTTCCTTGATGGTTTTGACCGGCTTCTTGTGCAGCTGCTGGTGTGGTGACTTGTCCGGCATGGTGTGCTCCTTACAACGGGGGACGGGCTGCGTCCCACTTCGTAAAATACGCCTCTTCAGCCCCGAATGTAATGCCCCGAATCAGTCCGGAACTGCAACGTCCGCGATGCCCACAAAACGGGTCCCGACGCCGTCGAACTCGCTCCTGATGAGGCCCGGCCTCAGCGGCGGCACCTCGTCCGGGGCATGGTGCCCGCACACCACATACGTGAATTCCGGCCACCATTTTTTGGGCCGGGCCGCTTCCTCGTAGCCGCAGACGGCGCATTCCAGGTGCACCCAGACCGGGCGCTTGCCGGTCCGGTTGGCCCGCGACTGGATCAGCCATGCCGGTGGGTTGTCCAGGATTTCGCCCAGCTCCGCCTCGGTCAGTCGTTTCGGGATGCCATGGCGCTGGGCCATTTCCATCGGTACATCTAGGGCAATTGCCGCGTCGCGTCTGCTAATCATCAGAGTCAACGATACGGGACCGGGACAAACCAATTTGAGTCCCTTACGACGCCAGTGCGATGCCCACAGCCGCCGCGGCAAATCCGGCGGCCAGGTTGGCGCCGATGTTCAGGGCGGCGGCACCGAACCGCGACTCGCTCAGGAGCCGCACCGTGGCGGTGGTCCAGGAGCTGAACGTGGTGAGCCCGCCCGCCAGGCCCGTGGCCACAGCGGTCTGCCACTCGGGGGCAAGGCCGAGCCGTCCGGTCATGCCGACGGAGAGTCCGATGATCAGGCACCCGGTGACGTTGACGGTGAGCGTGGCCCACGGCCAGTGCCGCGGCCTACCGCTCGGGCTGAGGGCTGTTCGGAGCCCCTCGCGGTGGGCGAACCAGCTGTCGACGGCGAAGCGCAGCAGGGCGCCCGCCATGCCGAACACTCCCACCAGGACCGCGCCCATCACGGCGCTGTCCCCGCCCGGTCGCCCTGCAGCCGGTCGGTGAGCAGCCGTCCGGTCCGCCAGCCACCGGCCGCACCGCCCAGTCCCAGCAGCAGGGACAGCCCCAGGTAGGCCATCCACACTGGATGTTCGCCGGCCCTGGACAGCTGGTCACTCGAGAAAACGACTGCTGAGAACGTGGTGAACGAGCCCAGGAATCCGGGCGCCAGGCCGGCGCGGAGCCAGAATGCCGTCTGCGGCCGCGCCATCCACACCGTGGTGAGGGCAGCCAGCACAAAACTTCCGGTGACGTTGATTCCCAGGGTGGTCCAGGGCATTGCCCCCACGGTTTCCGGAAACGCGAGTCCCAGCCCGTACCGGAGTTCCGTTCCGGCCAGGCCGCCTGCCGCCACGGCCAGCCAGGCCCGCCAGTGCGGCACGTGGGCGTTCGTCATTCAGCGGCCGCTGAGGGTGCAGCCGGTGTGGGGATGGTCACTGTGGACCCAGAGCGCTGCGGTGACTTCCTCCGCGAGATCGTAGTCCCGCTTCCTGCCGGCGTTGCTGATCCGCACCACCAGCGCTCCGCCAAACGGTTTACGGCCCACAACCTCCACCTCGTCGTCGAGGTCAATTTCCTCGGCCGAAAGATACCGCAGAAGATCAGGGTTCTCGTCGCTGATGCGGGTGATCCGGCCGGTGTGTCCGGGATCGAGTTCGCCGAGCAGATGAGCTTCTGGCAGCAGCACCGTGCCGTCCGCGGAGGGGATCGGGTCGCCGTGCGGGTCGCGTTGCGGGTTGCCCAGCTTTGCCGACATGCGCTCAATAAACGTGTCCGACACCGCGTGCTCCAGCAGTTCGGCTTCGTCGTGGACTTCATCCCAGCTGTAACCGAGCTCCTGCACCAGGTAGGTCTCAATGAGCCGGTGCCGGCGCACCATGGACAATGCCAGCCGGACCCCGGAGTCTGTAAGGGTGATGGCGCTGTACGGCTTGTGGTCCACCAGGCCCTGGTCCTTAAGCTTGCGGACCATCTCCGAGACCGAGGAATTGGCCACCCCCAGGCGCTGCGCGAGCTGGGAAGACGTGATGGGTTTGTCCTGCCACTCCGTGAAGCCGTAGATGACCTTGACGTAGTCCTCGATCGAGGAGGAGGGCGCGCTGGTCTTCACGTTTCCAAGCCTACCCGGTGGTTAGGGCCCGTCATGCCTTCGTGGCCCGCCACGTCAACGTCAGGTACGGCAGGCTGATCTCCTCGTCGGCGGTGTGTCCCAGGTGTTCGTGCAGGTACCAGTCGAGGTTGGCGAGGACCTTGCCGCGCGTGGCTTCACCGGCGCGCAGGTAGTAGCTGCGGGACTTCGTCAGTTCCATGATGTCCGCCGTGCTGAGGCTGTCTTCCCAACGGGTCACATGGCTCTCGAGGCCTTCAAACTCCGGCCCCACCACCGGACGGAACCCGGGCTTGTAGACGTCGCCCGCGTGCATTATGCGGGACAGCCGGTGCACCCACGGAACGGACGTGTCCAGCTGGTTCCAGATCAGCCCCAGCGTTCCGCCGGGCCGCAGGATCCGCGCCAGTTCGGTGCTCGCCGGCAGCGGATCGCACCAGTGCCAGGCCTGCGCCACGCTTACGACGTCGAACGAGGAGTCGGCGAGGCCGGTGGCCTCTGCAGTCCCCTGCGTCGCGTCCGCCGCCGCGTAGAGGGCCCGCAGCTGTTCGAGCATGTCCGGCGACGGATCCACGGCGGAAACGGCCAGGCTGCGTTCCAGTAGAAGCGCGGTGAACTTGCCGGTTCCGGCGCCCACGTCCACGGCGTCCGTGGCCCCGGCAGGGATCAGCCACTCCGCTGAGTCGGCAGGGTAGCCAGGGCGTACGCGCTGGTAGTGTTCGCCGCCGTCCTGGAAACTCTGTCCGAGTTCCAGGCGGCGTCCGTGCTCAAGCCTGGGGCCACCCCGTGCCACGTGCGGCCTCCTTCAACTGTGCCCATCGGTATCCCTCGAATTTACCGCATGGGCCGCAGCCAATGGGTCAGACGGCAGTCAGGCGGCAGCCAGGTCAGGAACCAGGGGAGGAAAGCGTCAGTCAGTCGTCAAGGCACGGAGCCGCGCCGGCGGTGCCAGGCGTGTTGGGAGCCCAGTGAGGGTACGTGCGGGAGTCGTTGGCCGGAACCCAGCGGCCCGCGTCCACCACATAGTCCCAGCCCAGGCCGGTCCGGCGGAGTTGCTCCAGGCCGGCAAGGAGCCGCTGGACATCCTCCAGTCGGGAGCCCACGCCGAAGCTGGCCCGCAGGGAACCGGAGGGAAGGCCAAGGCGCTTGAGCAGCGGATGCGCGCAGAAGCGGCCGTCCCTGAGGCCAACGCCATGCTCGGCCGACAGGTACGCGGCCACGAGCCCGGCGTCGTACCCTGCCACGGAGAAGTTCACCACGCCGATGGTGCCCGTTTCGGCGTCCGTGTCGGAGAAGATCTGGTGCACGGTCACGCCGTCGATCTTCCCGAGCCCTTCGACCAGGAATGACCTGATGGCTGCCTCGTGGGCGTGCCAGCGGTCGTGGTCCAGGGACGCGATGACCTGGGTGGCGCGGGCCAGTGTGGCCGCGCCGAGGACGTTGGGGGAGCCGCCCTCGTGCCGGGCCGGGCCGGTGGCCCAGCTGACGCCGTCGAGCCGGGCCTCGCGGACGGCCCCGCCGCCGGCCAGGTGGGGAGTTCCGGCGTCGAGCCAGTCGGTGCGGCCGACGAGGACGCCAGAGCCGAAGGGCGCGTAGAGCTTGTGCCCGGAGAAGGCGAGGTAGTCGACGTCGTCGGTGCTGATATTGATGCGCCGGTGCGGCGCCAGCTGCGCGGCGTCAACCACGATCCGCGCCCCGTACTCATGGGCGAGGGCGGCCAGGGCCCTGATCGGGAGGATCTCGCCGGTGACGTTGGAGGCGCCCGTGACCGCGAGGAGGCTGACGTTGCGCTGCTCAAGTTCGGCGCGGAGGACCTCGAGGGTCCCCACGATGGTGTCCGCGGCGACGACGCTGCGGTGCGGGACTCCCTGCCACGGCAGGAGGTTGGCGTGGTGTTCGATGTCCAGGTACAGGACATCGCCATTGGGCCGCCCGTCTGTCGCCGGCAGGCAACCCGCCAGCAGGTTCAGCGAGTCGGTGGTGTTCCGGGTGAAGATGACGGAGTCGTCCGGGCGTCCGCCCACAAAGTCACGCACGATGTCCCGGGCGTTCTCATAGACGGAGGTGCTGATCTGCGATGCGTAGCCGGCGCCGCGATGGACGCTGGCGTAGAACGGCAGGATCTCGTTGAGGTAGGCCGACACCACCGAGAGGGCGGGAGCGGATGCGCCGTAGTCCAGGTTTGCGTACCGGATGTGGCCGCCCTGGATCAGCGGTGCCTGGATTTCCGCGCCGGTGACGGCAGAGAGGGGGCGGCCGGCAATGACGGCGGCATCGTTGAACAGCGCAGCGGCCTTGGCGGGGGCGGCGTTGTCGGGAGAAACAGTGTTGGGGGAGACTGTGGCAGTTGTCACGGAGACCTCACTCTAAAAGGACTCCCGGTAACGGGAACCCGCGCTTGCCGTGTCCGTTCCGGACCGGCCTGGTCGTCACCCGGGGCACCCCACCGCGAATGGAGGGTTGCCGGCCAGCAAACCGGGGTTTAGCGCTGGCACTCGTGACCTGTTAAGAAGCGTAGAACATCTGCCGCTGCAGAAAGGAAGCCCGGCCCAATGTTAAGGACTTTGTTACGCGCGGTGGAGGAGCGGCTCATTTGTCGAAGATACGACGGCGGACGCCCCCTTGAGGAGGCGTCCGCCGTCGATAATTCGAAGAAAGCGCCTAGAGGAGGTCGTCCAGATTCGGGTTCAGACGCTTGAGCACTTCTGAGTGCAGGATGGAGTTCGTGGCCAGGGCGTTGCCGCCGAACGGCCCGTCCTGTCCCTCCAAAGAGGTGAACCGCCCGCCGGCTTCCACCACGATGGGCACCAGGGCAGCCATATCGTACAAGTTCAGTTCGGGCTCGCAGGCGATGTCCACGGAACCTTCGGCCACCATGCAGTAGGACCAGAAATCGCCGTAGGCGCGCGTGCGCCACACGTCCTCGGTCAGGCCCAGGAATTCATCCAGGTTGCCGCGTTCCTTCCAGCCGCCCAGGCTGGAGTAGGACAGGGAAGCATCCGAAAGTTTGGAGACGTCCGAGACGCGGAGCCGCGTTGCGGCGGCAAGGGACTTGCCCATGTACGCGCCGGAACCCTTGGCGGCCCACCAGCGCTTGCCCAGGGCGGGCGCACTGACCACTCCCACCACGGGTTCGCCTTCGTCCACGAGGGCGATCAGGGTGGCCCACACCGGGACGCCGCGGACAAAGTTCTTGGTGCCGTCGATGGGATCAATGATCCAGCGGCGGGAGCCATGGCCCGAACTGCCGAACTCCTCGCCCAGCACGGCGTCGCGCGGACGCGAGCGGGACAGTTGGCCACGGATGGCTTCCTCCGCGGACTTGTCCGCGTCCGTTACCGGCGTCAGGTCCGGCTTGGTCTCGATGCGGAGGTCCAGTGCCTTGAAGCGGCTCATGGTCTGGTCATCCACGGAATCTGCCAGCACATGGGCAAGGCGCAAGTCATCGTTGTAGCTCGAAGCGGGTTGGATCATGGTTCCAAACTACCGTCTCAGGGCCGCGGTGTTGGGGACATCGGCGTTCCGTCTAGCCGATGCTGCCCAGTTCCTTGGTTTCCTGGCCCACCAGGCGGGGATCCGTGCCCAGCAGCCGCCGCAGGGACGCGAGCCGGGCCGGGCCGGTGGGGCCCGCCTGGCCGGCGGACACCCAGGCGTCCACCCCGCAGTTGACGGCCGCGGTGTTGTGCTTGCAGCCACGCTCGCAGGCATCCGTACCCGGCTCCAGGTCCGGGAAGGACCGCAGGATCCGGTCTGGGTCCACATGGGCCAGGCCGAACGAACGGATGCCAGGGGTGTCGATGATCCAGCTTCCGGCGGGAGCTCCGGTCAGCTTCAGGGCAAGGGCCGACGACGACGTGTGGCGGCCGCGGCCGGTCACCGCGTTCACACCACCGGTGGCCCGTTCGGCCCCGGTGAGCGCATTGACCATGGTGGACTTGCCCACGCCGGAATGACCCAGCATCACCGAGACCTTGCCCTCCAGGTACGCGCGCAGCTGCGAAACCGCGTCACTGTCCAGGCGGGCAGAAAGGCCGTCGTCGGAGCGGGCATCGATACCTGAGGCTTCGGAGTCCGACGTGCGGCTGATGATCACGGGGAAGTCCAGGTGCTCATAGTTGGACAGCAGTTCCGCCGGATCCTTGACGTCCGCCTTGGTGACGAGCAGCAGCGGCTCAATGCCGGCGTCGTAAGCGGCCACGAGGGCGCGGTCGATGAAGCCCGTGCGCGGCTCCGGGTTTGCGGCGGCCACCACCACCACCAGCTGATCTGCGTTGGCCACCACCGCACGCTCGATCGGATCAGTGTCATCGGCGCTGCGGCGCAGCAGGGTCCTGCGGTCCTGGATCCGGACCAGGCGGGCCAGCGTGTCGGGTTCCCCGGAGACATCTCCAACGAGGGAGACGAAGTCGCCGGCAACCACGGGGGAGCGGCGGAGTTCGCGGGCCCTGGCTGCGATGATGATCCGCTCGTCGCCCGAGTCTTCGCCGACGACGGCGGTGTACCGGCCGCGGTCCACCGTGATGATGCGGCCCGTGACGGCGTCGTCGTGGCTGGGGCGGTCCTTCGTGCGCGGCCGGGAGCCCTTCTTGCTGGGCCGGATCCGGACGTCCGACTCGTCCCAGGAATCAGTGCTGCGTGCCACCAGCGGGACCTTCCACGCGCTTGTCGGCGGCAGCGCCCTGGGCCAGCATGTCGGCCCACATCTGCGGGAATTCCGGCATGGTCTTGGCCGTGGTGGCGATGTCCTGGACTTCGATCCCAGGCACCGCGAGGCCGAGGATGGCGCCGGCGGTGGCCATCCTGTGGTCCGCGTAGCTGTGGACGACGCCGGCGTGCAGCTTAGCCGGGCGGATCACCAGGCCGTCGCTGGTCTCCTCCGCGTCGCCGCCTAGGCGGTTGATTTCGGTGACCAGCGCGGCCAGCCGGTCCGTCTCGTGGCCGCGAAGGTGCGCGATGCCGGTCAGCCGTGAAGGTCCGCTGGCCAGGGCGCAGAGGGCCGCCACGGTAGGGGCGAGTTCGCTGGTTTCGTCAAAATCCGCACCCTTGATCTCCGGCCCGCCCGTGACGGTCAGGACGCCGTCAGCCAGGCTGACGTCCGCGCCCATATCCGCCAGGATGCTGCGCCAGAGGTCTCCCACCTGGGTGGTGCCGGCGGGCCAGTCCGGGATCCGGACGGTGCCGCCGGAGGCCAGCGCGGCGGCCAGGAACGGGCCGGCGTTGGAGAGGTCCTGCTCAATGCGCTGGTCAAAGGCGCGGATGGGCCCCGGTGCCACCACCCAGTGGTTGGGCACGGAATCGTCAACCGATACACCGACGCCGCGGAGTACGGCAACGGTCATATTGATGTGGTCCAGGCTCGGCACCGGTTTGCCCACGTGCTCCAGGTGGAGTCCGTCGGTAAACCTGGCGCCGACCAGCAGGAGGGCCGAGACGAACTGTGACGACGCACTGGCATCGATCACCAGGTGGCCGCCCCGGACTTCCCCGGTGCCTGCCACGGTGAACGGCAGCGACGAGGGGGTCCCGCCGTCGTCCGCGGTCAGGGCCACCCCGAGAGCTTTCAGGGCCTCGATGATGGTGCCCATGGGGCGCTTCCGGGCGTGGGGGTCGCCGTCGAACACGCTCACGCCGTTGCGCAACGCCGCAAGCGGCGGAACAAAACGCATCACCGTTCCGGCGAGGCCGCAGTCAATGTGCGTCGTTGACGACGGCGCCGCCTGGCTCAGGGGCATGACCTCCAGGTCCGGCCCGAACGCGCCGTCGCCGGGCACCTCCGTGATGGTGGCTCCCAACTGGCGGAGGGCGTCAATCATCAACGCAGAGTCCCGGGAATGCAGGGGGGCGCGGAGGCGGGACGGCCCGTCGGCCAGCGCGGCCAGCACCAGGAACCGGTTGGTCAGGGATTTTGAACCCGGCACCGTGACGGTGGCGTTGATGGGCCTGCTGGCGAAGGGGGCCGGCCAGTGCGGAACGGTGCCGGTGGAGCTGTGTGAGTCGGTGGCTGCGGGCGGGGTGGAACCGGTCATCCGTCCTTACGCCCCCGTTGCGTGTTCGACGGCACGGCGCACGGCCTTGTCTGCCTTGTGAAGCTTTTTGCCGGTGGTCTTGCGGGCGCCGGCGGCGCTCTTCCGGGCGTCCGCGGCGAGGTGCTCGGCACGCCAGGCCAGGCCCGGCTTGCCGGCGGTGTCCACCGAGGCCAGCAGTGCGCCGCCGCTGAGGGAAATGTTCTTGAGCAGCTGGTTTCGGCGGGCCTCGCGGCCTTCCTTGGTGCTGATGTCTGCGCTGCGCCATTCCACAAAGGTGTTCAGGAGCGAGATGACTGTCAGCAGTGTTGCCGAGAGGCGGCTGAACTTGCCCAGGCCGAACAGCACGCCGGCACCCACCTGCGTTCCGCCGATCACCCGTGCCAGCATCTTTTCGTCGGCCTGGAACGGCAGCGACGCGGCCGCCTTCTGCAGGAGCGGCGAGAGCTGGGTGGCGGTGTCATCGGCGTTCTTCAGCTTGTCCAGTCCGGCGACGACGAAACTGGAGGCCAGCATGGGGCGGGCGAGAGTACGGACAAAGGACATGGGTTTCCTCCTGGCTGGACGAACCGCACCGGATGCGGCGGAGTCCGTTCTAGTCTTGCACTTTTGGGGAATATTTGCCTGCCGCCAGCGGTTATGGTTTGCGGGTCCGCCGAACACCGGACGAATTGACTCACCATGGATTGCCCGGCAGGTATTTGCCTGGAACACCATGGCCTGACACAGACTGGAGTTGCCCTTGAGGTTACTGAAGGACGGGACGGAGCCCGCCGGACACGTAGCACTGCAGACCCTGGAATCCGATCCTCCGGAGTACGGAAGGCTGCGCGCCAAGGCCGTCACAGTAGACTTGAACGCAATGAGCACCCTGGATCCGGCCCTCGAGGCCATGTATGAGGCCTCCGAGCGAGACGCCAAAACAAGCGGCGAAGCCGATGCCAGCAGCGACGCTCCGGCAGGGAGTGACTCGCAGCCTGCAGACGCGCAGCCTGCAGGGGATGTCCCTGTGCAGGCTGAGCCTGCGCCTGCCGAGCAACCCGTGGATGTCGCCACCGAATCAGCGGAAGAGCGCCGGGTCCGTTTTGAGCGTGATGCTATGCAGTACGTGGACCAGCTCTACTCGGCCGCCATGCGGATGGCCAGGAACCCCGCGGATGCGGAAGACCTGGTCCAGGAGGCCTACACCAAGGCGTTTTCCGCGTTCCATCAGTACAAGCCGGGAACCAACCTTAAGGCGTGGCTCTACCGGATCCTGACCAACACGTACATCAACCTCTACCGGAAGCGGCAGCGCGAACCGCTGCAGTCGAACTCGGACACCATCGAGGACTGGCAGCTGGCCAGGGCGGAGTCGCATACGTCCCGCGGCCTGCGCTCGGCCGAGGCTGAGGCGCTGGACCACCTGCCGGACTCGGACGTCAAACGGGCGCTGCAGGCCATTCCCGAGGAGTTCCGGCTGGCGGTGTACTTCGCCGATGTCGAAGGCTTCGCGTACAAGGAGATCTCGGACATCATGAACACGCCGATCGGGACAGTGATGTCCCGGTTGCACCGCGGCCGGAAAATGTTGCGGGACATGCTGGCGGACTATGCCGCCGAACGAGGATTCAAAGGCGCCGTCGAATCACAGGACACGGCCGCGACCACAAAACAGGAGAACAGGAAATGAGCGACTGCCAGGGATTGGGCGACTGCGATGACGCCCGGATGCAACGCATCTACGAATACCTCGACGGGGCGTTGACCCGCGAGGACATCACGGAAATCAAGACCCATCTTGATGAGTGCCCTGAGTGCACGGAGGAGTATGACCTGGAGTGCGTGATCCGCAACCTGGTGAAGCGCTCGTGCACCGAGGCCGCTCCCGAAAACCTGAAGAACGCCATCCTGGACCGGATCCACTCCATCCGCCCGGTGGACGCCTGACACTAGCGGTAGCCGTCTGAAGGGACATCTGACCGCGTGGGCGTGAAAGACCAGTGCAAAGACGAAGGACCCCGGAAGCCGTGTGGCTTCCGGGGTCCTTCGCTTAAACCGTTTTCCAAGCTTTAGCTTAGGCGTTGGGGCGCTTCCCGTGGTTCGCGCCGCCACGCTTACGGTCACGACGTTTACGTGCACGCTTGCTCATAGCTGGCCTCCTTAAATGTTGGTACTCAAAAGAGCTGCCCCCAAGTCTCCCACACCATGGGACACGCCGCGAAACCGGAACGGGCTGTGACTGGGGGCAACGCCGATCCGGCGGCTCGGCCGCGCAGCTCAGCCGGGCAGCGAGTTGCGGATGGAGATGCGCGCCTGGTCCAGCACGGTCCTGACAGTTTCCAGCGTGACGGCGCTGATCGGTTGCCGGGTGGCCTGCAGCCGCAGTTCCACGCGCAGGTCATCCCGGAAGGCCTGCAGCAGCATCTCCGCTTCCTTCAGCTCCCGGAACCCTTCCGAGGTCAGGCGGCCGGCTTTCCTGAAATCGGCGGCCCGTGCCGTGGAACGGGCCGCCTCTGCGGTGGCCGCCAGGTCTGCCCGCAACCCGCGCATGTTGGCGCGGATATCCGCCCGCAGGTTGTCCGCCAGGCGGCGGACGGAAGCGGAAATGTCGTTCTCGACTCCGGCGAGTTCCTCCCGGCGCTTGTTGAGTTCGGCAAGCCCCGCCGCGGTGATGCGGTAGTTGGTGCGGCGGCCAACAGGCTCGGTGGCAACGAGCCCTTCTTCCTCCAGCTTTCCCAGCCGGGGATAGATGGTTCCCGCGCTGGGGGAGTAGGTGCCGCCGAACCGTTCGCTGAGGGCTTTGATCAGTTCATAGCCGTGTTTAGGCCCAGACTCCAGCAGTGCGAGCAGGTACAGCCGGAGCGCGCCGTGGGCAAACACCGGAGGCATCAGTGCCCCGCTTCCGGGCTACTTGGGTCGTCATTGCGGGTGGGCTGGCCATGGAAGACGGACGTTTTGCCGGACACCGAGTTGGTCCGGACCAGCATCAGCTTCCCGTCCGGTCCGGCAATGGTTTCCACCTTGCCGCCGGGCTGTGAGTACTGCTGGTCATCAATCACCACGACGCCGCTGGCAGACTTCGCCACGATGTCCACCCCGACGTCGTGCGGCAGCCTGATCGTGAGGTCGCCGGAGACTGAATTGGCACCGAAGTCGTGGGTAAACCCGAGCAGGTCAAAACTCATGTCGCCGCTGACCGTGTGAGCCCGGATGTTGCTGAACCGGCCGGATGCGGTGACCTCGCCGGAGACGCTCTTGGCGGTCAGGACGCCGTCGTGGTTTCGCGCGATGACCTCGCCGCTGACGGTGTTGACGTGAAGTTCCCCGGATGTGCCGTCTGCCATCACAGAACCCGAGACGGTATTGAGCCGCGTGCGTCCGCTGATTCCGGACACAAGGCCATCGCCGCTGACCGTACCGGCCTCCACCTCGACGCCGGCCGGCAGGGCGATACTGATAACCGCTGAGTTGTTGCTGTTGTGGTTGACCGTGCCCATCAGGTTCTTGAACCAGCCCTGCGGGCCGTGCAGCTGATGGCGGACCTCAAGCCGGCCGTCTGTCAGTGTCACCGACACGGGATCGCCCTGGACGTCGTTGATCTCCACGCGGGCAACGGCGTCGGCATGGGTGACGACGTCGAACCGGCCGCGGACCATGCCCAGCTTTAGCGACCTGACGTGGTCAACGTCGATGGTTTGCGGACCTGTGACGGTCCAGCTGTCCTCTGTCATGAAATCCTCCAAAACCGCGATATATCGTGACTGATGGTCCAAGATATAACGGTCGGCCGGGAGCAGTCAAGATATATCGCGATTGGGAAGGGCTGGGAGGCTTACTCGGGGGCGTCCATGCCCAGCCATTGGAACCAGCCGCGGTGGAGGACCAGCCAGGCCATCAGGCCATAGCCCGCCTGCCCGGGTGTGCCGGTGTTGGCCGCAAGGTCCTGGCGCCACTGTTCGTGGTTCAGCAGCGGGGAGAACGTGTCCACATAGAGGTGCTTGCGCCTGGTGGTGACGTCCGCGAAGGCTGTGTTCAGATCGGCGAGCCGGCGGTTCTGTACCGGGTCCAGCGTGGGCGGCGGGCCCACCACAAATACCTCAATCCGGTTCTGCGTGGCGGTATCCAGGATGTTGGCCAGGTTCAGGCGGCTCCGGGCGGTGGACAGGCCGAACTCGATGTCCCGGCCCGAGAGGCCGATCACCAGGCGGTTCTCGTGCTGGTCGCCGAACCGCCGACCGGCCTCCTCCTGCCAGCGGGCAGCCAGCCCCTCCGTTCCTTCCTGGGGACAGGGGAGGGCATACGCTTCCATGACCATGCCGTCCTGAGGAGTGCGGGCCAACACCCGGCCCAGCCAGCCGAGGGCCCTGGGATCGCCCAGCCCGGCCAGCAGTTCATCTCCAACAGCTGCGATCCGCAGCTTCCTGTCTTCCACAAGTCCCTCTTTACGTCCGTGCCGATTCAGGCCAATCGGCGTGGCTATGATCCATCTTCATTAAACAGAACTGCCCGGCCGGAGTCTGGTATTTCGACGTCCGGCCGGGCAGCCACTGGGACTACTTCCGTGCAAATGCCTGCTTCAGCAGTGAATCCTGCTCGGCTGCGTGTCGCTTCATGGAGCCGGCCGCCGTGGAGGCCGATGCGGGACGCGACACCAGGCGGACGCGCCGGTCCAGCGCCTCCGGGAGGTTCAGGCCCATAAACGGCCACGGTCCCTGGTTGGCGGGCTCGTCCTGGGCCCAGACAACCTCCGCGTTCGGGTACTTGGCCAGTTCCGCTGCGATGTCTTCGTGCGGCAGCGGGTAGAGCTGCTCCACGCGGACAATCGCGGTGGTCTTGTCACCGGTCTTCTGCCGGGTGGACAGGAGATCGTAGTACAGGCGGCCGGAGACCAGCAGCACGCGTTCGACGGCGTCTGCCGCCAGCTGCTCGTGGTCACCGATGACGGGGCGGAAGGAGCCCGTGGTGAAGTCCTCGACGGATGACGCAGCTGCCTTGAGGCGCAGCAGCTGCTTCGGCGTGAAGATGATCAGCGGTTTGCGCGGCCGGCTGTACGCCTGGCGGCGCAGCAGGTGGAAGTGTGATGCCGCCGTGGTGGGGTTGGCGACGATCATGTTCTCTTCGGCGCACATCAGCATGAAGCGTTCGATGCGTGCCGACGAGTGGTCCGGGCCCTGGCCTTCGTAGCCGTGCGGCAGCATCAGGACCAGGGAGGAGCGTTGGCCCCATTTCTGCTCGGCCGAGGAGATGAACTCATCGATGATGGTCTGCGCGCCGTTGACGAAGTCACCGAACTGCGCTTCCCACAGCACCAGGGCATCTGGGCGTTCCACCGAGTAGCCGTATTCGAAGCCCATGGCCGCGTATTCGGACAGCAGGGAGTCGTAGATCCACAGTTTCGCCTGGTCATCCGAGAGGTGGCCCAGGGGCAGCCATTCGCCGCCGTTGGCGCGGTCGTGGAACACCGCATGGCGCTGCACAAACGTGCCGCGGCGCGAGTCCTGGCCGGCGAGCCGGACGGGAACGCCTTCCATGATCAGCGAACCGAAGGCCGCGATCTCGCCAAAGCCCCAGTCGATGCCGCCTTCGCGGGACATCTGCTCGCGCTTTTCGAGGAGCTGCTTGAGCTTGGCGTGGACGGTGAAGCCCTCGGGGATCTGTACGTGGGCCTTGCCGATGTGTGCCAGGGTCTCCGGAGAAATGGCAGTGGACGCCGGGGCGTTGGTGCCGAAGTCAGCCTGCTGGGCGATGGGACGCTCAATGTCGGAGACGGCGGCGGAGTCCGCGGTGATGATCGGGATGGGCGAGGTCTGGGCCGCGTGCGTTTCGGCGAAGACCCGCTCCAGCCGTTCCTGGTAGTCGCGGAGCAGCTGCTCGGCCTCTTCCTCGGTGATGTCGCCACGGCCGATGAGCGCCTCGGTGTACAGCTTGCGGACGGAGCGCTTGGCTTCGATCAGGTTGTACATCATGGGCTGGGTCATCGAGGGGTCATCACCCTCGTTGTGGCCACGGCGGCGGTAGCACACCATGTCGATCACAACGTCCTTGTGGAAACGCTGGCGGAACTCGTAGGCGAGCTGGGCAATGCGCACCACGGCCTCGGGATCGTCACCGTTCACGTGGAACACCGGTGCCTGGATCATCTTGGCGACGTCCGTGGAGTACGTGGATGAACGCGACGACGATGGAGCAGTGGTGAAGCCCACCTGGTTGTTGACCACCACGTGGATGGTGCCGCCGGTCCGGTAGCCGCGGAGCTGGGACAGGTTCAGTGTCTCCGCAACCACGCCCTGGCCCGCAAATGCAGCGTCGCCGTGGACCATCAGGGGCAGGACCGGGAAGGCCTCGCCCTGGTCCAGGCGGTCCTGCTTGGCGCGGACGATGCCTTCGAGCACCGAGTCGACAGCCTCGAGGTGGGACGGGTTGGCGGCGAGGTAGACCTTGGTCTCGTTGCCGTTTTCCGAGGTGAACGTGCCTTCGGTACCGAGGTGGTACTTCACGTCGCCGGAGCCCTGCACGGAGCGGGGATCCTGGGTGCCTTCGAATTCGCGGAACACCTGGGCATAGGTCTTGCCGGCGATGTTGGTGAGGACGTTCAGGCGGCCGCGGTGGGCCATGCCGATTGCAACCTCGTCCAGTCCGTCGTCGGCGGCATCGGAAATGATGGCGTCGAGCAGCGGAATCAGGGATTCGCCGCCTTCCAGGGAGAAGCGCTTCTGGCCGACGAACTTGGTCTGCAGGAAGGTTTCAAACGCTTCGGCCGCATTGAGCCGGGACACAATGCGCAGCTGCTCTTCGCGGCTCGGCTTCGAGTAAGGGTGCTCCAGCTGGTCCTGGAACCACTTGCGTTCCTCCGGCTCCTGGATGTGCATGTACTCGATGCCGGTGGTGCGGCAGTAGGCATCACGGAGGACCCCGAGGATGTCGCGGAACTTGAGCATGGGGGCGCCGCCGAAACCGCCGGTGGGCCACTCACGGTCCAGGTCCCACAGGGTCAGCCCATAGGTGAGGACGTCAAGGTCCGGGTGCTTGCGCTGGACGTACTCCAGGGGGTCGGTGTCTGCCATCAAGTGGCCGCGCACACGGTAGGAGTGGATCAGCTGCTGGATCCGGGCAACCTTGTTGATCTGGTCCGCAGGGTCCACCTGCAGGTCCGGGCTCCAGCGAACGGGCTCGTACGGGATGCGGAGGGACTCGAAGATTTCGTCGTAGAAGTTCTGGGCACCGAGCAGCAGCTGGTGCACAAGCTTCAGGAACTCGCCGCTGCCGGCTCCCTGGATGACGCGGTGGTCATAGGTGGATGTCAGCGTGAGGACCTTGCTGATGGCGTTCTGCGCAATGATCTTTTCGCTGGCGCCCTGGAACTCGGCCGGGTAGTCCAGCGCACCGACGCCGATGATGGCAGCCTGACCCTTGGACAGGCGCGGCACGGAGTGAACGGTGCCGATGCCGCCGGGGTTGGTCAGGGACACCGTAGTGCCGGAGTGGTCGTCAGCGGTCAGCTTGCCGGCGCGGGCACGCTTGATGAGGTCTTCATAGGTGTGCCAGAACTCGGAGAAGTTGAGGGTCTCCGCCTTCTTGATGTTGGGCACCATAAGCAGGCGCGTGCCGTCCGGCTTGGGCATGTCAATGGCGATGCCGAAGTTGACGTGGGCCGGCTGGATAGCGCTGGGCTTGCCATCGATTTCGTCGTAGTAGACGTTCATCGAGGGGAACTGGGCGAGTGCCCGGATCACGGCGTAGCCGATGAGGTGCGTGAAGGAAACCTTGCCGCCGCGTGCACGGGCCAGGTTGGAGTTGATGACCACGCGGTTATCGATCAACAGCTTGGCCGGAATAGCCCGGACGCTGGTGGCCGTGGGGACCTCAAGGCTGGTGACCATGTTGGTGGCGATGGCCTTGGCCGGGCCACGAAGAACGGAGACCACGTCCTCTTCCGGAGCCGTGGGTGCCTTGACGTTCTTGGGAAGCTGGGCGGGAATCGGCTGGGCGCCGGTTCCGGGCTCGGTCTTCTTCGCGCCATCGCGGGCGACCGTAGCGGGAGCTTTCTTTGCCGCCGCAGGGGCGGTGGCCGGCGCTGCGGGCTGAGCGGCCGGCGACGTTGCCGGTGCAGCAGTTGCAGCAGCCGGAGGTGCCGGCGGTACAGCCGGCATTTCGCGGGTTGCTGGGTGGGCCACGGCTACCGCCGTGCTTCCGTTGGAAGAAGAACCGCTGCCTGAATCGAAGGACTCGAAAAGGGGCCACCATTTGGTATCCACCGTGTTCTTGTCTTTCTGATACTGCTCGTACAGTTCGTCAACGAGCCACTCGTTTCCGCCAAATTCCTCTGGTAGACGGTGGCTAGGCTGCTCTGGCACTTGAAATACGCCTCTTCCATGAGTTTGATTTCTCTCTGGCCGCCACGGTGCCGCAGCACAACATTCGAACCAGTCTCTGCGTCCTGAACCCGGACCGTTGCCAGTCTAATGAGCATTCTCTGTTAACTGCCAATAACGGTGACCCAAATCATGGCAATGACGCGGAGATCACGGATTGTGGCGTCCGGGAACCGTCCCGGCGCGGGTTCGCCGGGATCTCGGTGCGGCCATCCGAAAGCCACAATCTGCTCCTGTAGACTGAACTTCTTATGGACAGTAAATCTAGGTGCCGGCCTGGGGGCTGTCAGCGGAGCATGACGTACAGCACCGCGCAGTCCACCCGCAGAGCCGGCAAACCCCGAACACGCGCCCATCATTCTCCGTCAGCCCACCCCGGCGGAGCCCCTATGGAAACAGCGTCGGCTTCGGCCGATCATCCCCCGCCGGTCCGTTTCCCCCGGCTTCACACAGTTTCTCCCGACTTTCGGGCGGGATGCTGAATGGAGTGGTTGCTCCTCGCGGCAGGCCTCCTGCTGATCGCCGGCACCGGCTTCTTCGTCGCCGTCGAATTTTCCCTGATTGCCCTTGACCAGGCCACCGTCCAGCGTGCCATCGATAACGGTGACACGGGTGCCATTCCGCTGCTCAAGTGCCTGAAATCCCTCTCAACCCAGCTTTCCAGCTGCCAGCTCGGCATCACCCTCACCACCCTTCTGACCGGTTACGTGATGGAACCGTCGGTAGGACGCCTCCTCGAGGGCCCGTTGGCCGCCGTCGGTATTCCCGAAGTGGCGGCGGCATCCGTTTCCCTGGTCATCGCCATGGCGCTGGCCACACTGCTGTCCATGCTGCTTGGCGAACTCGTGCCCAAGAACATGGCCATTGCGCTGTCCTTCCAAGTGGGCAAGGCGCTGGCGCGGCCGCAGCTGGTCTTTACGGCCATCTTCAAGCCCGCCATCGTGGTGCTCAACGGCTTTTCCAACAAGGTACTGAACGTCTTTGGCCTGGAGGCCAAGGAAGAAATTTCCGGTGCCCGGACGCCGGCCGAGCTCGCCTCCCTGGTGCGGCGCTCCGCCGCCATGGGAACGCTCGACGCCGGGACGGCCAACTTTGTGGCCCGCACCCTGAACTTCTCGGCCCGGACGGCCGCCGATGTTATGACGCCCCGGATCCGGATGGAAACCATCGACGCAGACCAGCCTGTCTCGGACATCCTGGACGCCGCCCGGCGCACCGGGTACTCCCGTTTCCCCGTCATCGGGGAGTCCTCCGACGACATCAAGGGCCTGGTCCACGTCAAGAAGGCCGTTGCCGTGCCGTGGGACCGGCGGGCCAACCTGGAGGCAGGGGCCATCATGACCGATGTCCTCCGCGTGCCGGAGACCATCCACCTCGATGCCCTCCTGGCCGAGCTGCGCGAGGGAAACCTCCAGCTCGCGATTGTCCTGGATGAATACGGCGGAACCGCAGGCATCGCCACGCTTGAGGACCTGGTGGAGGAAATCGTCGGTGAAGTGTCCGACGAGCACGACAAGGTACGCCCGGGACTGCTCCAGAGCGCCTCCGGGGACTGGTACTTCCCCGGGTTGCTGCGCCCCGACGAGCTTTCCGAACAGATCCCGGGGCTGACCGTTCCGGACGAAGCCGCCTACGAAACCGTGGGCGGGTACGTCATGAGTGAACTGGGCCGGATCGCCGCAGTGGGGGACACCGTCGACGTAGGCGGAGGCACGCTGAGCGTGACCAGGATGGACGGCCGAAGGATCGAGCGGATCTCCTTCCATCCGGCGGCGCCTGAAGCGGAGCCTGCTCCGGAAGACGGGAGTGAACGATGAGTGACTGGGCCGGAATCGCCTGGCTGGTTGTCCTCCTGCTGGGTAACGCATTTTTTGTCGGCGCCGAGTTCGCCGTGATGTCGGCCAGGCGCAGCCAGATCGAACCCCTTGCCGAGGCCGGTTCCAAGCGGGCACAGACCACGTTGCGCGCCATGGAAAACGTCTCATTGATGCTGGCCTGCGCGCAGTTGGGCATCACCGTGTGCTCGCTGCTGATCCTGCAAGTGGCCGAACCGGCCATCCACCACCTGATGGCGGCTCCCCTGGAAGCAGTCGGGTTGCCGATGGAAGTTGCCGACGTCGCAGCGTTCGCGATTGCCCTGATGGTGGTGACCTTCCTTCACGTGACATTCGGCGAGATGGTACCGAAGAACATCTCGGTATCGGTGGCGGACAAGGCTGCCTTGCTGCTGGCGCCGCCGCTGATGTTTGTTGCCAAGCTGGTCAACCCGGCCATCGTCGCGCTGAACTGGTCGGCCAACCACATCCTCAAGCTGCTGCGGATTGAGCCCAAGGATGAGGTGAACTCGTCCTTCACGCTCGAAGAGGTCCAGTCGATCGTGCAGGAATCCACCCGCCACGGGCTGGTGGATGATCACGCGGGCCTGATCACCGGCGCCCTGGAATTTTCCGAACACACGGCGTCGGACATCATGGTTCCGCTGGACGACCTGGTCATGCTGAAGGCGGCCACCACGCCGGTGGAGTTTGAAAAAGCCGTCAGCAGGACCGGTTTTTCAAGGTTCCCGATGCTGGACGATGACGGCATGCTGTCCGGGTACCTCCACGTGAAGGATGTGCTGTCCATTCCCGAGTCGGACTACCAGCACCCCATCGCCGAGAGCAGGATCCGGTCGCTGGCCAACCTCGCGCTGGACGACGAAGTTGAAACGGCCATGTCCGTCATGCAGCGCACGGGCTCACACCTGGCCCGCGTGATCGGCGCGGACGGGCAGACCCACGGCGTCCTCTTCCTGGAAGACGTGATCGAGCAGCTGGTGGGAGAGATCCGGGACGCCACGCAGGCCACAGGCATCAGGAGGCTGGGCGAGCCGAATGGTGACTGAGCGCGCCCGGCTCCGCACGGGACCGGCCCGGCTATCCTAAATAGGAATCATTCACATTTAGGGGTAAGCTTTTGGGAGACGCAACTGTCCATCCCTGTACTGAACTGAGGTTCCCGTGCGCCACCCCGCCGCCATCCGAACGTCCCTCGCAGCCCTCGCCGGCGTGAGCCTGCTGCTCACCGCCTGCGGCTCCGGAGGCGGTGCGCCGTCGGCGACGTCCGGCACGGAGTCTTCCGCCGGCGTCGTCGACGTGGTGGCGTCCACCAACGTGTACGGGGACATCGCCGCGATCATCGGCGGGGACAAAGTCAACATCACCTCCATCATCACCAAGACCAGCCAGGACCCGCATTCGTATGAGGCCACCGCCCAGGACCGGCTGCTGGTGTCCAAGGCGGAACTGGTGATCGAGAACGGCGGCGGCTACGACGCCTTCCTCCACAAGATGGCCGACGACAGCAACATCCCGCACAGCAATATCGTCACGGCCACCGAAGTGGGCGGCCTGGCTCCGGAGGAAGGCCACCCCGATTCGCCGTCGGCGGCGAGCGAGTCAGCTGGCGGCCACCACCACGAGCACGGTGAGATCAACGAGCACGCCTGGTACAGCATGGATGCCATGGGCAAGCTCGCTGATTCACTGGCGGCCAAACTGGGTGAACTGGAACCGGGATCAGCCGCCCTGTTCACGTCCAATGCCGCAACCTTCAAGGCCGGGGTAGACGGCCTGGCCGTCAAGCTCGCCGCGCTGAAGGCCAACGGAACCGGCGCAGCCGTGGCCGTGACCGAACCCGTCCCGCTGTACCTGCTCGAAGCAGCCGGGCTGGAGAACAAGACTCCGGCCGACTACACCGCCGCGATCGAGGAAGGCTCGGACGTCCCGCCCGCGGTGCTGAAGGCAGCCACGGACCTGGCCGGATCCAAGGACATCAGGTTCCTGGCGTACAACGCGCAGACAGAGGGAACCCAGACGCAGGCGCTGAAAAAGGCGGCCGAAGCAGCAGGCGTTCCCGTCATTGACTTCAGCGAAACCCTGCCCGAAGGCAAGACGTACCTGCAGTGGATGACGGACAATGTTGATAACGTCAGCAAAGTCTTGGAGAAAAATAGTTGAAACCGGTGGTCAGCCTCCGCGGGGCGTCCCTGCAGTTCGGCAAACGCTTGCTCTGGGAGGATCTCGACCTGGACATCAGGCCCGGTGAGTTTTTCGCCGTCCTGGGCCCCAACGGCAGCGGAAAGACCAGTTTCCTCAAGGTTCTCCTGGGCCTGCAGGAACTGCAGTCCGGCCGGGCCACCCTTGGCGACCGTCCGGTGGAGCGGGGCAGCAACCTGATCGGCTACATTCCGCAGCAGAAATCCTTTGCTCCGGACACCCCCATGCGTGCGCGCGACCTGGTGGGGCTCGGCGTGGACGGCCACCGCTGGGGGCTGCGGCTGGGCAAGTCCCGGGCAAACCGCAGGATCGATGAGCTGCTGGAGCTGGTGGGCGCCAGTGACTACGCCAAAGTCCCGGTGGGCCAGCTCTCCGGCGGTGAGCAGCAGCGACTCCGGGTGGCCCAGGCGCTGGCCACGGACCCCAGGGTCCTCCTCTGTGACGAACCGTTGCTGTCCCTGGACCTGCACCATCAGCAGGCCGTCAGCGCGCTGATCAACAAGCAGTGCCACGCCCAGAACAGCGCGGTGGTTTTTGTCACCCATGAAATCAACCCCATCATCGACTACGTTGACCGGGTGCTGTACCTGGTCGGCGGGCGGTTCCGCGTGGGGACCCCGGAAGAGGTCATGACCACCGAGGTCCTGTCAGAGCTCTATGGCAGCCACGTGGAAGTCATCCACGCGAACGGGCGCATCGTCGTCATCGGCCTCCCCGACGCGACCACGCACCATCACGCCGATGTCCACGCCACGGTGGGGGAGGTGGCCTGATGGACGCGGACAGCATTATCGGAGCGATCTTCAGCTTCGAGAACTACGGAGAGCTGCTGGTGTTGGTCCAGAACTCCATCTGGGCCGGGGCCGTGTTGGGCCTGCTGGGCGGGCTGGTGGGCACTTTCGTGATGAAACGGGACCTGGCCTTCGCCGTCCACGGCATCTCGGAGCTCTCCTTCGCCGGGGCGGCGTTTGCGCTCCTGATCGGCTCGGACATCGTGTTTGGCTCGCTCATCGGCTCGGTGGCGGCGGCGCTGCTCCTGGGCCTGATGGGTGTCCGGGCGCGGGACAAAAACTCCATCATCGGGGTGATCATGCCCTTCGGCCTGGGGCTCGGCATCCTGTTCCTGTCGCTTTACGAAGGCCGGGCCGCCAACAAATTCGGCCTGCTCACGGGGCAGATCGTGTCCGTGGACACCGTCCAGCTCCAAGTCCTTGCAGGCGCCGCTGTGCTGGTCATTGCAGCCCTGGCAGCCATCTGGCGCCCGCTGAACTTTGCCAGCCTTGATCCCGAACTGGCCGAAGCCCGCGGGGTGCCCGTCCGGACGCTCGCGCTGATCTTCATGGTCCTGCTCGGAGTCAGCGTAGCGCTGTCCATCCAGGTGGTGGGGGCGCTCCTGGTGCTCGCCTTGCTGATCACTCCCGCAGCCGCGGCGCTCCGCGTGACGTCCGCTCCCGTGGCCGTGGTGGCGCTCAGTGTTGTTTTCGCCGTCACGGCTACGGTGGGCGGAATCTTGCTGGCCCTGGGCGGACGGATCCCCATCAGCCCTTACGTCACCACACTGTCATTCCTGATCTACGTGGTGTGCCGCGTCGTCGGCAGTGTCCGGGCCAAGCGTGGCATCAACGGCCGGCTGGTGCACGCCCGCTGACACGGGCATACGCCGGATGCTTAAGGTTGCGGCGGCGCTGGCCGTCAGAGCTTGCCGGCGGCCCTGAGGGTTGTGCACTCCGGGCACAGGCCGAAGATCTCCACGGTGTGCGCCACCTCCGTGTAGCCATGTTCGGTGGCGATCCGGGCGGCCCAGGTTTCCACGGCCGGGGCCTCGACTTCCACGGCCTTCCCGCAGTTGCGGCACAGCAGGTGATGGTGGTGCCCGGTCACGGCACAGCGCCGGTAAACGGCTTCGCCCTCGCCGTTGCGCAGCACGTCCACGAGGCCCTCGTCGGCGAGGGACTGCAGGATCCGGTACGCGGTTGCCAGGGAAACTGAGACGCCCTTGTTCTGCAGGATGCGGTATAGCTCCTGCGTGCTGACGAAGTCATCCAGCTCGTCCAGCGCAGCACTGACGGCCACACGCTGCTTGGTGACGCGCTGCTCCTTGCCGGGCACACTAACGGTGCCTGCGCCGGATGCAGCCGTCGACGGCGTGGCGTCAGCTTTGGTGCCGAACGGCATGAAGGTACTCGCTTCCCTGAGGGACGGTGGCAATCATCAAGATTACCAGCCGGGGCTGAACAGCCGGACGCCCCGTGGACAGGCCTGGGGCCGGACCCTAGGCTGGCGCTATGAAGCTGACAAAATACACCCACGCGTGCGTCCGGCTTGAGAAGGACGGCGGGGTGCTGGTGCTGGACCCGGGAACCTTCTCCGAAACGGCCGAGGCCCTGGCCGGGGCTCAGGCCGTGCTGATCACGCACGAGCACGCCGACCATGTGGATGTGCCGGCCATGGTCAACGCAATGCGCCGCTCTGACGTCCTGGCGGTCTTCGCGCCGGCCGGAGTGGCCGCCCGTCTGCGGGAGGAAGCGCCGCAGGCCGCAGTGCGGATCCACACGGTTGAACCCGGTTCCAGTTTCGACGCGGCCGGCTTCAACGTGCGCAGCTTCGGCGGACAGCACGCACTGATCCACCCGCAGGTTCCCATCGTGGCCAACATCGGCTACCTGGTGGACGGCAACGTCTACCACCCGGGGGACTCTTTCATCATCCCGGACGGCCTCAGCGTACAGACGCTGCTGGTTCCGCTCCACGCGCCGTGGAGCAAGGTCAGCGAGGTAGTGGATTTTGTTATTGCCGTCCGGGCCCCGCGTGCGTTCCAGATCCACGACGGGCTGCTCAACGAAACGGGCCTGAAGGTGGCAGAATCCCATGTTGCCCGGCTGGGCCGGAAATACGGCACCGAGTACACCCGCCTTGCTCCCCGGGAATCAGTGGAGGTCTGATGGGCTACATATTCCAGACGCCGGTCTCGAAAAACTTGCGGATGACTTCCTCATACGGCTCGGGGTCCAGGCCCTGCCCTGACAGCCACGCGGGATTGTAGTAGTTGCCCGCATAGCGGTCGCCGCCGTCGCACATCAACGACACAATGCTGCCGCGCTGTCCCTCGGCCACCATTTCCGCCACAAGCTGCCAGACACCCCACAGGTTGGTGCCCGTGGACGGTCCGGCGTGCAGGTCGGCGACCGTGCGCAGGTGCCGCATGGCTGCGACGGAGGCGGCATCGGGAACCTGGATCATGTGGTCGATGACGGCGGGCACAAAGCTCGGTTCCAGCCGCGGCCGGCCGATTCCTTCGATCCGTGACGGCAGGCCGGTGCTGGCCTCACTCCCACCGCTCAGCCAGCCGGGGTAAAACGCGGAATTCTCCGGGTCCACCACCGCAAGGCGCGTGTTGTGGCCGCGGTAGCGCAGGTAGCGGCCAATGGTCGCACTGGTACCTCCGGTCCCTGCACCCACCACGATCCAGCGGGGGACGGGGTGTTCCTCCAGCGCCAGCTGCCCGAAGATGGACTCCGCGATGTTGTTGTTGCCGCGCCAGTCCGTGGCCCGCTCCGCGTACGTGAACTGGTCCATGTAGTGGCCGTTGGACGTGGTAGCGATGTCCGCCGCCGCAGCATAAACCTCCGATGCGTGGTCAACCAACAGGCACGAGCCGCCGAACTGTTCGATCAGCGCGATCTTCTCCGGGCTCGTCGTGCGGGTCATGACCGCTACGAACGGCAGGCCCAGGAGCTGCGCGAAATATGCCTCCGAAACAGCGGTGCTGCCGCTGGACGCCTCCACTATGGTGGTACCTTCGCGGATCCAGCCGTTGACCAGGCCGAAGAGGAACAGCGAGCGGGCCAGCCGGTGTTTGAGGCTCCCCGAACGGTGCGTGGATTCGTCCTTGAGGTAAAGCTGGACGCCCCAGTGCTGCGGGAGCGGTACCGAGTAGAGATGGGTATCGGCGGACCGGTTGTTTTCCGCATTGACTTTTCTGATGGCCTGGTCAGCCCAGGCCCGGTCCGCGCTCGCGTTCTTCACCGGACCAGCCTACCGTCGGCCCTCCACGCCAGCCGTTCTGCCGCAGCTAGAGTTGGATCAGCGACTGCACACCTCACAAGCACAAATTGCAAGGAGAACGATGGGTCCACTGATGGCTGTCCCGGCTTTGGCGGCGCGTCTCGACGCCGGCCAGCGAACCGTGGTGTTGGACGTCCGCTGGGCGCTGGGGGATCCGCACGGCCGGGAACACTACCTTGAGGGGCACCTCCCCGGGGCAGTTTTTGTGGACCTCGCCACCGAGTTGGCGACGCCGGCCACCCCGGCCCGCGGCAGGCACCCGCTGCCCACGGACGCGGAATTCCAGGAAACTGCCAGGCGCTGGGGGATCAATAACGGCGACGTTGTGGTGGCCTATGACAACAGCGGCAACATGGCTGCCGCCCGGCTCTGGTGGATGCTCCGCAATGCCGGGTTCCAGGACGTGTACCTGCTCGACGGCGGACTGGCCGTCTGGCGGGACGCCGGACTGCCGCTGGATACCGGACCCGTGCACGCCGTCGTCGGGCGTGTTTCCTTTGATGTTTCTCCTGCCGGAGGCAGGATGCCCAGTATCGACGCGGCCGGAGCGGCAGACTGGCCGGCAACTGGCGTCCTCCTGGATGCCCGGGCCGGCGAAAGGTACCGGGGCGAATTTGAACCCGTTGATCCCCGCGCCGGCCACATTCCGGGCGCCCGCAGCGCACCCACAACGGAGAACGTGGACGGGGCCGGGCACTTCCTGCCAGCTGGTGAGCTGCGGCGCCGGTTCGAGGACCTCGGCGTCCGTGACGACGTCCCGGTGGCCGTGTACTGCGGCTCGGGCGTGACCGCCGCCCATGAGGTGGCGGCCCTTGAAATCGCCGGATTCCGGGCAGCCCTCTATCCGGGATCCTTCTCGGAATGGTCGAACAATCCGGCCCTGCCGGTGGCGACGGGCAGTGGCCCGAGTGGCCATGCGGCGGCCCGCGGGGGTAGCGTCGAAGGATGACCCCAGGACGCCCCGTACCGCCGCCCCTTGCCCGCCCCGTATTGCCGAACGACGATGCTCTTGCTGCTAATCCCGCTACGGGCCTGGACACCGTTCCCGGCACCGGGGTGCTGGCAGCCGCGTACGGCGCGGCTTCCGCCGACAGCGGCCTGGCACCCCTGACGCTGGCCCGGCGTGCCCCCAAAGCGGACGACGTCGAGATTGCCATCGAATTCTGCGGCCTGTGCCACTCGGACGTGCACGCCACGCGTGGTGAATGGGGCAGCCAGAAATATCCGCTGGTCCCCGGCCACGAGATTGTCGGAACCGTCAGCCGCGTCGGCTCGGCCGTGACTGACTTCATCCCGGGCGACCGCGTGGGCGTCGGATGCATGGTTGATTCCTGCCGTGAATGCAAGAGCTGCCTGGACGGCCTGGAACAGTACTGCGAAATCGGGCTGATCGGGACTTACGGCGCCAAGGATCCCCGCAACGGCGATGCCATCACCCAGGGCGGTTACTCGTCCGCCGTGGTGGTGGACCGGCGCTACGTGGTCCGAGTGCCCGGCAACCTGGACCCGGCCGCCGTCGCCCCCTTGCTCTGCGCAGGCGTCACCACGTTCTCTCCCTTGCGGCACTTCGACGTGGAGGAAGGCGACGTGGTGGGCGTGGTGGGGCTCGGCGGGCTCGGACACATGGCCGTGAAGCTCGCCAAGGCCATGGGGGCGCGGGTGGTGGTGTTCACCACCTCCGAAGCCAAGGTGCCGGCCGCACTGGAACTCGGGGCCGACGAAGTGATCCTGTCCCGGGACAAAGATGCCATGGCCGCCGCGGACCGCACCATCGACCTCATCATCGACACCGTGGCTGCTCCACACGACCTGAATCCGTTTTTCCGCACCCTGCGCGTGGACGGTGCGCTGTTTCAGCTGGGCCTGCCCTCCGACGCCATGCCGCCGGTGAATCCGGGGGCCCTGATCCGGCGGCGGATCGCGTACGCTGGCTCGCTGATCGGCGGCATCGCCGAAACTCAGGAGATGCTCGACTTCTGCGCCGAGCACGGAGTAGTGGCGGATATCGAACTGGTGCGCGCAGACCAGCTGAATGAGGCCTACGACCGCATGGTGGCAGGCGACGTGAAATACCGGTTTGTGCTGGACACCAGCACCCTGCAGGCTCCGGCCGAGAAGGCAGACGCATGAGCACCCTGTTCACCAAAATCATCAATGGCGAGATCCCCGGACGCTTCGTCTGGCGGGAGGCCGACGTTGCGGCCTTCCTGACCACGGGTCCCCTGGCCAACGGGCACACCCTGGTGGTCCCCACCGAGGAGGTTGACCGC
Organism: Pseudarthrobacter humi; assembly: GCF_024294965.1. Lineage (NCBI taxonomy): Bacteria > Bacillati > Actinomycetota > Actinomycetes > Micrococcales > Micrococcaceae > Pseudarthrobacter > Pseudarthrobacter humi. The sequence goes on from NZ_JANCLV010000001.1 coordinate 629,172, forward strand.
TGGACGGATGCGTCCCCGGAAACCCTCGCGAAGGTGATGGAAGTGGCCCGCCGGATCGGTGCGGTGCAGCTGGACGTCTTCCCCGCCGAGCGGGCGGGGCTGATTGTGGCCGGGTACGAGATCAACCACCTGCACGTCCACGTGTGGCCGTCCAGGACCATGGCTGACTTCGATTTCGCCTCGGCCGACCAGAACCCGGATCCCGCGGTGCTGGATGCGAACGCCGAAAAGCTGCGTGCCGGGCTTCGGGCCGCCGGCTACGCGGAGTTCGTTCCCTCCAGCTGAGCCTGACGCCCGCGCCGGTTTGGCCCGGACTTTGCTCGGGCCAGCCGTGGGCCGTCCGGGTATTTTTTCCTGGCGGCCTAGGAGGCTGCTGAACAAGGCGGTTGTGGGGCGGGCGGAACGCCACCAATGGGCCGTCTAGCGGCGTGTTCTGGTCAGCACCCTTGGGTGCGACAACGGGGTCGTTCCGCCCGCTTGGCTT